>CAYYAY010000079.1:0-28758 GCA_964470155.1 uncultured Lamprocystis sp. | reverse complement strand
GTTTTTCGTTTTTCGTCAAGAATTATCGAACATCGGGTTACGAAAAACGAGAAACTAAAAACCAACAACGACGGGTATATCAACAGGAGTATCACGGTGGAACCCATCGCCGTCATCGATTTCGAGACCACCGGCCTGTCGCCGGATTGCGGTGATCGCGCCACCGAGATTGCCGCCGTGCTGGTGCGCGACGGGCAGATCGTCGCTCAGTATCAGAGCCTCATGAACGCCGGGGTGGCGATCCCCGGGTTCATCACGGATTTTACGGGGATCACCAACGCGATGGTGCGCGCGGCGCCGCCGGCCCGGCAGGTGATGGCCGAGGTGGCGGACTTTGTCGGCGACTATCCGCTGGTGGCCCACAACGCCTCGTTCGACAGCAAGTTCTGGGACGCCGAACTGGCACGTATCGGGCGCGCCCGGTGCCAGGCCTTCATCTGCTCGATGCTGATTGCCCGGCGCGTATTGCCGCAGGCGCCCAACCATAAGCTCGGCACCCTGGTCGATTATGCCAAACTGCCGGTGACCGGGCGCTATCACCGCGCTCAGGCCGACGCCGAGATGACCGCGCATCTGACCCTGTATCTGGAACGGGAACTGATGCGGCGCTTCGGGCTCGGGACGGTGTCCTGCCAATTGCTCGCGAAGATCCAACGCACACCGGCCAGCCGGCTGGAACACTGCGTGGCGCGCTTCGAGCAGGCCCGCGCCTGAGCCGTGAGATCGCACCCTGTCTCGAGCAGATGATGACGACCAGCCAACGCTTCTTCATTGTGGTCGATGACCGCGAGTCGACCGGCTCCGTGCTCGCTGCGCTGCAACAGCGGGCCGACGTGCTGACACGGGTGGAGCGGCTGCCGGTCGGCGATTATCAGGTGGACGACAGCCTGCTGTTCGAGCGCAAGACGCTGCCGGATCTGGTGGCCTCGATCAAGGACGGGCGCCTGTTCTCGCAGGGGCTGCGGCTCGCCAACGCGCCCCTGCGTGCCGCGCTGATCCTGGAGGGTCGCGCGCGGGACCTGGCGCAGAGCGACATGCGACGCGAGGCGATCCAGGGGGCGCTGGTGAATCTGACCCTGTTTCTCGGCATCCCGCTGCTGCGGTCCATGGACGCGGAGGAGACCGCGCGCCTGATGCTGTTCGCTGCCCGGCAGGCGCGCGTGCGCGCGGTCGGCGCGCTGCCCCGACCCGGCCGCCGCCCGCGCGGCAAGGCACGGGTGCAGAGCCGGGTCCTGCAGGGGTTACCGGGGATCGGACCGGAGCGGGCGCGGCGACTGCTGGAACAATTCGGCTCGGTCGAGGCGATCATGGCCGCTCCGTCCGACGCGCTGGCCGCGGTGCCTGGAATCGGCCCGACCACCGCGGGTTCGATCCGGTGGGCGGTCGAGGATCCTCGCCCGGATTACCACCTGTTCAGGTGATTTCCGACAATTTGGATGCCGGTCAATGTCGATGCGACTTCAGTCGCACCTGCGTCCGAGTCGGTGGTGGGTGGTATCCGGTGTTCCGAAAATCACCTGAACCTGAACATCGCCGGAGCGCACGTGCGCTCACGGGCGCTTGAGGCAGACGCCACCGGGCCGTATTGTGGAGCCGTCTCCATCGCCAGGCTGTTCGACCATGCTCAGTATCCGCCCACTCCCCGCCTTCGACGACAACTACATCTGGCTATTGACCGAACCACCAGGCGGCGACGCCGTGGTGGTGGACCCGGGGGATGCGGACCCGGTGTTGGAGGCCCTGGCCGTCGCGGGACTGCGGCTCACCGCCGTGCTGGTGACCCACCATCACGGCGACCATGTCGGCGGACTCGCGGAGCTGCGCCAGGCCTTCCCTGAGCTCGCCGTCATCGGTCCCCGCGAACCGCGCATCCGCACACTGACTCGGCAGGTCGGCGAAGGCGATCAGGTCGAACTGCCGGGTCTGCGCACCCGCTTCAGCGTGCTGGAGGTCCCTGGTCACACCGCGAGCCACATCGCCTTCCTGGCCGACGGCGCGCTCTTCTGCGGCGACACGCTCTTCGCCGGCGGCTGCGGCCGGGTCTTCGACGGCACCTTCGCGCAGTTGTCCGCCTCACTGCAGCGCATCGCCGGCCTGGACCCGACGACCCGCTGCTATTGTGCCCACGAATACACCCTGGCGAATCTCGGCTTCGCCCGCTGGGTGGAGCCGGAGAATCCGGCCCTGCGCGCTCGCACCCAGACCGCCGAGACGACCCGTGCCGCCGGTCTGCCGACGGTTCCGTCCAGCCTGGCCGAGGAACTGGCCACCAACCCCTTCCTGCGCACCGGCGAGCGGGGCGTCATCGCTGCGGCCGAACGTTTCGCCGGGCACCCGCTCGCCGGCCATGCGGCGGTTTTCACGGCACTGCGGCAGTGGAAGGACACCAAGTACGACTAACGCACGGTGATCAAGCCGCGGCGCGCGCGACCCGGCGACCCTTGTTTATTTGACCAGACCGCCCGCGGCTGTTAGAACGGCGCCGGTCTTCACCCAGCACCAGGACGGCCTCTCACGATGTACCCAAACCTCGCGCGACCAGGGCGCCTCGCCGCGTCACTGCCCCCGCTCCTTGCCCTCACCGCCGGGGCCATCGCGGTCCTGGGCTTTGCGCCTTTCGCGTTCTTTCCGGTCGCGGTCATTGCGCTCGCCCTGCTCAACGCGGCGCTGGCGCAGGGATCGGCTCACGCCGGGTTCCTGCGCGGTTATGCCTTCGGCCTCGGCCTGCTGGGCTTCGGGGTCTTTTGGATCCGCATCAGCCTGAACGAATTCGGCAACATGGACGCCTGGGCCGCCAATCTGCTGATGGCGCTCTTCATCTTGCTCATGGCGCTCTACTATGGTCTGGTCGGCTGGCTCGCCCGCGCCCTGCACCGCGGTCCCGCCTGGACCGTCCCCGTGCTGCTGCTGCCGGGTCTCTATGTGCTCTTCGAATGGCTGCGCGGCTGGCTCTTCACCGGGTTTCCCTGGCTCAATCTCGGTTACACACAGATCGATAGCCCGCTTGCCGGCTATGCGCCCATCCTCGGCGTCTATGGCCTGAGCCTGCTCACGGTCCTCTCGGGCGGACTCCTGTGGGGCCTGATCCGCTGGGGCCGGCGGGCACGGGCGGCGGCCGGGGCTGGTCTGGTGGCGCTCTGGCTGGGCGGACTTGCCGTGCAGCAGATCGACTGGACAGAACCGGAGGGCACGCCCTTCCAGGCGACCGTGATCCAAGCGAACATCCCGCAAGCGATCAAATGGGAACCGGAGGCCCGGATCGGCATCATGGAAACCTATGTCGATCTGACCCTGCCGCATTTGGACTCGGACCTGATCCTGTGGCCCGAGACGGCCATCCCGAATTTCCTGCATGAGGCTCGGGACCCGCTGCTCAACCCGCTGGCCGAGCGGGCACGCGCGACCGGGACCGAGATCGTGCTCGGCATTCCGGTGCTGGACCTGGAAGCCGAACGCTACTACAACGGGCTGGTCAGCATCGGCAGCGTCGAGGATCTTTACACCAAACGCCATCTTGTGCCCTTCGGCGAGTTCCTGCCGTTCGGCGCCTGGCTCGGCCCGCTGATCAAACTGTTCGAAATTCCGATGTCGGATTTCAGCGCGGGCACTGCCCCGCGCCCCCTGCTGCGCGTCGGCCGGTGGACTGCCGGGGCCTCGATCTGTTACGAGGATGTCTTTCCCGCCGAGGTCGCCCAGGCCCTGCCGGACGCCGGGTTCCTGATCAACGTCAGCAACGATGCCTGGTTCGGCGACTCGCTGGCACCCCATCAGCATCTGGAGATGGCCCGCATGCGCACCCTGGAGGGCGGCCGACCGATGGTGCGCGCGACCAACACCGGGGTCTCGGCCATCATCGACTGGCGCGGTCGCGTGCTCAATCAGGTGCCGATCTTCATCCGCGGCACGGCCAGCGCGCAGGTCCAGCCGCGGGCCGGTGCCACTCCCTTCGTTCGGTTCGGCAACTGGCCGGCACTCTTGGTCGCCTTGGGGTTGGTCGGCGCGGGTCTCCTGATCGGCCGCCGTGGCCCGGTGTGAGCCGGAAACGCCCGCGGCGGGTTATGATGGTTGAATCGTTTCGCCGAAGGACGCCGCCGTGCAGGCACTGATAACTTTTTTTGTTGAGCTGTGCCTGCTGCGCCGGGGCCCCCAGGACCTGCCTGCCGCCCCGGTTCTGTTCTGGGTTACCCTGGTCTCCGATCTCGGTGCCGGACTGCTGGTGGGCCTGGTCTCGGGTCTGAGCCTGGGTCTCGGCCTGGTGCAGGGGATCGCCGAACTCGCATTGACCCTTGGACTGCTCTACGGCGGTCTGTACTTTACCGGTCATTTGGGACGTTTCATCCAATCCGCCACGGCACTGCTCGGCAGCGGCGCTCTGATCGGCTTCCTCGCCGTGCTGCCGCTGTCCCTGAATCCGCAGGGCGGTGAAGCGTCCGATGTCGCGGCCCTGGGTGCCTTCCTCCTGCTCACCCTGGTCGCCTGGAGCATGGTGGTGACCGGTCACATCATCCGGCACACCTTCGACATCAGCCTGGGCCAGGGGGTGGCCGTGGCCATTATCTTCGAGGTATCGGCCGTCCTGCTGATCGGGGCCTTCCTGGGCGGCGGCTGAGCGACTGCGCCAAGACGCGCGTCCCGCTGGATGCACCGGCCAAGCAATACATGGATCAGGAAACGTTCACCATAAGTCAAACAAGTCCATTCGGAAACGCCTTCGGCGTCGCGGTCGTTGTCGTTGTATACCATATTTCTGACGCGTTACTAGATAGGACTGATCGTTATGCACCTGCACATCCTCGGGATCTGCGGCACCTTCATGGGCGGGATCGCATTGCTCGCCCGCGCCCAAGGCCATCGGGTCACCGGCTCCGATGCCCAGGTCTATCCGCCCATGAGCACGCAGCTCGAGGCGGCCGGCATCACCCTGATGGAAGGCTATGCCGCCGCGCACCTGGACCCCGCCCCGGATGTGGTCGTGGTCGGCAACGCCATGCGCCGCGGTATCCCCGCGGTCGAATCCATGCTGGATCGGGGCCTGCCCTATTGTTCCGGCCCCGACTGGCTGCGCGACAATCTGCTCACCGGGCGCTGGGTGCTCGCGGTGGCCGGCACCCACGGCAAGACGACGACGGCGAGCATGTTGGCTTGGGTGCTGGAGGACGCGGGGCTCGATCCCGGGTTCCTGATCGGCGGGGTCCCCCTGGACTTCGGGGTTTCGGCCCGCCTGGGCTCCACGCCGTTCTTTGTGGTCGAGGCGGACGAATATGACACCGCCTTTTTCGACAAGCGCTCCAAGTTCGTCCACTACCGGCCGCGCACGGCGATCTTGAACAACCTGGAGTTCGATCACGCCGACATCTTCGACGATCTGGCGCAGATACAGCGTCAATTCCACCATCTGGTGCGCACCGTCCCCGGCGTCGGGTTGCTCATCCACCCCACCAACGAACCGGCCATGGATCAGATGCTGGCAATGGGCTGCTGGACGCCGCGCGAGACCTTCGAAATCTCAGCTGCCGGTGGTCAGGGCTGGAACGCCCGTCTCATCGCTGCCGACGGATCCCGCTTCGAGGTCCTGCTGGACGGTGTCCCGCAGGGAGAAGTCCAGTGGGGTCAGACCGGTCTGCACAATGTCAGCAACGCCCTGGCGGTGCTGGCCGCGGCTCGCCATGCCGGCGTTCCGGTCGGGGTCGGCATCGACGCGCTCGGACGCTTCAAAGGGGTCAAACGCCGCATGGAACTGCGCGGCCAGGTCCGCGGCGTGCGCGTCTTCGACGACTTTGCGCACCACCCGACCGCCATCGCCACCACCCTCCAGGGGCTGCGCCGCCAGGTCGGCGCGGCGCGCATCCTCGCGGTGCTCGAACCGCGCTCCAATACCATGCGGCTCGGCGTGCACAACGCGGAGCTGGCCGCCTCGCTGGCGGATGCGGACCTGGTTTATGTCCACGCACCCCAGGATCTGGGGTGGGATGCGGCGCGCGTCTTCGCCGGGCTGGGCGAACGGGCGGCGGTCTGCGACCGCGTGGACGCCATCGTGGCGCGGGTGGCCGCGGAGGCGGCCGACGGCGATCAGGTCCTGGTCATGAGCAATGGCGGGTTCGGGGGCATCCATCAGAAGCTGCTGGATGCGCTCGCATTCCGCCTTGAATCAAATACTGATGAATCAAGCCCGGCAAGGGCGTGACATCGATTCCTGAGGACATGATAACCGCCGTTTGCGGCTGCCCGGAACGCAAGGCAATGGTCAATACCATCCTCCACCTTTGCAGAGGCAAAACAATTGCCTGAACGCTGGCCCCAGACCATTACCGTCGCCCTCACCGGCGCCTCCGGTGTGCACTACGGCCTGCGGCTGGTCGAGTGTCTGTTGGCCGCCGGTCACCGGGTTTACCTGCTGATGTCCCAGGCCGGTCAGGTCGTCATGCAGATGGAGGCCGGACTCAATGCCCCGGCCCGGCCAAAGGAGGCGGAGGCGTTCTTCATCGACCACTTTCAGGCCCAACCGGGCCAACTGCGGGTCTTCGGCCGCCAGGAATGGACCGCCCCGGTGGCCAGCGGCAGCAACCCGCCGGACGCCATGGTGGTGTGCCCCTGCACCACCGGGACCCTGGCCAAGATCGCGGCCGGCTTCTCCACCGACCTGATCGATCGGGCAGCGGATGTGACCCTGAAGGAGGGGCGCAAACTGATCCTGGTGGTGCGCGAGACCCCATTCTCCGTAACCCACCTGGAGAACATGCTGCGCCTCGCCCGCGCCGGGGCCGTGATCATGCCGGCCAACCCCGGCTTCTACTTCAACCCGACCCGGATCGAGGAGATCATCGACTTCATGGTCGCCCGCGTATTGGACCACCTGCAGGTGGAGCACCGGATCGGACGCCGCTGGGGCGAGGACCTGGGCTGAACCGCGGGGCGCGCGGTTCTCGCTCCCAAGCGAAAAAGCCGGTGAGAGGATTCGCCGACGCCACGGCGAGGCCGCGACTGAGGCCGCCGGCGGCCTGCCGACGCGCTGATCAAGACCAGCGGAGGGCGAGCCCTCCATTCGCTCACGCCGCCGCCTTGGCCAAGTATACAGAACGGTTTTGAGTTTTCGGTTTTTCGTTAAGGATTATCGAACATCGGGTTACGAAAAACGAGAAACGAAAAACCAAGAACGACGGGTATCAAACCTCAATCCGCCGGACTCAGATCCAAACCCAGATTGCTGTACCGCAGGCGCACGAACATCGAGTAGGC
Organism: uncultured Lamprocystis sp.; assembly: GCA_964470155.1. Taxonomy (GTDB): domain Bacteria; phylum Pseudomonadota; class Gammaproteobacteria; order Chromatiales; family Chromatiaceae; genus Thiodictyon. Next base: position 21,522 of record CAYYAY010000079.1, on the reverse strand, counting down.
ATAGGCAAAGATCGCCACCAGGAAGCCCAGGATGTCGACAATCGAGAAGATTCCCTGCTGATCGATGACGAACCACAGGATGGACAAGGCGATACCGGCCAGGAGCACACCCAGCACAAAGAGCGGTGCCAAACCCGCCCGCAGCGACTGCAACCCCTGTAATTGTCGTGAGACCGGTCGCTCGCGCGGGACGCCCCCGACGCGTTCACGCGCGCCCAGCACCGCCTTGCGATGAGCCAGCGCCCGATACACCAACCAGGCGCCGAAGAGCACACAAACCGCCCCGAAATAATATTTCATCACCGTTTAACCCGATAAGACCAAACTGTAGACAGAAACGATCAACGACGGGCGCCTGGGGCCCGCCGCCGTGTGGCTGATCGTACCTGCGGTCGGCGGACTCAACAAGCCGATTGCACGACGGCTCAGTCATCATACTCCCCCGCCCGCCGCGCATCCCCGCGCACCCGGTCCGCCGGATAGCGCTGCTCGTTGATGGCGATCTTGCGGTAGGCGGCGGCGATGGGGTCGATGTCCAGACGCTCGCACAGACGCAGGATGTAGATCAGGCAGTCGGCCAGTTCCTGCGCCACCTGCTCTTTTTTCTCCGGGCTGAGCGTCCGGCTTTGCTCCTGGGTGAGCCATTGAAAATGTTCCAGCAACTCACCGACCTCCCCCGCCAGCGCCATCGCCAGATTCTTGGGCGAATGGAATTGCTCCCAGTCGCGCGCTTGGGCGAAGCGGACCAGACAGGCGTTCAGATCATCCAGACAATCCATGACCCTCAGCCCGCGGCCAGCCGCAACCGGGCGCGGCCAATGGCGGCACGCACTTGGGCGGGAGCCGTGCCGCCCAGATGATCGCGGGCGGCGACCGACCCTTCGAGCGTCAGCACGGCATAAACATCGGGTTCGATGCGCTCGGAGAATCCCCGCAGTTCATCGATGGTCAGCTCGGCCAGGTCACGCCCCTCGCGCACGCCCAGTGCCACCGCCTTGCCGACGATCTCGTGGGCGTCGCGAAAGGGGATGCCCTTGCGCACCAGATAGTCCGCGAGGTCGGTGGCGGTGCTGAAACCTTGGGCCGCGGCCGTGCGCATCCGCTCCCGTCTGCACGTGACCTGCCCCATCATCTCGGCATACACCTTAAGACAACCCTTGAGGTTGTCGACCGTGTCGAACAGCGGCTCCTTGTCCTCCTGATTGTCCTTGTTATAGGCCAGCGGCTGACCCTTCATCAGCGTCAGGAGGCCCATCAGGTGGCCGAAGATCCGTCCGCTCTTGCCGCGCACCAGCTCCGGCACGTCCGGGTTCTTTTTCTGGGGCATGATCGAGGAACCGGTGCAAAAACTGTCGGACAGGTCCACAAAGGCGAACTGCGCGGAGGCCCAGAGGACCAGTTCTTCCGAAAAACGCGACAGGTGCATCATCAGGATAGCCGCGGCGCCGGTAAACTCAATGGCAAAGTCACGATCCGACACGGCGTCCAGTGAGTTCTCGGCGGGGTGGTCGAAACCCAGCAGTCGGGCGGTCAGGTGACGGTCGATGGGGTACGTGGTGCCGGCCAGCGCGGCCGCCCCCAGCGGCATGATGTTGACGCGACCGCGGCAATCGGCCAGCCGGGCGCGGTCGCGCTCCAGCATCTCGAACCAGGCCATCATGTGATGTCCGAAAGTGATCGGCTGGGCCACCTGGAGGTGGGTGAAGCCGGGCATGACGGTATCCGCCTCACGCTCGGCCAGCGTGAGCAGGGCCGTCTGCAGGCGGGCGATGGCGGTCCGGATCAGGTCGATCTCGTCGCGCAGCCACAGCCGCACGTCGGTAGCGACCTGGTCGTTGCGCGAGCGGCCGGTATGCAGGCGTTTGCCGGCGTCGCCGATCGCCTCGGTCAGCGCGGTTTCCACGTTCATATGAACGTCTTCCAGGGGAATCGACCAGGTGAACGCACCGGCATCGATCCGCGCCCGCACGGCCTCGAGACCAGTGACGATCTGGTCGCACTCGGCCTGGCTCAGGATGCCTTGGCGGGCCAGCATGGTGGCGTGGGCAATGGAGCCCTGGATGTCGTAACGATAGAGACGGCGATCGAAGTCGACCGAGGCGGTGAAGGCTTCGACAAAGGCATCGGTAGGGGCGTTGAAACGCCCGGCCCAGGGCTTTGCGGCCCCGGCGCTTACGTTGTGGCTTGGCTCGTGCATCGAGAAGTCCGACCGGTGGGAAATGAGACATTCTACATGCGCCCCCGTCGGGGCTGGACCGGAAGGCGTGCAAAACCCCTTTGATGATGTCGAACCAGCCCCGCCACACCGCGGATTTTCGCCCGATTTCTGTCGGCTGGACATGACCGTCGGTGTGGTTCTGGCCACCCAATTGCTCGGCATCAGCCTGGTTCTGGCATCCCACTGCCGGATTGCCGATATCTGGGGACGCATGGGCCCCATGTCGCTGTTCATGCTGATTTTTTCTTTACTTTCCTGCGGCGCGCTCTGCGGCTTACGGCCGCTACTGCGACGCGTCGAAGATCGCGCCGCGGCGCTGCTGGCCTGGCTGATGCTGATGGCCGTTGCCGCCCTGGTGACCTGGGGCGCGTACGCATTTCCGCAAGAGACACTGCGGATTCACGTATTCCCGGACGAGGGACTCATCGCGACCCTCGGCCGCAGCCTGGGCATCAGCGCAATCCTCGGGGGGATGTTACTGCGCTATCTTTATCTGCGTCACCAGTGGCGGCTGCAAATCGAGGCGGAGGCGGAAGCCCGCTTTCAAAAGCTTCAAGCACGGATCCGACCCCATTTTCTATTCAACAGCATGAACACCATCGCCAACCTGACGCAGACTAACCCACGGGTGGCCGAGGAGGTCGTACAGGATCTGGCTGACCTGTTCCGTGCCACCCTCGCAAACGCGAACTCGGCCTCGACCCTGGCCAAGGAACTCGAATTGTCCTATCGGTACCTCAATATCGAAAAGCAGCGACTCGGCGACCGACTCCAGGTCGTGTGGGACGTCGAAGACCTGCCGGGCGACGCGATGCTGCCTCCCTTGATCCTTCAACCCTTGGTGGAGAATGCGGTTTATCACGGCATCGCGGCATCGCGCCGGCCCGGGCTGATCCGGATCAGCGGGCGCTATCGCCGCGCGCAGGTGAATGTCAGCATCCGCAACAGCCTGCCGGCCGAAGACGAGCCGGGCGAACGCCACACGGGCGGAAACCATATCGCGCTGGATAACGTCAAGCAACGCATGGACGCGATGTTTGAGGGTGAGGCACGGGTGATCGTCTCGCGAATCGAAGGTGATTATCAGGTTCGTTTGGTATTCCCCTATCCCTGGCAACGCAAATGAACATCCTGGTCGTCGATGATGAGGCCCCGGCACGGGAGCGATTGGCACGCATGCTCGCTGAATTGCCTGGCAATTACGCTGTGGTGGGCGAGGCAAGCGATGGGATCGAGGCGGTGGAGCTGTGCTGCACCAAGCCCGTGGATGTGGTACTGCTGGACGTACAGATGCCGGGCCTCAATGGCCTGGAAGCAGCCGAGCAGATCGCTCGGCTCGAACCGCCGCCGGCGATCATCCTGGTCACCGCGTATGAACAGTATGCCCTGGCGGCCTTCGAGCATCGGGTCGACGACTACCTGGTCAAACCGGTACGCCGTGAGCGACTGCAGGAGGCATTGGAGCGGGCGCGCATCCCCACCCGACCTCAACAGGCCGCGCTGATCACCCGCGACGAGGCGCACCAAGGACGTCGACACTCACTCAGCGCTCACTACCGGGGCGGACTCCAAACCGTCCCGCTCGAGGACATCCTCTATTTGCAAGCCCAACACAAGTACGTGACGGTTCATCATATCGGCGGCGAACTTCTGGTCGATGAATCCCTGAAGTCACTGGAAGACGAATTCCAGGACCTGTTCGTGCGCATCCACCGCAACGCGCTGGTGGCGCGCTCCCGGCTGAGCGCGCTTGACAAGGATGCCCACGGCAACCTCGAGGTCCACCTGCGTGACTGCCCGGAGCGCCTCCCGGTGAGCCGTCGCCATCTGCCGGAAATCCGTCGCTGGCTGCGCGGCGGCGCGTCCCGAGCCTCGCCCGACCTTCCTGACCACCACTGAAGCGCCAATCATCCGTTATACGGAGCGGTTGTCAGTTTTCGGTTTTTCGTTTTCAGTTCAGGACGATCAAACAGTGGTTACGAAAAACCGGAAACGAAAAACCAACAACGACGGGTATAATTGAGACTCCGGTGCCGGACGGCTACCCTCGCGCCTGTCCTCCGCCATCCCGCCCGCCCGCGAGCAAAGATTCCGTGCAAACATCCGCGACCCTGCGCCGCTCCTGGCCCGCTCAACTCATCGTCCTGGTGCTGCTGGCCCTGGTCGGTACCCTGCCCTTTTGGTGGACCGACCTGGACACCCGCGCCGCCGCACTCTTCTACCACCCGACCGCCGAAGACCCCTGGTGGGAGTCCGGCCGCTGGTTCTGGGTGTTGCTCTACCAGGCCTCGCCCCTGATCGCCGGACTCCTGTTGATCGGCAGTCTGCTGACCATCGGGGCTGCCCGGATCTGGCCGCGGTTGCGACGGCTGCAGATCTACGCGATCTTGATCCTGGTCGCGACCCTGCTCGGTCCGGGTCTGATCATCAATGGCATCTTCAAAGACCACTGGGGCCGCCCCCGCCCCCATCAGACACTCGCCCTGGGCGGCACCCAGGCTTATGTCCCGCCGCTGGCACGCACCGCCGCGGGCAAGGGCAAGTCATTCCCCTGCGGACACAGCTCGGTGGGCTACCTGCTCGGGGTCTTCTACCTGATCTGGCAGCGTCGCCGGCCGCGGCTCGCGCTGGCCGCACTGCTGTCCTCGATGCTTCTGGGGACCCTGCTGGGGATCGGTCGGATGAGCGCCGGGGATCACTTCCTGTCGGACGTCATCTGGTCCGCGGTGCTTGCCTATGGTGTCGCCTTCGTACTCTATTATCCGGTGTTACGCATTCCGCAGCGGGCGGCCGCGGCAGTCGGCCGGTCGCCCGCGGCACCCCGCCCGCTACGCTATCCGGCACTCACGGTGGGCGCCTATGGACTCGCCGCGGCGGCCATGCTGTTCGGCGTGCTGCTCGCCACCCCTGTTCAGGAAACACGGAATCTGCAAGTCCAGACCCTGGCGGCACCCGGGCCGCGGACCCTGCGCCTGGCCGCGGACGCCGCGAACCTGACCCTGTTCCCCCTCGGCGACACCGCCGCGGCGGCCTCCATCCGGCTTAAAGGTCGCGGTTTTGGTCTGCCGACCAGTCGCGTCCTGGGCGCGCTCGACCGCACGGACAACGCCATCGCCTACACCGTCACCCACACCGGCCTCTTCACCGAGAAAGACACCACGCTCACGGTCGGCATCGACCCGACGGCCTGGGAGCGCATCGAGGTCCGGACCGCGCTCGGCGACATCCGTGTCCACCCCTTGGGTGCCGCCGTGCCGCAACTGATCCTGGAGACCAGGAACGGCGTCGTGCTCGACGAGAGCGCTCACCACGGGACGGCGCCGTGAGCGGACCGACGAGGACGCGCCCATGTGCGGCATAACCGGCTTGCTGATGCGTGCCGGACTGGCCCCGGACCCGGACCAACTGCGCACCATGGCCGCCGCGCTGGCCCACCGCGGACCGGACGATCGCGGCATCCACTGCGCCGGGCCGGTCGGGCTGGCCCAGACCCGACTGTCGATCATCGGGCTCGCGACCGGGCATCAGCCCATGGTCGCGGCCGATGGGTCCCTGGCCCTGGCGGCCAACGGGGAGGTCTACAACTATCTCGAATTGAATGCCGACCTGCGTCGACAGGGGCGGCAGATCCGCACCGACTCCGACTCCGAGACCATTCTGCATGCCTATGCGGTCCATGGGCTCGACTTCCTGCGCCAACTGCGCGGCATGTACGCCTTCGCCCTGCACGACGCCCGCACCGGATGTCTGATCCTCGGACGCGACCGACTCGGCATCAAGCCGCTGTTCTATGCGCGGCTGTCGGATCGGATCGCCTTCGCCTCAGAGATCAAGGCCCTGCTGCCGGTCCTGCCGGGGCGCCCGGAGGTCGACCCGGGGGCACTGCGCCGTTTCCTGCAGAATCAGTTCGCCGGCGGGGAGGACACCCTGCTGCACGGCATCCAGCGGGTCCTGCCCGGCGAAGCCCTGCTCGTCCACCCGGACCTGCGCCTCGAGCGGCTCCGTTACTGGTCGGCCCTGGACGTCACCCCGCGGACCATCGACGCCGACACGGCGCGCGCGGAGCTCGATGGGCTCATGCATGCGGCCATGCACGAACACATGCGCTCCGACGTGCCCTTCGGGCTCTTTCTCTCCGGCGGGGTGGACTCGGCGGTGCTGGCGGCGCTGCTCCATCAGCACGGGGCCGGCCGCATTCGCTCCTTTTCGGTGGGCTACCGCGGCACCGCCATGGCTCATGAACTCACCGAGGCGGCGCGCGTGGCCGCCCACTTCGGCTTTGACCACAACCCGTTGGAACTGACCCTGGAGCAGGTATTCGCCCGTCTCCCGCTGACCGTGTGGGCAGCGGATGAACTGATGCGCGATTACGCCAGCCTGCCCACCGCTTTCCTCGCCCAGACCGCGGCTGCCGAACTCAAGGTGGTGTTTTCCGGTGAGGGCGGCGACGAGGCCTTCGCCGGCTACCGTCGCTACCACCCGCGCCCGCTGGAACGCTGGTTCAAGTCGGTGCTGCACCCCGGCAGCGGCGGCTTCCGCACCCGCGGGCAGTGGTCTGGCCGCTGGCCGCGGCAGTTGATGGGTCCGGCCCTGCGCGGCGCGCCGGGGGCGGACCGCGCCCCCTTCGTCGCGGCTTGGAGGGAGACCCCGCCGACCTGGTCGGACATGCAGCGCCGTCAGTACACCGACCTGGTCACCGCCCTGCCCGACAACCTGCTGGTCAAGACCGACCGGATGCTGATGGCCTTTGGGCTCGAGGGGCGTGTGCCCTTCCTCGACCATCGCGTCGTCGAATTCGGCCTGTCCCTGCCGGACCGGCTCAAGGTGCGTCGGCATCAGGGCAAGTGGCTGCTGAAACAGTGGGCCGCACCGCTGCTGCCGCCCGGTCATCTGGAACGGCCGAAACGCGGCTTCCATGTCCCGGTGGGCGACTGGCTGACCGGCGATCTGGCGCGCCGCCTGGGCGCACGGCTGATCGCCAACCGCGGCATCCGCGACTGGTTCGAACCCGCGGCGATCCCCGCCCTGGTCGCCGCGCGACAAGCCGGCCGGGGCGGCGCCCGGGAACTCTTCGGGCTCATGCAGTTCGCCATCTGGCACCGGTTGTTCATCGAAGAACCGGGGCTTAAGCCGGAGCCTGAGGAAGATCCGTTGGAGTGGGTGTAGGGTCCGCTGGGCGGACCACCGTCATCGCGGTCTGCTGATCGGAATGATGACCACCGCCAAGATTTCTTGTTTGCTGAACCGATCTTTCAATGACTTATTTCACGAGCCGGGAGACTTACCCATAAATGAATACAGATGAAGACAGTATAGGCATTCTTGTCGCATCATGACCGCTGCCATCGATCGCTTGATTCGAATGTTCTCGTTTGTCGGAGATACCGTGCTGGATCCTTTCATGGGAACAGGCACTACCGCAGTCGCCGCGGCAAAATGGGGCAGAAACTCAATCGGAGTCGAGATTGATCCTCACTATTTTGAAACGGCGGAGCGGCGCATTCGTGAGGCGACTCAATCGCTATTCTCCAACGCGTCGATTGAAGCACACGCCCGGATGCGAGCATGAACATCGCCTGTTTCTTCTCCACCTCCGGTCACAGCGGAGTCGACCGGGCGGCGCAGCACCTGATTCCGGCGCTGGCCCGGCGCGGTTATCAGGTCGATCTGCTCAAGGTGCGCCGCCACGGGCCGGATTTGCCGGCGATCCCGCCGGGCGTGCGGGTGATCGACCTGGGCTCCCGTCATACCTATGGCTGCCTGCCGGCGATTGCCCGTTACCTGCGGCGCGAACGCCCGGCGGTGTTGCTCTCGGATAAGGATCGGGTGAATCGGACCGCCCTGTTCGCCCGCACCCTGGCACGGCTTGGGACACCGCTGCCGACTCGGCTGGTCTTCAGTTCGGGCACGACGATCTCCATCGATCTGGCCACCCGCGGGCCCTTGGAGCGCTGGGTGCAGCGCACTTCCATGGGCCGGCTCTATCCATTCGCCGATCAGGTGATCGTCACCAGCGCCGGGGTCGCCGATGATATGGCGACCTATACCGGGCTCGCGCGCGCGCTGATCCGGGTCGTGCCCTCGCCCGTGGTGCCGGAATCGTTGTTCACCGCCGATCTGCCGCGCCCGGACCACCCCTGGTTCGGTGACCCGGCGGCGCCCTTGGTCATGAGTGCCGGGGAACTGTGCCACCGCAAGGGCTTCGACACCCTCCTGTGCGCCTTTGCCCGGGTCCGGTCGCAGCGTCCCTGCCGGCTGATGATTCTGGGGCGCGGCGGGGAGCGGGCCGCCCTGCTCGCGCTGGCGGCCGAGCTGGGAGTCGCCCGGGACTTCGCGCTGCCGGGCTACGTGCCGCAACCCTATGCCTTCATGGCGCATGCCGATCTGTTTGCCTTCACCTCGCGGTGGGAGGGGCTGGGTTTCGTGTTGATCGAGGCGCTGGCGGTGGGCACTCCGGCGGTCGCGACCGATTGCCCGAGCGGCCCGCGCGAAGTGCTTCAGGATGGCCGTTACGGCCCGCTGGTGCCGGTGGACGATGTCGCCGCGCTGGCGCAGGCCATGCGCGATACGCTGGACGCGCCCCTCCCAGCCGCCCAGTTGCACGCGGCCGCCCGACCCTACGCGATCGAGGCCGCCACCGACGCCTATCTGGATGCCATGAGGTTGCCCCGATGCCCCGCGTAGCCGCCATCATCCCCTGTCACAACGGCGCAGCCTTCATCCGCACGGCGATCAACAGCGTGCTCGCCCAAGGCGAGCGCGATCTGGAGATCGTGGTGGCGGATGACGGCAGCCGGGACGGCTCAGCGGCAATCGTCGCCTCCTTTGGCCCGCCGGTGCGCCTGATCCAGGTCGCCAACGGCAACACCCAGGCGACCCGCAATGCGGCCATCGCGGCGTCCGACAGCGAATTCATCGGCCTGCTGGACCAGGATGACGCCTGGCGGCCGGGCAAGCTGGAGCGTCAGCTCGCCCGCTTCGCCGCCGATGCGCGGCTCGGGCTTTGTTACACCGACACCCGCGGGGTCGACGCGCAGGGGCGCGAGCTTGCGGAGCGGCACAACCCGCTCCAGGTCCCCGGCGACCAGACCGAGGCCCTGGGCCGGCTGCTGCGGGTCAACATCATGGCCGCGTCCACCGTGCTCCTGCGCCGCTCCGCATTGGAACAGGTCGGGGTCTTCGATCCGGCCTACCACCTGGCGGGCGACTGGGATCTGTGGCTGCGGCTCGCTGAGGTGTTCCCGGTCGCGGCGGTTCCGGAGGTCCTGATCGATTATTGCTGGCACGGGACGAATCTCTCCCACGGGCGCATCGCCTTGTTGCAGGAGAGCATCGCGGTCCAGGAGGCCGCACGCGCGCGCATCGCCCGCCATCCGCACTGGTCCGCTGATCCCGGCCTGGCACTCTATTTGCCGGCCGCGCACAAGAAGTTTGCCGCCCGCTGCTCGGAACTGGGACTCTTGCTCGCCCGCGCGGGCCGCCGCCGTGAGGCTTTATCATGGCACACCCGCGCGCTGGCCTTGCGCCCCTGGACCCCGCGCGCCTGGTCCCGCTGGGTGCGCGCGCTGGTGCCGCGCAAACCAGGGTCCGCACCGATCGAAACCGAGCAGTCGTCCGCCCATGAACGCAACTGAACGCAGGTCACACCCCCTCATGAGCAAACCCCTGATCGCACGGGGCCTGCTCCTGATCTTTGCGTTCACCGCCTGGTCGATTACCGGCCCGGCCAATGTCGCGCTGGCCTTGCTGGTCGCTTTATTTCTGACTGAGATCCCCGGCCAGTGGCGCCACCTGCGCCGCGAGCCGGCCTTTCTGCTGCTGCTCGCCGTCGTGCTGGTGACCAGTCTGCTGGCCGTGCGCGCCGCCTGGATCTTTCCCGCCATCGCGACTGACCAATGGCAAGCGATCTCGGCCTGGAGCGCACCCTTGTTGTTCTTCGTCATCGCCTGGTGGCTGCGCCGCGACCCGACCCAAATCTGGCCGGTGCTGGGTGCCGCGGCCCTGGGGTTGGCCTGTGGTGTGCTGCGCAAGAGCGACTGGTCGCTGCTGCCCGAAATCCTGGGTGGGATGCGCTACGACTTCGGCTTTGCCGCGCTGGGACTGGCGTTCCTGGCCTCGGTCGTGCTGGTGGGGCTCGTGCTCTTTCGCCCGCGCATCACGGGGCTGCGCATCGGCGGGCGGACGCGTCCCGGCGTCGGCTGGGCACTCTGGTCGCTGGGCATCGCCCTGTCGCTGTTCGTCTTGGTGGTCACCCAGTCGCGCGGCGCGGCGATGAGCCTCGCGCTGGCCGGGGTGCTCTATGCGATCCTGCGGCGCCGTGAAGCGCGGCGCCTCGGCCAACAGTCGCCGCGCCAGTTGCGTCTTGCACTCGCTGTCGCCGCACTCGCCATCGCGCTGGCCGGGTCGCTGCTGTGGGTGTCCAAGCACCGTCAGGTCGAAGACTGGCAAGCCATCACGGTCGGCAGCCGGGAGGAACTGAGCTACACCGGGTCCGTGACGATCCGTCTCAACCTGATCAAGGTGGGGCTCCAGACCTTCGCCCAGCAGCCGCTGCTGGGCTTCGGCCCCGGCACCAGCACCACCGAGTTTCTGGTCCCGCAGCGCATCGTCGCGGTCGACGCGTATCAACTGGCCAATGCACCGGCGGCCTCGCACCTGCACAGCGTGGCGCTGGAGATCCTGACGCGCTTCGGTCTGGTCGGCGTGCTGATTGCGACCCTGCTGCTGGGTGTGCTGCTGCGCGCCTACCGCGGCCTCTGGTCGGACCCGCGCGTGGCCCCGGACCTGCGCGCCTTCCTGACCTTGGGCGGCATCATGCTGCTGCTCTATTGTCTGTACGACTTCCGCGTCGTGAATCTGGACCTGCGGTTCTTCTGCATTCTGTTCCTGGGCGTGCTTTACAGCTTTCAGTTGGGGCGGGTACGGCAGGCTGATGGCGCGGAGCCGGCGCATGACTGAGCACCCACGGCTCGCCGTCTACTGCGGCCCCTTCGACGGCGGCAGTACCGCCAAGATCGCCGCCCGACTGGCCAACGGCTTTGTCGCGCGCGGTGTCCCAACGGATCTGCTGATCACCGCCGCCCCCGACGCCATCCCCGAGGCGACCGACCCCGAGGTACGGCTGGTCCCGATGGGGCGGATGACACCCTGGAGCCGGGTGCCGGCCATGGCCTTTTATCTGCACCGCCGCCGACCGGCGGCCATCCTCACCCACCGCATCCGCGAGGATGTGTTCACACTCAAAGCCGCCCGCTTGGCCGGCACCCGCACTCCGGTCTTTGTCACCGTGCATGGGCGTATGAGTGTCAAGCTGGACCATCTCAAAGGCATCAAGGGCCACCGCCGCCGCGCCGAGTTCCAGCGCTACTACCGCCGCAATCAGGGCATCGTCGCCATCTCGGAGGACACCGCGCAAGACCTGCGCACCCTGCTGGGCGCGGGGGCACCGGTAACCACCATCCCCAACCCGATCGTGACGCCGGAGATGTCGGCACTGGCGCAGGCACCGATCGACCACCCCTGGTTTCGCGACGACCGCGCGCAGCGCGACATTCCGGTCTTGGTCTTCGCCGGCCGGCTGGAGTATGAGAAAGACCTGCCCACCCTGCTGGACGCCTTCGCCCGGTTACGCCAACAGCGTGACTGCCGGCTGCTGCTCATCGGCGACGGCCGGCTGCGCCCCGCGATCGAAGCCGCACGCGACGCGCTGGGGCTCACCGCAGCGGTCGACCTGCCCGGCTGGGCGTCCAACCCCTACCCCTTCCTGCAGCGGGCGAACCTGGTGGTCCTGTCCTCGTTCTGGGACGCCCTGCCCACGGTACTGATCGAGGCCCTGGCGCTCGGCACCCCCGTGGTCAGTACCGAATGCGGCGCCGGTCCGCGCGAGATCCTCCAAAACGGCCGCCTCGGCCCCCTGGTCCCGCCCGGCGATCCGCACGCCCTGGCCGCCGCGCTGGCCGCCACGCTCGCCGACCCGCTCCCGGCCGCGACCCTGCGCGAGGGCGGTGAGCGCTATGAGGCCCAGCGCAATGCCGACCGCTACCTGCGGCTGATGCTCGGCCCCGACCTGATCGACCACCATGGGGAATGAGCGCATCGCGCTGGTAGCGAGCGACTTCGAGGACGGCGGGGTCGAACGCAACTTCACCAACCTCGCCCGCGGACTCGTCCGCCTCGGGGTCGAGACCTGGTTCCTGGTCGGGGACCCGCGGCATGCCTATCTGCAGGGCCTGGACCCGGCCATCCGCATCCTGCCTGTCACCGCGCCGCGCGTGGAGTTCCTGCGCGACTTCATGGCCCGTGAGCGCCCGGATTGGCTGGTCACCGGCAAGCTCAAGGACGACCTGGCGGCCCTGGCCGCCCGCGCTGCGCTGCCGCCCGCGGCCGGGGGCGGCCCCCGGCTGGTGGCCGCGGTGGGGACCCTGATGTCCGGACGCTTCGCCGCGCACCGCTGGAACCCCTTCAAGACCCTGAGCGAGACGCGCCGCATCCGCACCTGTTACCGGCGCCTGGACGGCCTCACCGCGGTCTCGCACGCGGTCGCCGAGGATCTGCGGCGGACCTTCGGGGTGACGGACGTGCCGATCGCGGTGCTGAACAATCCCATCTGCCCGGACGACCTCGACGCCCTGGCCGCCGCCCCCTGCACCCACCCCTGGCTGACCGTGCCACGGGGCGCCGGGCGCCCGCCCGTCATCATCGCGCTGGGCGGACTGCGTAAGGTCAAGGACTTTGCGACCCTGCTGCGCGCCTTTGCGCGCCTGGAGCAGCCGCGGGCGCGACTGCTGATCATCGGCGAGGGCAAGGAACGCGCGCGCCTCACCGCGCTCGCCCGCCGACTCGCGATCGACGCGCGACTGGAGCTGCCCGGATTCGTCGCCGACCCCTTCCCCTATCTCGCCCGCGCCGACCTGCTGGTGCTGTCCTCCCGGCGAGAGGGCCTGCCCAACGCCCTGGTCGAGGCCATGGCCCTGGGCACCCCCGTGGTCGCCACCGACTGCACCGGGGGCGTGCGCGACCTGCTCCGCAACGGGCAACTCGGCCCCCTGGTCCCGATCGGCAACCCCGCCGCCCTGGCCGCCGCCATCGACGCCGAACTCACCCGGCTCGCTGCCGGTGACCTGGATCGCGAGGCCTTGCGGCGGGCCGCCGCGCCCTTCCGGCTGGTACCGGCCGCACGGACCTATCTGGAGTTCTTCCGTTCATTGCCCGTTGAGACGATCAGCGATCCCGGTCTTGGTCGCACCCGGCAGTAACCAATCACTACCGGCTTGCCGGATTGCCGTCAAGCCGCGATCCGGGTTGCGCGCCTGTCGCCATTGCGTCGATGATAAGCAGCCGGAGACTGATCGCCACGCCTTCACTGATCAACCGCAGGACCTCACACCATGGGTGACCCCTCGACCTTGGAACGCATCGACCTGGGCGACGGCCGTCAGGTCTGGGTGCAGACTTCCGGGCTGCGCGTCGCCGGCAAGCAATTAGCCGGCGCCGATGACACCGACCGCGTGCAGCGCGCACTGGCGATGATCCGCCCGGCCGCCGAGCAACTGTTCAAGTCGCTGGCGGACATCAACCGCCCCAAGACCATCGAGATGGAGTTCGGGGTCGGCTTCTCCGGGTCGGTCGGAGTCTTTCTCGCGTCGGCGGAGACCGAGGCCAACTTCAAGATCAAGCTGACCTGGGAGAATCCCGCCCCGCTCCCAGCCGCGGGCGGCGACAGTCCTGAGCGTTCCGGCTGACGGCGGCCGGTCGCGCCGCGGGCCGATTCATCATGCGCGGTCTGGCACGCCTGCTGCGGGATGATCGCGCTTGCGGGGCCGGCTTCCTGATCGCACCGCGGCACCTCGCCACCTGCGCCCATGTGGTAAACCTCGCCCTGGAGCGGGACCCGCGCGCCGCGGAACGTCCGTTGCCCGATCAGTCGATTGCGCTCGCGTTCCCGGACGCGCTTCCCGACCCGTCCAGCCCGCAACCGCACGACCGGCGCCACACCGGCACCGTCGTCTGCTGGCACCCGCCGACTCCGGAGGGTCAGGAGGCCCCCGGACCCCATGACGACCTCGCCGTCCTGTTGCTCGATCAGGCCCTGGACCCCGCGGCCGTACCGGCCTTGGCCCCGGCGGGCGCGGCCCTCGCCGCCGGCCGCGGCGGCGACGCCTGGGGCTGCCCGCACGGCACCCCGGACGGGCTTTGGGCGCCGGCCGTCCTGTCCGGCAGCAGCGGTGCGCTGCGTCAGTTCAATCTGGGCAGCGGCCCGGAGATCCAGCCGGGATTCAGCGGCGGACCCTTCACCATCCAGCACCAGACGCAGATCGCCGGCATGGTGGTGCAGGTCGACGCCGCCGCCCGCGCCGGCTGGCTGCTGCCGCTCGCCGCGCTGCGCCAGGCCTGGGCGGCGCTGCGCGTGGTCGAGTTGGAGCTGCGACTGCGCGACGGGCGGCTGCAAACCGGACCCGCCGGCCCACCCGCCGGCACTCCGCTCGCGGACCTGGAGACCGCCGCCGCGCGCGGCGACTTCGCGGCCCTGCGCCGGGCGCTCTTCGACACCGCCGACCCCGGACAGCCGCTCGCCGACCTGGACCCCGCGCGGCATCTGGACGCGCTCGACCTCGGCCCCCGCCGACTGCGGCTGCGCTGCCGGGACGATGCCGCCGCCCGGCTGCCCTGGCACAGCCTGCCGGACGCGCACGGCCGGCGCCTGGGCGATCAGGGTTGGGTGATTGAAGTGGTCGGCCCGACGCCGCGTCCGGCCGCGGTGCGCACCATCCACAACACCCTGATCCTGGCCCCGGCCGACGCCCGGCTGGCCCCGGAGGTCCGCCCCCATGTGGACCAGGTTTGCGCCGCCCTGGCCCCGCTGCTGCCACACCCGCGCCTGAGCCACATCCCTTGGGCGGTGAACTGCCACGACCTCGACCGTGCCCTGCAGGACGAACCCGACCTCCTCTATGTCTATGCCATGATGGACCAGGCGGGCGGGCTGGCCCTGGGGCGCGACGCCGACGCGCGTGAGTCGCTGGCGCCGGCCGCGCTGCTCGACCGGCTGGACCGGCTCCCGACCCCGCCGCTGCTGTGGCTGCACTGTGTCGAAGCGGATGGCGCGCGGCTCGATCTGGACCTGCTGCTCGCCCGCACCCGCGACTATCCGCTGCTGCTCATCCAGCGCACCGCGGCCGGCCGCATCGGCACGAGCCTGAAACGCGGCACCCTGGCCTGGCTCGCCGAGCTGGCCGCGGCGCCCGCGATCGAGCCGGCCGCGGTCCTCAGCCACCTGGGCGATTCCGCCACCCGCGCCCGGCTGGGCTGCGACGGGCTGGTCCTGACCCGCCCGGCCGACCCGGACGCCGTGCTCTACGCCTCCATCCGCGCCTCCCTGCTCCAACTGCTGCTGGGCCGCACGGCCGAGAAGGACCTGCTCGCCGGGCGCATCACCGCCCCCCGCGGCGGCGCGCTCCTGCTGTATTTCGTCTGCGGCGATGCCCAGGCCCGGGTCCATGACTTCCCCGAGCAGGGCCGCTGGCACCTGGAGGCGCTCGACCATCCCCCGCGCGTCCGCCCCAAGCCCATCCCCGCCCTGCTGCGCCCGGAGCAGACCAGCGCGGACTTGCTGCAGCAGCTCTACGAAGACCTGCAGCTCAACCCCGATACCGATACCACGGAAGAAGCCCTGCACCGTCTCACCCGGCCGCTGCCGGGTGAGCACCTGCTGCTGTCGCTGGCCTGGCTGCTGGAGCCGGCGCCCGACTGCACCCCGGATCAGCTCCGGGGGTGGCTGCTGCATTGGCGGCAGGCCGTGCTCCAGGTGTTCGAGGCGCGCGAGATCCCCGCCGGCTGCCGCGTCCTGGCCGGCTGCTGTCTGCAATGGGACGACGACTGGCCGGCGCGGCACGGCAGCACCGCGACCGCGATCCAGCGCGACGCCGTCGCCGTCCTCGGCCGCGACAACCCGCCCCATTGCGACTGGATACGCTTCGAGCAGCCGCTCGACCGGTTGCGCGAGGACGAGCTCGAAGACTTCTTCCGCAACGAGCAGGGCCGGCTCGCCAACGCGGTCGCCGGGCTGGAGCGCCGCGCCCTGGTGGACTGGGTGTGGGCGCGCACCGCCGGCCGCTTCGAGCCCACCGTCGAGACCATCTACCGCGCCTGCAAGACCGGCTTCCAGGCCCTGCGCAATGGAGACCCATGCCAGCCATGAGTGACCCGCTCGCCTTCGTCCGCTACCACGAGTCGCCGCTCGATTGGTCGCGGCATGACCCGCAGGCGGCCTGCGCCGCCCTGTCCGCGACCCTCGACCTGGCCGCCCAGCGCACGCTCGAGGCCGGCGCCCGCCGCTTTCAGCCGCCCCGGCCGCTGGTCGCCGCCATCAACGCCGCGCTCGCCGCGCGCTCGCCGCTGCTGCTCACCGGCGACCCCGGCACCGGCAAGACCGAGACGGCTTACTATCTGGCGCAGTATTTCGGGCTGCCCCCGCCCTACCATTTCCAGGTCCGCTCCGACAGCAGCGCCCGCGACCTGCGTTACGACTTCGACGCCGTGGCCTATCTGCAGGACGCCTACGCCAAGACCATCGTGACCCCCACCGACGGCAGCGACCCGCGCGCCCAGCCGCGCTATCTCAAGCCGGGGAAACTCTGGCGCGCCTACGACGAGCCCGGCGAATGCGTGCTGCTGATCGACGAGATCGACAAGGCCCCGCGCGACTTCCCCAACGACCTGCTGCAGGAACTCAGCGAGCAGTGTTTCGACCACCCCTTTGCCGCCGCGCCGCGCCGCAACCAGGGCCCGCCGCCCATCCTGATCATCACCAGCAACGGCGAGCGCAGCCTGCCGGACCCCTTCCTGCGCCGCTGCGTGCTCTGCCATATCGAACTCACCGACGACCTGCTGCTGCGCATCCTCGACGCCTGGGACAATGCCTTCGCGCCCCGGCTGCCGGCCAGCGTGCGCGCGGCCGCCCTGCCGCGCTTCACCGAGGTGCGCCGCCTGCTGCGTGAGCGCGGCCGTCCGCCGGGCGCCGCTGAACTCCTGGTCTGGTTCAACGTGCTGGCCGTCCTGCAGGTGCCGGCCGCGACGCTGGCCGCCGCCTCCCTGGCCGAGCTGCCGGGCATCCACTGCCTGATCAAGCTGCCGGAAGACTATCCGCTGCTCGGCTGAACCGCCCGCCGCGATGCCCGACACCGCCTACAGCATGGCCGACCCGCGCCTGGCCGCCCTGCTGCTGCGGCTGCCCCGGCTGGGCGTCCCGGTGCTGCCGGCGGACTACGACCGCTGCGCCCTGGTGCTGCCGCCCGGCCGCGGCCTGGACGCCGCGGTCTTCGCCGACACCCTGACCGCGCTGCTCGCCAAGGACGCGGACCAGCGCCGGATCCTGCGCCGGGAGCTGCAGCGGCTCTTCCCGGCGGAACCGCCGGACCCCGCGGCGGGCGAGACCCAGGGTCCGACCGCCCCGTCCCCGGTCCCCCCGACCCCGACCCCGGACCCGGCACCCGTGCCCGGGTCGGGTGCGACACCGCCGACCGCCGGGTTGCTGGTCGGCCGGCCCGAACACCCCCGCCCGCGCGCGCTGGCCCCGGCGCTGCTGGCCTTGGTAGTGCTGCTTGTCATGCCTGGTGATGTCGGGCAGCGGCCGGCGCCACCGCCGCCCGCACAGCCGCCCATCATCGACCCGCCGCCGCCGGCCGCGGGCGTACTGCCCGCGCATCCCATCCACAGCTTCAACACCTGGGTGCCGATCTTCACGGCCGCCCCGCTGTCGCCGCCCCGCCCCTGGTCCGCGCTCCTGCTCGCCCTCGCCGCCGCCCTGGGCGGCGGCTGGTTGTGGCGGCGCGCCCGGCAACTGCGCGACCCACCGGCCGCACCCGAACGCTACCGCTACCGGCCGGACGGTCCCACGGTGCTGACCTGGTCCGCCGCCGACCGCGGCCTGCCGGACCTGCGCCGTCTGTTCGGGCGCGACCAGCGCCGCGCGCTCATCTGGGGGGTGCGTCACTACATTGCCGCGCACCCGAGTCCGCGGCTCGACGCCGCCGCCACCGTGACCGCCAGCGCCCGCGCCGGGCGGCCCGAAATCCGCTTCGAGCCGCTGCGGCGCCTGCGCGAGGTCTGGCTGTGGCGCGACACCGCGCTCGCCGGCCCGGAGCCCGCCGCCCTGATCCAGACGCTCGACCACGACCTGGTGCGGGCCGGGCTGCGGGTGCGTCACGGCGCCTTCAGCGCGGTGCCGGACCCGCTCTGGCTCGACCTCGATCCCGCCGGTCGGCGGCCCATCCGCCCGCTACGCGCCAACCCGCTGGATTTGGGCAGCGACGCCCACACCGCCCTGGTGGTCGTGCTCACCGACGGCCGCGGCCTGGCCGCCGCCCTGCGCGGCGGCGGCGCCCGCGCCGCCCGGGTCCACCGGGTGCTGCGCGAACTGGCGGCCTGGCCGCGCTGCGTCCTGGTGGATTGCGCCGACGACACCCTGGACCTGCCTGCTCTGGCCGCGCGCTACCGGCTCGCCTGCCTGCCGCCCGGCCGGCTCCCCGCCTGGCTGGCCGAGCGGCCGGACACCGGCCGCGCGCCGCCGCACCGACCCGCCGGACCCGGTGCGGATTTGCGGTTCTGGGCCGCCTGCTGCGCCCTGCCCGCGCTGCCGGTCACCGCCGCCCAGGCCCGCGCGCTGCATGACCTGCTCGGGCTGCCGCCGGCCTGGCGGCTGCCCGACCCCGGCACCGGACGCGGCTGGGACGGCAGCGACGGTCCACGCCTGTCCGCGGCCGAACGCCGCGGCCTGCTGTGCGAACTGGCCGACCAGGTGCGGGCCGACCGCGGCCGAGCCCCGACCGGCGCACGCCGCCGCCTCGATCGGGTGCTGGACTTCTGGCAGCGGCACTGCCGCGACCTGGCCGCCGACCACAGGCCGCACATTCTTGACGCTGGTGGACCCCGCCCCTGGAGCGACGGCCCAGCGGCGCACCGGCTCGGCAGCGAGCGCCGCTTGCTCGATCTCTGGCGCGACGCCGACAACCGCGACGCCGACCAGCAGCCGATCCTAGCCATGGCCGTTGCCGACCTGCACGACCGCTGGCGCTTTTATGATCAACAGGGTCTGACCAAGGCGCGCGACGCCCTGTGCGAGCGGCTGGCCGAACTCGCCGCGGCCGACCTGGGTGACCCCGCCGACGACCGGATCCACCTGCCCTGGGCAACCATAGCGCTGCGCGAGCGGCGCGGCGAGCCCCGCGGCACCACGCTCACCCGGTTGTACCGAATGGGTTTTGCCGGTGCCAAGCTCGCCCCCGGCCAGCGCCCGCGGCTCGGGTTCGAGGTCCGGCTCGCCCTCGGCCTGCTGGCCGGGGCCGCGCTCTGGGCCGGGGCGCGCATCCTGATCCCGGCCCATCCCGCACTGGCGCCCATTGCCGAGCCGCTGGCCGACCGGCTGGACGCCGCGGCGCGCACCGCCTTCCGCGCCCAGACCCTGGTCACGCAAGACGGCGGCCAAGTGCACGCCGCCTCGCGCAAAATCGCCGCCGCCGCGCCGCTGCGCCCCGGCGAGCGGCTCAGCCTCCACTGGTGCTGGAGCGGTGCGGCGCCGGCCGCCGCCGCGCCCGATCCCTGCGCCCGCCTGTGGGCCGCGACCGCCGACCCGCGCCGGCTCAACCTCGCCCCCGCCGGCCCGCCGGATGCCCCGGAGCGCACCGTGCTGCTGCACGCCGGCACCCTGGCCGAGCCGATCCGCGCCTGTGCGCCCGACTGGCCCGACCTGGTGGTGGCGGTGATCGCCGCCGACCCCTGGCAGTATCCCGCGGCGGACAACAACAGCGGCGCCCGCCAACTCGCCATCCAACTGCTGGACAGCGGCGCCGCCGACCTCGCCCTCATCGGCCCGGACTGGGCCGCCGCGGCGCGCACCCTGGCCGCGCGCTGGTCGTTCGTCGCCGATAGCCAGTGGCTCTTTTTCACCCCGCGATCGCCGGGAGCGGAGCCGGGCGAGTCGGACCCGCCGCCCCTGGGTGCGCACCGCGCCCTGATCCACGCGAACTATGCCGGCCTAGCCGACCACCTGCGGACGCGGGTGCAGGGCCTGCTCGACCCCGCCGACCCGCGGGAGCGCCCGGACCCCGCGGTCGCCGACATCCGCGTGCTGGCCGGCACGCCGCGCCTGTGGGGCGGCCTCGAGCGGGAGACCATCGATCTCGCCGGCGGCACCAAGATGGAGTTCCTGACCCTCTGTCCCGGCACCTTCACCATGGGCGCGGACGGGCTGGTGGAGCGCCGGCTGCCGACCTTGGCCGCCACCGCCCTCGGCGTTGACGCGGCCACCCTGACCCCGACGACACGGGTCGCTATCGGCACCCTGGGGGAGGAGCAGAACGCCCGGCTGCGGCAGACCCTGGAGCAGGGACTGGGCACGACGCTTGACGACGCCGACTGGCAGGCGGTCGGCGACCTGCAAGCGGCTCGGGCGGCCTTCGAGAAAAATCTCGTATGGGCTGACGAAGACCCGGCCCACCCGGTACTGCTCAACGCCTTTGCGCTCGCCCGCACCGAGACCACCGCGGCGCAGCACGCCGCCCTGACGGCGGCCGCCGCCCCCGCGGCGGACCGCGCCACGCTGCCGGCCGCCGAGGTCGACTGGGACACCGCGGCTCGCAGCTGCCGCGCACTTCCCGACGGCAACCTGCCCAGCGAGGCGCAATGGGAATACGCGGCCCGCGCCGGCAGCCGCACCGCCTGGTCCTGGGGCGACGAGGCCGACGCCGCGGGCGACTACGCCTGGTTCGGCGGCAACAGCGGGTACGAGGCGCACCCGGTGGACGGCAAGCGGCCGAATCCGCTCGGCTTCGCCGATCTGCATGGCAACCTGTGGGAGTGGACCCGCGACTGTTACAGTGAATCGGCCTACCAGGAGCGTGCCGGCCAACCGCGCGCCGACCCCTTGGAGGACAGCGGGTCGTGCCGTCTGCGGGCTGTCCGCGGCGGCTCCTTCTCCTACATGCCCTGGCTTCTGCGCTCGGCGTCCCGGTACTGGTACGCGCCCACGTTCCGGTACGAGCGCCTCGGGTTTCGTTGCGTGCGTTCGCCCCCGCGCAGCCTTGAATCCTTGTCCCCTTGATTTCTTGTTGTTGAACAATAACTCAACAATTTCCACCAAGATTCGTTAGAATGCGAAACAACTTGGCCGGAATCTGCGGTAAAACCGCGCAATTTTTGTTTAATTGTAAAACAACTTCCGTAAATTGTTGCTCGCTCCCACGCTCCAGCGTTCTCTCGCTCCCACGCTCCAGCGTGGGAGTGTCGTGCGGGCGCTCCGCGTCCGGTCT
>CAYYAY010000078.1:0-28889 GCA_964470155.1 uncultured Lamprocystis sp. | reverse complement strand
ACCGAGAAAAGGTTGCAGTACAAAATGCGCGGCATCGACAAAGTAAACGTGCTTTTGCCCCTGCTGTCAGGTAAGGGCGACTTAAGTCGCCCCTGGACATCGGTAGATCATTTCCCGGAAATCACCTTAGCCAAAAGTCGTAATGTGTCCCCTATGGGTCAACCGCCGGATCAGGATCGATCCCGGCTTGCCTTACGTGCGCGGTCGACCACCAGCAGGTCGCCATCGCGGATACTCAAAACTGACGATTCGCTGACAACCCCGCACAGGCCGCGGTCAGGCGCCCACTGTTAGCCTGGCATCCGGTCGCGGTCTGTTGCGCCTGCTACCGACCTGGCCGCCTTGCCTGTTGCGCGGCGGTGTGTCGGCGTGCGCCATGCTGCCGACTGGTTTCGGCAGGGGGCGCTGTCGATTGCCGAGAAGATTGAGCGGGGCGAGAGTCTCGCGGGATACGCATCATGTCAAACGCAACGCTGGTACTTCTGATCACCGCGGCTATCCTGGCCCAGGTCGCGGCCGTCGGTTTGTTCGGGTGGCAGCGCCAGCGGGCCCGCTTCCGGGCTCTGGATCAATCAGGCGAGCTGGCTGGGGGGGCTCCGGCCGCGTCCAGGCCGCTTCCTGACGCTGGATCTGCCTTGGTTGCGGCGGATGTGTCTGCTGCGGCCTGGTCCGGCTATCGGGAGTTCCGGATCGACCGGCGCGTCGTTGAGGACGAGGGCGGTGCAGTGTGTTCTTTCTACCTGGTCCCAGTCGACGGCGGGAGCCTGCCGCCGTACCGGCCCGGTCAGTATCTCACCTTCCGGCTGGAAGTGCCTGACCCTGCCGGCGGTTCGCCCAAGACCCTGGTGCGGTGCTATTCACTGTCGGATCGGCCGCGCCCCGACTGCTACCGCATCTCGGTCAAGCGGGTCCCGTCGCCCCCGGGTCGGTCGGACCTGCCGCCGGGCGTCATCTCGAACTACCTTCATGACCAACTCCAGGAGGGCGCCAGGCTCTGGGCGCGCGCCCCGGCCGGTCACTTCTATCTGACCGAGGACGGCGCTGTTCCGATCGTGCTGATCGCCGGCGGAATTGGCATGACCCCGATGCTCAGCATCCTGAACACCTTGACCCACCGCGCCGATCCGCGCGCGATCTGGCTGTTCTACGGCGTTCGCAATGGCGCCGAGCACATCATGAAGGAACATCTGGAAGCGCTGAGCAAGGCCCACGCCAATGTTCATCTCCAGGTGTGCTATTCGCAGCCGCGGCCTGACGATCGCTTGGGGACGGATTACCAGCATCAGGGCTTCGTCAACCTCGAGTTGCTGCGGCGAACCCTGCGGTTTGGCCGCCATGAATTTTACGTCTGCGGCCCGCCGGCGATGATGGAGTCCTTGGTACCCGCTCTCGAGGCCCAGGGCGTGGCGCCGGCGGACCTTCATTACGAGTCTTTCGGGCCGGCATCGTTGAACCAGCGTCAGGCGCCGAGTCCGGCGGCGGTGATCAACCCGGTCGCCGTGCGCTTCAGCGGTTCCGGCAAGACCGCCGCCTGGGACGGTTGCGCCGGCTCGCTGCTGGACCTCGCCGAAAGCCAGGGCATCCCCGTCGACTCGGGTTGTCGGGCGGGCAGTTGCGGCACCTGTGAGACACGGATCGAAGCCGGTGAGGTGGCCTATCGACAGCAGCCCGATGCGGACGTCAAGCCAGGCCACTGTCTGCTCTGCATTTCGATCCCGAAGACCGATCTAACCCTGGCGCTCTAGAGTCCAAGATGAATCGTTCCATTCTTCGTAAGGAAGTTCTGCCGTTCGTCCTGATGTTCGGGTCGCTGATCGTCGCGACCGCGATCACTGATGCCTTATTGCACGCTTACGGCCTCTATTGGATCGGCCGCTATCTGGGTATCCCCGGAACCATCCTGATCCTGCTGTCGTTCTTCTATTCCATGCGCAAGCGCAAGCTGATCCACTCCGGCAACCCGAAGACCCTGCTGCAACTGCACGAGGTCTTCACCTGGGTGGGGGCGTTGATGATCCTGGTTCACGCCGGTGTCCATGTCTACGCGATCCTCCCCTGGTTGGCGCTGCTGGCCATGCTGGTCACCCTGGCCAGCGGGATGACCGGGCAATATCTGCTCGGCCGCTCACGCCGCCAATTGAGCG
This sequence comes from uncultured Lamprocystis sp., assembly GCA_964470155.1. GTDB lineage: Bacteria > Pseudomonadota > Gammaproteobacteria > Chromatiales > Chromatiaceae > Thiodictyon. Next base: position 26,745 of record CAYYAY010000078.1, on the reverse strand, counting down.
AAAAACGGGAGTTCCACATCCGGCACGGGGATGCCGCGGCTGAGGTTGACCGGGAAGTCTTTTGGGACGCGGTGACGGTGGACGTGATGAAGCAATGGCGGACGGTGCATTTCCCCATCACGCTGGCCTTCGGCGTGCTGGGATTCGCGCACATCTTCAGCATTTTTCTTTTTTGGCAGTGGCAATGAACAAGCGCGCCGTTTTCGTTCTCGTTGCCGCCAATCTGGTGGTTCTGTTACTGATTGCGGTGGTTTGGCCTGAGCACATGGTCGCGCCCGGCCAGGTCATGCCGGCCCACCGGGCTTTTGCGACCGACTGCTTTGCCTGCCATCAGCCCTTCATCGGCAGCACCCCCGGCCAGTGTGTCAAGTGTCACAAGCCGGCTGAGATCGGCTTGGTGACCACCAAGGGTGTGTCGATCGCCGACGAGCTGAAGTTTCCCCCGTTTCATCAGGACTTGACCGAGCAAGACTGTGTCGCCTGTCACAGCGATCACAAAGGCGTGCAGGCCTTTCACCCCATCGGTCGGTTCTCCCACGAACTGCTCAAAGTCGCCCGCCGCGATCAGTGCAGCGGCTGTCACCAGGCCCCGCTGGACAGCATGCATCAAGGCGTCGTCGGCAACGTCGGCAACTGCGGTCAGTGCCATGTCCAAGAGGCCTGGACCCCCGCGACCTTTGACCACAAGGGCCTGTTCAGTCTAACGGGTGACCATCAGGCAACCTGTAACACCTGCCATGTCGGCAACGACTATAGTCGTTATACCTGCTACGGTTGTCATGAGCACACCCGTTCCGGAATTCGCGAGGAACATCTGGAGGAGGGTATCCGTGACTACGAGAACTGTGTCGAGTGCCACCGGGGCGGCGACGCCGAGGACGCTGAGCACGCCGACGGGCGTCGGGAAGGTCGGGAGGCCGACGAAGGCGACGATCGCGCGGACCAACACTCACGGGAAGAGCACGACTCCGATGAGCAGGACGACGATGACGACTGATCGGCTGGTCCGCTGACCGGCGCCTTGCCGTCGGCAGGTCGGCGACGGATGGCCGCGGCGTTGTCGTTCGATAGTGTGAGTTTGAACCCTTGGGTGGCTCCGGTCCGCGCGGCGGACACGGCAGGCCAGCCAGACGATGTACCATGGATATCCGTCGTTGTTGGTTTCGCGTTTCTCGTTTTTCGTAACCCGTTGTTCGATAATCCTTAACGAAAAACGAAAAACCGAAAACTCAAAACCGTTCGCTATAGAGTGACGAAGGTGAATGATGAAGTACTTGACCCGCACCTTGACCCTGACCCTCACCCTGGCAGCCGCGGCCCCGCTGCTGAACGCACAGACGGCAAATCAGCCGCCGCGTGGTCCGATGCCGTTCACGGCGTTCGATCAGGACGGCAATGGCGTCGTGACGCAGCAGGAGTTCGAGACGACCCACGCGCAGCGCATGGCCGCACGAGCGGCGGCCGGTGCTCCGATGCGCGGGGCCGCCAATGCACCGACCTTTGCGGAGTTCGACCTGAACGGTGACGGTAAACTCATGCCGGATGAGTTCGCCCAGGCGCAGCAGGCGCGTATGCAGGGACGCGGGATGGGGCCGGGGGCGGGCGGCGGCATGGGACCTGGCGCCGGCCCCGGCATGGGGGCGGGCGGGCCTGGCATGGGGATGGGACCCGGCATGGGCCGCAACATGCCGTCTTTCGCCGACTTCGACCTGAACGGGGACGGCAGCCTCACCGAGCAGGAGTTCAATGAGGCGAAGGGCAAGCGCATCCAGGAGCGGGCACAACAAGGTTACCCGATGCGTAACCTGGCCAATGCCCCGACCTTCGGTGCCATTGACAGCAACAGTGACGGTCGGGTCGATCCCCAGGAGTTCACTGCGGCCCAAGCCCAGCATCGGCAGCAAGGGATGCCGCCGCGTTGAATGGGTTCGTCGCCTGGCCGGTTCCGTGGTTCGCGATGGGGTGGACGGTTACGCCTGACCGAACCGCACATTGTGCATCCGGCGGATGATTCCCTTCAACTGCGATGCGCGTCCTGATCGTCGAAGATGATCCGCTGTTGGGGGCTGGGCTGCGCACCGGGCTGGCCCAGGACGGCATTGCGGCGGATTGGGTGCGGGCCGCGGAGCCCGCCCTGCACGCCCTGAGTCTGGAGTACTTCGACCTGCTGATTTTGGACCTAGGCCTGCCCGGTCGCGACGGGCTCTCGCTCTTGCGTGAGATCCGGCGCGCGGGGTCGGTCCTGCCCGTGCTGATCCTCACCGCCCGCGATGCCACCGCCGACAAGGTCTCCGGCCTGGATGCAGGGGCCGATGACTATCTGGTCAAGCCCTTCGATCTCGACGAGTTGAGCGCGCGACTGCGGGCGCTTGCTCGCCGTGGTCGTGGTCATCCCGCGCCGGTCATGCAGGTCGGGGATCTGGCCCTGGATACCACTCAGCGCGCGGCGACCTTAAGCGGACGGGCGCTGGCGCTCTCACCGATGGAGTACACGCTGTTGGAGGCATTGATCGCGAACCCCGACCGCGTGGTCACGCGCGCCAGACTTGAGGCCGCGGCCCGCGGCTGGCAGGGCGAAGTCGAAAGCAACTCGCTGGAAGTTCATATTCATAACTTACGGCGCAAACTCGGCCGGGAGCGGATTCTCACGGTGCGCGGGGTTGGTTACCAACTGGTCTGCATCTCAGGGTCATGAGGTCGATTCGCCGACGGCTGCTGCTTGCGCTGCTGGGCATCTGGGTCATGGTCTGGGTCGCGGTGGCCCTGATTTCGCTTGATCGATCGGGTCATGAGATCGCGGAACTCCTGGATGCCCAGTTGGCGCAGACGGCCCGGGTGCTGCATGAACTGACCCTGGTCGGCCCTTTGTCCGTCGCCGCTGCTGCCCCCCAAAAACTGTCGCCCGTGGGTCATCCCTATGAGTTCAAGTTAAGTTTCCAGCGCTGGCAAGGGGATCGACTCATCGCCAGTTTCGGTGCCGCACCAGCGCAGCCCCTGGCGCCGACCACCGGGTTCTCGGATCAGTCCATTGGTGGGGCTCAGTGGCGGGTTTTTGGTCTTCCCGGCGCCGTGCCCGGAGAAGTCGTGTTCGTCGCTCAGAATTATACGATCCGCCAGGAGATGATCCGGTTTCTGACGATCCACGCATTGCAGCCCATTCTGTGGTCGCTGCCCTTGACGGTGTTCCTCATCTGGTGGGCGGTGAGCGATGGCCTGCGCCCGTTGCAGCGGGTCGCGCGCGACATCGGACGGCGTTCGGCCGAGCGCCTTGAACCGATCGATGGGCAGAGTGTCCCGACGGAGATTCGACCGCTGACCGAGGCCCTGAACGGTTTGATGGAGCGTCTCCATCAGACGCTGGCCACCGAGCGGCGCTTTGCCGCCGATGCCTCACACGAGTTGCGTACCCCGTTTACGATCATCCGCACCTATGCCCAGATCGCTCAGCGCAGCACCACACCGGATGAGCGCAGCGCGGCGCTCGAGCAACTGATCCAGGGCGTGGATCGCGCAACCCATCTGATCGCGCAACTCCTGACGCTGGCGCGCCTCCAGGACGACGGACATGACGTTCACCGCGTGAGTGAGCGCGGTTTCGCCTCGCTTGCCAAGGCCGCGGCGCGGGCGGTGACCGACCGACAGGCTGCCGCGGGTGCGCGGACGATTGGCTTGACCGCCGTGCTGCCGGACGCCGATCCCTGTGTGGTTCCGGTCCCGGCGACGGTCCTGGAGGTGCTGGTCGGCAACCTGATCGAGAACGGGATCAAATACACGCCCCCCGGAGGTCAGGTCCGGGTTGCGGTCCTTTGGCAGCGCGAGCACTTGCTGTTGCGGGTGACTGACTCCGGTCCCGGTATCCCGGTCGGCGACCGGCAACGGGTCTTCGACCGCTTCTACCGGCCCGCCGGCCAGGCCGAGCCTGGCGCGGGGCTCGGGCTCGCCATCGTGCGGCGGATCTGCGACCGTTACGGTATTGGGATCACCTTGGATGACGGCGAGAACGGTACAGGCCTGCGTGTGGATCTGATCTTCCCCGCGCCCGCCAGAGTCAAACCACATTCGCCATTAGGCTTAAGGATCTCTTAAGGCGCCTGGTGGTAGCGTTGGTGCGACAGCCGGCCTTGCCCGACACCGACCGCTGGTCTTGTTGGGCTCATCTTCAGGAGGACTTGTCCGGTGATCCACGGAGGTTCCAGCCCGCACCTGAATGAGAGGAGTCCCCCATGACGACCCCCAAACCGTTGCGCGTCCAGCGCGCACCACGAACAGCACAACAGCGATCCCGGTGGCGCCCATGGAGTCTGAGTCTCCTGATTGCGACACTCTGCCTGGCGGGGCTTGCTCCGGTCTGGATGCAGACCGCGGCCGCGGCCGTTCTCAGCATCAGCAGCGCGGCTTGGAGTAACCAAAATACCTTGGTGCGGGTCATTGGGGCGGGCACGCCACGGACTCAAGTGACGCTGGTCAACGCCTTCAACCCAGCCCAGATCTTGGGTAACGTCACCAGCACCTCGACCGGCGCCTGGAACATCGCCGCCAGGCAACCAAGCCCCGTTCCCTGCCGGGTGCGTGTCATCCAAGCGGACGGGCAGACGGCCGAGCGCAATGTCAGCAGCGTGCCGTCCACCTGCGCGCCCAAGGCGCCGGGTAATATCGCTCCGATTGCCAATGTCAACGGCCCCTACAGCGGTACCACGGGCATCGCCGTGAGCTTCAGTAGTGCCGGCTCCAGCGATTCGGACGGCACGATTTCCGCTTACGCCTGGTCCTTTGGCGACAACACCAGCAGCACCGAGGCCAATCCCAGCCATGTTTACACGACGGCAGGGACCTACACGGTATCTCTCCGCGTCACGGACAACGGGGGCGGGACCTCGGCCGCGTCCACCACCACCGCGACCATCACGGCACCGGTTGCCTGCACCGCGCCGATCGCGGAGCATTGCAGCATCACGGCCTATACCGGACCCGCGGTGTGTGTCGCCTGCCATGAAGGCGAGGCGCGTGATATGCACGGTTCGGTTCACTACCAGCAGGGCGGCGCCTTCCCCAATGTCACCAATATCCCGACCAACTTCGCGGCGGCCGGCGAGCGGCCGGCCAAGGCGGCGGGCGACCTGGTGGCGACCGGCCTGAATACCTACTGCGGCACGCACGAGAACTCCCCGCGCTTCACCTGCGCCGGCTGCCATGTGGGCAATGGGCGCTTCCCGATGGCGCAGTCGCTGTTTGAAGACTTGCCCGTCGGGTCCGCGCAGGCCACTGTCCAACTGGCGAATATCGACTGTCTCATGTGCCATCAGGAGGTCTACAAGCGCTTTCCGGACTGGACTGCCGGTGGGCAGGGCTTCAGCAGCTTCAGCCTGCTCAATCTGACCGAGGACGCCGCGGGCAAGCTGGTTCGCTCCGACGGCGACACCCTGGTGCGCACCGGGTTCCAGGGCATTCCGAACGTCAGCCTGGCCGGCGATTTCCTGTTCAAACCGGCCGGCAGCGACACGCTCCCCGCATCGGTGCCCATGACCCCGATGCCGCTGACCACCCTGGCGGCGGCGCAGAACGTCCATGCCACGACCCGCCAGTCCTGCCTCAATTGCCATGCCGGGGCAGCCGGGGCCGATGGTGCCAAACGCGGCGATCTGTCGAAGGAGAACATCAATCCGACGGTCACGGTGGACCTGCACATGAGCCCGGCGGGCGCCGACCTGACCTGCTCCGATTGCCACAACGCGACCGGCGCCAATGGCGAGAGCCACCGGGTTCGTGGGCGCGGTCTCGACCTGCGGGCTAACGACGTGCCCGAGCGCTTTACCTGCGAGACCGGCGGTTGTCATTCAAGCCGGCCCCATGGCGACTACAGCGCCACCACCGGCTCCAGCAAAGACAAGCACGCCATGAAAGTCGCCTGCCAGACCTGTCATATCCCCTCCTACGCCAAGGCGGCGGTTGGTACCGAGATCGCCCGTGACTGGCAGGACCCGCATCCGTCCGATTCGGCCTGTAACGGACGCGGCGGCTGGCTGCCCCGCGAGGACAAGGGCGGTCTCGGGAGTGCCTCGCTGATTCCCAGCTACACCTGGTTCGACGGCACATCCGAAGTGGTTTACCTGGAGGAGTCGCTCGCCGGCGTGCCGACGGTGCCCCTGGACACGACACTTGCGGCGAACTTCTATCGCGGCCTTGCGCCCGGGCAGCCTGCCTATGCCTTGGGGATGCCCAACGGGGACGTGGCGAGCAGCACGGCCAAGCTCTACCCGATGAAGCAGCACTGGGGCAAGCTGGCGCGTAACGACAGCACCAATAGCTTCGTCGGACACTCCACCTTCGAGTTCTTCCGCACCGGCAGCTTCTGCCGCGCGGTCGCGGTGGGTCTGGGTTTGGATGAACCGAACGCGGCGACCAGTACGGTCTGCGGTGGTGTCCCCGGTGCGCTGGAAATGCCGCCCCGCACCACCACGGTTCCGGTCTTTACCTATCAGACCATCAACCACGGGGTCGAGCCCGAGGACAACGCGCTGGGCGGCAAGAACGCGGGCTGCGGCTCCTGCCATGCCGCGCTCACCGGCGGACCGGCGCGGATGGTCATGAAGGATCTGGGCTATGGGTTGCGCACCGCTCCGAGCGCCGTCATCGGCACCCGCGTGACCACACTCAACGGCAATTTGGATGCCATCTGTGGTCAGTGCCACAGCAACAAAACCGAGGGCCGTGCCTTCGCCTCGGTGCACAACCGTCACGTGCAGGACAAGAAGAAGGACTGCGCTGCCTGCCACAACTTCGCGCGGCCGGAGCGTGCATTGAGTCTGAGTCGGAACTGATCGTCCTTCCCTGAGCCTGCCGCCCCCGGTCCTCCGGGGGCTTTTTTTTGAGCGGACGGGCATGGTCACCCTATCCCTGGTCAGCCACGGCCGCCCTGCATTACCATTCTGCTGCTTGAGCACCGCCGTGCCTTTGCGGTCAACGGCGCCATCCACCCACGCGAAGCAGCCCTATGAAGTTTACCGTCGAGGAATTCCGAGTCTGGCCTCACAAGTGTGTCACCCTGCTCGGCATGTCCGGGGTCGGCAAGACCTTTCTGTCCGCCCTGTTGCGGCGCAGCGACTGGTTCCATTATTCCGGAGACTACCGCATCGGTACCCGTTATCTGGACGAGCACATCCTCGACCTGATCAAGGCCCATGCCATGCGCGATCCCTTCCTGCGCGATCTGCTGCGCAGCGACTGGATCTTCATGCGTAACAATATCAAGGTGAACGATCTGGGCCCGGTCCTGAGTTTCGTCGGCAAGCTGGGTAACCCGGAACTCGGCGGTCTGCCGCTCGCCGAGTTCAACCGCCGCCAGGCGCTCTACCGTGAGGCGGAGATCGCCGCCATGTTCGACGTGCCGGACTTCATCCGCAAGGCGCAGGAGATTTACGGCTACGCCAACCTGGTCAACGATGTGGGCGGCAGCCTGTGCGAACTGGACGAACCGCGGGTCATCTCGTTACTCGCCCAGCACAGCCTGATCCTGTACATCCGGGTGCCCGAGGCGGATGAAATCAAACTGATCAAACGTGCTCAGGCGGACCCCAAGCCGCTGTATTATCGGCCGGAGTTCTTGAGCGCCGCGCTTGCCGAATACCTGCCGGCGCGGGGGCTCGAGTACGTGGCCGAGATCGATCCGGATGATTTCACCCGCTGGGTATTCCCCCGCCTGTTCCACTCGCGGGTGCCGCGTTACGAGGCGATTGCGCGCCCCCATGGTTACACGGTCTCCTCGGAGGAAGTGGCGCTGATCCGCGACGAAGAGGATTTCCTGGATCTCCTGGAACGGGCGATCGAGCGTGCGGATAGCGTGCCGACGGACGCCGGTTGATCCAGCCGGGGCTGAGCATTCACGGACGCGATCCGTCACGGAATCACCGCCTCCAGACCTGAGTCGATCCCCTTCAGTGAGCCGCCGCCATGCCTATCGTTGCCCATAACGCACTTCCCACCTTCAGCCACCTGCGGGCTGCCGGTCACCAGATCCTGGACCCGGTGCGGGCCGCTCAGCAGGATATTCGGGAACTGCACATCGGCCTGCTGAACATGATGCCCGACGCCGCGTTGGAGGCGACCGAGCGTCAGTTCTTCCGGCTCATTGGACACAGCAATCAGATCGCCCAGTTCTACGTGCACCCCTTCACCCTGGATGCCTTGGCGCGGGCGGAGCCGGCGCGCGCCCATATCCAGCGTTACTACAGCACCTTCGAGCGGATCCGCTCCGAGGGGCTGGACGCGCTGATCATCACCGGCGCCAATGTAACCGGCCCGGATCTGTCCGCTGAACCTTTCTGGGGGCCGCTGATCGAGGTCGTGGACTGGGCTTGGAACAACGTCAGTTCCACCCTGTGCTCCTGTCTCGCGACCCATGCAGTGCTCCAGTTTCGCTACGGACAACGCCGGGAGCCGCTGGGCGAGAAACGGTGGGGGGTCTTCCCGCATCGGGTGGTCAATCGCGCCCACCCCTTGGTCGGCAACGTCAACACCTTGTTTGATGTTCCCCACTCGCGTTTCAATGAGATCAGCCGCGCCCAATTCGACGCTGCCGGACTGCGGGTGCTGGTGGAGGGCGAGCGGGCCGGGGTCCATCTGGCGGTCAGCGCCGACGGGATTCGTCAGGTCCTCTTCCAGGGACACCCGGAATACGACACCATCTCGCTGCTCAAAGAGTACAAGCGCGAGGTCAACCGCTTCGCGGCCGGCGCGCGGCGCGACTATCCACCCTTCCCTGAGGGTTACTTCACCGTGCAGTCCCAGGCTATTCTCGATGAGCACGCGCAGCGCGTCCGCGCGGCCCTGGCCGCCGGCCGTGAACCGCCGCGCCTGCCCGAGGACCACATCGTCTTCCGTCTCGACAACACTTGGCACGATACCGCGGAGGGCGTGATCGGCAACTGGATGGGGTTGGTCTATCAGATCACCCACAGCGACCGGTGTTTGCCCTTCATGGACCACGTGAATCCGGCCGATCCGCTGGAGTTAGGGTGGAATCGGGCTCCGGCTTGAGTGACGCTGCGCTCAGTTCGGCCGTCCTCTACCCGCGATCTGGGCCACATCCTGGGCCTCGAAGTCGATGCCGACAGGGAGGCCCGGATTGAGGCTGATGGCATAGCCGATGCCAAGTTTTTCCAGTATCCAGGTGAAGTCCGCGACCAGCCCGCCGCCGTAGCCCGGATAGTCCTTGACGAAGCCCTTGGCCCGCTCCGGGCTGGTGAAGAGGACCAGGATCTCGTTACCGTCCTCCCCGGTGAGCGTGAGCGGTTGGGCGGCTTGCTGAGTCTGGAGTCCGCCGATCCGGTGTTTCTCATAAACGGGCATGAAGACCTCCGAACCCACCAGGGTCGCGATGAATTCCTCGGGCGGGATCCGGCCTTCCTGAGCGGCGATGAGTCGGTGTTCGAGTGCGTTCTGGGGGGTGAAGTCGTCTGGCATGGGGCGGTCCGGTGGGTGAGTGACCGGGCAATGCTTGGGGTTGGGACGACAAACTCAAGGTGAGGACGCGAACCCAATGGACTTCGCCGTATTCGCCGTGCTGCCGGCCGCGCGGGTGCGACAGCCGCGGATCCGCGGCTTTCCTGTGACGCCGGTCGCAGTTCGAAGGAGTCATCCTTGAGAGACCGGGGGGAGTCGTCCAGACTCATAGGGTCAGGCGGTGCCAGGGTGTGCAGTGCCTGTGATAGACGCCTGAGCCCGCGAACAATCATAAGAATGGGTGCCCCCATGAATTCCGATCGGCGCGTTTTTCCCGGCCGCCGTATGGTGTCCCGAAGTCGGTCGGAAGCCCCTCATGCACCCCCCGTCGCGGTGCCGGCGGCACCCGGGGCGCGGCCATGACCGCCTCGCTCGAATGGCCGCACCCGCGCGAAGCGCGCGCCGCACCGCCGCCCGCCTTGCTCGCGCTGTACCAGATTCGTGACCAGGTCATCGCGCCGGAGTTGCGCCTCGCCATGCTCCGTGACCTGAAGGATGAAGTCGATGCCATCCAATCCGTTGGTCCCCGGTCCGGTTTCTGTGCCGGGCGGCCCCGCGACGCGGGTGGGTTCACCCCGTCGGCCGGGACCACGAACCAGGCCCCGGCCCTGACCGGGTCGCTCACGCCGGAACAGCGCGTGATCTGCTCCTGGTGCGGCAATCTCCAGCGCCTGCTGGTGGACCTGGGGCAGCCCCGTTATGCCGGCCAGGCGAGCTTCGGGGTCTACCGGGAGTGGGTGCTGCGCCAACTCTTCAAAGGGTTGGGGAGTGCGGTGGAGTCTGCTGTCCGCAGCGGGGAGTCGGCGCTGCCCGGAACCTGGAAGTCCCTGCACGATCTCTTCGTCTATCTCGACGGCCGGGACGAATTGGGCGGCACGGCCGCTCACGGGCGCGCCGGTTTCAATCCGGAGGTCGAGTACAAGCGGTTGCTGCTGATGGGTGCTCTGGCTGAATATGTGCGCGCCGTGTGGATTCTCGAGGCGATTGGTCCCAGGCTGCGTGAATGGGCGTCCGACTCCCAGGTGCGGCCCGATGTGCGCGTGGTGGGGGCGTCGGCCCTGCTGCGGCTCACGCTGAGTGAAGACGCCCCGCCGCGCCATGCGCGTCCAGGGGATGCGCAGCCGTACAACGGCTGGGTTCTGGAGCCGGCCCAAGCCTACACCGATTACTTGGCCGGCTATGCGCTGCGTGCACGTCGCAAACCTGTCTTGATCGTCTGAATCGGAGTTGTTGGCCACACCAGGGTACCTCAGGGTACCTCAGGGTACGTCAGTCCGATGCCCGGCCGCGCGCCGCGGTGCATCGCGCGTCCGCCTGCTTCGGTTATCATCGCGACTCTGCCATCCTCTGGTCCCGCTCATCGATTGGGAGCTCACCATGCTCGTCCTGCGCGGAGCCCCTACGCTCCCGGATTCTCGACTCAGTCAGCTCGCGGGGCGGATTGCCGCGGTGCTCGGCAGGCCCGTGACCTTGTATGCCGAATTCGTGCACTTCGCCGATCTCGACCGGCCGCTTTATCCCGCCGAACTCGGGGTTCTGGAACGTTTGCTGAGCTACGGCCCGAGTCTGCCGGGTCAGGCACCGGTCGGACAATTGATCCTGGTGGTCCCCAGACCCGGAACCATTTCGCCCTGGTCGTCCAAGGCGACGGATATTGCGGCCAATTGCGGGCTCGCGGCGGTACGTCGGCTGGAGCGGGGGAGCGCCTTCTACCTGGACTTGGATCAGCCGGCCATGACCGCGGCGGACCGCGCGCGGGCGGCGGCCCTGCTGCACGATCGCATGACGCAGACCGTCCTGGACGATCCGGCGGATGCGCAGCGCCTGTTCGCGCACACGGTTCCACGCCCACTCACGCGCGTGGGGCTGCGCGTCGGCGGACGCGCCGCCCTGGTGCGCGCCAATGGTGAACTCGGCCTGGCCCTGTCCGATGATGAAATCGACTATCTGACGACGAGCTTTCTGGCGCTCGGACGGGATCCGACCGATGTGGAGCTGATGATGTTCGCCCAGGCGAACTCGGAGCACTGCCGCCACAAGATTTTCAACGCGGATTGGACCATCGACGGATTGCGTCAGTCCCACTCGCTGTTCCGGATGATCCGCCACACCACCGAGTCGGCGCCTGCCGGCGTGCTCTCCGCGTACCGCGATAATGCCGCGGTGATGACGGGGTGGGACGGACGGCGCTTCCTGCCGGACCCGCAGACCGGGGTCTACGGTGAGCACGAAGAACCCATCCATATTCTCATGAAGGTGGAGACCCACAACCACCCGACCGCGATCGCTCCGGATCCGGGGGCCGCCACCGGTGCGGGCGGTGAGATTCGCGATGAGGGTGCCACCGGGGTCGGCGCCCGGCCCAAGGCCGGTCTGTGCGGGTTTTCGGTCTCCAATCTGCGCATTCCGGGCTTCGAACAGCCCTGGGAGCAGGATCACGGGCGGCCCGAGCGAATCTGCTCGGCGCTGGAGATCATGCTGGACGGACCCATCGGAGCCGCCGCCTTCAACAACGAGTTCGGGCGGCCCAATTTGGCCGGCTATTTCCGGACCTATGAACAGTCGGTGCCGGGGCCGGACGGTGCGCCGGAGCCGCGCGGCTACCACAAACCGATCATGTTGGCGGGCGGTATCGGCAACATCCGCGCCGAGCACATCGCCAAGCGGCCGGTGCCGGCCGGCACACCCGTGGTCGTGCTCGGCGGACCGGCGATGCTGATCGGTTTGGGCGGCGGGGCGGCGTCCAGCATGAGTTCGGGCAGTTCGGCCGCGGATCTGGATTTTGCCTCGGTGCAGCGCGCCAACCCGGAGATGGAGCGCCGCTGTCAGGAGGTCATCGATCGCTGCTGGGCGCGCGGCGAGGCCAACCCCATCCTGTTCATCCACGACGTGGGCGCCGGGGGGCTGTCCAACGCCTTGCCGGAACTGGTGCACGACGCCGGGCGCGGTGGCCGCTTCGAGTTGCGGCTGGTGCCCACTGCCGAGCCGGGCATGACACCGATGCAGATTTGGAGCAACGAGGCCCAGGAGCGCTATTGTCTGGCGATCGCCGCCGAGCAGTTGGAGACCTTCAAGGCCATCTGCGAACGCGAGCGGTGTCCCTATGCGGTCGTCGGTGAGGCGCTGGCGAGCGACCATCTCAGTCTGACTGACGCGCATTTCGGTGATGCTCCCATCGATCTGCCCATGCAACTGCTGTTCGGCAAGCCGCCGCGGATGCATCGTCAGGTGGAACGGGTGACGCCGCCGCGCACGCCGCTCGCGCTCGCCGCCATCGCCCTGGATGAGGCGATCAGCCGGGTGCTTGCGCTGCCCGCGGTGGCGGATAAGACCTTTTTGATCACCATCGGGGATCGCAGCATCACCGGCCTGGTGGCGCGCGATCAGATGGTCGGGCCCTGGCAGGTGCCGGTCGCCGACTGCGCGGTCACCGCCAGTGATTATCGGGGGTTCACCGGCGAAGCCATGGCGCTGGGCGAGCGCGCGCCGCTGGCCCTGCTGGACGCCGCGGCGTCCGGGCGCATGGCGGTGGCGGAGGCCATCACCAATATCGTCGCGGCGCCCATCGCGCGGCTTGGCGATATCAAGCTGTCCGCCAACTGGATGGCCGCCGCCGGTCATCCGGGGGAGGACGCCCGACTCTACGAGACGGTCCGTGCCGTCGGCCTGGAACTCTGTCCGGCACTCGGGATCAGCATCCCGGTGGGCAAGGATTCCATGAGCATGAAGACGGTCTGGTCCGGGCCTGATGGCGCGGCGCGCTCCATGACCGCGCCCCTGTCGCTGATCTGCTCGGCCTTCGCCCCGGTGACCGATGTGCGGGCCGTGTTGACACCGCAGTTGCGCACCGATCAGGGCGACACGGATCTGATCCTCATCGATCTGGGGCAGGGCCGGAATCGGCTCGGCGGCTCCGCGTTGGCCCAGGTCTACGCGCAGCTGGGCGATCCGCTCGGCGATGGTGTACCGGATCTCGATGACCCCGACCTGTTGCGGCGCTTCTTCGAGGCGCTTGCCGAGTTGCGTGCCGAGGGCCTGATCCTCGCCTATCACGACCGTTCCGACGGCGGTCTCTTCGTCACCCTGTGCGAAATGGCCTTCGCCGGCCGTTGCGGGTTCGAGCTGGACCTGGCGCCGGTCGGACCGGATGACCTGGCGGCCCTGTTCAGCGAGGAACTGGGGGCGGTGCTCCAGGTCTGTCACGCCGATACCGATGAGGCCCTGTTGATCCTTTCCCAGCATGGTCTGGAGGACGACAGCCTGGTCATCGGCACCCTGGACGAGGACGATGCGATTCGCGTCCACCGGCGTCAGACCGAGGTCTACCGCGCCACGCGGGCGAGCCTCCAGGCACGCTGGTCGCAAACCAGTCTGCGGCTGCAGGCGTTGCGCGACAATCCGGAGTGCGTCGCCGAAGCGCAGGCGCGGATTGCGGCCCCGGACCCGGGTCTCAACGCCATCCTGACCTTCGATCCGGAAGACGATATCGCCTTCACCTACCTGGAGCGCGGTGCACGGCCGCCGATTGCCATCCTGCGCGATCAGGGTGTCAACGGCCAACTGGAGATGGCCGCGGCCTTCCATGCCGCCGGTTTCGCGTGTGTGGACGTGCACCTGTCCGACCTCATGGCCGGGCGGGTCGACCTGGCCGGTTTCCGCGGCCTGGCCGCCTGCGGCGGCTTCTCCTACGGCGATGTCCTCGGGGCCGGCGAGGGTTGGGCCAAGACCATCCTCTTCAGCGCGCGGGCACGGGATCAGTTCCAGGCCTTTTTCGAGCGGTCCGACACCTTCGCCCTGGGCGTCTGCAACGGGTGTCAGATGCTCTCCAATCTCCACGAGCTGATCCCCGGCACCGGTCATTGGCCGCGGTTCGTGCGCAATCGCTCCGCGCAGTTCGAGGCGCGCACCCTGCTGGTGGAGGTGCCGGACTCCCGCTCGGTGTTGTTGGCCGGCATGGCGGGTTCACGGATGCCCATCGCCGTTGCGCATGGGGAGGGCCGGGCGGAGTTTCGCGATGCCGCGCAGTTGGCGGCGGCCCGTGCCGGCGTGGTGATGCGTTATGTGGAGAATGACGGCGCGGTCGCCGCGACCTATCCGGCCAACCCGAACGGCTCACCCGAGGGGATTGCCGGTCTCACCAGCGCGGACGGCCGGGTGACGATTATGATGCCCCATCCGGAACGGGTCTTCCGCACGGTTCAGCATTCCTGGCGGCCGGACGACTGGGGGCCGGACGGGCCCTGGCTGCGGCTCTTCCGTAACGCGCGGGTCTGGGTTGACTGAGGTCGCGATATCCCCGGTGTTGATGGGTTTAGCCCTCAGCATCCCTTGTGTACCATAAGGACGCCCGCAGGCCGATGTGCATTGCCGAAACCGTTCCCCGAGAGACCCGACCATGATCAAGGTACTCATCGTCGATGACCACGCACTGTTTCGTGCGGGGTTGCGGCTAATCCTCAAAGAGCAGGACCAGATCGAGGTGGTCGGCGAAGCCGAAAGCGGCGAGGAGGCGCTCAAGCAGGCGAAGCAACTGATGCCGGACATTTGTCTGATGGATCTGCAGATGCCCCACGGGATGGGCGGGATCGAGGCGACCCGCCGGCTCTTGCGGCTGCTGCCGAGCTGTCGGGTGATCGCGCTCACCGTGCTCGGTGATGATCCCTTTCCGAGCCAACTGCGCGAGGCCGGGGCCATGGGCTATCTCACCAAGGGCTGTCCGGCCGATGAGTTGGTGAAGGCGGTGCGGTTGGTGGCCAGTGGCCGTCCGTACATCGACTCCACGGTCGCGCAGGCGCGCATGTTGGCGGATTGGCAGGGTGGGACGGCCAGCCCTTTCACCGAGCTGTCGTCGCGGGAGTTTCAGGTCACCCTGATGATCCTGGACGGGCGACGCACGCAGGATATCTCAGACACACTCTCACTGAGTCCCAAGACGGTCAGCACCTATCGCCAGCGTATCTACGACAAACTCGGCGTGCATACCGATGTCGATCTGACCCGGCTGGCCTTCCGCTATGGCCTCATCAGCGATCAGCCGGGCGGTGCCGCCACGGGTCATGGCGGCGGCTGACTTGGATGCGGTGCCGGAGCCGGTCGGCGCCCCCGTGGACCCGCGCGAACGGCTGGCGCAGATTCCCCAGAGCCCCGGTGTCTATCGGATGCTGGACGCGGCCGGCACCGTCCTCTATGTCGGCAAGGCCAAGAACCTCAAACGCCGGGTCGGCAGTTATTTCAGCCGGGCGCTGAACCAGCGTCTGGTGGTCATGGTCGGTCAGATCGCGGACATCGAGGTCACCGTCACCCGCACCGAGGGCGAGGCCCTGCTGCTGGAGAGCAACCTCATCAAGTCGCTGAAGCCGCGCTTCAACGTCCTGCTGCGTGATGACAAGAGCTATCCCTACATTCACCTGAGCACCCAGGATCCCTTTCCGCGCCTCGCCTTCTACCGCGGCTCGCGCAAGGGGCCGGGGCGTTTCTTCGGGCCCTATCCCAGCGCTTCGGCCGTGCGCGAGACGCTGCAACTCCTGCAGCGGCTGTTTCCCGTCCGCCAGTGCGAGGACAGCTTCTACCGCACCCGTGCGCGGCCCTGCCTGCAGTATCAGATCAAGCGCTGCACCGGACCTTGTGTCGGGTTGGTGAGCGAAGCGGTCTACGCGGAGGATGTCGCCTATACCATCAAGTTCCTGGACGGGCGCACCCAGGAGGTCATCGGCGAACTGGCCACCGCGATGGAGCAGGCGGCGGCCGATCTGGCCTTCGAGCGGGCCGCGGTCCTGCGCGACCAGATCGCGACCCTGCAGCGGATTCAGGAGCGCCAGTATGTGAGCGGGGAGGGCGGCGACCTGGATATCATCGCCGCGGCCCAGGAGGGCGGCGTCCACTGTGTGCAGGTCTTCTTCATCCGCGGCGGACGCAATCTGGGCAACAAGGCGTTCTTTCCCCTGGCACCGGAGGAGACCGATGAGGGCACGCTGATCGCCGGCTTCCTCACCCAGTTTTACGCGGACAAGCAAATTCCGGCCGAACTGGTCTGTTCAGCCGAGCCGGACGATCTGGATCTGCTGGAATCGGCCCTGGCGGAGCAGGCCGGGCACCGGGTCCAGATCAAGTCGCGGGTGCGGGCGGAGCGCGCCCGCTGGTTGGAGATGGCGCGGGGCAACGCGCAGGTGGCGCTCAAGTCCCGGCTCGGCAGTCAGGCCGGCTATGCCCGGCGGCTCACCGCGCTGCGCGAGGCCCTGGACCTGCCGGAACTGCCGCGGCGCATGGAGTGTTTCGACATCAGCCATACCCTGGGGGAGCGCACCGTCGCCTCCTGTGTGGTGTTCGATGACGCCGGTCCGCGCACCTCCGACTACCGGCGGTTCAACATCACGGGCATCGTCCCCGGTGACGACTATGGTGCCATGTCCCAGGCGCTGACCCGGCGTTACACGCGGGTCAGGGACGGTGAGTATCCGGTACCGGACCTGGTGTTCATCGACGGCGGGCGAGGCCAACTGGGCGCGGCGGCGCAGGCCATGGAGGAACTGGGGCTGGGTGCCCTCCTGCTGGTCGGTGTGTCGAAAGGAGCGGACCGGCGTCCCGGTACCGAACAGCTTTGGTTGTTGGGGCAGGGGACGCCCGTTATACTCCCGCCAGACTCACCGGCCATGCACCTGGTGCAGCAGATTCGCGACGAGGCCCACCGGTTCGCGATCACCGGCCACCGCCAACAGCGGGCCAAGGTCCGGACCGCCTCGGTTCTGGAGGAGATCGCCGGGGTTGGTCCCAAGCGTCGGCAACAACTGCTCCGGGCCTTCGGGGGTCTGCGCGGCCTGGCGCGAGCGGGGGTCGAGGACATCGCGCGCGTCGCCGGCATCAGCCGCGAACTGGCAGCGCGCATCCATGACGCCTTTCACCTGGACACTCCCGGACCCTGAGTGCGACTGCGAATGTGGAATACTCCTAACCTCCTGACTTTGCTGCGGATCGTCCTGATCCCGGTGTTCGTTGCCGTGTTTTATATCAATGCGCCCTGGGCGCCCTACGCGGCGACCATGACCTTCGGCGCGGCGGCGCTCACGGACTGGCTCGACGGCTACCTGGCGCGGCGTCTGGGTCAGACCTCGCCGCTCGGAGCCTTTCTCGATCCGGTCGCCGATAAGTTGATGGTCGCCGTCGCGCTGGTCCTGCTGGTCCAGGCGGACGCGCGAACACTCCTCGCCTTACCGGCCATCGTCATCATCGGCCGTGAGATCACCGTCTCGGCCCTGCGCGAGTGGATGGCCGAAATCGGCGCCCGCGCCAAGGTCGCGGTCTCGGCCGTCGGCAAGTTCAAGACCATTGCCCAGATGGTCTCCATTTGCCTGCTGTTGCTGCGTGATTCGATGCTTGGTCCGCTGGTGTACGGCCTGGGGCTGGTCCTGCTGTATGTCGCGGCGGTGCTGACCCTGTGGTCCATGGTCCTGTACCTGCGCGCCGCCTGGCCGAGTCTGTCCGGCCAGGTCACCCACGGCCCCGAGGAGAACAAAAAAATCGCGCATCGGGCTTGACAGGCTCAAGTTAACTCGTAAAATAACGGGCTCTAAAGCGGGAATAGCTCAGTGGTAGAGCACAACCTTGCCAAGGTTGGGGTCGCGAGTTCGAGTCTCGTTTCCCGCTCCAAATAAAAAAAACGGCGGCCTCTGGGCCGCCGTTTTTTTTTCTGTCGGGCGCGCCTTGAAGGCGGACGAAAATCCTTCGCAATTTGGTATAGGATTTTCCGACAGTCGTCTGAGGCGAGAAGCCATTTCGCAGAACGCAGCCAGAACCCGCTCGGAGGCCTCATGCTTTATCTCGATATCCCAACCGCCGATGACTATGCCGATCTTGCCGCCTGGCGCGGAGACATCGCAGTCTCCCTGTTCCTGCCGACCACGCCGGTGACCCTGGATACCGACGCGGACCGCATCCAGTTGAAGAATCTGGCGAAGGAAGCGATCAGCCAACTGGAGGCCGCGGGCGCGGACAAGCGCCGGGTCGGCCCGCTGGCCGAGGAGCTGGACGATCTGGTCGACGACGACGACTTCTGGCGCTACCAGGCCAAGGGGCTGGTCATCTTCGCCACGCCGGACAACCTGCGCACCTATCGGGTGCCCAATACCCTCGAGCCGATGGTCAAGGTGTCCGATCGCTTTCACCTGAACCCGCTGCTGCGCTCGACGAGCTTCTGCAATGCCGGCTACGTGCTCGCTCTGGCGGACGGCAGCGTGCGGTTGGTCGAGGTGTCCGGCGAGCTGCCGGCGGCCGCGGTTCCCGTGTCCGGAATGCCGACCGACGCCGCGTCCGCGGTAGGGAAAGCCAGTATCGCCACCCGCTCCTACAGTGGCCGCATCGGCGGCAGCGAGGGCAAAAAGGTGCGCCTGCGCCAATACGCGCGCCAGGTGGATGCCGCCCTGCGCGGACTACTGGCCGGCAGCAGCCTTCCGTTGGTGCTGGCCGCGGTGGAGGGCCTGGGTGCCATCTACCGCTCGGTCAACACCTATCCGCACCTGGTCGCGCAGGGCATTGAGGGGAACCCCGAACGGCTCAGCGACGCTGAGCTCGCGACTGCCGCCCGCGACGTGTTCGACGCGCTCCACCAGTCGCAGATCGCCGACTGGCAGGACCTGTATCGTGCCCGTCTCAACGAGGACCGGGCGACCTCCGACCTGGTGCGGGCCGCGCGGGCAGCCACCTACGGTGCGGTGGAGAGCTTGCTCGTCGACATGGATCAGGCCGTCCACGGAACCGTCGACGAGACCGATGGCCGGGTCGTCTTCGCCGAGTCCGCGGGTGCCGACAGCTATGGCGTCGCCGACGAAGTCGCGCGGCGCGTGCTCGGCTCCGGCGGACAGGTCCTGGCCGTGCGCGCCGCCGACATGCCGGAGCCCGGCCAGCCGGTCGCCGCCATCCTGCGCTGGGCGCTCTAAGCCGTCAGGGAACGCCTTTGGGGTCTCGGTCGTTGTCGCTGTCGTTGTCGTAATTCGGTGACGATCCCCGCGAGGGGCCTTGATCATCAGTTCGCCTATGTTTCTGGGAGCGCGGGCCCACTGGCCCGCACGCGGGCGAGACGCCCGCGCTCCCGTGCGTGGTGATCGAAGTGGGACAACCGCGCGCGCCGACCCCGTGGGAGCGGCCTCCGGCCGCGATGGGGCCTCGCAAACTGCGCCAGGGTCGCCGGTGACTGCGGCCTCGCATCGCGGCCGGAGGCCGCTCCCACGGCGGACTTTCTACTTCGGGGGTGGCTGATGCGCTTTTCCATGGCCGCTAGCCGGTTAATCCTTGCCCGGTCTCGGAGCAGTATCAGGCTTCCCATGGATTGCGGAATGCGACGCCCGCCGCGGCGAATTCACCGGTGTTTCGCGTCACGACAGTCAGCCCGTGCTGGGCCGCCGTGGCGGCGATGAGGATATCCGGGTGGCTGAAGGGTTGGCCGCGTTTGCGTCCGACCTCGATCATCAGGCGCCATTGCCGGAGGATGTCCTCCGTGACGGGTAGTGCCCGCCGGTCGAACAGCGGCCGCATCCGCTGGGTCAGCCAGTGGTGCAGCTCGGCGCGCCGTTCCGGGTCGTCGATCAGCTCAATGCCGAATCGGATCTCGGCGAAGGTCACATCGCTCACGTACAAATCGCCCAACGGCTGTTCGGCGACAAATCGCACGACCGCAGGCTCGGGTTGCTTGCGCCGAAGCTCCGCAATGACGTTGGTATCGAGCAGCCAACCGCTCAAAAGTCGACATCCCGAACCGGCCCATCGATCCGCGGATGCTCGAATTCGACCTCCGCAAGGGGCGATTCCGCGAGCAGCTTCACCAGTTCATGCCCCGTGCGGTGGCCCGTGAGACGTTCGTACTCCTGGGCCGAGACGACCACGGCGCGCTCCTCGCCGTTGACTGTCACATGCTGAGGTCCCTGCTCCACGGCCCGGCGAACCACATCGCTGAACCGGGCCTTGGCATCCTGAAGCTGCCAATAGCTCGAATTGCCTCGGCGGGAGGGTCCGTCTGCGCCAGTGCTGTTCATCGCTTCGCCTGTTGTCTAGTCAGCCTGACTAGACTTTAGCGCCTGGTGCGACATCGGTCAACAGGACGCCAACAGACGCAAGAACTGACGTGCGTGTTAGAGTCGCCGGACAAGCTGGTTCAAGACTTTCTGCGTGAAGCAAGGAAAATCCATCGTGAAGACCGTGATTCTTGATGTCCGCGATCCCGAAGAAGCGATGCAGGACTTCGTTGATGTGTGGAAGATCGGCAAGGCGAAGGAGGAGGCCCGCATTTCCTTCGCAACGCCGGAGCTATTGTGGAAGGTCCTCACCGCGAAACGATGGGAGTTACTGAAAGCGCTTTGCGGTGCGGGGCCGGTCACAGTCCGCGAGGCGGCGAAGAAGCGGGGCAGGGGCTTCGGTCATCGTTCCGGCCGGGCGCGTCGGTCCGCACAGCGGACCCCACGGTTAGACCCAATGCCATTAAGTTAAGCGCCGACGGTACGGCTTCTCGTTCCCACGCTCCGCGTGGGAATGCCGGGCGGGCGCTCCGCGTCCGGTCTTGGCGCCGGACGCGGAGCGCCCGCACGTGCTTCCACGCAGGAGCGTGTGAGCCAGAATGGCTTAACTTAACCGATCCGCGAGGAACCCAGCCGCGGAGTTCCTCCGCTTGGGGGCAGAGCGCTCAACACACATGCCGGACAACACGTAGCGATGCCGCGAGGGCCGCGGGGCGGCCTGTGCTGATAGGAGTAAGGGGAGAAGGTGCCAGGCCCGAATGGCGCTACGTTAAGAGCGTAACTGCACGTCTGGGTCTGTGGCGGGGCTCCAGGCAACCGGAGCCCCTGCGCCGGAGGCAATTATTGGGTTCCAGGGTACAAGTCAACTCCTGTTTTCGTCGTCCGCGTTGCCGAACCCACTACTCATCTAATTATCGTCAGCAGTCGCGAGGCACAACAATTTTGGTGTAGCTGTTTGGCTTGATATTTCCGAGGGTGTTGGCAATTAGATAAGCGCAAGTTCTTATTCGCGGCCAACTGGTCGTGCTCAAGACAACGATAGCAATTTTTCTGCTGGCGAGATCTTGCTGATATCGAAGATTTTGATCTGTTGTAACCAAGGCTTCAAAACCAGAGGTCTCTGCCATTTGTAATAATTCGCCGTTTTTCAAGTTACTCCAGCCCAACTCGTAGGCGGTGGAAACTTCATGATCCGGCGAATGGTTTCGTAGCGGGGCAGGTGTGCCTTGATCGAAAAGCACTCGCACTATGCAGCCTCTAACGTGCGCGCTGCGTGCTCCAACACCGCGCGCGCCTGTTGAAGGGTAACGCCTGGAAACCAGGTAACGAAATCAGCCAGTTGCGCCCCATCCTCAAGATTTTCAAACAGGGCTGAGACCGGGACACGCGTGCCTCGGAAAACCCATCCTCCGCTGACCTTTTCAGGGTCGCGCTCGACGGCAGGACAGGAGGACCAGTCGTTCATATTGAAATTGTAGACTTCGGTCAAGGCTCTTTCAACTGGGAAGACAATTTGCTGGGGGATTGCTAAAGCAGAAACCGTGGTCTGTTCGGCCTTGATCATCGTTCCGGCCGGGCGCGTCGGTCCGCACAGCGGAGCCCACGGTTAGACCGCGATCCGTAGGGTCCGCTCCGCGGACCATCGGCCTCGCTATAGTGCTATGCGCCGGGTCTACTCTACGCCGTATCTCGCTCGCTCCTTGATGGTCGCCATATCAAGTGCTACCGTGTCTAAAGACGAACAACCCGAAACGAGGCGACCATGGTTGCAACCTCAACCCGATCGGCCGTTAAGGTGATCGGCGCGAAGGGCCAGATCTTGCTCGGGAAAAAAGACGCAGGCCGCCAAGTGCTCGTCGAAGAACAGGAACCCGGCGTATGGCTGGTGCGCACCGTCACGGTCCTACCGGACAACGAGCGCTGGCTGCACGAGTCCAAAGCCGCCGCCGACCTGGAGCGCGCCCTGGCCTGGGCGACCGCTAATCCACCCGATGATGCCAATACCGAGCAATTGTTGGAGAAATTAGCCGATGGGCAGGGATAAGGCGAATGCCTGCGTTATAACAAAATGATTTACATCGGGCATCTGCTTAGGTCGGTGCCCTTCGAGGCTGGCTCCCATTCCCCTTAATAATGATACCGGCGCTGGACGATCACCAATTCGTCATCCATGAACGTGTAAAAAGCAGATCATTGCTCGATCAGGTCATGGCGGATCAAACCGCGCCGCTCGCCGAGCTCGGCGAGTGCTTGCCGCAGGTCTGCGGCATTGGCCGGGGAACGCAGCAAATAGGCAGTCTCTTGCCAGGCATCGAAGTCTTCCTGAGAGATCAAGACTGCATTCTTGCCGTTTGCCCGCGTGATGACGACCGGCTGGCGGTCGTCTATCACTCGGTCCATGGTCTGGCCGAGGTGTTTACGTGCTTCGGTGTAGGTGATTGCAGCCATGGCAATATCCGGAAGGTTGGGTTGGCGCGAGTTTAGCAGACTGCCGGGGTCTGCCGCGTGGATCGACTGAACCCGGTAGCGGTCTTGATCATCAATCCGGCCACCCCCGTACCGGACGGACCGGCGCAGCCGACCGGGCGTAGGAGCGGTAGGCATGGCAGCCGCTAAGTGCTTCAGGTGGGTTGCGAGTGCTGCAAGGCGCGGCACACCCCGTCAGGATCATGGGCAATCACGGTCAAGTAAGCACGTGTCGGTTGATCCGGCTCCGTGCGGCCTTGTTCCCAATCGCACAGCATCCCAAGCGGCACATGGTAACGTTCCGCAAACTCTTCTTGTGTGAGTCCCAAGGCGCGGCGCAGCGTCTTGATTCGGGGAATACGCCGGACCTTTTTTAGTTCGTCCGCGGTCATGGGGCGCGCATCGGGATCGGCTGCCGCCGCGGCCTCAATCTCTGCCTCTGTCATGGGGCGCATCGGTTGTTTCGGAAACGCGCGCTCACTTCCGTCCGCAAGCACTTCGACAACAGTGCCGTCAGAACGCATTTTCGCTGTATCAAAAAGATCGTCCTGCATGATGGTGCCGGTTACCAGTTGTCATTTGTTTGTCTCAGCGTTTTCATTGATGCTGGAATCCGTGGCCGTCTTTTCCCGTCCGGGGCGTACTGTGACTTCATCCCAGACTGGCGGCGGGCGCCTCAACTTACAAGGGTCCGACCGCTTCCCGTGCGCTCTACGCAACATCCGTGTCTCAACCTTCGTTGTCAATCCCTGGGAACAGAACATACAAGGGTCCGCTGTGCGGACCAGCCGCCTCGTTGTCGGCGAGGTGGCCGGAATGATGATCAAGGCCGGCGGGCTTTGGGACACGCGGTCGTCGGTGCCGCACGGGTGGAAGCTGGGAGACAAGGGCGAGCACCAACTCGAACAGCAGCGGGTGGCTACGACCGAAAAAGCGTTCGGCGGCGGTCGGGAATTCCAATTCTGGGGACAGTTTACTCAACTCGGTCCCTATGGCAGTCGGAGAGATATGTAAACTGTCCCCGGAACTCGCAGTGACACGGGACGCCGCGCCTTCAGGAACCCTTCAACGCGATGGACATACCAAGGGCGCATCCGCTCCTGATGCAGAGTCGGATGGCAAGCGCCCGGCGGAGGTTTGCCTGGAATCTAGCGTTTTACATCAGGTATTTGCGGAAACTATGATCCAGATCACAAAACGCCCCTTGCAAGACAGCAGCGAGACGCAGAAAGTACACATCGAAGGGCGATGGGCTGTGCCTGGACCGGCAGCCGATGTGCAACACCGAGCTGCTGGGGGGCCTCGGCAGGGCGCGGGTGGGGCACTTGCGGTGAGGCGATGTGCCTGGGCGGTCAGCGGGATTCAGTCTAGAACCCTAGCAGCCTGTCGTACTTGATGAGGTAACCGATTGAAGTTAAAGACTTTCAGCTTTTTTCGCACAAACTTTTTATCTCCTATAATCAAGCTTTTACGCTGCAAGTCCGACAAACTGCTAGTGGCCCGTGGCGGGCTAGCATGTCGCTGGCCCGTGCCAGCCTGGAACACGTTACCCTGAAAGCCCCTGGTAGCGCGGACAAAGCTAGAGCATCCCGCTGACCGGGCAATTTTCGCAATTCGGCCGTTGCGGTATTAGCTGACCGCAGCGGGAGTCGGCGTTGCGGTCGCCGGGCTTGGCCAGTAGCCGTATTTCTTCAACGCCTGAATCCAACGCGGCGCATTCCGGTCCACCACCAGCGCCTGGTAATCGGTCCCAGAATCGCGATACGCTTGGCGACGGGTGAACATGAAATAGATGATCCGGATCATTTGATGGCCGACGGCGATGATGGCCTTCTTGTGGCCCTTGCGCCCGACCAGACTTTGGTATTTGCTGGCCAGGCTACTCTTGGTACGACGCGCGGCATTGGCGATTTCACAGATGAGATAGCGGATGGCATGATTGCCTTTCCGCGTCTTGCCCGTCTTGCGCTTGCCGGCGGATTCGTGGTTGCCGGGACACAAACCGGCCCACGAGGCGAATTGAGACGCCCCGCCGAAGACCGACAGGTCGGTGCCGATCTCGACCAGGATCATCGCCGCACCGATCCGATCGACGCCTGGCAAGGTTTGCAGGAGCTGCCAATACGAGGCATAGGGCGCCATGGCGTCGATCAGGTAGGCATCGAGTTGTTCCAGTTCGGCTTCGAGGCTCTGAATATGGTTGCGGATGTGTTCCAGGACAAAGCGATGACGGGGACTCAACTCGCCGTCGAGGGACTGTGCCAGGACTTCGCGTTTGGCGCGCAGGGCGCCCTTGGCCAAGTCCGGCAACTGACCGATGGGCTGGCCGGCGATCAATCCCTCGATCATCGCCGTCGCGGACACCCCATGGATATCGGAGACCACCGCGCCGAGTTTGATGCCGGCATCGTCGAGAATTTTATGCAGGCGGTTCTTTTCCCCGGCCAGGGTTTGGGTCAGCTTTTGGCGATAGCGCGTAATCAAGCGCAGTTCGCGCAGGTCTTGCGGCGGGATGAAGCTCGGTTTGACCAGACCGAACCGCCCCAGTTGGGCGAGCCATTCCGAATCGGACACATCGGTCTTGCGTCCGGGCACCTGTTTAACGTGGCGCGCATTGACCACCTGGGCGGGAATGCCGGCCTGTTCCAGGGCGGCATAGATGCTCTTCCAATAGATGCCGGTGCTTTCCATGACCACCAGCCCGACCCCGAGCTCGCGCAGCCAGGCCACCAAGGCGCGCCGGTCGCGTTTGAAGCCGCCGAAGGCGCGTTGGTGTTTTTCCAGGGTCCCATCCTCCAGTTCGATCAGCACGGTGAGGACATACAACATCCGATGCACATCCAAACCGGCGACACAGCGATAGAGCGGGTTCATGAGCGTGCTCCCACAGCGTATACTTGGTCGACAGGAGACCGTGGCCATGACCGGCCCAGACACCTTGCCCCCTCAGTGGAGGGGTGCAGGTCACTTTACCGTACATCCTCGAAGGACAATCTGGGGTACGAATGGGCCGGGCAGGATCGGGTTAGGCGTCGGGGTCGAAGCCACGAAACGTGTTAAGACCTCTTGTTTACGGTCTCCCGAACCTTTGACTGACCGGCGTCGGCTATCGTTCCTGCCGCCCTGGGCGACCTGCGGCACCGCAGGTAGCGTAAAATCATGGCGTAACGCCAGATTGACAGACGATAGTTGCAGTTTTCGTTCGAGCGACGATCGCAGCCGGCAGAACGCGACTCGGCTTTCATGATCGGGGGCGAGCGGCACAACCGCTCATGACTGGTTAGGCTCTGGAGAACAACGCAATGGTTACGTGTCTTGTCATCGAACTGTCAGGCGGAGAAATGGTTCCGCATGGCGCAAAGTCTTTTGAATCCATTCCGCGCATAGGCGAGCATATTGCAATGGAAGAAAACGATATAGGGTTTCTCTTCCAGGTAGTAGCGGTATGCCACGCTTCTGATTATAGAGACGGACAAAACACGAACGGCGCTGATCTGTACGTCAAGAGAGTTGGGAAAGAAGTCGACGCGCTTCTTGGGTTTCACCAACTGCCCGCGGCAACACTTGAGTAAGCAGCCAGTCCCGTTTCTCAGGAATGCAATCATCCCGAGTTAGAACAATGGCTACAAATCTCTTTCCAGTCATCGCGTCGCTGCAACTGCATTCTTCGGTTGAGCCATTCGCAAGAATCCCGATCATAAGCAACCTCACCAAGATTCAAAAAAGAGCCTAACGAGAAGGATGAGTCGTGCGAGCAGAGCGAGCCACGACTTATCCTTGT
>CAYYAY010000077.1:0-29355 GCA_964470155.1 uncultured Lamprocystis sp. | reverse complement strand
GCCCGGAAGAGTTCGACAACGGCATCGCGGGTCTTGGCCCAAACCTTGACCACTAAAGGCTCCTGGGGAATCAGCAGCGTCTCCATAGTCCAGCGTTGGGTCTTGAGGTCGAAGACCGGCCCTTCAGGATAGAGACGATGGTCGTCGAGCCGGACCAGCAACACGGGATCGATGTTGCCCGAGAAGCGCGCCTTGATCTCTGGAGACTTGGCTGCAAGCTGGATTCGAATCGTCGTCGCTAGGGCATCCAAGTCCGCTTGGGATTTGGTCGAAAATCCGCTTAGGTCGAACTCGATGTCCTTGCCTACGCCGGCCTCAGTCACCAGGGAATCGACGAAATCGCCGATATCGCCGGCGTTTCGGGCACCCTTGGGCTTTCCATGGGACGCGACCAGCAGCAGAACCGGGGGTGGAGATTCGAGCTGCTCAATCCGGACGGCGATCCTGGGTCGCGGCGTGGTAAGTGCTACCGCCTCTTGGTGCAGCGTACTCGCACGCGCCAGCAGGTTGGCAACCGCCGAGTCCGATATGTCCTGTTCACCCACGCCAAGCGCCCCCCGGAATGCCGCATCGGCGTCGAGCAATCGGGCATCCGGTACCCCATTGATGTCGCCTCCAAAGAACTCCAACTCCTAGAGATGCCTTTGGCTATCGCGAATCCACAGCTCCCTCTGCAACTCCTCTGGCGACTCACCTGGCCGCAAGGGGCGCAGCTCACTTACGCGGGAATCAGCGATGGGCTCGGGGGCCTCGGAAAGAACCGTGGTTTCGGCGAAGGAGACGGTAATCTCTTTATCAGTGAGATTCGCCAGTTCCAAATGACTGAAATCGCCGGCGACCTCGCTGGACTCCAATTCCGCGGCAACCTTCGCTTCAAGCTTGACCTTAAGAAAGGCGAGGCGCTCGGCTGGTGTTTGATCAAACCAGTTGGGATTGCTCAACTCCGGGGGTAGCATCAGATTCATCAACGGGTTCTCGCGAATCGCGTCGAACTCCCCGAGCACCTTCTGGACCAAATCCAGGTCGCGCCCGCCGACGCGGACGATGCCCTCCGAGATGGCCTGGGCAAGCGGAATCGCCGCGCCCTGACCCGCGACCTGAACCATGGCCGAGCCGCTGGCGGTCAGTACATGCCCGAGTCGGGTGCCTGCGCTTGGGGCCGGGCGGTGATAATCGAGGCAGAAGGCGCCGACTGATTTCGACGATTTGGGGGACAGGGTGGCGATGGTGCCCTTCGGGATTCCCATGCGTTGGGATCGGGCGTACGCGTCGGTGACACCACACGTGGTCAAGAAGACAATGACGAGGACTATGACGCCATATTGGGAAAGACGCATAGGAACCTCTCTACCACCTTCGTCTGTTTTGTTGTCAGACAGCGACCCGAGTTCGCCCACCTACGATGCCGCGTGGCCGGAACCATGATCAAGGCCGAAAAACCTTCCCCAACCAGACTTCGGACACCCTTGAACTCATTCCGCGTGGCATAAACCTCCGGCAGCTTAGTCAGGTCTTTACAGTTGCTCAAGCGCTTTACGAATGACACCACCCACCCCCCCATTCCGCGGCAACAAGGCCGCCCTGCCGAGCAAACCCTGCGCGGCTTGCGGCCGGCCGATGACCTGGCGCCGCCGCTGGGCCCGCACCTGGGATGAGGTGAAGTTCTGCTCCGCCGCCTGCCGACGCGCCAAAGGTGCCCGTGGCTGAGTTGCGTCATCTGGTGCTCGTGCTGGGCGATCAGCTCGACCTCGATGCCGCCGCGTTCGACGGGTTCGACGCCGCCCAAGACGCGGTGTGGATGGCCGAGGTGGCCGAGGAAGCGACCCAGGTCTGGTCGAGCAAGCCCCGCACGGTACTGTTCCTGGCCGCGATGCGCCACTTCGCACAAGCGTTACGCGTCGGCGGTCGACCGTTGCACTACACCCGGCTGGACGACCCCGCCAACCACGGCAGCCTGCACGCGCAGTTGCACGCGGACCTTGAACGCCTGCGCCCCACTGGCCTCGTGATGACGGCGCCCGGCGATTGGCGGGTGTTCCAAGCCATCAAGGGCGTGGCGCAGCTCCACGGCCTACCGCTGGACATCCGCGAGGACCGCCACTTCTACTGCAGCGTGCGTGCGTTCGCGGCGCACGCGCGGGGTCGCAAATCGCTGCGTATGGAATACTTTTACCGCGAGCTGCGCAAGCGCCACGAGGTGCTGATGCAAGACGGCGCCCCCGAAGGCGGCCAGTGGAACTTTGACGCGGACAATCGCGGGGCCTTCGGCACCGCCGGCCCCGGCACCGTGCCGCCGCGCGCGGTGTTCGAACCCGACTCCCTCACCCGTGAAGTGATCGCGCTGGTCGAGGAGCGCTTCGCCACCCACCCCGGCCGACTGGACAGTTTTGCCTGGCCGGTGACGCGCGCGCAGGCGCTCATCGCCTTGCAGTGCTTCATCACCGAGCGCCTGCCGCTGTTCGGCCGCTACCAGGACGCGATGTGGCCGGGCGAGCCCTGGCTGTACCACGCGCACCTGGCGGCGGCGCTGAATTTAAAACTGCTGCAACCCCGCGAGGTGGTGGATGCGGCCGTGGCCGCGTATCACGCGGGCGCCGCGCCGCTGGCCGGCGTGGAAGGCTTCGTGCGCCAGATCCTCGGCTGGCGCGAGTACGTGCGCGGCATCTACTGGACCCGCATGCCCGGCTACTTGGAGCTCAATGCGCTGGATGCACAGGAAGACCTGCCCGACTGGTACTGGACCGGCGTCACCGATATGGCCTGCCTGCGCGATGCGATCACGCAGACGCTCGCGCACGGCTACGCCCACCATATCCAGCGCTTGATGGTCACCGGCCTGTTCGCGCTGCTGTATGGCGTGCAGCCGCAACAGGTGCATGCCTGGTACCTGGCGGTCTATGTCGATGCCGTCGAATGGGTGGAACTGCCCAACACCCTGGGCATGAGCCAGTATGCCGACGGTGGCCTGATGGCCAGTAAGCCTTACGTGGCCACCGGCAAATACATCCAGCGCATGAGCCCGTATTGCCACGGTTGCCGCTACGACCCCGCGCAACGCACGGGCGACGCGGCCTGCCCGTTCACCACCCTGTACTGGGACTTCCTGATGCGCCACGAGGCGTTGCTGGCCGCCAACCCGCGCATGGCACTGCAGGTGAAGAACCTGACCCGGCTGAGCGACGCGCAGCAGCAGGCGATCCGCGAGCGCGCCGCGGCCATCCGCCGCGGCGCGGTGGCCTGATCATGCCTGATGTGCCGGCCGGCACGCCGATGGCCTGGGCCGACGCGCTCCCACCCACGCGCAGCGCGGCGCTGGCGCGCATCGCGCGCGTGCGGCCTGCCGTCTACGCGCGCACGCGCAACTATCTCGATGGCGCGGTGACGGGTCTGTCGCCCTACATCACGCATGGTCTCATCACGCTACGCGAGGTGCTGGCCGGCGTGCTGCAACGCGAGTCGCTGCCGGTGCAGCACAAACTGGTGTTCGAGCTGGGCTGGCGCGAGTTCTTCCGCCATGCCTGGGCGCACGCGGGCGACGGCATTTTGCACTCCCTGCACCCGGGCCCGCTGCCCGACGCGGCCTACGACCCGCTGCTGCCGTCCGACATCCGCGAGGCGCGCACCGGCGTTCCGGTCATCGACGAAGCCGTGCGCACGCTCTACGCCACCGGCACACTCCACAACCATGCCCGTCTGTGGCTGGCAAGCTATGTGGTGCACCTGCGCCACGTGCACTGGCGCGCCGGCGCCGACTGGCTGGTGGCGCACCTGCGCGATGGCGATCTCGGCAGCAACCACCTCAGTTGGCAGTGGGTGGCCGGCACCGGCAGTTCCAAGCCTTACCTGGTCAACGCCGACAACGTGGCGCGCTACGCCCCGGCGCACTGGCACAGCCCCGGCACCGTGGTCGACCAGTCCTACGAGGCGCTGGATCGCATGGCGCGCGATGCGCAGGCGGCAACGGCGACCGTCGGCGCGGGCGACGGGGTCGCCACGCCCGAGCCGCCGCTGCGGACCGCACCGCCCGCCGACCTCGGCCTGCACGCGCCCGACGCCGGCACCGTCGATCGGCTGCGCGGCCGGGAGGTCTGGCTGGTGCACTCGTGGGCGCTGCGTGCGCCGCCGCCCGACCTGGCCGACGGCGCCGTGGTCATCGGCCTGTACCTGTGCGAACACCACCAGGCTTGGCCTTGGCCCGCCGCGCGCTGGCGCTGGGTGGACGCCGCGATGGCCGCGGTGGCCCCCCAGCGCTGGACCGTCGATGCCGCCGGCCTGGCCGGGGCCCTAGCTGGCGCGGCGCGCGTGCGCAGCGTCGATGACCCGCACCTGACGCGCCGGCTCCAGCGCGTCGCGCAATTGGACGCCGCGCCGACCTTGTTCCCGCCCGTGGAGCGGCACTGCGCGAGCTTCTCGCAATGGTGGACACGCGCTACGCGCGGGCTGGAGCGTGCCGAGGAACTACTGTGAGCGCGTCCACGCTGCCCGACGCATGAGATACACTGTAGTTCATGCGCATTAATCATCTGCACCTTCGCAACTTCAAGGGCTTCGAAGACAGCCAATTCGACTTTCCGCGATCCGCCGACGCACCGGGGAGTAACGGCTCCTTCCATCTGTTGATCGGCCGGAACGCCACGGGCAAGACCTCGGCGCTCGATGCGTTGGCAGTGGCAGCTGGTGCCTGGTTTCTCGGGGTGCCCGAGGCGGTCAGTCGGACGATCAGGGGCGAAGACATTCGGGTGAAGGTCAGTCACGGTCAACGCAACATGGTTGCCATGATCGGCGACATGGCCTACCGTACTGCCCAGCTCAATCCGCACCTGGGTGCGGAGGTCCTCGCCAAGACCCCCGGTATCGTCCTCATCATGGATACGCCGGAGCGCGAATCCGCGACTGCGGATCGCTTATCGGCAGTATTCGATGTGATCGACGAGGGGGATTACACCAAGGCGCGAGCGCGCATCAGGGACATCGAGGATCAAGTGGGCCTGTTCCCCGAGCTGCAAGGGGCCAAGTCGATGCTGGACCGACTGGAGATGCTGGCGGACGATGAGGAAGATCGTTAAGACCCACGCCCCCGCCGTATACCGGCACTGGGTGCGGCACAACGCGGCCGGGCCGGGTTATAGCTACGCTGCCATGCCTGGCCCTGTCAAGCGATGTCTGAAAGATCGATTGCTCGAAGAGCAAGGGTTCTTGTGCGCCTCCCCGAATTCCGATCATCCAGCACCATGAGGGTGCTTAGACTCAAGAATGGCACGGACGGCAGAGCGGCCAAGATGGGATGCCGGGGCCGAGCCCCGGCACCGGAATGGTCGCGGCCACGCGGATTGCGGTCATCCGGCGGTTTGCCGGATAATCCACCAACGCTGTCGGGGCGTCGTCAGGCTCGCTACGCGGGATCGCTGCCGATGGCCGGTTCCGCACCCGGCCGCTCGCCCGGATGCCCGCTACAGGACCCGTCCGATGCGTTTCGTACCCCTCCCCGCCGCCCTGGCGGCCGCCGGCCTCGGCCTGATTCCGGCCGCGCCGCTCCCGGCCGCCCCCTGCTTCTGTCTTGAAGACCAGGAGCGCACGCCCTACCGCGACTGCGTGGAGGTCCGCTCCGGCGTCGCCGCCGCGCGCATCGACTGCCGACTGGTGCCCGGTCAGGAGCGGACCCCGGTCGACGGCGGCACGGCAATGCGGCGCGTCCCGGACGGCAAGCCCCCGGCCTGCGACCCCTGTCGGGTCGTCGAGCGCGGGACCGGCCCCGGCATTCGCCACGGCGCCGAGGCCCTGATCGGGAACGGGACCGGGAGCGCGACCGGGACCAAGCCGGAGGCCGACGATGACTGAAGCGACGACCGCACCCAGGCCCGCCGCCATCGCGCTGGACGCGGCCCTGCTGATTACACTCGGCACCGCCCTGCTATTCGTCGCCGGCTGGGGCTACGCGGAGCGCTGGTTTGCCCACTTCGACCTGGGGCTGGTCGGGCTCGGCATCCCGCCCGCCGATTTCGGCATCTACGGCTATTGGGCCCTGGCCGCCTTTGGCTGGTGCCGGCGGCGGCGCTGGCCGCCGTCGCGCTGCACTGGCTTGGGCACCGTCCGCGCGGCGGCGCGGGGATCTATGTCGGGGCCGACGCGGACAGCGATGGCCGGTCCCGGCCCTGGTCCATGGCCCGGCGGTTCATGCGCCAGGCGTTGCCCGTGGTCCTGCCGGTGCTGCTGTTTGCCGCCGTGCTGCTGCTGTTCTGGGGTGCCTATGCACTTGGCCGGCTGGCCGCGGACCAGGCGTTCAGCCGGGACCAGGCCAACGGCTTCTGCGATCGGCCCTATGTGCGGGTCGTGCTGACCTATCCTGAGCGGCTGGCGGCGGTGCTGCCCGGCACCGCCGAGGCACTGGCGCAGGGCCGTTACCGGCTGCTGATTCAGAGCGGTGGCCTGGTGGCACTGATCCGTCCGCGGCCGCCCGCCGAGGCCCCGCTCAAGCCTCGTCGTCCGGGACTCCTGGTGCCGGTCAGCGAGGTGCGGGCGATGGAGTTGGTGCCGGTGCCGGCGGGGTGTGGGCCGGGGTAGACTGGCGGGGCAGAACGGGTCGGCCAGGCGCCCGGTCCGCGCAGCGGACCCTAGTGTGCCCGACATGGGCATGTACTTGTTACCTGAAAGGAGGTAACCGCGGAGAGTGACAAGAAGCGTAGCGAAACCCAAGGTGGAAGCCGTGAGGCCAAGCTGAAAGCAGGGCTACGCGGCGACACGACCGTAGGAACACGAACAGGCAGTGAGGCCGGGTGCGGGCTAGAGCTAAGCTAGGGAACGCGAAATCCAACAGTCACCGAAAGACGCACCAGGTAGAGCCTGACGGCACGGGTCGAAAGTACATGTTCTTACTCGGGGAGACCTGGCGCGTGAGAGCGAGCCAGGAGTCAGCAGAGGCCGGAGTCACGTTGATGCCCGGTGAAAGCCGGGAGGAGCGAAGGGCCGAAGAGTCGCGAGAGGACCACAGTCTGTATCGGATGTGGAAGGCGCGAAGGCAACCGACACGTGCTCGGCGCTGCAACTGCGGCAGCTACCGGGGCGGCGGGCCGAATCTGAGCGGGTGGATTCCCGCTCTGGATGAGGCGCGTGGTGGCCAAGTCTTCCGGGTCCCGAGCACAGACGCAAGAAGGGGTCCAATGGGTGTTCACCTCGGTGGACGCTTGCGGGCAAAGCCCGCTAGGCTCAACCGCCGGATGCGGAAAACCGCATGTCTGGGAGGGGTGACGGGCGCAATCCCGTCACCCCGACCCGATCGGACTGCACCACTGCCGAGTAAATCCTTTCCACAACCGAGCGTCCGAGACATGACGATCATGAAACGGCAAACCATCGAGATCGAGCGGGCCATCGAGCACCTGAACCGCCCGGACCGGCTCCACCTGATCGAGGTCCTGGTCAGGTCACTCCAACAAGACGAACAACCGCCCCCGGTCGCGGAGCGCAAGGCCAACCTGGCGCGTCTGCTCGATGAGCTTGGCGCGGTGCCGACGGCCAACCCGGAGGATGGGCTGTCCAACCGTGATCATGACGCCGTAATCTACGGGGACCGGCGATGATCTTTGTGGATACGGGTGCGTGGTTCGCCGCATTCGTCCCGAACGATGCGGACCACGCGGCGGCCGCGGCCTGGCTGGCAACCAATAACACACCTCTGCTCACTACGGATTACGTGCTGGACGAACTGCTGACGTTGTTGCGCATGCGCCACGAGTACACCCGCGCCCTGCGGCTCGGGGAGTCGCTGTTACGACAAGACCTCGCACTGCTCCACTGGGTCTCCCGCGACGAGGTTTTCGACGCCTGGGAGACCTACCGACGTTTTTCCGACAAGCACTGGAGCTTCACCGAATTGCGTGAGCAGGACCGTGATGATCCGGCGCGGTATCGACACGGCCTTTGCGTTCGACGCACATTTTCGACAGTTCGGAGGCCTGACGGTCGTACCGGGTCAGCAGTAACAGGGTGCTCCGCGGTCCGAGCGAGTTCTTTGCGATGTCATGGAGTTTAGAATGCCCCTGCCGACCCGCCCCTTGATCCTGTTCCTGGCCCTGTCGCTGGGCCTGACCCTGCTCGCCGCGCAGCCCCGGGCCGAGGCCGCCGACACCCCGGCACTGGACGATCAAGCCCTGATCGATGAGGTGACCGCAACCTTACGGGAGCAGGGCGGCGCCCAGCAGGATGCCCAGGCCACGGTCGATGTGCTGAATCGCGAGACGGAAAAGCGCTACGCGGAAGGCCGCTATGCCGGGGCCGGGCAGACCGCCGACATCGCCTATCGGTACGCCGGGTGGGTGCTGGGGGCCGAGCATCCCCAAACCCTCCGCAGCCTCAACAACCTGGCCGTCCTATACCAGGCCCAGGGTCGCTACGGCGAAGCCGAACCACTCTACCGCCGCGCACTGGAGACCAGCGAGCGGGCGCTGGGGGCCGAGCATCCCCAGACCCTCAACAGCTTCAACAACCTGGCCGCCCTCTACGAATCCCAGGGCCGCTACGGCGATGCCGAGCCACTCTACCGCCGCGCGCTAGAGGCGAGCGACCGAGTGCTGGGGGCCGGGCATCCCGATACCCTCAGCAGCCTCAACAATCTTGCCGGCCTGTATTACGCCCAGGGCCGCTCCGGCGAGGCCGAACCACTGTACTGCCACGCACTGGAGATCAGCGAGCGAGTGTTGGGGGTCGAGCATCCCCAGACTCTCAGCAGCGTCAACAACCTGGCCTTACTGTACGAGGCCCAGGTCCGCTACGACGAGGCCGAGCCTCTCTACCGCCGTGCACTGGAGACCAGCGAGCGGGTGCAGGGGGCCGAGCATCCCGATAGCCTCCGCAACGTCAACAATCTGGCCGACCTGTACCGCGCCAACGGCCGCTACGGCAAGGCCGAGCCACTCTTCCGCCGCGCACTGGATGGTTCGGAGAGGTCGCTCGGCGAGACCCACCCGGACACCATTGGTTACCAACTCAACCTGGCCGTAACCCTCGTCAACCTGGACCGACTCGACGCCGCCATCACCCAACTGCGCGCCATCGACGGGCGCCTGCGCGCCTGTGTCACGCTGCAATTGGACAGCACCGGCTCGGAGCAGGTGCGCCGGGAACGGGTGAATCGGGAGTCGCGGCTCCAGGACGCCGTCTTCACCCTGGCCCTGGCCCACCCGGACAGCGCCGCGGTCCCGCTGGCGGCCGACATCCTGCTGCGCTGGAAACGGCTGGCCGGGGCCGAGGAGGCGGCGATCACCCGGCTTGCCCGCACCAGCCGCGACCCGCGGGTGCTGGACCTGGCCGGACAGGTGCGCAACGCCCGCAGCGCATTGACCCGGCTCGCGAACGGGCCGCGGCCGGACCCGCCGGCGCTCGCCGCGGGGCTGCGGGAGTTGGAAGACCTGGAGGTCAAACTCGCGACCTTCAGCCGACGCTTCCGCGGCCAGTTGGCCGGGCGCTCGGTGGAGTGGGAGGCGGTGTGGGATCGGCTGCGTCCCGGCTCTGCCGGTGGAACGGCACTCGTCGAACTGCGGGCCTACAACCCAGTCGACTTCAAGACCGGCAAGTTCGCTGAGCCCCGCTGGCTGGCCCTGATCCTGGCCCGGGCCGGGCCTGGAACCGGGTCCGAGTCAGGCGGCGCCGATCACCAGACCCGGCCGCGCCTGCTGGACCTGGGGCCGGTGGCGGCGACCAGCGGGCCGCGGCAGGACCTGGCCCGGCTGACCCGTGAGGGGCTGTGTCTGCGCCAACTGGATGCCGAACCCCTGTCAAAAGACCCAGGCCACCCGCCGCTCTGCGCCGCGGACCTGAACCCGGAGTTCACGACCTCGGCCGAGGCGCGGCGGGCACGCCTGACCGCTGTCGAGACCCAGGCCGACCAGGCCGCCGCGGCACTCTATCGGACCCTGTTCGGCAGCCTGGACGCCGAGCTGGCCGGCTTCGACACCCTGTACCTGGCGCCGGACGGGGACCTGGACCTGGTGCCCTTCGTGCGGCTGCGGCTGCCGGACGGACGCTGGTGGATCGAGCGCCAGCAGTTGCGGGAACTGGGGACCGGGCGCGATCTGCTGCCGGATGAACCGGCCGAGGCGGCGGCCGGGATGTTGGCCCTGGGGGGCGTGGACTATGAGCAGTTCGCGCCGGGGATCGGGGGCGACGACGGTCAGCAGGCCGCCGGGACCGAGAGCAGCGCCGCCGGGGCCAAGCCGGTGCCGACGGCGGCACCGGACGCCGCGGCTCCGCCCGGCCCGGCCCTGTGGCTGGCGATGAATACCCGGCTGCGCGACGAGCGCGGCGGTTTCGAGCCGCTCGCGCGGACCGCGGCCGAGGTGGAGACGGTCGGCAAGTCCTTCTGGGATTATTTCAACCGCAAGGCCGAAGTCCTGACCGGCCCCGCGGCCAGCGAGCAGCGCCTGCGCGAGATCACCGACCCGCCGCTGATCCTGCACCTGGCGACCCACGGCTTCTTCCTGGACGCGCGCGCCGAGGGCGCCGCGCGGCCCCTAACGCTGGTCGGTCTGGCGCTGGCCGGGGCCAACCTGGGGCTCAAGGGCGACCTGGGGCCGGGCGGGCAGGACGGTCTGCTGTACGCCCTGGAGGCGCAGGACCTGAACCTGGAGGGCACCCGGCTGGTGGTGCTCTCGGCCTGCGATACCGGACGCGGGGCGGTGGACCCGTCCGAGGGAGTCTATGGTCTGGTGCGGGGCTTCCAGACCGCCGGGGCCGGATCGGTGCTGATGTCGCTATGGCCGCTGAACGATGCACTGGCGGCGCAGTTCATGGATGATTTCTATCGGACTTGGTTGACCGCCGGGCCGGACAGCGACCCGGCGGCGGCGCTGCGGGCGACTCAGTTGGAATGGCTTGGGGACAAGACCGATGCGCGGCGGCGCGATCCGGCCTATTGGGCGCCCTATGTGCTGGTGGAGCGGCGCTAGCCCGCGTAGGGCGGAACGCGACAGCGGTTCCGCCATCGCTGTGGTTCGCGTGCGCGCGGGCCACCGCAGCGCTCGCAACGCCCATCGGCGGCTGAACCGACGGGTAGCACGGTGCCGGGGTTTGGACGTTGTCCGTCGGCCCGAGGACCGTCATACTCTGACCAAGTCCGACCAATGCGGAGCACCGCGATGTCGACCGTCAATATTCTGGAGGCCAAGATGCAGCTCTCACGGCTGGTGGCGCGCGTCGAGAGCGGGGCCGAGGCCGAGATCATCATCGGCCGCAACGGCCGCCCCGCCGCCAGACTGGTCCCGCTGACCGCGCGGCCGGCGCAGCGGCGCATCGGTATCGCCGTCGGCCAGTTCAAAGTCCCCGAGTCCATCGACCTCAGCAATGCGCAGTTGGAGCACCTGTTCGCGGGTGACCCGAACCCGTGAGATTGTTGCTTGATACCCGCTACGGCGAGGTCACGATTGCCGTCTGAGGGCGTCGGGGCGGATCGCCATAGTTGCGGACCTGCACGGCGCCTGGCTCACCGGGGCCAGCCTGCGAGGGGCGCGGCTGACGAACGCCGAAGCGCTTGATTCTTCTCGCCACAGATCTGTGACATGAACATCCGACCGATTCAAACAGAGGACGACTACCGCGCCGCCATGCGGGAGATATCCCAGTTCTTCGACAGCGAACCGGAACCCACCACGCCTGAGGGAGAACGGTTCGAGATTCTGCTCACCCTCGCCCAAGCCTATGAAGCCAGACACCTCCCGGTAGAAGTGCCGGACCCGGTCGATGCGATCCGCTGCCGAGAGGCTCCCGTCCTGCCAAGAAAGACTCGAACTGCCGCGTGATCGCAGTTCAAAATGCGTCAATCGTGACGTGCGTTAAAAATGAAGTAATACTATCGCCATCCTGAGTCAAAGGGGCGTTGCATCAATGTCGATAGCGCTGGGTAACAAAGCGGAGGGGGAGGCCTTCTTCGACCGTGAGAACGAGCGGCAGGGCCTCTGGCGCTATCTGGAGGGGGACCACATCGTGCTCAGCGGCCCGCGGCGCCTGGGGAAGTCCTCGCTGTTGCAGCGGCTGGCGGACGAGGCCGTCGGGCAAGGGTTGCTTGCCAGGCTCGTGGACGTGGGCGGGGTCGACGCGTCGGTTGACTTCATTGGATGTTCGCAAACTGCGTGATTATTGCCTGAATCCGTTGCACCCCGAAGGCAAGCACAAGGCGCGCCTGTTCGCGGCGGCGTTGAACATGACCGATGGGGACGCCGAGTCACTTCGAACCGCTTTACTGCAAGTCGTCCAATGACGCAACGCTCGGACGGTATAATGCATATGGTCAGCGCTATCAGATTGACTTCGCGTTCGATTGGCGAGGGCGCCGCGCAATACTGCGAAGCGGATGGATCATCGAGCACGGGTCCCCTATCCCCCGTCTTATCACCTGCTATCCCGTTTGAGAGGACAAGACGATGAGCGAAGCCATTCGATTGCTCGATGTTGTTGCCTTGACATCCTGTATTCCCGAGTATGGTCTGGACCGTGGCCAGGTTGGAACGGTGGTAGATATTCTGGCTGACGGGCAGGCCTTTGAGGTCGAATTCTGCGACCGTGCGGGACGCACCTACGAATCGGTCGGCTTGCGGCCGGAGCAACTCATGACGCTGCATTTCGACCCTGCTGTACCCGAACTGATGGAAGATGCGGCTTAGCCCGCAGGACTGCCGTCCAGGTTAGGTGATTTCCGGGAAACGATGTACCAA
Organism: uncultured Lamprocystis sp.; assembly: GCA_964470155.1. Lineage (GTDB taxonomy): Bacteria > Pseudomonadota > Gammaproteobacteria > Chromatiales > Chromatiaceae > Thiodictyon. Next base: position 16,654 of record CAYYAY010000077.1, on the reverse strand, counting down.
CGTGTAGGGGCGACGTGTAGGGGCGACTTTAGTCGCCCCTAAAGCCCCCTACAGCCTCCTGCGGATCGTGCCGCACCCGCACAACAGACAGGCGGTCGAGGTTTCAGCCGAACGCGGCGCCGCCGCCCGCTAAAGCGTCGACCTCCGGTCGCGTCGCCCCGGTCACCGGAGGTTGAGCCCGCGTGGTACAAAATTGATCGCCCATGCGCGCAGGACCGCATCGGTCAGCCAGCCATACCCCCTAATTCCGCCGCGAGCCCTCTGAGCCCAATCGCCTCAATGCCTTGGCCCTTCGGATAGCGCTCATCCCCGGAGTAGACCAGAAAGGCGCATTCCGGATGGAGGTCGTCCAGTGCTTGGCGCAGACCCGGCTCGACGTTCGGGGTCAGGCCGCGTTTGATCTCGATGGCCCAGAGCCGTTGTGCAGTCCGCCCTGGGCGTGGGCGAGCATGGTCCAGAAGCGGCGGAGTGTCTCGGCCGGGATGCGCGGCCCAAGCTGGGGGATGTCCCGCTCCAGGTAGGTCCGGATGAACCCCTCGCGCCAGGTCACACTGTCGCCGTCGGTCGCGGCGAGGAAACTGCGCGGGAAGCCGCCGCGCGTCCATAGCCGCGTCTGGTCCGGTGGATCGATCTCCAACCGGACAGGTGCGGGCCAGCGTGGTTTTGCCCATCTGGTGGGGGCCAAGCAGGGCAACGGCCGGGAACTGGCGGAGGCGGCGTTCTAGGAGGGGCTGGATTCGGCGGGTGATCATGGTTGCAGTTGTGGCGTAGCGTGCCGGATTTGCAAGCTTTTTGATCGCGCAGCGACCCTGTGGGAGCGGCGTCCCGCCGCGATGGGGTGGAGAACTTTATACCAGCACAACGCACCGGAGTCGTTACCGTGAAAATGCGTAGTCAGGCCATCCTGGCCTGACGGCGTCGGGGCTGGAACAGTCAGGGCTGGAAGCCCTGACGACGCAGCCTCAGCACGTCGGCAGTTGCGACAGTGGTCGAGAGGACTTTCATGTTCCGAGGTGGCGCGGGCGCCATGGCCGTCAGCCGTGGCGATGCCGCCCGCTAAAGCGTCGGCCTCCGGTGGCGCCGCGGCGGTCGCCGGGGAGAGGGAGTCAACGTGGTAGGAAGTGCTCCGGAAATCGTCTGATGGTTGCCGTGGCGCAACGCCCGCCGCGGCGGCGGGCATCCGCACGGCGACTGATGTCTCAGCCGAGTTCGTCGGCGCCGATGAGCTGCATCAGACCGAAGCTCTTGACGAAGGGGTTGGCCATGCGCGGGTCCTTGATCATGCCCTTGTAGTCGCCGACTTTGAACTTGAGTTTGCCGGTGGCGAAGGCGATGCCCATGCCGGCCATGCCGATGCCGTTCTCGACCCACTTGAGCCAGTCCTTCAGATCAGCGCGCATGTCCCAGTTGGCCTCCGGGTCGCTCGCGGTCCAGGCGCCGGCACGCACGCAGGTGCCTTTCTCGACCACGAAGATGCCACGGGGATTTTCCTCGTTCTTGAAGCCACAGTAGATCACGGAGTCGAAGCCGATCTCGGCCAGCTTCTCGCACACTTCGGGTTCGTTGTTCCAGGCGTCCTTGAGTTCGTTCATCCACTCGGCGGAAAAAAGTTGGGCCATCGAAGTTGTCCTCCAGGTTTAGGGTCGAGGCCGCCGGGACAGGGTTTGATCCGGCGGGTTAGGCAGTTCGTGGGGGCGTGCGCGGAACGGTGTCCGCGGGGCTCGCGAATTCTAGCAGGATGGGGGCAAAAGGGTATCGAACAAGAGGTTATTCCCGGTCGGCGCGCCGATGCCGCTTGTCGCGGCGGATGGATGGGGGTCGTCAGGCTCTACCCATCGCAAATTCTGCGACTTGGCGTTTGTGGAGTAGTTCGGGCGATCGGGTCTTGGTCCGGTCGACATCAGTCGGTCGCCGCCGCCTTGCCGGCTGCGGCGGTTTCGGTTTTCGACTTGGTGTCCGGACTGATCTTGATTCGCTTCTCGATGCGGCCGCCGCAGGTGATGAAGCAGTCCTCGTATTGCCGGTCACAAATGGTCATATCCGCCCCCAAGCAGGTTTCCGGCGGCCGGCAGTTTGCGGACCCGCCGCCGCGGCACAGGTCGGAGTCCGCCTTGGCTTCGGCGTGCCAGTCCCGGCAGGCGCGCTCGCGGGTGTCCTGACGCTGGCGGCACTGGGTTTTGAGCAACTCGCAACGGTTCCGGCAGGTCTGACCCTGCGACGCGTCGGGCGCGATCAACCGTTTCTCGTAGAGCCCCTGGCTGCAACCGACCACGAGCGCGAGCAGCGCGACGGACCCGCTGAGGCGGGCCTTGAGATAAAGGGCGCGAACGGTCTGCGGCAGGGTCATCAGGGGTCTCCGTGTCTGTGTCGATCGCTGGGTCGCGACTTTACCATAGTCGGGGCCGGCTCCCCCGCCGCCGTGCTGCGCCGGGTCTTCGCAGCGCCGCACTTGTCGAGCTTGATCGTCCATGGCGCGGGATTCCCGCTTCCTGCCGCACTGACGGCCACGTCAGGTGCCGCGGGGCGGCGGGGCGCCCGCTTCGCCGCGTGGAAAGACGACCAGGTGCGTGGCCTCCAGACGGATGCCGATGTTGTCGCCGATGGCGTGCTGGTGGTGGCTGGGAACCAGACACAGACATTGGGTCCCGCTCTCCAGGCGCAGGGTGTAGAGATACTCGGCGCCGCGGAAGGCGCGGGCGATGACGGTGGCCCGGCGCGGGCTGGACTCGTCGTAGATCAGGTCATCGGGACGGATCAGGACTTCGGCCGCATCACCGGCTTGCAACCCGTGGGTGCGTGACCCCGCCACGCGTCCGAGTTCGGTCCGCACCCGCAGCGCATCGACGACCTCGCCGGGAAGGATGACGCCCTGGCCGATAAAGTCCGCCACAAAGCGGTCGGCCGGTTCGTGGTAGAGATCGAATCCGCTGCCCCATTGATGGATCCGGCCTTGACCCAGGACGCCGATCTGATCGGCCATGGCGAAGGCCTCGAATTGGTCGTGGGTGACCAGGACCGCGGTGACCCCGTCGCGCCGCAGCACCTCACCCACCTCGCGCGCCAGTTGCTCGCGCAAGTCCGCGTCCATGCTTGAGAAGGGCTCGTCCAGCAGCAGGATGTCCGGGCGCGGGGCCATGGCGCGGGCCAGGGCCACCCGCTGCTGCATCCCGCCGGAAAGCTGGTGTGGATACTGCTGGGCGGCCTGTTGCATGCCGACCAACTCCAACAGCGCGTCGACCCGCTCGGCCCGCGCCCGCCGGGGCAGGGCGCGCAGGCCGAAGCCGACGTTGCGCGCCACCGTGAGATGCGGGAACAGGGCGAAGTCCTGGAACACCATGCCGATGCGGCGCGCCTCCGGCGCCAGCGCGCGGTCCGGCCCCGAGACCTCCCGGCCGCGGATCAGGATCGCGCCGCGGGTCACCGGCTCGAACCCGGCGATGGCCCGCAGCACCGTGGTCTTGCCGCAGCCGCTGGGGCCGAGCAGGCAGCCGATGGTGCCGGCCTCGAGCTCGAATGACACCGCGCGCACAATCGCGCGCCTGCCATAGGCGACGGTGACGTCGCGTACTTCAAGTTGAATGGGCATCGCGGGACCGGGTGATGGAGCGGCTCAGAAGGATGACCGGAATCAGCCCGGCCAGCACGATGGTCAGTGCGGCCGGGGCCGAATCGGCCAGCCGCTCGTCGCCGGCGAGTTCGAAGGCGCGCACCGCCAGCGTGTTGAAATTGAACGGCCGCAGGATCAGAGTCGCCGGCAGCTCCTTGAGTACATCGACGAAGACCAGCAGCAGGGCGGTGATCAGGCTGCCCTTGAGCATCGGCAGATGAACGCGCCGCAGCACCTGGCCGGGGCCCAGGGCCATGGAGCGGGCGGCCTCGTCCATGGAAGGCCGGATCTTACCGAGCCCGGCCTCGACCGTTTGCAGTGCGACCGCCAGGAAGCGCACCAGATAGGCGAACAGCAGCGCGGCCAGGGTGCCGCTCAGCAGCAGCCCGGTGGACACCTGGAAGGTGGCGCGCAGCCAGGCATCCAGCGTGTTGTCGAGCCAGGCGAAGGGGATGATGACGCCGATGGCGATCACGGTGCCGGGGACCGCGTAACCCAGCCCCGCGAGCCGCACGGCCGCGCGCACCGCGGACGACGGATGCAGCCGTTTGCCGTAGGCGAGCAGCACGGCGAAGACCAGTGCGGCCAATGCGGCCACCGCCGCCAATCCCAGGCTGTTGAGGACCAGACCCAGGAACCGCGTGTCATAGACGGTGTGAGCGATGGTCGCCGCCCAGACCGCCAGTTGCCCCGCGGGGATCAGAAAGCCGAACAGCAGGGGCAGGGCTGAGAAGACGACGGCCGCCGCGGCCCGCCAGCCGCGCAGGCGGTGGCGGCGGATCGCCTGGTGACGCTGACTGGTCTGGTGATACCGCGAATGGCGGCGCGAGCTGTGCTCCAGGGCGATCAGCACCAGCACGAAGCTCAGCAGCAGGGCCGAGAGCTGGGCCGCCCCGGCCGGGTCGCCCAGCCCGTACCAGGTGCGGAAGATCCCGGTGGTAAAGGTCTGAACACCGAAATACTGCACGGTGCCGTAATCCGCCAGGGTCTCCATCAGGGCCAGTGACAGGCCGGCCGCAATCGCCGGCCGGGCCAGCGGCAGCGCGACGCGCCAAAAGGTCTGCCAGGGACCGTTGCCCAGGGTGCGGCTGACCTCGAGCACGCACAGCGACTGGCTCAGAAAGGCGGCCCGCGTGAGCAGATACACATAGGGATAGAGGACCAGCGACAGCATCAGCGCCGCCCCGCCCAAGGAGCGTACCTCCGGAAACCAATAGTCCCCGTAGCCCCAGCCAGTGAGGCCCCGCAGGCTGGTCTGCACCGGTCCGGCGAAGTCGAGCATCCCCGTATAGGTGTAGGCGATGATGTAGGCCGGCATCGCCATCGGCAGCAGCAAGGCCCACTCGAAGAGCCCGCGGCCGGGGAACTGGCACATGCTGGTGAGCCAGGCGGTGCCGACCCCGCCGATCAGGGTGCCGACGGTGACCCCCAGCATCAACAGCAGCGAGTTGGTCACATAATCCGGCAGGACCGTGGTCGCCAGATGGCGCCAGGTGTCGCCCGCGGGCACGAACACAAAGCCGACGATCACCAGCACCGGCAGCGCCAGCACCAGGGCGACGCTGACGATGCCGACGGACCAGAGCCGCGTGGCGGAGTTGGTGTTCAAACCATGTCGCCGGTTATTTCCAGCCCGCCCGGTCCATCAACTTGACCGCCTGGGCATTGAGTTCGCCCAGTCGCGCCAGGTTCAGTGAGTCGGCTTTGAACGGACCCCAGGCGGTCAAGGTGGCGCTGACGGCCACGCCATCACGCACCGGGTACTCGCCGTTTTCCTGCGCATACCACTGCTGGGACTCGGGACTCGCCAGGAACTCCACCAGTTGGACCGCCGCATCCTGGTGCTTGGCGGCAGCGGTCAGCGCCGCCCCGCTGACGTTCACATGGGTGCCGCGCCCGTCCTGATTGGGCCAGAAGACCGCCATGGATTCAGCGGCAGTCCGGTCGGCCGCGTCCTTGCCGGTCAGCATCCCCGCCAGGTAATAGGTGTTGGCGATGGCGATGTCGCACTCACCGGCGGCCGCCGCCTTGATCTGATCCCGATCCCCGCCCTTGGGCGGACGGGCCAAATTGGCGACCAGCCCCCGCGCCCAGGTCTCGGTCGCCGCTTCCCCGTTCGCGGCGATCAGCGACGCGACCAGCGACTGGTTGTAGATGTTGTCGGACGAGCGGATACAGATGCGTCCCTTGAAGTCCGGACCGGCCAGCGCCTCATAGGTGGACAGGGTCGCCGGGTCGACCTTGCCTTTGACATACAGGATCGGGCGGGCGCGCATCGTGAGTCCCACCCAGTGACCCTCCGGGTCGCGGAAGACGGCCGGAATCGCCGCGCTCAGGGTGTCCGACACCAGGGGCTGAGTCACCCCGGCCGCCTTGGCGCGGTACAGGTTGCCCGCATCCGTGGTGACCAGCAGGTCGGCGGGTGAGTTGGCTCCTTCGCTCCTGAGTCGCTGGAGCAGCGCATCCTCCTTGCCGGTGACCAGATTGACCGCAATCCCGGTCCGGGCGGTGAAGCGATCCAGCAGCGGCTTGATCAGCTCCTCTTTGCGCGACGAGTAGACGTTGACTTCAGCGGCGGCGATGGCGGCGGGGGCGGGCAGGCCCAGGATCAAAGCCGCGGCAATGGCAAGGGTATGGACGACGGCATTCACGGGGATGATCTCCTTGAACGAAAAAAGGTTGTAGGCGAAGGGGCAGCGCGCGGGGGGAACGCACACGGCAAAGGATATTAATGCGAACTGTTCGCATTATCTAGTCCGATATCGCACAAACAGCCAAGCAGCCGATGTTCTTGGCTCCGAATGGCCTCCGGCATCATGATCCCTCTATCCAGTTGATCGGTTCGTGCCCGAGGGCCGCCAAAAATTTTTTAGAATATCTGATGATCATACACCCGGCCGCCTCGCGATCTGCGCGGTCGTCGGTCCGCACAGCGGACCCTACGGATCGCGGCCTTGCCGTAGCCGTAGGGTCCGCTGCGCGGACCGAGTACGACATGTCGGTCGGCTTTTTCCCGGAAACGACCTTGCAATCAGACCGGTCGGCACGAAACTCGACAGGCCGGGCGTCCCGCGCGCCTCAAGTTTGGATTCCGCACATCAAAATTTTGGGTTGCACCGGACGCAAAGGTGTTGAAACGCGCTCGGAGATGCGTATATTAAATACCTAGTAAACAGCTCAGAAATGGGCGTTCAGTCGTTACGGAGCCAGGTGCGATGTCCGCAAGCACAGCCGTCGAAGCCATCGTCGAGTCAGAGTACGAGCACGGATTCATCACCGAGATCGAGTCCGATACCTTCCCGCCCGGCCTGGATGAGGGGGTGGTGCGCGCCATCTCCGCCCGCAAGGGCGAGCCGGAGTTCTTGCTGGAGTACCGGCTCAAGGCGTTTCGCCACTGGCAGACCCTGGCGACCCCCAGGTGGGCGCACGTCCATTACCCGGAGATCGACTACCAGGCGATCTCCTATTTCTCGGCTCCCAAGTCGACAGATGGCCCCAAGAGTCTGGACGAGATCGACCCGGCGCTGCGCGAGACTTATAACAAGCTTGGCATCCCGATCGAGGAGCAGATGGCGCTGTCCGGCATTGCCGTGGACGCCGTGTTTGACAGCGTGTCGGTGGCGACCACCTTCCGGACCAAGCTGGCCGAGGCCGGCGTCATCTTCTGTGCGATCTCCGAGGCGGTGCACGACTATCCGGATCTAATCAAGCAGCATCTCGGGTCAGTCGTCCCGCATACCGACAACTTCTACGCTGCCCTGAATGCCGCGGTATTCAGCGACGGGACCTTCGTGTATGTCCCCAAGGGGGTGCGTTGTCCGATGGAGTTGAGTACCTACTTCCGCATCAACGCCCGCAACACCGGTCAGTTCGAGCGGACGCTCATCGTCGCCGAAGCCGGTAGTCACGTGAGCTATCTGGAAGGCTGTACCGCCCCCATGCGCGACGAGAATCAGCTCCATGCCGCGGTGGTGGAGCTGATCGCCATGGACGACGCCGAGATCAAATATTCGACAGTCCAGAATTGGTATCCGGGTGACGCCCAGGGCCGCGGCGGCATCTACAACTTTGTCACCAAGCGCGGCGACTGCCGGGGCGCCCGATCCAAGATTTCCTGGACGCAGGTGGAGACCGGTTCGGCCATCACCTGGAAATACCCCAGTTGTCTCTTGCGCGGAGACGACTCGGTCGGTGAGTTCTATTCGGTCGCCGTCACCAAGGGCCGCCAGCAGGCCGATACCGGCACCAAGATGATTCACCTAGGCCGTAACACCCGCTCGACCATTGTCTCCAAGGGCATCTCGGCGGGGGAGGGCCAGCAGACCTACCGCGGGTTGGTGCGCATCGCCGCCAAGGCGCAGGGGGCGCGCAATCATACCCAATGTGATTCGCTGCTCATCGGCGACCGCTGCGGCGCCCACACCTTTCCGTATATCGAAGTCAAGAACCCGTCGGCGCAGATGGAACACGAGGCCACCACCTCGAAGATCAGCGACGACCAGTTGTTCTATTGCCGTTCGCGTGGACTCACCACGGAGGATTCGGTCTCCATGATTGTCAACGGGTTCTGTAAACAGGTCTTCAACCAGTTGCCGATGGAGTTCGCGGTGGAAGCGCAAAAGCTGCTGTCGATCAGTCTGGAGGGCGCGGTGGGCTGATGCGCATTCAGGCATTATACGCAAATCAGGTTATTGCGGCATCGTGCTGGCCGCGTTCAGTTTCGGAGAGTTGAGATGCTGTCTGTCAAGGGTCTGAAAGCGAATGTCGATGACAAGGAGATCCTCAAGGGTCTCGATCTGGAGATCGGCCGGGGTGAAGTACACGCGATTATGGGCCCCAACGGCTCGGGCAAAAGTACCCTGGCCCATGTGCTGTCCGGTCGGGAGGGCTATACGGTCACGGGCGGCAATGTCACCTTTGAGGGGCAGGATCTATTGGACCTGGAGCCCGAAGCGCGTGCGCATCTGGGGCTATTTCTCGCCTTCCAATACCCGGTGGAGTTGCCGGGAGTCAACAACACCTATTTTTTAAAGGCCGCGCTCAATGCCATTCGCAAGGCGCGCGGTGAGCCGGAATTGGACGCGGTGTCGTTCCTGCGCCTGATGAAGGAAAAGCTGAAGGTACTGCACCTGGATGACTCATTACTCAAACGCCCGGTCAATTTCGGCTTTTCGGGCGGTGAGAAAAAGCGCAACGAGATCTTCCAGATGGCCATCCTGGAGCCCAAGCTGGCCATCCTCGATGAGACCGACTCGGGTCTGGATATCGACGCCCTGCGCATCGTTGCCGACGGCGTCAATGCACTGCGCAGCCCGGAGCGCTCGGTGATCCTGGTCACGCATTATCAGCGGCTCCTCGATTACATCCAGCCTGACTATGTGCATGTGCTGGCGAAGGGCCAGATCATCCGTTCGGGCGGGAAGGAACTCGCCTTGGAACTCGAAGACAAGGGCTACGGCTGGCTTGGGTTGGAGGAGGCGGCATGAACGCGACGTCCGGCAACGGCTTCGTGCCCTGGCTCGCGGATGACGGCGCCGCAGCCGACGCCGGGCTGGCGTGGCTCGACAGCCGCCGCGCTCAGGCCCGTGCCCAGGTCCGCGATCAGGGCGTTCCCACCAACAAGCAGGAGGCGTGGCGCTATACCAGCCTGACCCGCCTCTTGGAGCAGGGCTTCACCCCGACCGCCAAGGCGACGGCGCCGCTGGAACCGCGGGACCTCGAACCCCTGTTGGTTCCGGGTCTGGAGGCCTATCGGGTGGTGCTGGTCAACGGCCGCTTCGTGCCTGGACTGTCCGACCTGCAGCACCTGCCGGCCGGGCTGCGGGTGGGCGGGTTGGCCCAGATCCTGAAATCCGACCCGGATGCGCTCAAAGACCGGCTCAATGGTGTCGTCGGCGAGACGCAGCCTTTGTTTGCCGCGCTCAATACGGCCGGCCTGGATGACGGTGTGGTGATCCTGTTGGAGCGCGGCGCCCAGGTGGAACGGCCGATCGAGCTGATTCATCTGTCGGTCGGCATGGATGAGCCCCGTGTCGCCCAACCGCGTCATGTCGTCGCGCTGGACGCCGGCGCCCAGGCCAGCCTGATCGAGCGCTATGTCAGTCTCGGTGAAGCGCTGTACTGCACCAATTCGGTGCTGGAGTTGTCGTTGGGACGGGCTGCGGTGCTCAAGCACCAGCGCATTCAGACCGAAAGCGCCAATGCCTTCCATATCGCCGGGCTTTACTTGAGTCTGGGGACCGGCAGCCGCTATCAGTGTGTCAATGTCGGTCTGGGCGCCTCCTGGGCGAGAACCGATCTGAATGTGCGTTTTGCCGGTGAGCATGCCGAGTGCGATCTCCAGGGGCTCTATCTGGCGGGTGACCGTCAATTGATGGATTTCCACCTGGACGTGGATCATCGCCTGCCGCAGTGCAGCAGCCGGGAGAACTTCAAAGGGATTCTCTACGGCAAGGGCCGGGCGGTCTTCGACGGGCGGGTCTATGTCGCCAAAGACGCCCAGCGCACCGATGCCGCCATGTCCAACCGCAATCTGCTGCTGTCGGAAGGGGCCGAGGTCGATACCAAGCCGCAGTTGGAGATCAATGCCGACGATGTGAAGTGCAGTCACGGGACGACGGTCGGGCAGATCGAGCCGGAACAGGTGTTCTATCTGCGTTCGCGCGGCATCAGTGCACCGCTGGCCCGGCGTATGCTGTGTCTGGGCTTCGCCGGTGAAATCCTGGATTGTCTGACCCCGGAGGCTTTGCGCGATCAGGTCGCGGAGCAGGTAGGCAGCCGGTTGGAGCAGGCGCCGATCGATTAGCGGTTTCTCTGCCTGGTTCGAGGTCGTCATGCAAGTTGTAGAGAGGTCTCCAATGAATCGTTTGGCTCGCTTCGCGGGATACGGCCGGCATGCCGCGTTGCCGGATGACACCCGTCACCATGAGGATGTGGCCGTTGAGCGGATGGACGCGCAAGAGTTACGCGAGCCGATCATTGCCGCGTTGCGCGGGGTCCATGATCCCGAGATCCCGGTCAACATCTATGACCTGGGGCTCATCTATAAGATCGCGATCAGTGATCGCGGTGACGTGAACATCGACATGACACTCACCGCCCCGGCCTGCCCGGTGGCCGGGATGATGCCGCTGATGGTCAAGGATGCGGTGGCGTCGGTGGAAGGTGTCGGCGAGGTCCAGGTGGATCTGGTCTGGGACCCACCCTGGAACCAGTCGAACATGAGCGACGAGGCCAAGCTGCAACTGGGGATGCTGTGATACCTGCTTGTTGTGCAGCATGACGCCGGCCTTGATGATCCCGGCGACCGCAGTGCCCGCGGGGGGCTTTGATCACGGTTCCGGCCACGTGGCCTCATAGGGTGGACAAGCGCAGCGCAGTCCACCAGGGACGGCGCGGGATTCGGTGGACTGCGCTATCGCTAGTCCACCCGGTCGCAACGATGATCAAGGCCCCCGCGGGGTCGTCGGTCCCGCAACCAATCTACAAATTGCGGTTTTACCGTGAAAATCGCGCAGCGACCCTGTGGGAGCGGCGTCCCGCCGCGATGGGGCCGGGCGCGCAGCCGCAGCGTCGAGGTCACCGCGGGACCGCATCGCGGCGGGACGCCGCTCCCACGGGGACTTTCATCTTCCGGGGCGGTTCCTTCCATGGCCGTTACCGTGGGGTCCCAACGGCAGGTGAGGCTGCCGCCGCACGCTTACATCAGGTCGGGACCTGCTAAAATCGCGCGCATGTCAGACAGCAGTGGTCAATGGTGCCAGCCATGGACAGGATTCGTGCGTCGGTGTGGGTGGAGCGGATCGGGCGTGTTGCCCCTGGCGTGCCGGCGCTGCTGCGCTATCAGCCGCGGGACCTGCCCAGTGATCTGATTGCCGGCCTCTCGGTGGCGGCGGTGGCCTTGCCGGTGGGTGTGGCCTACGCGCAACTCGCCGGATTCGACCCGGTGATCGGGCTTTATTCCAGCATGTTGCCGCTGTTGGCATATGCCCTGTTCGGCACCTCCCGCCAGTTGGTAGTCGGCCCGGATGCCGCCACCTGCGCCCTAATTGCGGCCAGCGTGGCGCCCCTGGCCGGGGCTGATCCGGCCCTCTATCTCTCGCTCTCCGCGGCGCTGGCCCTGGTCGCGGGGCTCATGTGCATCGCCGCCAGCTTCCTGCGCCTGGGTGCGCTCGCGGATTTTCTCTCCAATCCGATCCTGGTGGGCTTTCTCAACGGCATCGCCCTGCACATCATCCTCGGTCAGATCGGCAAACTTTTCGGCCTGAGTCTGTCGGCTCCCGGCATCATCCCGCGGGGCCTGGAGTTTGCCGGCAAGCTCGGGTCAACCCATCTGCCGACCCTGGCGGTGGGGGCGGCCACGGTGGCGGTCCTGGTTCTGATCCCGCGCTGGTGGTCCCGTCTGCCGACGGCCCTGATCGCCATCGTCGCGGCCGCGGCGGCCACCGCACTGTTAGGACTGGATGCCCAGGGGGTGGCCGTGGTCGGGTCGGTTCCGGCGGGTCTGCCGGCCCTGCGGCTGCCCGTGATACCCCTTGAGTTGATCGACGAGGTCTTGGGGGCGGCGGCCGCCATCGCTTTGATCAGCTTCACCAGCACGATGCTGACTGCGCGCAGTTTCGCCGCCAAGAATCGCTACGATATCGACGTCGACCGTGAGTTCACCGCCTTGGGAGCGGCCAATATCGCCTCCGGCCTCTCCCAGGGGTTCGCGATCAGCGGGGCGGATTCGCGGACCGCCATGAGCGATGCCGTCGGCGGACGCACGCAAGTTACCGGCATCGTCTCGGCAGCGGCCATCGCCCTGGTGCTCCTCGTCTTCACCCAGCCGCTGAGCTATGTTCCGATCGCGGCCCTGGGGGCGGTGCTGATCAAGGCGTCGCTGTCACTCATCAATGTGCCCGCGCTCAAACGTTTCTGGCTGCTCGACAAGGAGGAGTTCGGTCTATCGGTGGTGGCGACCCTGGGCGTGGTCTGGGTGGGCGCCATCGACGCGATCCTGATCTGCGTCGCCCTGGCGCTGCTGCGCTTTGTAAAATCCACCGCGCGGCCGCGGGTAGAACTGTTGGGATTGCTCAAGGGGAACGCCGGGTTCCACGCCACCGACTTTGACCCGGCGGTACGGACGACGCCCGGGCTGGTGCTGTGGCGCTTCAACTCCGCCCTGGTGTTTTTCAACGCGAATTACTTCAAACGCGAAGCGGTGAAAGCGATGAACAGGGAGGGACCTGACTTGAAGTGGTTTGTCCTTGACTTTCTGCCCCTCGGCCGGCTGGACCTGACCGGGCTCGACGCCGTGCAAGCGGTGCGCGAAGAACTGCACCGGCGCGGCGCCCGACTGGTCATCGCCGGCCGCGTCGGGGAGATCGTCCGTGAACTGGATCGGCACGGACTCCCGCAGAACCTGCTGGGCGACCGCTACTTCCCGACCCTGCGGCAAGCGCTGCGCGCCTATCGAACCGAGGTGATGACCGGCGGCGCGGTTGAGGACCGGTTGCCGTGACGAAAGAACCCCAACGCCAATCATCGGCGGGCGGCGATGTTCTTGGGATGATTTGATCTACGAACTGGTCGTGCGACGTGAAATCGAGGCTGGGCTGGCGGACAGCGATGAAGGTCGGACTCGACCGGTTGAAGATAGTATGCGGTCGTTCGGCCTCGCGGAGTGATCTTACACTGGACAGCGCGTGCGGAAGCGCGCCTGCGGCGTATTACTATTTAGTCCAACGTGAAACCTAAAGCGGCGCGCGCCCCAGATGAGCTTGCGAATTAGCACGACGCTTGTGGCGCGCGCTCGCTTTTAAGGCAAAGGTTATAGCGCCGAGCAAAGCTCGGCGTCTCTTGCAGGGTGAAAGTCCCTGTCGGGTAAGGGCTAGCCGCCCGCCCGTATCGCGTGTTGGTCCCGTTGCGGAGCAGGGTAACCTGCGAACAAGATACGGGGCAAGCGTATACAGAGAATCCTGTAGGCCATAGGGGAGGTCGCGCTCCCTGAAGTGCTGGTACAGCTTCGAAATGGCTTGTTGCGGATGCCGACAGTCTTAACTTGCTGGAAGGCAATACGAACCACCCGCAATGGCTTGGAGGTCCGCCGGAGTCCTCAGGCCGTGGCATGCAGGAAGAGAGACGCTGGAGAACTCGGGAAGCCCCGAGGGCTCCCGGACGAGGTGAAACGATGAGACCGACAGTGTTGGGACACGAGAAGGCGATGAGCCCTGAAACTGGGACTGCCATAGGGCGTCGGCACGAAGATGCGCCGATCATGGTCGGCGAGGCGGATGCGCACGATGCGCCCATAGTCGCCGGGCGTGACCCCGCCGGCCTGATGGCACCGTTCACGACCCTCGCACTCACGCCCAAAGGCCGCGGCCGGACAGCGGTATTTGAGGGTGTCGCGATCGGCCTCGGACCCTTGGAAGGCCAGGTCGCGTTGCACGCCGGTGGCCGGGCAGATGCAATGAACGCTGCCTTTCTCCGTATGGACGATGGTATCGACCCGGGTGGGGAACAGGGGACGCGTGATGGGCTTGCTGGGGTCATCGTCGGGGTGCTCCTTCTCCTTGCGCCACAGTTCGCGGGTGTCGATGAGCGGGCGGATGGCGTAGATGTCCCACAGCAGGGCCTTGGTCTCGGCACTGTCGAGGCCGCGATCGGCGCTGAAGTCGCGGCAACGCGCGGCCAGTTCGGGGGTCTCGGCGAAGGTCTCCTTGAGCATCACGCGCAGTTCGACCTGTTCGGAATGCGAGGCCGGGGTCAGCTGCAGCGCCACCGGGATCTCATACTGGGTGTCGGCGATCAAGTGGATGCCGTAGCCGAACCAGGTCTTGATCTTTTTCCAGGGCTTGCCGGTGCGCGCGTCGATGTCGCTGGTCTGGTGCTTGCCCCAATCGGCATCCGGATCGGAGGTCTCCCCGGTGGTGCGGTTGACCCGCCCGGTGCTGTGACTCTCAATGGCCTTGCCGTCATAGCCGAGATGGCGCCCGAACTCCGGCAAGACGTCCATCAATTGTTCGCGCAGCGTCTTGATCATCCCGGTCACCATCCCCAGCGTCTCTTCCAGTTCGATGACGTTGGCGAGAAAGCGCGAGAAATTCCAGCTGGCGGGCACCGCGTCGTGGGCCTCTTGCGGTGCCGCATAGACCACAGTCATGTGCCCTGTCACGGGATCACGCACCAAGTGCGCGGCCGGTTTCTTCTGCACCGGCAAGACCGCGAAGCCGCACGCCTGCAACAACGCCGGGTTGCGCCCGAGTTCGCGAATCAGGGCCTCGATCGACGGGTGCTGGAACACCACCCCGGCCAGCACCGCATTCCACATCGCCGCGACCGGATCGTCGTCGCGTCCCGGTCCGCGCATCACCTCCAGGTAGTGCACCAATTGGGCGTCCGGGAGATGATCGCGCACCAGAGACAACCGCTCCAGATCGCTGCGCGCGTCAACATCGCGCCAGTCAAATAAGCTCGGTTCAATGGCTGCCATGGGGTCCTCCTGCAAAGGATCGTCTCGATAACGATAGGATCCCTTGGCGGCCGCCTTTTTGCACGACCCCGCCGGCACGCTGGGGTGAATTTTCGCCCACCGCCCCAGTCCATGCGCGTAAGTGGCTGATTGTTCGTTCCGGGCTGGGGTAAACGAAAGTTCTCCACCGCCAGGCGGCTTTTCAGTTCAGGGGGTTGCCGACACCGCTAGAGGCTCATGGGCGGTCTTCGGTCGCGCCATCGAAAAGTTCGGAATCGCCAAACCCCGTATTACCGAGTCGCGCTGCCTGCAACATGAACTGGTGTTTGCGTGAAATCTCGTGGTCGCGCGAAAGCGAGTACAACCGAGGAACCGGATGCGGGAATACTGCACGTCCGGGTCTGTGGCGGGGGCTCCGGGCAACCGGAGTACCTACGCCGGAGGCATTGTCTGCGGCTCTTGGGTTCGGGAATTAAGTAAACTGTCCCCTGAACTCTCTGAACTCTCTGTCCCCTGAACTCTCCTTGCGGCGCGACTGGTAACAGGCGCGTCGATGCGTAGGCTGATGCGCAGGCAAGGTGCAAAGGTAACGGGTGGAGCCGACCTTGAAGGTGTTGAGCCCCGAAAGTTTTGGTTGGTGAGTGCCGACGGTCTTGTCCCGCCGGTAGGCAACAACCGGCGCTGCGCGACGGCGAGCGGCGCCGGTACTCCCCGGGGTCTGCCCCGGCAGGGCTGCGCGAAGGCAACAGGCGTTCGGATGGATGGAAGGCGCCCGGCGCCGCTGGGGTCACGACTCCGACCCCATCCCTTGGTGGATACTCAGACTGGGAGCCGGATGGTGTAACACTCCAAGTCCGGTTCTGCGAGGAGTCGGGAACGAATCGCTGTATGACAGAGATATTGTGGTACCGCCGGGAAACCAGGCGGAAACAGAGAAAACAAACGTCTGTCTAACCGGCGATGAGAACCCGGCTTACGCTTCGATGCGCAAGCAGCCCGGCCGGCTCTGGGGGTGTGGCGCGCCCAGGTCGGCGGTGCAAGCGCTGATCGGTCCGCTCCGGGCTCAGTGCATCGACAGTCGGCGGACTGTTCGAACGTCTGCGGCGGCGCCTCCAGGTCCCATTGCCAGCGGCCGTTGTCGCTGCCGGCGAGCCAGCGTCGGCAGGTGGAGGGAGTGGAGGCGCCGGGTTCGTCGTGCGCGCATTCGGCCACGGGGGCCTGGATCGCGATTCCGGCCAGCCGCGTGGGAGGCTGCGTAGTCAGGGCTTCCAGCCCTGACAAATCCAGGCCAGGATGGCCTGGCTACGCAGGCCGCCAGCCCCCTTTGGTCGGAGTTATGATCAAGGCCCCCGCCCGGAACTCCCGCACTCCCCGGAACTCGGAACTCCCGGGCACCTGCCTGGCGTGTGTCGTGTTATACTTCGGTAAAATCTGAGGAGGTCCTAATGCACACGACCATTTTGCGCAGGGTTGGTGGTTCGGTCATGCTCGCCGTGCCGCCCGCGGTCCTGGACATGCTCGACCTACGGGCCGGCGTCACGGTCGGCGTCGTCGTCGATGCCGGCCGACTGATCGTCGAGCCCCAGCGTCAG
>CAYYAY010000076.1:0-29450 GCA_964470155.1 uncultured Lamprocystis sp. | reverse complement strand
TCGCAATTCAACGGTCGGACGCTTGTTGAATCGAGGCTCGCCGGGAATTGCTGGCTATACGTCTGGCACCAAGCCATTCCAAAATCGCGTATTACATCGTATCTTTAATGGCAACGACGTCTTCGGGATTGCGGCAACCGGGAGCGGTAAATCTCTTTGCTTTTGGCTTCCTGCGTTACTCAAGCCGGGCCTGACGATAATAATAGCGCCTCTGCGCTCGCTAATGCGTGACCAACGTCTATCTCTGTTGCGATACGGTATCGCTTGCGCAGAATTTATTAACTCTGATGTTGAGACACCTCTCCATCGACGCTTTCTCGAAGAGGCGAAGCTTGGCTACATCAGACTGCTCTATGTTGCCCCAGAACGACTTCGCATCAAGAGCTTTCTCGACGAACTTCATATCCTGCGAGATTTGATCCCAATCAATTTTCTGGCTATTGACGAGGCGCACTGTATTTCTGAGTGGGGTCACGACTTTCGACCATCCTACCTTAAGGTGCCCGATCTGCGAGCAGCGCTAATTACAGAAGGTCGGAATCCGCCTCAACTTATTGCGCTGACGGCTACGGCCGGAGAGAAAGTCACGGCTGATATTATTAAGATTCTAAAATTGGAAAAGCAATCTGGAGATGTAGTGCGCGATAAAATCGCGGACAGGAAAAGTTTCAGCTACCAAATCGCTGCGTTTGAGAGCACGGCGAATAAAACCCAAGCCTATCAACAGATTCTCGCCGAGACGATACCAAAAGCCCTAGCGTTTTCTTCACTGGATCAATTGTTGGCGGCGCGAAATGATTACAATGAAAAGTCGCTTGGTATCGTGTTCTGCATCTTTGCTGACCCGCACGGCAGGTCTTCGATAAGAGATGGCATCGCCCATTACCTTTTCGAAACAAAGAATCTGATCGAATCAGGAGAAGTTTACGAAGGGAACGCGAACGGAACGCTGGGTACGCCTGTCTACCAGTTAGAAGCGTTCTCCAAGGGACGGGTAAGAGCGTTTTCCAGCACGCCTCCCAGGCTTTGCCCACGATGCTTTTATTACGGTTTTACGAAATCAGGAGTGATTTTTGATGACCTTGATGAAGAGTCAGATGAAACAGGGAGAAAACCACTGGCGTCGCCTATAGCAAAAGTTGAACCGCAAGTATGCTCTCGTTGCAAAGAGCGGTTTGATGCAGGGGACGCCATTTCCCCAAGTGGTTGGGATATGCTCATCAGGAATAACCAGATCGATTTCAAAAATGGCCGATTTGATGTTCTGGTGGCGACAAAAGGATTCGGTATGGGCATTGACAAGAGTAGTGTCCGTTTTGTTATTCATACTTCCATGTCTGGTGGAATAGAGGCTTGGTACCAGGAAATTGGTCGTGCGGGACGTGACGATGAACGCGCTCACATTGTATTGCTTGTTGAGCCTCCCACCACGGATTGTCGTGAATCGCTTGTGAAATTGCCGATAAAGCAACCACCCTGCGATTACCTGAGCGGGTGCCGATATGGAAAAGAGGCTCTTTGCGATTACGGAAAACAGCACGCGTTCATCAAGAGAAGTTATCCAGGCATAGAACATGATGCACTGCGCGCACTGCGATTACTCGGCAAGATGCTGTTCACGTTGAATGATGGCAGTCAAGGCTGGGCCAAGGTACCGGCTTCCAATGCTCATATTTCTCGTATCGAGCTTTCCCTTCATCGGTTGATGGTGCTGGGTGTTGTAGAAGACTACTGCATTACTTACGGCTGGCCCCCGCACTTTGACGTAAAGATGCACTCGGTGATTCTTGCCGTGGATGATCCTGAACGAAGAGAGGAAATTGAGAACCACCTGCGTGTAGCCCGTAACCGTATTACTCTATCGGTGCCAGCAGTGAAGCTGCGCCCGCTCGATCAGTGTTCGGAGACAATTCTTAAGCTAACAGCCTATCCCTTCCTGTCGTGGTTTTACGGGGCGGTATATCGCGGATTGGGCGTGCTACTAAACGATAGGTACAGCAGGATATTGACGATGCGTTACGATATGCTCTGGGGTCTCTTGGATGTAGTTAGCACAAAGAGTTGTCGTCGTCTTCAAATACTTTCGCCGTTTCAGGATAAAAACTTCCTGCCTAGTGACTATCGATGCGGGTTATGCGATATCTGCAATCCGAGCTTGGAGGGTTTTCCGCAAGTTTGCAATATGCCAGATATGACTAGCAGCAGCGATCTGGACGCAGAATTTGAGAGACTCATCGCCGGACATTCGTTCGAACTGCGGAAAATGGATGAACTGGTTGATGCACTGGCGGCAAACTTTGCTGTAGCGAAATACCGCCGGGCATGGAGCGCTCTTGAAGGAAATCCTACAAACCTCTCGGCGCTGTATTTTGCGGTTCGCTTCTCTCCTTCCCATGAGCTTGCCGGGACGCTCAAGCGCCTGTTACTGACCGCAAATCGGACTTTGGCACTGGGGCAAATGGTTGCCCTGTACAGAAACATTTATCGGCGATTGCGGGGACAGCAGAATCTCCTAAGAGGGTTTCTCACGGTTCTCAATGAGAGCGGGTCCTCCTGTGACGCTCTATCGGGCTGGGAGTTCCTTGCGAAAGAGGCAGCCAAAAAGAGAATAGATGGAAGCGATGCGACTTCTATGATGGGTGAGTGTCTAGAGTTCTTTGTATTTGTGGATCGTGAACTTGCGGACAGCGCTCAGCGTTTGGAAGACAAGGTTCAGTATTTGGAGAACACTCTTTATGCCTGAGATCACCAGTGTTGAGGCTGTCCGAGAAAAGCTGCGCCAGTTTGATGAGATGGTGACCGGTGCAATAGGCGCTGCGGAAGCGCTCGCGCGACTCAAGACCAGGGCCGACGATATTTTGTCGAGCATAAGTGAGCGCTATGAGATTAGCACGGGGTGTCTTAAAGATATCGAAGACAAGGTATCCTTGTTGCGCGAGTTTGAAAACTGTTGGCATGACCTGAGAGGGCGGGTCGAAGCCACTCTTGTACAGTCGAATGACGCCCAGGCGACGTTAATGGACCAAGTGTCTTCAGCAATCGCAGGCTTGGGCGCGGAAGTTGCGAGAGCCGAGGGACGAATCAGCGAGGCGAGTGAGGCGGCCTCGGTGCGACATGAGGAGACAATAAGGGAGCTGGACGGTAAGACTCGTGAAAGCGCTGATCGTGCCGAGGAAGCGCGCAATACGGCTGTCCAGAATGCGGACAAAGTGAGTGACTTATTGGTCAATGTGCAAAGCGACCTGCGAGACATGACGGAGAGCGAATCGCGAGCTTTGGAAAGACGTTTAACTGCGGCTTTTGTGGAAAGATTTGATAGTGCAGTGTTTCAACTCGACGCGAAGCTCGCGGAGCACGAGGAGCGCCTGGATCGTCGCATGACGGAATTTCTGATCAAACAGAACGCTCTGATTCAGAATCTTAGCCAGCACGCAGAGAGCTACGAGAGAATAAGTGCAGGACTGAAGACCACGCTGACAACAGTGACAACCCAGACCGATGTGCTGCAGAAGTCGCTCGCGGATACGAAGATCTTTCTGGGAGCAGTGCAATCAGATGTAATCAGAAGCAGACGAGACTTTGAGGCGCTATTGGAAAAGCTTGCGCAGCTTCCTTTCGTCGGAAAGAACTTCAAGTCTTGAGGCACGAAAAGGCAACAGTTGCGAATGGCACCGAATTAAGCGATCACTCAATAAAGCGGCAGCGTGGGGGCTCGGCTATGCACGCCGTAAAGGTGCAACAATGGCTTCGCTAGACGCCCGTGCTCGTTCCGCACGGATTCGGCCCGCTCCGAACTTCGTCCAGACGCGTTGTTGTCTGCAAACGCGGGCGGGAGCCCGGGCGAGTCAGCGCAGCCACACCCCGACGGTGAACCCAAGCGCGTCCGGCGGGCGCTCCTCGGGGCGTCGGCACCGGGTCGCCAGCACGAGGGGCCGGTTATCGCCTCTGGTAGGCGACGGCCCAAATGCCCGCTAGGTCGCACAGTTGGTGTCTCGGGCGCAATGGAACGGAAAACCTAGCTAAGGCCCGCCCCACGATTTCCGGCGATTTAGGCCTGTCGTCTCTCTGGGGTATACCCTAACTTGGCGTCAGCCGGACCCTTCAAGTGCGTCAGAATAGGGTGCCTGTCGCGTTTTCTTGACACCCGCTTCGCAAGGTCATAGATCTTTTCCTGACTGCCATTTTCAGAAGTCGCCTGCACCACCTACGATAAGACTAAGGAAACACCGGCCTGACTCTTGACGAGTCGCTCAACAAAACATCGACTGTACAACCAGATAGCCCTTGATCGGCCGACCGGGCGACCAAGGATGCCTCTAATCCCCATGATAAACCCGAAACTTGGCGCAGGCGACCGCTGAGCATCGGGTGTCGCAAGCCCCTGCACGACGCCCGCCGAGCCCAGCAAACCCGCTCACATGCCAACAACGCCACGCCAAAGGCCGAGCGCCCTGGGTCGGGTGCAGGCACGGTCATCCAAGCCCCGCCGCGCCGTGCCGTGATTGGTGACGGTCGACCCACCCGCACCCGCCGTGTCACCATGGGCACCCGACCGCGTTGGCCTGCTCACGTCCATCCATCTATGCCGAATCCCAAGGACCGTCACGACTGCATCCGCCTGCGCGGGGTGCGGCAGAACAATCTCAAGAACCTGGATCTCGATCTGCCGCTGGGTGAACTGATCGTGGTGACCGGGGTCTCGGGGTCCGGCAAGTCGTCGCTCGCCTTCGATACGGTTTATGCCGAGGGTCAGCGGCGCTATGTCGAGACTTTTTCGCCCTACGCCCGGCAATTCCTGGACCGTATGGACCGGCCGGCGGCCGACCGCATCGACGGGATTCCGCCCGCCATCGCCATCGATCAGACCAATCCGGTACGCACCTCGCGCTCGACCGTGGGGACCATGACCGAGCTGGCGGATTATCTGAAACTGCTGTTCGCGCGGGCGGGGCGGCTGTTCTGCCGGGGCTGCGGGCGGGAGGTGCGGCGCGACACGCCCGAGTCGATCTGGACACAACTCACCGCCGCCGCGCCGACCGACCGGCCGCGGGTGGCGATCTGCTTTGCGGTGCCGGTGCCGGAGTCACTGGGGGCGGCGGCGGTCCGGCAACTGCTGGCTCAGCAAGGCTATGTGCGGCTGCTGGACGAGGACGGCCCGGTGCTGCGGGTGGTCCAGGATCGGCTGCGTCTGACTGAGGACAATCGGGGACGCGCGCTGGAGGCGATCGAGACGGCGCTGGACCGCGGTCACGGGCGGCTCTTGGTCTATCCGCTCGGTGAGGGTCGGGAGCCGCCGGTGCACGACGCCGATGCGCACCGGTTCTCTGCTGATCTGCATTGTCCGGATTGCGATATCAGTTACCGCGATCCGCAGCCGAGCCTGTTCTCGTTCAACTCGCCGCTGGGTGCCTGTGAGACCTGTCGCGGTTTCGGGCGGGTCATCGGCATCGACTGGGGACTGGTCATCCCGGACCCCGGCAAGTCGCTGCTCGACGGGGCAATCAAGCCGATCCAAACGGACAGCTACTCCGAGATCCAGGAGGACTTGATGGGCTTCGCCCAACGTCACGGCCTGCCCACCGATGTGCCCTGGCGCGATCTGCCCCAGGCCGACCGCGACTGGGTGATTGAGGGCGAGGGCGAGTGGGAGACCGGGGTTTGGTATGGCATCCGCCGTTTCTTCGCGTGGCTGGAGGGCCGCGCCTACAAGATGCATGTGCGGGTGCTGCTGTCGCGCTACCGCTCGTATGACACCTGCCCGACCTGCGCCGGTGCGCGGCTGAAGGCGGAGGCCCTGGATTGGCGGCTGGTGGCGGCGCCGGCTGTCGGCGGTGACGCGGGCGGCACGCCGCGGCCCCCGGCGCTCAACATCCGCGACCTGACCGCGCTGCCCATCGACCGCTGTCTGGCCTATGTCGAACAGTTGGATCTCCCCGAGGCACTCGACCAGGCGCTGGATCTGGTGC
Source organism: uncultured Lamprocystis sp. (assembly GCA_964470155.1). Taxonomy (GTDB): domain Bacteria; phylum Pseudomonadota; class Gammaproteobacteria; order Chromatiales; family Chromatiaceae; genus Thiodictyon. The sequence goes on along the minus strand of CAYYAY010000076.1, from coordinate 23,484 downwards.
TGACCGAGATGCGCTCACGCCTGCGGTATCTGTGCGCGGTGGGCCTGCCCTATCTGACCCTGGACCGCCAGTCGCGCACCCTGTCAGGCGGCGAGGTCCAGCGGATCAACCTGACCACGGCGCTCGGTACCTCGCTGGTCAACACCCTGTTCGTCCTGGATGAGCCCAGCATCGGCCTGCATCCCCGCGATCTGGACCGGGTGATCGGGGTGCTGCACCGGCTGCGCGATCAGGGCAACTCGCTCCTGGTGGTCGAGCACGACCCGCAGGTGCTGCGGGCAGCGGATCGGATCATCGATATCGGTCCAGGCCCCGGTGAGCACGGCGGCGAGATCTGTTTTCAGGGCACGCCGGGCGCGCTGCTCGCGGCGGCGGGCTCGCTGACCGGGGATTACCTGGCCGGCCGACGGCGGGTGGCCGAGCCCCGGGCCCCGACGCCGGTGACCGACGCGACCCCGCGCCTGCGCATCCGCGGTGCCGGCGCGCACAATCTCAAGCACATTGATGTCGCGATCCCGCTGCACCGGCTGGTGGTAGTCACCGGGGTGTCGGGTTCCGGCAAGTCCACGTTGATCGGGGATGTCCTCTATCCGGCCCTGTGTCAGTTGAAGGGCCACCCGACGGAGGTGCCGGGTGCGCATGACGGGATCGACGGGGCGGATCTGATCGAGGATGTGACCCTGCTCGACCAGTCCCCGATCGGCCGGACCTCGCGCTCCAATCCGGCGAGCTATGTCGGCGCGCTGGATGAGCTGCGCAAGCGGTTCGCGGCCCTGCCGCTGGCCAAAGAGCGGGGCTATACCGCCGGGACCTTCAGTTTCAACTCGGGTAACGGACGCTGCCCCACCTGCGGCGGCAACGGGTTCGAGCAGGTGGAGATGCAGTTCCTTGCCGATGTCTATCTGCGCTGTCCGGACTGCGACGGGCGCCGCTACCGCCCCGAAGTGCTGGAGGTCCGGCTGCCGCCGCCGGACGGGGCGGAGGGCGCGGCGCTCTCGCTCGCCGACGTGCTGGACCTGACCGCCAGCGAGGCGCTGGCGCGGTTCGCGGACGACGCGCCGCTGGTCCGCGCCCTTGCGCCCCTGACCGCGGTGGGGCTCGGCTATCTGCGCCTGGGTCAGCCGGTTCCCACCCTGTCCGGCGGCGAGGCACAGCGCTTGAAGCTAGCGGGGCACTTGGCGAAGACCAGGCGTGGGTCCGGGCGGGGCCGCTCCGGCGCCGGCGAGGGTCTGTTGTTTCTGATGGACGAGCCCACGACCGGGCTCCATCCGGCGGACATCGCGGTGCTGCTCGAGGCGCTGCGGCGACTGCTCGAACAGGGGCATTCGCTGGTCGTCATCGAGCACAACCTGGACCTGATCGCGGCAGCCGATTGGCTGATCGATCTGGGGCCCGAGGGTGGGAATGGCGGCGGGACTCTGGTCGCCGTCGGCACCCCGGCGGAGGTGGCTGGCCATGCGGGGAGCCATACGGGGCGGGCGCTGTTGCAACTGGAGATGGATGCGCGGCGGGTGACGCCGGGGATCGACAGCGCGGGCGCCGCACCCGCGGCCGGTGTCCGCGAGGCGCCGATGCCCGCGTATGGGTTCGCGTCCGCGGCGGCTGTCCCGCTGCACCCGCCGGTCACCACGCGCCATTCGATCGATATCCTCCACGCCCGCGAACACAACCTCAAAGACCTCACGGTCGCCATCCCGCGCGGCCGCTTCACCGTCATCACCGGTGTTTCCGGCAGCGGCAAGAGCACCTTGGCTTTCGACATCCTGTTCGCCGAGGGGCAGCGGCGTTATCTGGAGTCGCTGAACGCCTATGCCCGCCAGTTCGTCCAGCCCGCCGCGCGGGCGGATGTGGAAGCGGTGCACGGCATCCCGCCGACGGTCGCCATCGAGCAGCGGGTCAGCCGGGGCGGGGCCAAGAGTACCCTGGGCACCCAGACCGAGATCCATCACTTTCTGCGCCTGCTCTATGTGAAGCTCGGCACCCAGTATTGTCCGGGGTGCGACATTCCGATCGAGCCCATGACGCCGGAGGCGATCCTGGCGCGCATCCTGCGCGATCATGGGGGGCAGCGGATCACCCTGATGGCCCCGCTGGTGGTCGCCCGCAAAGGGCTCTACGCCGAGCTGGCCGAGTGGGCGGCCCGCCAGGGATGGACTGTCCTGCGGGTGGACGGCGCGCCGGTGCCGACTCAGGGCTGGCCGCGGCTGGACCGCTTCCGCGAGCATTCCATCGATCTGCCGGTCGGCGAAGTGCGTGTCGCCCCGCAAGCGGAGTCCGACCTGCGGGTGCTGCTCGAACAGGCCCTGGATTTGGGCAAGGGGCTGATACGGGTGGTGCGTCTCACGCCGGAGGGCTGGGGCGCTGAGACCCCCTATTCGCTCCAGCGCGCCTGCCCTGGCTGCGGACGCGCCTTCGCGGAGCCGGACCCGCGGCAGTTCAGCTACAACTCCAAGCAGGGCTGGTGCCTGGCCTGTCTCGGGACCGGCCTTGCAATTCCCGACTTCGACGCCGAACAGAGCGGCGCCGAGGATCAATGGCTGGAGCCGCTCGAACAGCATCAGACCTGCGGCCGGTGCCGGGGTGCGCGCCTGAACCCGGAGGCCTTGGCGGTGCGCTTCCGCGGTCGCTCCATCGCCGACCTGTCCGCTCTGACCGTGACGGCAGCGACCGGGGTTTTGGACGACCTGGTGCTGGACACGCGTGAGCAGGCCATCGCCCAGGACCTGCTCGGCGAGGTGCGTGAGCGGCTGCGCTTTCTCGCTCATGTGGGTCTGGGCTATCTGACCCTGGACCGGGGTGCGCCGACCCTGTCCGGCGGCGAGGCCCAGCGCATCCGGCTCGCCGCTCACCTCGGGTCGAACCTGCAAGGGGTCTGCTATGTGCTGGACGAGCCCAGCATCGGTCTGCATTCGCGGGATAACCGGCTGCTGCTCGAGACCCTGACGCGGCTGCGCGATCGGGGCAACACCGTGGTGGTGGTGGAGCACGACGAGGAGACCATCCGGCGTGCCGAGCACGTCATCGACCTGGGACCCGGCGCCGGCGTCCAGGGCGGGTTCGTGGTCGCCGAGGGGACGGCCGCGGACCTGATCGCCGCTCCCGCCTCGATCACCGGCCGCTATCTGGCGCGGACCCGCGGTCATGGCCTGGGCGAGACCCGTCCGCGTCGGCCGGCCCCCGGTCAGGGCGAATGGCTCGCCATCCGCGGGGCTCGACTGCACAACCTCAAGGGTCTGGACGTGCGCGTGCCGCTGCGGCGGCTGGTGTGTGTCACCGGGGTCTCGGGATCGGGCAAGTCCAGCCTGGTGCGCGATGTGCTGGTGCGCAGCCTGCAGGAGGCGTTGGGCGCGGCGGACGAGGGCGCGCGCGGTGGGCGGCGGGGGGTGCGCTTGGCAGGGACGGGGTCGGCGGCGGGGGCATCGCGGCGGGACGCCGCTCCCACGGGAGCGCTCCATGGCTGCGCCGGGCTGTCGGGTTGGCATGGCCTGCGTCGGGTGCTGGAGGTGGATCAAACCCCCATCGGCAAGACACCGCGCTCCTGCCCGGCCACCTATGTCGGCTTCTGGGACGCCATCCGCAAGCTGTTTGCCGCGACCGCCGAGGCGCGCATCCTTGGTTGGACTGCGGCGCGCTTTTCATTCAACACGCCGGGCGGGCGCTGTCCGGCCTGCGAGGGCCAGGGCGTCCAGCGGCTGGAGATGAGCTTTCTGCCCGACGTGCGCGTGCCCTGCGAGGTCTGCGGCGGCAGCCGCTTCGACCGCGAGACGCGGGAGGTCCGCTATCTGGGGCTCGACATCGGCGCCGTGCTGGCGCTGGATGTCGATCGGGCGGTCGAGGTCTTCGCCGCGCACCCCGCCATCCGTCACCCGCTGACCCTGTTGCAGGACGTCGGGCTCGGCTACCTGAGCCTGGGTCAGCAGAGCCCGACCTTGAGCGGCGGCGAGGCTCAGCGTATCAAGCTGGTCACCGAACTCACCAAGGCGCGCCCGAGCGCTGACGGCACCCATCCCCGCCCGACGCTCTACGTTCTGGACGAACCCACGGTCGGGCTGCACATGGCCGACGTGGAACGCCTGATCGGCGTGCTGCACCGGCTGGTCGACGCCGGTCACACGGTGCTGGCCATCGAGCACGACCTGAACCTGATCGCCGCGGCCGACTGGGTCATCGACCTGGGGCCCGAGGGCGGCGAGGCGGGCGGCCGGGTGGTGGCCGCGGGCACGCCGGAGCAGATCGCAGCAAAGGGCGGCGATCTGCCGACCGCGACGGCGTTGCGGGAGTGGCTGGGTGGAACTGCGTCATTCGCGTGATAACCTGTCGTTGTCGTAATCGTAGTCGTAGTCGTAAGAGCGATGCAATATGCTCATGAGCAATTGAGCAAGCGCGGGCAGCGAAGCCACGCGATGCGAGAGCATCCGGAGGGCTACGCGAATTTCGATGACGATTACGACAACGACAACGACAACGAAGACGACAATCGTGCTCAAAGTATTCCCTAGCGGACTTATTCAAGTTATTAGCGATCATTTCCAAGAAAAACACCCCACTCGGATACCCAACCTCATGTTCCTACGTATTCTGCTGCCCTTCCTTCTATTGATGCCCATCGCCTCATCACCGCGTGCGGCGGCGGACGCGGCCGGCTATCTGGGTGTCCAGGTCTGCGGCGAATGCCACGCCAAGGAGCGCGATCTGTGGCGGGACTCCTACCACGACCGGGCGATGAAGGAGCCGACGGCGCAGACCGTGCTGGGTGATTTCAATGATGTCGCGTTCACCGCCCACGGGGTGACGTCCCGCTTCTTCAAGCGTGACGGGCGTTATTTCGTGCATACCGACGGACCGGATGGGGTCCTCATCGACTACCCCATTCGCTACACCTTCGGCTGGTATCCACTCCAGCAATACCTGATCGAATTCCCCGGCGGTCGATTACAAGCCTTGGGCATCGCCTGGGACAGCCGTCCCACGGAGCGCGGCGGTCAGCGCTGGTTCCATCTCTATCCCAATGAGCAGATGGATCATACCAACCCGCTGCATTGGACCGGGTTGGACCAGACCTGGAACTACCAGTGCGCCGACTGTCATTCAACCGATCTGAAAAAGGGTTACGACGCCCTACGCAACGTCTATGACACCCGGTTCGCCGAGATCAATGTGGCCTGCGAAGCCTGCCACGGACCCGGCGCGCGCCATGTCGACTGGGCCAGGAAGGCGGCGGACGCTCAAGCGGCCGGCAGCGCGCCGCCGACGAGCGATCCGGCCCTGGGACTCGCGGTGGACCTCAAAGACCGGGACGGCGGCCAATGGCAGATCGATCCGGCGACCGGCAAACCAATGCGCAGTGTGCCCCGCACCGCTCACGCCCAGACCGAGACCTGTGCCCGCTGTCACTCAAGGCGCGGGCGTATTTCGGAGGAACCGCGTCCGGGCGAAGCGCTGAATCAGGGCTTTCGGCTCGCCCTGCTGGAGCCCAACCTGTATTTCCCCGACGGTCAGATCCAGGACGAGGTGTTCGACTTCGGCTCCTTCATCCAAAGTCGCATGTACCATCAGGGGGTAGTCTGTTCCGATTGTCATGAGCCCCATAGCCTGAAACCGATGGCTGCCGGCAATGCAGTCTGTCTGCGTTGCCACCAGGCCGACCGCTATGATGTCCCGGCGCACCATCACCACGCGGAGCACAGCACCGGCACCGCCTGTATTGACTGTCACATGACCCAGCGGTTTTATATGGTGGTCGATGAGCGCGCCGATCATAGTCTGCGGGTGCCGCGGCCTGATCTGTCGGTGCAGCTCGGCACCCCCAATGCCTGCAACGGCTGTCATCAGGATAAGGATGCCGCCTGGGCCGCGGCGGCCGTGGCGGGCTGGTTCCCGGACCCGGTCAACCGCAAGCCGCATTTCGGCGAAGCCCTGCATGCGGCCGACATCGGCGCCCCGGACGCGGCCTCCCGCCTGCTGGCCCTGGCCGGGGACTCGAACCAGCCCGGCATCGCGCGGGCGACCGCGCTGGAACGACTCCATGACCGTCCGAGCCGGGACGCGCTGCTGACCGTGCGGCGCCTGCTCGCCGACCCCGATGCCCTGGTGCGGGCGGCCGCCGTGCGCTTTCTGGATCTGGCCGATCTGCGCATCCGGGTGGAACTGGCCTGGCCCCTGCTGTCCGATCCGGTGCGCACCGTCCGCCTGGAAGCGGCCCGCGTTCTGGCGCCGTTGATGACTCAGAAAATGGGTGACGCGCTGCTCGGTGAACTGACGACCGCTTTGGAGGACTACGTGGCGGCGGAGACGGTGAACGCGGACCGGCCGGAGTCGAATCTGAATCTGGGGTCGATTGCCGCCGCGGCGGGTGAACCGGAAGTGGCGCAGCGCGCCTATCAGGCGGCCCTGCGGCTCGATCCGCGCTTTGTTCCGGCCTATGCCAACCTGGCGGACCTCTACCGTGCCCAGGGGCAGGAATCGCAGGCGCAGGCGCACCTGCGCGCCGGGCTTGCCGTGTCTCCGGATAGTGCCGACCTGAACCACGCCTTGGGTCTGGCGCTGGTGCGCGCCAAGCGCCTGGACGCGGCACTGGAGTCGCTGCGGCGCGCGCGCGATCTGGCACCAAACAACACCCACTACGCGTATGTCTATGCAGTCGCCCTGGATGGCGCCGAGCGCACGGCGGAGGCGCTGGCGGTGTTGGAAGCCGCCGCGGCCCGCGACGGCGCGGACAGTGACCTGCTGGTCGCCCTGATCCAGTACAACGCCAAACTGGGGCGGCCGCAGGCCGCGGCGGCCTGGCTGGACAAGTTGGCGATTCTGACCCCGGCGGACCCGGCGGTGGAACAACTGCGAAAGTCGCTGGGACAGTCGCCTGGGGTGGGCTTACCATAGGGCACCGCGAGGCATCTATCATCATCAGCCGAATCCGGACCGCGCATGCCGCTTGCCGCACTTCCCCCGATCATTCTCGCCAACTATGAATTGCACGAATGGCGTCACGCCAGCGCGATTCTCGAACGCGATTTCCCGGAGGAATGGGACGACATCTGCGCTGTGTTGTCCCGCTTTCGTCTATGTCAGAGCTTCATCGCCTCCGGCGGCGGCAACAAGTCACGGGTCTCCAATTGGATTGATACGGAATTGTACGCGAGACATTGGGTCGAGAAGAAATTTGCCACCTCGGTCGTGGTCGACGGCCGTGCGATCGATAGTCCCACCCATGCGGTGGACTGCTACAAGAATCGGGTGGCGCTGGAAATTGAATGGAACAATAAAGACCCGTTCTTTGACCGCGATCTGAATAACTTCCGTCTGCTGTTCGATCTGCGCGTCATCTCGGTCGGTGTTATCATCACCCGCTGTGATTCGTTACAGGCTATTTTCGCGCAACTCGGCCGCGGGAGCAGCTATGGTGCCTCGACGACACATATGAGCAAACTGCTGCCCAAGATCGAGGGCGGCGGCGGCGGTGGTTGTCCGGTTCTTGTTTTCGGAATAAAAGATACCCTGTATGACACGAATTGTTAGTATTACCGAACCAACGCCGGGTGAAGACCTGCTCTCCAAGGCGTGCGAGCTGTATTCCACCATTCTGGCGGACCCGCCCTGGCAATTCCAGAATCGCACCGGCAAGATGGCCCCGGAGCATAAGCGACTGCTCCGCTATCCGACGATGGAAATCAAGGAGATCATGGATCTCCCCGTGCATAAGTTCTCCGCGGCCAGATCGCATCTGTATCTGTGGGTTCCCAACGCGCTGCTCAGCGAGGGTCTGCGCGTCATGGAAGCCTGGGGTTTCACGTACAAATCGAACATCATCTGGTACAAAATCCGCAAGGACGGCGGACCGGACGGCCGGGGCGTGGGCTTTTATTTCCGCAATGTCACCGAAATGATCCTGTTTGGCGTGCGCGGCAGCATGCGGACCCTGCAGCCCGGCCGGCGCCAAGTCAATCTGCTCTCGACCCAAAAACGCGAGCACTCACGTAAGCCGGACGAGATCTACGACATCATCGAGCGCTGTTCCCCCGGTCCCTACATCGAACTGTTCGCCCGCTTTCGGCGCGAGGGTTGGGATCAATGGGGTAATGAAGACGTAGAGCGCAACTCATTCGACGGAGTCGCCATGCGCAAGGGCCACAAGGACCCGGCGCTGCGCCTCGTCGAATCGCCGGCGGGTTATCGCGGCAAGGCGTGAGCCGCCGCGGTGTTCCGGTCCGGCCGGCGATGATCGGCCGATCCCGTGGACACGCTTGACTCAGGCAACGCCATCCATGCACACCCGATTCCTCCCGGTGTCCTTGGCGACATAAAGTGCCTGGTCGGCGCGATCGATGAGGTCTTTGGCCAGTTCTAATCCGGAACCCTCATCGGCTGGCCCGGTCACCATCCCGAGCGGACGGCGTTCCATGGCTGGCAGTGCGACTGCACCGCCGATGCTCACCGTGACGACCGGTGCTGCCGAGGAGCGAGGGTGTGGAATGGCAAGTGCGCTGACCGCGGCGTTCAGTTTGGCGCCGAGGGCGGCGATGTCCGCCGCGGTACAGCCGGTCGCGAGCACGACGAATTCTTCGCCGCCGTAGCGACCGACGAGATCGCCGGCCCGATTGACATTGTCGCTCAGGACCTTCGCGACCTGGCTCAGGCACTCATCGCCCTGTCGGTGCCCCAGCACATCATTGAATAGCTTGAAGTGATCGATATCGATCATCAAGAGGCCAAGATGCAGCTTGGTTCGCGAGGAGCGCCGCCATTCACGGCTCAGCCACTCATCGAGTGCACGGCGGTTCGCCAGCCCGGTGAGCGGATCGCGGCCGATCAGGTCCCGCAGCAGATCGCTTTGCGCCTTCAGCTTCAAGTGGACGCCAACCCGTGCCCGGACGACCAGCCGATGGATGGGTTTGCCGACGAAATCGCAGGCTCCGGCTTCCAGTGCCTTGATTTCTTGTGATGTTTCGTTATCGGCTGTGACGAACATGACTGGAATCCCAGGATACTCCCGTTGCAGGGTCGCGCAGACCTCGAAACCGTCGATTTCCGGCATATTGGCGTCGAGAAGGATGAGGTCGGCCGGTTGCTCGGCGAGCAAACCCAATGCGTCGATTCCCCCCGTGGCGTAGCTGATCTTGCCCATGCCCTGCAATGCATGATGCAGCGCATGGATGGCGCCGGGATCATCGTCGACGATCAGGATATTGGCTGGCATCTTCATACGGCCGTTTGTTGAGTAGAGGATTCCAAGCTGATACTCACGGGTGCCTGGTCCAGGATCGCGAGCGCCTCCGCGAAGCGCAGCCCGCGGATAGCCCGCTCCAGCAATTGTGTTTGCTCCCCGCCGACGATGCCAAGCAGCGCTTCCCGCTGCGCATCGAATACAAATTCGGCGTCGAGGTCGCGGTCGCGCAAGCGTTTGCGCAGGTCCGCGAGTTGATCGAGCGTCGGCTGGGGCGAGGCAGTTGGGGGCGATGCCATTGATGTCCATCGCGTTTCTCCCTCTAGCCAGCGGGTTCCGGCCGCAATCAGATCGTCCAAGGCGACTTCGAGGGTCAAGAGTGCTTCCTCTCCTTCCGTCTCGCCGTTCTTGATGGCGGTCTCGAGTGCTGCGGCCATCGCCATCAGGTCGAGCGCACCGAGGTTGCCCGCCGCTGAGCGCAACTGATGCATTCGGCGTCCGGCCGTGTCGTTGTCGCCGTCGCTGAGGGCACGGCGTGTCTCGGTCGCGGTGTCGGCATGTTGCTGGATAAGCAGTTGGAGGAGCCTGATGAACAGGCGCCGATCATGTTCGAGATGCTGTGCGGCCCAGACCCGATTCACTCCGGGGAGTTCGGGAAAACCGCCGCCGACCTCACGGGGCGCCACGGGGACTGTGCTTGCGGTTGGCCGGGCTGCCGCGTCGGTTTGCCGACGGGGTGCCATACACTCATTCAGCAGGGTGACCATTCGCTGCAAATCCATAGGCTTGGGCAGTATGCCATTCATTCCGGCCGCGCGTGCGGCATCCTGCTCCTCGGCCAGTACGCCGGCGGTCAGGGCGATCACCGGCAGCGTTTTCAGGCCGAGTTCGTCACGGATCGCCCGGGTCGCGTTCAATCCGTCCATGACCGGCATCTGAATATCCATCAGTACGGCGTCAAACCGGTCGGGAGCGGCTCTCAGTACGTCCAACGCCTCCCGGCCGTTGGCCGCGAGCGTGGCCTGGGCTCCGGAAAGCCCGAGCATTTTCACCGCCACCTCTTGATTAATGAAACTGTCATCCACGACGAGGAAGTGTCGGTCCCTCAAACCTGACCTGAACTGGTTGGCGACAACGGTCGCGGAACGAGGGGGTGCTTCGGGTGTCTCGGTCCGCTCAAACGGCAATGCGACCCAGAAGGTGCTCCCTTCACCTGGTGTACTCTCGGCACCAATGGTGCCGCCCATCAGCTCCGCCAGGCGTTTGCAGATTGAAAGTCCCAGCCCGGTGCCGCCGAAGCGGCGGGTGATGCTGTCATCGGCCTGCGCGAACGGGGCAAAGAGCTGCCCGAGGGTCTCCGGAGCGATCCCGATTCCGGTATCGCTGACCTCAAAGCGCAAGTGTGCGCGGTGGTCGTTGTCCGCCAGCGGCCGGACCCTGAGAATCACCTCTCCCTGTGCCGTGAACTTGATCGCGTTCCCGGTGAGGTTGACCAATATCTGCTGCAGCCGCAGCACATCGCCCTTCAGGGTTCCGAGTGCCGCCGATGGGCTCTCGACGCGCAGCACGAGACCTTTGTCAGCGGCACTCCGACCCAAGAGGCGAGTCACCTTCCCTATAAGATCTGCGGGAGCGAAAGGTCGGGACTCGATCCGCAGTTGTCCCGCCTCGATCTTGGCGAGATCGAGAACGTCATTGAGAATGCCGAGCAGCGATTCCCCGGCGGTCTGAATATGCGTGACCATCTCAAGTTGGTTGGCCGTCAGTGCTTCGTGGCTGAGCACCTGCGCCAGGCCGAGCACCACGTTCAGCGGCGTGCGGATTTCGTGGCTCACGTTGGCGACGAAATTGCTTTTCGCCCGGTTGGCGGCCTGGGCAACTCCCAAGGCCCGGACCAGCGCCTGCTCGTCTTCCTTACGCCGGGTGACGTCGTAATTGACGCCGGTCATTCGTAGCGGGGCTCCGTTGCCATCGTGTTCGACGGCTGCGGTACCGCGCAGGTAATGAAGAGAACCATCCGGCCAGATCACCCGGAACTCGATGTCGAACGCCTTGAGTCCGTCGAGAGACTGATGTAGCTCATCTTCGCACCAGGTAAGATCATCGGGGTGAACGCAGCGCCGCCAATCGTCAAAGCTGCCGCTGAAATGCTCGGGGTTCACGCCATAGAGTCGGTACATCCGCTCGTCCCAGAGCAGCCGATTCTCGGCAACGAACCAGTCCCAGACCCCAATAACAGCCGCGTTGACCGCGAGTTCGTTGCGGTAATTCAATTCCTTCAGCTTCAGTCGCTGGTCGGACAGTTCTTGAGTACGCTCCGCGACGGCTCGCTCTAATTGGTTGTTCTGCTCCTGAATCATGCGCAAGGCCCGACTCAATCGCACGTGATTTCTTACGCGCGCCAGGACGATCGAGGAAGACAGCGGTTTGGTAATGTAGTCCAGTGCCCCGAGTGCAAAACCTTTTGCCTCGTCCTCCATGGAATCCAACGCCGTCAAAAATACAACCGGGACATCATCCAGCCAGCGCATTGCGCGCACCTGTCTGCACACTTCATGTCCGTCAGGTTCCGGCATGACGACGTCGAGCAGAATCAAGTCCGCAGGGCGGCCGGAAGCAAGGTACCGCAGTCCTGAAGCACCGTCAGCGAAGGGATGGAGGGCGAATTCTTCGGACAGCAGGCTGACCAGTAACTGCAGGTTTTCCACCTGATCGTCAACGATCACGACATGCGGTTTACTGTTGAATAGTAGGTCGGTCATTCAGGTCCCTTCGCAGTTCAGGAATCAATCCCCGGAGGATGAGCGCCGCCGCCTCGAGGTCAAAATGCCGGATATTCTCGAAGACCTCCGCGAGGCCGGCGCCGGCGCTCGTTGACAAGGTCTCGGGTAGTTGACCCGCGATTCTGTCGGCGAGTGCAAGTGCCTCGCCGTCGACGGCTTCCAGCAGCCCCGACAGCTCATCCAGATCGCCGATGAGTTGCCGGGACGGGTACGTCGAATGATAAGCGCGCGGGACGCTTGGATGCGCTTCGCTCGCGTTGGCAACGGCGGCCAGGGTGACTTGCAGAGCATCCACCAACTGCTGCACGCTGTCATCGGTCGTGGGAATTCCGGACCGCAATTGGAGTTCGACGGTCTGTGCGCACTCCCGCAGGCGTACCGCACCCAACTGCCCGGCGCTGCCTTTCAGGCTGTGGACCAGACACAACGCCGGCTTCAGGTCGCCGATTCTCAGCTGTTCGAGAAGCCTGGCGCCATCGTCGCCATGCTGTTTGAGAAAATGCTGCAAGACCTGACGCAGCACTTCGGGCCGGCCTCCGGCAAACTGTGCTGTCCGCTCCAAATCCAAGACTGAATCAGGCGTCGCGACTGACGGACGACGACTGCTCTTCAACGCTGCGGCAAGGCTGGTAGCGGGTTCCGCAGGAGCCGTAGCAGCCGCTACCGCAAGCTCGGGTAGCCAGTGCGCCAGCGCCGAGAAGAGGGCTTCGGGTTCGATCGGTTTGGGAATATGCCCATTCATTCCAGCCCGGAGGCAAGCCGCGCGGTCCTCGGCGAAGGCGTTTGCGGTCATGGCGAGGATGGGAATCCGCTCCCAACCGGGCTCGCGGCGGATGAGCCGGGTGGCCTCGAGCCCATCGATCGCGGGCATTTGGACATCCATCAAGACCAAGTCATAGTGCGTGCGCCTGGCCAGTGCTAAGGCCTCTTGCCCGTCGCAAGCCATGTCGATGACACAGCACAATCCCGCCAGCAGTTCCCGCACCAAGACGCGGTTGACCGGGTTATCCTCTGCAATCAGCAGGCGCCGGCCGATTGCACGCCGGAGCAGAGCGTCAGTGCCTGGTTGCGCGGTGACCGCGGGCATGGACGTCACAGCGCAGAGGTCAGCCAGTGCAGCGGCTAGCACCGACGGCGTCAGCGGCTTTGGCAAGACCTTCGGGAATCCTGCTGCGAGGGCCGCGTCGGCCAGTTCCGGGTCATCGAAAGCCGTGAGGAGCAACGCCAGAGGTGTCTTGCCGAGGGGGATCGCGGCCATCCTGCGCAGGGCGTCGAATCCGTCCGCTCCGGGCATCTTCCAGTCCACCAGCAGGAAATCGTAGGGATGTTGCTCGGTATCGGCGCGTCTGAGTTCGGCGAGCGCCTGATGGCCATCGGATACCGTCGTTGGGAGCATCCCGAGCCGGGTGATCATCGCCGCCAGCACCTCACGCGCCTGCGGGAGGTCGTCAGCGATCAGGATGTGACGTCCGCTCAGTGGCGGTGAAGCGCTCGCGGTCTGCGTGTCGCCGCACTGGAGACGTGCGGTGAACCAGAAGGTGCTGCCGGCGGCAGGCTTGCTGATGACTCCGACCTCGCCTTGCATCAGTTCGGCGATGTGCTTGGTTATCGTGAGTCCCAGACCTGAGCCCCCATATTTGCGAACGGTGGAGCCATCCCCCTGCTCGAATGGTTGGAAGAGTCGCGTGCACTGATCTTCAGTGAGCCCGATTCCGGTATCGGTCACCTCAAAGCGAATGCGACAGGCACGGACCTTCAAGTCAACGAGGCGGGCGCGGATGATGATGCTTCCGGTATTGGTGAATTTGATCGCGTTGCCGACGTAGTTGAGCAGGGCCTGAGCCAGGCGCAGGGGATCACCGCGAAGCGGCCGATTGAGTTTGGAGTCAATATCAAGGATGATCTCAATACCCTTTTCACGGGCGCGTTCACTGATGATATTGACGACCTTTGATAGCAGCAAGTCATCCAGATCAAAGTCTGCGACGTCCAAGTAGAGCTTGCCGGATTCGATCCTGGAAAGGTCGAGGATGTCATTGATAACGGACAGCAGGTGACGGGCCGCAGCATTGATGTGATCGAGCTTCTCCCGCTGCCAGGTATCGATCGCGCCCCGCAGACTCAGGAGATTGGAGAGTCCGATAACAGCGTTGAGCGGAGTACGGATTTCGTGGCTCATATTAGCCAGAAAGGTACTTTTGGCGCGTGTGGCCGCAGCTGCTTCCTCGGAGCGAAGCCGCAGTTCCTCATTGAGTGACTGGGCTTCGCGCAAACGGCTGCGCTGCTGTTGTGCGATCATGGTAAGCAATAGCGCGGTGACCGCTCCGGCGGTCAGGAACATGGTGCCGTACAATACTGCCAATGACCGGATTGGCGCCATCAGTTCAGCGTTATCGACTTCGACCGAGATGAGCCAAGGCAAGCCCGGAACCGCACGAATAGCCGCAGTGACGTCCCGGCCGTCGAACGTGACTCCCTGGTAGAGTCCATCGCCGTTCCTGATGGCTTGCACTATCGGTTGGCGGTCGTTCGCAGGGTCGATGACACCGAAGGGAGCACCTGGTTCACTCGCAGGATTGATCAGATCGATTCCTGACGCTGTCGTTCTGAACAGCAAGAGCTGACCTGTGTGTGAGAGGTTGGGCCACTGTTCAATCAGGGGCAGCAATTGAGTGGTGATCGCGATCGAGAACACCAGAGCCAAGGGTTCGCTATTGTCTGGGTTGGGAATCAAGGCCGCGTACGCGGTGTAGGAGAGGCCATCGTCGGCCGGCTGTATGTCGATGAAAGCGGTCGTTCCGGACGCGATAACCTGTTTGATCACGGGACGGATAAAGGTCACTTCGTAAGGTGCGGTCCCGGCACTGATGAGGGGATGACCGTTAGTCTTGACGATCTCAGCATTGATCAAGCCGTAATTCTCGCGGGTGTCGGCCAGCCAGAAGGCGACGCGCTGATCGTCGTACCAGGCGGCGAGGCGGTCGGACCAGCTGGAAGGGTTACGCGTGCGCAGCGGCATCAACAATTCCCGAAAGACTTTGTTGTTGGCCAGCAGGGCGATCGCCGACATACGTTCGGATTTCAGGTTGGCCAACTGTTGTGCTTTGAGTTCCGCGACAGCATTCAGTCTGCCGTGTTCATTCTCCAGCGCAGAAGTTGCCAGCGTGCTGAAGCCAAAGGCACCGATGCCGGCGAAAAACGCCACGAGCACCGCAAAGATGAGGAGCATGTGGCCGACGCGTAAGCGCGCAAGTAGCGCGTCGGCGCAGCGGCCGGGCGTGGTGCCGCGCAGGGTTGAGTCAGACATGGCCGGATCTTAGGGCGCGGGACGCCGGGGTGCTGCTCATTGTTGGCGTTCGAAGAACTCCGGGAAATAGTGCCGGACGCCGGGATAATACTTGTTGACCAGCTTATCGTAGGTTCCATCGGCCTGAATTCCGCGGAGAAACCTGTCAAAGGCATCCCGCAGTTCGGGTGATGACTTCGGAAAAGCCGCGGCGAGGTCCTGGGTCTCGGAGATGGGACCAATGATTCTGATTTGACCGGCCCAACGCTGAAGATCGATCAGCGCATCGGGTATGTCGAGCAACGTGAAGTCGGCCGCACCATTGAGCAGCGCAGGGACCATCTCACTGAGATTGGTGCTGGCGGTGTAAGGGCGCAGGTCGATCTTCGCGTTCGTCAGCCCATAGTTCACGGGATCGAGGCAGGTACGCTCCATCACCAGCAGACTATGCCCGGCGAGGTGCTCGCGCGTCTTAGTGATCTCAGCGGCAAGGTCCGGCTGAGCTGGAATCGGCTTGAAGCGCGAAGCGGCGGACGCGACGACCAGCACTTGCGAAGGAAAGGTTGGCGCCGAAAACGAGAGGACCGGTTCCCGCCAGGGGAGGACGGTGAAGCCGGCGGCGATCATGTCGCCCCTGATCGGGAAGTCTCCGGACAGGGAGACCACGTTGCCTTTATGGGTGAAATTCTTCCCCAACAAGTCACGAATAACATTGACGAAGTCGGATTGGACCAGCTCGTAACGTACCCCAAGTGCGTTAGCGAACCCCCGAACGATCTCGACATCGAGACCTTGACCATCCGCGGTGACGAAGTTGGCATAAGGGATTCCGAGGTGGCGCAGAACGCCGCGGGTCCGGAGGTCGGCGAGATCACCCGCGCTGCATGTTGCCTGGGGGAACAACCATGAGAGCGCGAGCAGAAAAAAGGCGAACCAGTGACCGAACGACATTGCGTTCCTCCAAGAACATCGTGACCTTTTCGTGTTTTTCGTGGTAGGGGTTGGGATTCCGATCGAAACGCCAATGCATTAAGTAGACTTTACAGTTAAGGACTTGGAGCGGCGGGCATCCTGATGCAGCAGTCGGCGCTGGATCAGTGACGGCTTTTTGATGATTATACGTGTAAGTGGACCAGGTTTGTCGACCAGGTTTGCAGAAGCGATAACTGAGCGATAAGACCGGCATCCGACCCCCGAAGCGGACGGTCGCAAGCGGGTAGACGCAGTCCCTTCGCGAGGTCGGGGATCCGTCCGACCAGGAGCGCGAGACCCTGGTACCCGGCCGCCTGCGCGAACGCCCGGTCCAGGTAGGGCGTCATGTGCCCCCGGACGCCCGGTCGCTCGACCGCTTCCTCACGCGCTTCGCCGACGTCTATGCCCCGGAGCGGCACC
Source organism: uncultured Lamprocystis sp. (assembly GCA_964470155.1). GTDB lineage: Bacteria > Pseudomonadota > Gammaproteobacteria > Chromatiales > Chromatiaceae > Thiodictyon. Next base: position 6,863 of record CAYYAY010000076.1, on the reverse strand, counting down.
GCGGCCAGGTCCGCCTCATCGCCGCCGCCAGCCACCACCGCCTGGCCTGGACACACCCCTTCCTGGACGGCAACGGACGCGTTACCCGGTTCTTCACCGACGCCTATCTGGGCGCCGGCGGCATCCTCGGGCATGGCTTATGGTCGGCCAGCCGCGGACTTGCCCGCAACCGTGCGGAATATTTGGACCGACTGGCCGCCGCGGACGCACCGCGTCGCAACGACTACGACGGGCGCGGCAACCTCTCGCTTGCCGGGCTCGCGGATTTCTGCCGGTTCTTTCTCCAAACCTGCATTGACCAGGCGCGTTTCATGGGCGGGATGCTCGCGACCGACGACCTGCACAATCGGGCTGCCGATGGCGGCGGTGCCCTATCTGCTTCCGGGGGTGTTTCCGATGGACTCGTAAAGGAGCGAGTCAAACAGAAGTTAAACACGAAGACAATCGTTGTCGTTGTCGCAATCGGATAAGCGATTCAAGTCGGCATGAACAGCCTGCTGTCTGTCGGGTTTTGATTCGCTACACAGCTTGGGCGTACAAGGCCGCCAAGTATTTGAAAGGCTTCGATCGCCAGGCACGGGACCAACGCATCCTCGCGGGGATCTTCAACTCGATTACGACAACGACAACGACAACGACAACGACAACGACCGAGACGCCAAAGGCGTCCCTTAACGGACTTGTTTAACTTATTAGTGAACCGTTCCTTGCCGATGCTCCAGCGAAATCCGAAGCGGGGGTGTGCCCCGCTCGGATTGCTTCTCTCGGGTGTCCTGCCCTCACTCATCCCGCCATCGCCGCCTTCATCTCCGCGGCATATTGATCGGCATTCAATCCGACCAGCAGATGCAGCACATTGTCCGGCAGCCGCAGCATGCCCTGCACGCCGGCGGCCTGCAATGCGCTCTCATCCAGCATGGCCTCGTCGGTGATGGTGACGCGCAGCCGGGTCTCGGCGGCGGCCTCGGCCTGGCGGACGTTGGCGCTGCCGCCCAGGCTCGCCAGAATGGCGCGCGCCTTGGCCGGGGCCTCGGCGTCGCGGGCCCGGGGTTTCAAGGCATCCGCCTTGTACTTGACCTTGGGCGCGGCGGCACCTTCCGGCAGTTCGGCCTCGGGGCCGGCGGTCAGCAGGTATTCCTCCATGTCGGTCTTCAGGTTGTCGGACTTGGGTCCGAAGATGGCCTGGAGGTTGTTGCCGACCGTGACGACACCGGCCGCGCCGAGCGCTTTGAGCTTGTCCGGGTTGGCCTTGCCCATGTCCGCCACGGCCACGCGCAGCCGGGTGATGCAGGCGTCCAGCCCCAGGATATTACTCTTGCCGCCGAAGGCCAGGACCAGTTCCTTGGCAAAGTCGTCGGCGACCATGGCCTTGGCGTCCGCCGCGTCCAGGGTCTCGGTTTCGCGTCCGGGCGTCTTGAGGTCGAACCATTGGATCAAAACGCGGAAGAGCACGTAATAGACCAAGGCGAAGATCGGCCCCAGAATCAGGACGATCCAAGGTTTGATGTCGTTGACGTAATAGAGCGCGTAGTCGATGAAGCCGTGGCTGAAGCTGTAGCCCAGACGCGCATCGAGCAGGTAGGTGCTGAGGTAGGCAATGCCGACCAGCACCGCATGGACGATATAGAGCAACGGGGCGACGAACAGGAAGGCGAATTCCAGCGGCTCGGTGATGCCGGTGAGGAAGGCGGTGAGCGCCGCGGAGCCCATGATGCCGGCGACCCGTGCCTTGTTTTCGGGTTTGGCGCAGTGATAGATGGCGAGTGCGGCGGCCGGCAGGCCGAACATCTTGAACACGAAACCGCCGCCCAGGATGGCCGCTTCATAGTCGCCGGCGAAGAAACGGTTGATGACGCCGTGGACGGTCTTGCCGGTCTCCGGGTCGACATAGGTTCCGACCTCAAAGAAGAAGGGAACATTCCAGATGTGGTGCAGACCGAAGGGCAGCAGCATGCGCTCCACCACGCCGTAGATGGTGACCGCCGCGGCCGGGTTGCCGTAGGCCGCCCAGTCGCCGAAGTCGCGGATGGCCACGCCGATGGGCGGCCAGATGATGGCGAGGATGGCGGCAAGCCCGATGGCCGCAAAGGCGACGACGATCGGCACGAAGCGCTTGCCGGCGAAGAAGCCGAGATAGGCCGGCAGCGAGATGCGGTAATACTTATTGAACAGGAACGCGGACAGCAGTCCGATCAGGATGCCGCCGAAGACGCCGGTGTCGATCGACTCGATGCCGAAGATCTTTTTGATCTCGGCGCGGCTCTGGGCTGGCGGGAAGACGACCAGCTCACCTTTGCCGGCGTCATAGAGCGCGATGGCGCCCTCGTCACCCTGGCCGGCCCGCAGAACGAAGGGTACTGAGACCCCGTCACAGGTCAGTGCCGGGTCCTTGATCTCGCTCGCCCGCAGTTTCTCGATGGTTCGTCCGTCCTTGTCGAGACAAAGGAAGCGGTCGCGCGCTGTGTCATATTCCACGTAAACAGACTTGGCGTTGTCTCCGGTGAGGGCGAGCGGCTGCACCGGGGCCGTCCAACCGATGAAGAGCAGGCCGATGACTCCCAGAGCGGCCAGCAGGACGAAGTAGCCGACGGTGGCCGCCATGGCTGCCACGCCGTCGTTCTTGGTGAAGCCCAAAACGACGCCGATGGCGAAAATAAGCGGCAAGATCATAAAGATGGCGTCGCCGGAGGCGGACATGATCCGGCCGATCTCGGCGATCCAGGGCGTCTGCGCCTCGCGGGCGATGGAGGCGCCCACACCCAACAGGATGCCCGCCACCGGCAACACCGACACCGGCAGCATCAGGGCCTTGCCGATCTTTTGCAGACCGCCGAAGGTGTTACCCCAAACAGTTGAAAGACTCATCGTGTTCTCCGGATCCAATCAGTAGTCCAAGGGCACCAGCGCGCGGACCGCCGCGGCGCTGTCCTGAGCCAGTGCGTGCTCCGCCAGCGCCTGGCACGCGGCGAGCGAGTTCGCCCGCACCTCGGCCTTGACTGCCGGGATCGAGGGGACGCTGACCGAGAGTTCGGTGACGCCCAGTCCCACCAGGATGGCGACTGCCTGGGGATCGCTGGCGATGCCGCCGCACACGCCGACCCACTTGCCCTCCGCCTTGGCGCCTTCCACGGTTTGGGCGATCAGCCGCAGCACCGCCGGGTTCATGCCGTCCGCCTTGGCGGCCAGCTTGGGATGGCCGCGGTCCATGGCGAGCGTGTACTGCGTCAGATCGTTGGTGCCGATGGAGAAGAAGTCGACCTCGCGGGCGAACTGGCGGGCCAGGATGGCCGCGGCGGGGACTTCGACCATGATGCCCAGTTCCACCGGATCGACGGTGCCCAGGCGCGCCCGCTCCTCCTCGACCAAGCCCTTGACCGAGCGCACTTCCTCCATGGTGGCGATCATGGGGAACATCATGCGTAGCGTCCGGCCCTGACCGGCGCGCAGGATGGCGCGCACCTGGGTGCGCAGGATTTCCGGCCGGTCCAATCCGATGCGCACCCCGCGGATGCCGAGGAAGGGGTTTTCCTCACGCGGCATGGGCAGATAGGCCAGGGGTTTGTCGCCGCCCACGTCTAGTGTTCTTATGATCATCGGCCGGCCGTCCAGGGCCCTGGCGATCTCCGTGTAGATGGCATACTGCTCGTCCTCGGTGGGGGCCGCGGTGCGGTCCATGTAGAGGAACTCGGAGCGCAGCAGGCCGACCCCCTCACCGCCCAGGGTGATGGATTTCGCCGCATCCTCCAGGCCGCCGATGTTGGCCACCACCTCAATGCGGTGTCCGTCCGTGGTCATGGCCGGCGAGAAGGCCGCGGCCAGGTCGGCGGCGCGGCGTTGTGCCATCCGCTGTTTGAGGGTGCGAATCCGATTGATCTCAGCCGGGTCCGGGTCGAGTCGCAGGCTGCCCTTGCTGCCGTCCAGGATCACCGGGGTGCCGTCCGCCAGGTCCATGGCGCGCGGTTCGATGCCGGCCACCGCCGGGATGTCCAGCGAGCGGGCGATGATGGCGACGTGGGAGGTCGCACCGCCGCCCACGGTCGCGAAGCCCAGCACGCGGGTGCGGTCGAGCCGGGCGGTGTCGGAGGGGTTGAGTTCTTCGGCGATCAGGATGCTGTCGGCGGGAGCCTGGGGCTCTTCCAGGGGGTGGCCGGTGACGATGGCGAGTACCCGCCGGCCGACATCGCGCAGGTCATTGGCGCGGCCGGCCAGCAGGGGATTCTTGAGACCGGCCAGGCGTTCGGCGTGGGTGGTGAAGGCGGCCCGCCAGGCGAAGGCGGCGCTCTTGCCCTTGGCTATCGCGCTCTCGGCGATGTCCAACAGGTCCGGGTCGCTCAGCAGTTCCTGATGGGCGGCGAAGATGGCGGCTTTGGCCGGGTCGGCCTGGGCGCGCAGCTCGGCCTGGAGCGCTTCCAGTTGGTTGCGGGCCAGGTCCATGGCGTCCTCCAGGCGGCGCCGCTCTTGGTTCGGTGCCTCGCCGGTCTCCTGAACCTGGATTTCCTCGCGCCGCAGGCGCCACACCTTGCCGACCGCGAGACCCGGTGAGGCGGCAACGCCGAGCAACAACTTGGGATCATCGGAACGCGGGCGCGGGGCCGGTGCCGCATCGGCACTGATCTCGGTGGTGGCCGGTGCCGGGGCGGGGACACTGCCCTCGTCGCCCAGACCGGCGGCGATCTCGGGGGCCAGGGCGGCGATGGCTTGCGCCGCGTCCGGTCCCTCCGCGACCACCACCACCTTGTCGCCCTGTTCGATCCCCAGTCCCATGATGGAGACCAGGCTCTTGGCGTTCGCCCGATCGTCGCCGCGCTGGAGCGTGATGCGGGACTGCCAGCGTTTAGCCAGGTTGGCCAGCACCGCGGCCGGGCGGGCATGCAGGCCGGTCGGGTTGGGGATCAGCAGCGCCTCCGAGACCAGACGCTGACCGCCGATCGCCCCCGTGCTCGCGGCCTGGTCGGCCAGGTCGAGGGTCATTATTGTATCCTGACCGGCACGCACCCTGCCGCTGACCTGATGGTAGGCCGTCACCCGCTCACCGTTGGTGACGACGATCTGGGTCAGCAGGCTCTTGGCGTGGGTGGCGAGATAATCCGCGTCGAACGCGATCAGTGCCTCGCCCGCGGCCACGGTCTGGCCTTCGACAACCTTAGGGGTGAAGCCCTGGCCCTTCAGGTTCACCGTGTCCAGGCCGATATGCATCATCAGCTCGATGCCCTCGGGGGTCGTCAGGGTCACCGCGTGGCCGGCACGATGCAGGTTGACCACGGTGCCCGCGCAGGGGGCGACGAGCACTTGCGAGAGCGGGTCGAGTGAGAGTCCGTCACCGACCATTTTTTGTGAAAAGACGGGGTCGGGGACCTGTTCCAGTGGCAGGGTGACGCCATCCAGGGGCGCCTTCAGCTCGATGGTTCGCACCGCGATCTCCTCTGTGGTGGTTGGGACATGGGTCGCGCGCCGGCCCCCGCGGGGTGTGGGCGTGCGCAAGACATGCGGGAGGGAACGCAGCGGGCGAGCAGCCGTCGTGCGGTGGCGCAGTGGGTGACGGCATGGGGCCGCATCACATCGATCCCTGTCCGGGGGGTGCGTGACGGCACCCCTTGTTGTTGTTAATATCCGTCGTTGTTGGTTTTTCGTGTCTCGTTTTTCGTAACCCGATGTTTGATCAACACGAACGAAAAACCGAAAACTTAAAACCGTTCCGTATATCATTCTGGTGACCAGGCCTGCCCGAGCGGGCGGTACGACGGCCTGGTGGTGGTCAGGTCCAATCCTCGCAGGGTCTGTGCCGATCAGCAACTGCCGTTGCGCGTGCCCGTGTTGCCGGGGCTGATACCGGTCGCCCCGTTTCAGTCGTGCCAATCCACGAGTCCAGTGTACGCGGTTCCCAGGACGATCAAGCCGAAGGCGATGCGGTACCAGGCGAAGACCTCGAAACTGTGGTTGGATACGTAACGCAGCAGGGCCTTGATCGTGAGCATTGCGGCGATAAAGGCCGCCGCGAAGCCCACGGCGAAGACCGGCAGGTCAGCGGCGTTCAGCAAGTCACGCGACTTGTAAACGTCATAAACCGTGGCGGCCAGCATGGTCGGGACGGCGAGAAAGAACGACAGTTCGGTGGCCGCTTTACGCGACAGCCCGAAAATCAGCCCACCCATGATGGTTGCCCCGGCACGCGAGACCCCGGGGAACATGGCGACCGCCTGGGCGAGACCCACTTTCAGCGCCTCTCGCCAAGTGAGGTCATCGACTGTTGCAAATCGCGCCGGGCGCGGGTGACGTTCCACGAGCAGGATGACCAGACCGCCGACGATCAAGGCTCCCGCCACCGTGAGCGGATTGAACAGGTAAGTCTTGATGGTGGAGTAAAACAGTACCCCCAGCACCATGGCCGGCAGGAAGGCGATCAGGATATTGGCGGCGAAGCGCCGCTCCCGCTGCTTGGTCCAGAGCCCCAAGGTGACGCCCACGAGGCGCTCCCGATAGAGCCAGCAGACGGCGAGGATAGCACCCAACTGGATGGCGATCTTGAAGACCTTGCTCTGTTCGTTCGTATAGTCGAGCAGGCTGCCGACGATGATCAGGTGACCGGTCGAGGAGATCGGCAGGAACTCCGTCAATCCCTCGACGATGCCGAGGATCAAGGCCTTCAACAACAGGGGCAGTTCGAACATGTGCGATTCCCACGGTGCGCCGCGCGGCGGCGGATGGACGGTTCCGACTAGGGCCGCGACTTTACACCGATCGGGAGCCGGACAGAAGGCCGCATCGAACTTCCGGCAGCCAGCGTTGAGAGTGCTGCTTGCCAAGCATCCAGTCGCAGCGAACCTTACTGACCACTGACCACTGACCACTGACCACTGACCACT
>CAYYAY010000075.1:0-30157 GCA_964470155.1 uncultured Lamprocystis sp. | reverse complement strand
CGAGATAGGCTGAAGCCCGTTCGGCCAGGGCTTCGACCTGGGGTGTGGCCACGAAAGTGTCGCTCGCCTCGGGCTGCACATTGTCACTGTTCATCGCAGGAACGTCACGGACAGCTTGCAACGCTTCGACGCTCATTCTATGCCTCGCGGAAATCGATCTGGAGTGAAGGACTGGGTGACGTGTCGCTCGGGCGCGCTACTTCGTGCATCGGAGCGACACGCCGGGACGCGAGCGGCGCGATCAGGCCGGGGCGGCTGCCGGAGCGGTGAGGCCGATGGCCTCGGCATATTTCAGGTAGGTCTCGACCGACGCGATGACCACACGGGCTTCAACGGCGAGCAGCTCGATACCGACCAGGGAGACCTTCAACCACGCGTCGATCACGATGCCCTTGTCGAGGATGCGGTCAACCACTTCGGCCAGGCTGGATGAATCAGTGGAGTTGGCGACTTTTGCCATGTTCGTAGACCTCTGAACGTCGAAAAATTTGCACTAAACGTGCGCTGTTAGCGACCGTGGCGGATCCGGCGATACTGCGCGCATCCATTCGCACCGGACCTTGCCGCTCAAGTCGACCCTGGCCCGCTGATACTGCTGACGGGCCTCCGGCGCTGCGGTTTGGCATCCTGCCAGTGTGGTCGCTTGTGGCTTTTAAAGCATTGATCGTGCCACGCCCGGCGCAAGCCCGGCTCGGTTTGTTTTAATTATATAAAACAGAAACCTGTGTGGATGCCGTTGGCTCCTGGGGGCGGTGCTGGACCGCGTTGGCGGGTCATACCATGGAGTTCGTTCCATAGGCATGGTCGCCGTTCCTGACTTGTAGCGTTCGCACCTGAGATCCGGACAGACCTGGTAATGCAGGCGATTTCCATGTAAAGCCGAAAGTCGGTCCGTACAATTCAGTCAAGCAACATTCGGATTCCTAGCAGCTTGGCGGGTTTTATGCAGTCATTGATTGAAGTAAACTAGCGGCTAAGGTTTCGTAAACGTTAATATTAACAATAGGCTGCGTGTTAAGTTCCACAAGCTGCCAGGTTACTGCCGCCACGGATCGGTTGGTGCGACCCCTCGACTATCTGCCGGCCTACGCGCTTTCGACCATGCCAAACGCTTCCAGCGCTCTTGCCCGGCCGCCGCTCCGTTTTCCGATCGCACCCTGGGGCCGCGAACACGGCCTTCCGCTATTGCGGTGCCGCTGAGCGGACTGGGCTGACCCATGATCCAAAACAACCTGGAGGGCAGGGTCGCGACTCCCCGCCGTCCTTCCCGAACGCTTGCCCCATGAAACGAAAGGCGCGTGGCTCTCTATGAATTACCAGGCGTGCGTGTGCAACCTCTGTGGTACCGGCTGCGGACAATTTCTCAAGACCGACGGCAAGCGCGTTCTGGGCGTCGCCCCGATCGTCAGCCACCCGGTCAGCAAGGGCAAACTCTGTGTTCGCGGCTGGCATGCCAACGAACTGCTCAACACCAATGAGCGGATCACCGCACCCCTCATCCGCGAGGATGGCCGGCTGCGCGAGGCGAGCCTGGACGAGGCGGTGTCGCTGGTGGTGCGGCGCTTGGGCGAATTTTGCGGCGTGGCCGACGCGATTGGCTTGCTGGCCTCCGCGCGTTCCTCCAACGAGGACGGTTTTGCCCTGCGCCGGCTGGCCCGCGAGGTCTTCAAGACGCATCTCCTCGGCGTCGGGGCGGAGGCCGGGCACCGCAACAGCATGGACGCGCTGAGCCACGCCTTCGGCTACCCCGGCGCGGTGGGCGACCTGACCCGGATCGACAAGGCCGATTACATTCTCATCGTCGGCACCGACATCGCGCGCCAGAACCCCATCATCGGCGGCAACCTGCATGCCGCACAACGACGCGGCGCGCGGCTGGTGAGTCTGAGTAGCTCCAGGACGCAGATGGCCAAGCTGTCGACCAAGCACTTCCAGCAACAGCCGGGCACCAAGGCCCTGGTGCTGAACGCGCTGGCCAAGGCCCTGCACGCCTTGCGCACGGTCAACCATGCGCGCCATGCCGACATCGACCGCTTGGCCGGCTACACCCAGTATGTCAATGCGCTGCGTACCATCTCATCGGTGGCACTGGAAAAGGCCAGCGGCATTCGCTACGAGGAGATCGAGGAGGAGGCGCAGATTCTCGACGCCGCGCGCTCGGTGGTCATCCTGTTCCCGTCCGGGATTTCCGGACTCGACAAGCGGACCATCGAGGCCATCTGCAACCTGGCCGTGCTCACCGACCGGATGGACGACGCGCACTCCGCCCTGATTCCGGTGGCCGGCATCAGCAACCTGCAAGGCAGCTTCGATATGGGCCTCTCGGGCGAATCCGGCCACAGTGTGTTCGGCAGCCTGGCCGATCCCGACTCGCCCTTGCGCGCCCTGTTCGTCGTCGATCATGACGATGGCATCATCCGCAACCGCGAGCGCATCGCGGCGCTGGAGTTCGTCGTCTATTGCGGGGCCTTCAGGAATCCATTCATGGACCTGGCGGACGTGGTCTTCCCGCTGACCGCCTACAACGAGTCCGACGGCACCTACACCTGCGCCGACCGCCGCGTGCAGCTGACCCGCAAGAATACCGACACCCCCGGCGCCGGCCTGCCGGGCTGGCGTCTTTACCAGGCCATCGCCGAACAGGCCGGGCACACCTGGGGCTGGCGCGACGCGGCCGAGGTCTTCCTGGCGATCACCGACGCCAATCCCTCTTACCACGACCTCACCCACCATCGACTGGCGAAGGGGTTCGGCATCCACTGGGACATCACCGCCTTCCCGGCGGCGGGCCAGATGAAGTTCCACGAGGTCCAGATCGATTACCCGAAGTCGCCGACCTGCGAGGAGTTCCCCTTCGCGCTCATGGTCGGCAAGGGTCGGCATTTCTGGCACCAGAACAATCTAATGCGCAAAACCCTGATTCCGCGCCGCGAGTACGACCAGACCCTGCTGCTCTATCCGCAGGGCTACGTGGAGATTTGCCCGGAAGACGCGCAAAAGCTCAAGGTCAAGGACAAGTGGCTGGTGCATTTGACCTCAAGCACCGGAACCAGCATGAAGATCGCGGTCAAGGTCTCTCCGGATGTGCAGCCCGGCACGGCCTATATCCCTTATTTCATCAAGAACATGATCTCGGATTTCCTGATCCGCTATGACAACGCCTTTGCCGCGGGTGAGGAGAGCATCATCCCGGTCCGGATCGAAGAGAAGTAAGCGCAGAGGTCGAGACCATTGCCATGTATTTACTGACGACGCAAGACATCAACGACCTCGCGCGGGAACTCCAGAACACGCATGCGGTCTATGGGCCGCAAGTGAACGCTCAGACCGGACAGGTCTTTTTCGATTTGCTGGCGGAGTCCGACCTCCCCGATCTCGACGCGGCGATTCCGTCCATGCCGGTCAAGGAAATCCTGTTCCCGCAGATGGAGCGCATCCTCAAGTACAGCTACGACGCCCAGGCGCACAGCGTCACCCTGGAAAAGCAGTATGGCGAAAAGCCCAAGGTGCTCTTCGGGCTGCGTCCGTGCGACCTCGCCGGCATCCAATGTCTCGACCGCTTCTTCCTCGGGCAGGAGTTCGTCGATGACGTCTATCTCGCGCATCGCCGCCAGAGCATCCTGATCACCAACACCTGCAGGCGCCCCTGGGATCAATGCTTCTGCGTGTGCACCCACACGGGTCCGGCGGCCGACGAGGGCTTCGATCTCGATCTGACCCGGCTGGACGACGGTTATCTGGTGCAGGTGGGTAGCGAAAAAGGCCAGGCGTTGGCCGACGCCCACGGCTGGAACAGGGCCGAGCACCGGCGCCTGGCCGAGAAAACGGCGGTCGTCGACCGCTGCGTCGAACGCTTCCCGGACCAGGCCAAGGACAACAAGGCCTGGATCTCGCGCGCCATGAACCGCATCACCACCGGCTTCGTGAAACACGAAATCTGGGAATACATCGGCCAGCAGTGCTTCGAATGCGGCGCCTGCTCCTTCGTCTGCCCCTCCTGCAGCTGTTTCAACATCGAGGATGTCAGGCTCTGCGGCAGCGACTGCGAGCGGCTGCGCACCCGCGATTCCTGCTCCTTCTCGGGCTATACGCGCATGGCCGGCGACCACAATCCGCGCGCTCCGGTGGAAGATCGTCGCAACAAGCGCTTCTTCTGCAAGCTCTCCTACACCCAATCGAAGAAATATCTGCGCCCCGGCTGCGTCGGCTGCGGCCGCTGTCAGTTGGTCTGCCCCGGCGATATCGGCCTGCCCAATGTCGTCCAGTACATCCGTCGCGAAACCACGGAATAGCCGCGCCCATGACCCTAGACCACCATCCCGAGGCGTGCCGTGACACCGGCCGCTGTCCGATCGTCACCTTTCCGGAAGTTGTCACTATCGATGAGATCAAGGACGAGGCGCCGGAGGTCAAGACCTTCTATCTGTCCTTTCTCAACCAGGAAGTCCAGCAGGAATTCCGCATCAAGTCGGGCCAGTTCATCATGTGCACGGTCTTCGGTGCCGGTGAATTCGCCGTTTCGCTGCCGCCCAGCCCGGAACGCGACCGTCTCCACATCACCGTGCGCTCGGTCGGCAAGGTGACCCATGCCCTGCACGCGCTGCGCCCCGGCGACAAGCTGGGCGTGCGCGGCCCGTTCGGCAACGGCTTCCCCTTCGCGACCATCAAGGGCAAGAACATCGTCTACGTGGCCGGCGGCATCGGCTTGATTCCGCTGCGCAGTTCCATCGTGCATGCCTTGCAGCATCGCGAGGAGTTCGGGCGGATCATCCTGCTCTACGGCGCCCGCAGCGCGGGCGACCTGCTCTACCAGGCGGACCTCGAGGAATGGAAAAAAATCGACGGATTTGAATCATTCATCACCATCGACCGTCCTGAACCCGGCTGGCCGGGTCAGGTCGGCTACGTCCCCAATCTCATCGCACAGGCCAAGGTGCCGGTCGCGGACACCGTCGCCTTCGTGTGCGGCCCGCCGGTCATGTTCAACGCCGTCATTGCCCAACTGCTCAAGCGCGGCATGAGCGAGGACGACATCATCTCCACCCTGGAGCGGCAGATGAAATGCGGTATCGGCAAATGCCAGCACTGCGCCATCGGCCGGACCCTGGTGTGCACCGACGGGCCGGTCTACACCTATCACCAGATCAAGACCCTGGGCGAAGTCATATGATCCAATTCGCACAGGTATTGCGGCAGATCCTCGCACAGCCGACCTGCATCGTCGGTGTCGGCAGCCCGATGCGATGCGACGATGCCGTCGGTGCCCTGATCGCCGAACGTCTCGCGCCCGAAATGGCCGCGGCCGGGCGCCACACCGTGATCAATGCCGAGGACGTCATCGAGAACTACTGTTTCAGCATCGCCGACAGCGCGGTGTTCAATGTCCTGGTCATCGACGCCGTGCAGGGCGACGGCGCCGAACCCGGCTCAGTGGTGTTGGGCCGTTTGGATGACCTGGAAGCGGCCGACGGCGGCTGGTCGACGCATAAACTCGCCCTGTCCACCGCCGGCGGCGTGCTGCGGCACCACGGCAAGGACGTCTGGCTGCTCGGCATCGTCGCCGCCAATACGGATTACGGAACAGTCGTCAGCCAGGACGTTCTGGACAGTGCAGAGGCGGTCATCGACCTGATCAGGTGCACATCCATCCCGCGTCCTCGTGACACCGCTGAGTACCCTCGTGACACCGCTCCTGCGGTGTACTCTCGTGACACCGCTCCTGCGGTGTCACGCCAGTGTCGGGCGCTCTGCGCCCCGAGTTCCGCCGTGATGGTCGACCTGGCGAGCGCGCACAGCAAGGAGTTCTAAATAATGGCTTTGACGATCTACCAAGGTTTGTTTGCGGGACTCCTGCTGCTCCTGGCCGCGGCGGTCATCGCCCCGCTGTTCGCCGGCCGGCGCAAACTCGCCGGAGCGCTGAATTTCGCCTTCTGTTCGGCGGCTGGTGTTGTGTTCGCACTGGTCAGTGTCGAGGTATTGAGCGGCGGTGCACCAAGCGCGCCTTTTGTCCTGCAATTGGGGGGACTCTCCATTCCCTTCCTGATCGACGCATTCTCGGCGCTCTTTCTCGGGCTCATCGCCCTGATGTCGACCCTGACCGCCTTCTACTGCATCGGCTATATGCAGATGGAGCACTACCGCCACTATGGCCTGCGCGGTTTTCTGTTCAATTACCCGATCTTCGTGGCCGGCATGGTCGGCATCGTCACGGTGGACGACCTGAGCATCGGCTTCACCAGCGCCTGGCAGATGATGACCCTGGCGTCGTTTTTGCTGATCCGCTTCGATCACCGGGATCAGGCCATCACGCGCAGCGCCACCAAGTATCTGCTGCTGATGGAACTGGCCTGGGTCGCCATCGTTGCCGCCGCGGCGCTGATCCCACACGCCGGATTGGGCACGCCGCTGCACGCACTCACCGCGGGTCTCGGCAGCGCCGAACCCGGCCTGCGCGCCCTGATCTACGGCCTGCTGCTGTTTGGTTTCGGCATGAAGGCCGGGATCTTTCCGCTCGGTCAGCTCTGGCTGCCGGACGCCCACTCATCGGCGCCGTCGCCGATCAGCGCCATGCTGTCCGGGGTGATGATCAAAACCGGTGTCTACGGCATCGTCCGTACCCTGTTCTGGATGGTGCCGCCGGAGCTGCCGGGCGCGCAGGCCCGCCAACTCGGCCTGATCCTCGCATGCTTCGGTGTGGTCACGCTCTTCATCGGCACGGTGCAGGCGCTCAAACAGAACGACGCCAAACGTCTGCTCGCCTACTCGTCGATCGGCCAGATGGGCTATGTCCTGTTGGGAATCGGCACCGCGCATTGGTTTGTGCTCAGCGGCAATCCGCTGCTCCAGCCGCTGGCGGTGCTGGCGCTGATCGGTGTGCTGTATCACACGACCAACCATGCCTTATTCAAGGGGCTGCTGTTTCTGAGTACCGGCAGCGTCCAGTACGCCACCGGCACCAAGGACCTCGACCAGTTGGGAGGTCTGCTCAAGCTGATGCCGATCACGGCCCTGGTCGCCGCGATCGCCTGTGTCTCCATTGCCGGCATTCCCGCCTTCAGCGGCTTCGCGAGCAAGTGGGCCATCATCGCCAGTGGATTGCTCGGCGGTAAGAGCGCCGGGATCATCGTTCTGTTCGGCGTCATTGCCTTGATGACCAGCACCATCACGCTGGCGCTGACCGTGAAGTTCTACGGCATGATCTTCACCGCCTCCGGTATTGAATGGAGCGGCAAGGGCGGAGTGCGCGAGGTCGGTGTGCTCATGCTGTTGCCCATGTCTCTGATCGGGGCGTTCTGTCTGGTCCAGGGCTTGTTCCCCGGCTTCTTCATTGAACTCTTCATGCGGATCTTCGCGATGTCGGAGGGTTCACTGGTGCAGGCACTGTTTGCCGATCCGGCGACGGCGGTATCGCTCCCGCGGTCCTGGGCCGGTGTCGGCTTCAGGCTCGATGGCCACCCCGTCGCCGTCGTCATGCCGTCGGCGCTGCTCGCCATGCTCGGTATCGCCGGCCTGGTGGCCGCCTGGCTGCGGCGGGCCGGTGGCGCCGAACAGCGGCAGGCGCCGGTGTGGCTCTGCGGTTACCAGACCAGCAACAGCGCCAACAGCTACACCAGCAGCCACATCTTCGCCGCCTTCAAGAAATTCATGTGGTGGACCGGCGGCAATGTGCCCAGGACCTGAAATGTTTAAGGAATTGAAGGTGCAAGATGAGAAAAGAGCTTGAGACGCAACTGGCTTTGCAACTGCACGACGCGGTGGTCTGCGTCGAAAAGACCGACCACCGGACCATCTTCATCGACGTGAAGCGCGAGGCGATCCGCCGGGCGGTGCGGATCGTCACCGACGTTGGCGGTCGCTATATGTGCGGTGTCGGCTACGACAACATCGCGCGGGACGGCACACTCGGCATGGTCCATACGTTCTCGATGGACCGGAACGACTATTTCATCTGTATCCGCACCAAGGTGCCCGCCATCGACCCGGTACTGGAGTCGATCACGCCCGACCTGCCGTCCGCCGGCTGGTCCGAACGCGAATTCATGGACATGCTGGGCATGCAGTTCACCAACCACCCCAAGCCCCAGCGGCTGGTGCTGGCCGACGACTGGCCCGCGGGTATCTACCCGTTGCGCAAGGAAGTACCCTACGATCTGGTGCCGCCGGGTGCCGAGGACCTCGCCTATCGGCTCGACGCGGCGCCGCCCGGCACCAGAGTCGTCCCCATCGGCCCGTTCCATCCCAGCCTGCACGAGCCCGAGCACTTCGCCGTCTATGTCGATGGCGAAACCATCAAGGGCTGCGACTATCGCGGCTTCATGACCCATCGCGGTATCGAAAAGCTCTGCCAGACCCAGGTCAGTTACAACGAGGTGCCGTTCATCGCCGAACGCATCTGCGGCATCTGCGGTTCGGTGCACGCCACGGCCTTCTCGCAGGCGGTCGAATCGGCCGGCGGCATCAAAATCCCCCGCCGCGCCGAATACATCCGCACCCTGATGCTGGAGATCGAGCGCATCCACTCGCACCTGCTGTGGCTGGGAGTCGCCGGCCACCTGATCGGTTTCGATACGGTCTTCATGCAGGCCTGGCGGGTGCGTGAACAACTGATGTGGCTGTGCGAGCGCCTCACCGGCAACCGCAAGACCTACGGCATGGTGCTGATCGGCGGCGTGCGCCGCGACATCACCCCGGAGATCGCCGACGACATCCGTGCGGTGGTGAAGAAGATCGAGGAGGAGTTGCGAGTCATCCACCGGGCGATCGAAAAGGACAGTTCGATCCATAAGCGCACCAAGGGCGTGGGCACCATTACCAAGGAAGAGGCCATCGCCTGGGGGCTGATCGGACCGGTGGCGCGGGCGCGTGGGGTCGATGTCGATGCCCGTCGCGACCATCCCTACGCCGCCTATAACGACATGAAGTTCGACGTCCCGGTGCTTACCGACTGCGATGTCTGGTCGACCCTGGTCGTGCGGGTGCTGGAGACCTATGAGGCGATCCGCATCATCCACCAGGTGCTGGACAAGATGCCGGCCGGTCCGATCTTCATCGAACTGAAGGACAAAATCCCGGCGCTGCGGCACGCCATCACCACGGTGGAGGCGCCGCGCGGCGAATCGACTCACTATGTCGTCACCGGTGAGGACAACCGTCCGGATCGCTGGCGGGTGCGGGCGCCGACCTATACGAACCTGCAGGCCGTGCCGCTGATGCTGCTCAATGAACAGTTCGGGGACTTCCCCATCATTATGGGCAGCATCGACCCCTGTTTCTCCTGCACCGACCGGGTGGCCGTGATCGATCTAGAGTCCGGCAAGGCCCGTTCGATGAGCCGGCGCGAGCTCGAGTTTCTGTCGCGCGAACAACTGCACAGGGCCTGACCATGAATCCGACGACCCCCACCGCCTGGCTGCTGGTCGGTACCAACCTGCTGCTGTTCCTGGCTCTGGCGCCGCTGTTCGACGGGATCGTCAGGCGCGTTGCGGCGCGGGTGCAGAACCGTCAGGGGCCGCCCTTGTGGCAACCCCTCTACGATCTCTTGAAACTGCTCGGCAAGGAGAATATCGATGCGGTCGGCATCCTGCCGTTCCGTCTGGCGCCGCTGGTCGCATTTGCCTCCATCCTGTGCGTGGTGATGATTCTGCCGGTCGCCGGGCACGCGACCGCGCTGACTCCCTATGCCGATACCCTGTCACTGATCTACCTGCTGACCCTGGGCGGCGTCGCGGTGCTGGTTGGCGCCTTCTCGGGAAAGAACATCTTCGCCCTGATCGGCGCCAGCCGGGAAATGACGACGATGATCATGGTCGAGCCCATTCTCTTTATGATTCTGCTGTTGGGCGTCATCAAGACCGGCAGCCTGGAGCTGACGACGGTGCTCTACGGTACCCCGGCGGGCGATTACGGTTGGTCCGGCCTGATCATGATCGTCATTGCGCTCTTCGCCCTGCAGGCCTTCGTCGGGCGGCAACCGTTCGATATCGCCGAGGCCGAGCAGGAGCTGCTCGGCGGCCCCTTCATCGAATACAGCGGCCCCAACTACGCCCTGTTCAAGTACTACATGATGATCAAGCAGATGTTCTATGCCTATCTGCTGGTCGCCGTGTTCGTGCCGCTCCTGCATTCGGGGCTGTTGGTGGTCGATCTGATCCTGCAGCTGCTCCTGACGGCCTTGGTATTCCTGGTCATCGGACTGCTCGCCGCCACCCATCCGCGCTATCGCATCGATCAGGCGCTCAATTATTTCGCCGGCCTGTTCGTGCTGGCACTGGGCGCGGTCGCCGGCGCCCTCTTTGGCTGATGCTCCGGGAAAGAGACCAATCACATGTGGCTTACCAGTAAAATCAAACAGATCCTGATGGTCATGAAGCCGGGGATCGTGACGCTGGATTACCCGCGGCAGCCGGCCCCGGCGCCCACGACCTTCCGCGGACAGCCCGTCTGGGATCATCATAAATGTCTGGGCTGCGGCGGCTGTGCCAACCACTGTCCGGCACGCTGCATCCTGACCCGCGATGTCTGCCAGGAGTTGCGGGTCATGCTCTATGACGGCTCGCGCTGCACCTACTGCGGCCGCTGCGCGGACCTCTGTCCGGAAGAGGCCATCACGATGAGCAACACCTTCCAGACGGCTTGTGACGACAAGAACGACATCACCACCCGGATGGAGCTGTTCATGTTGACCTGTCAGCGCTGCGGTCGCTGCTACGAGATGGAAAAGACCAATGTGATCGATCGGATGGAGTTGCGTGGTTTCCGTTATGACAATCTGGAGCGCCGCGCCCTGATCCGCCGGACCACGGACACCTTCTCCCCGGAGACGCTGGCCGCCACCGAACAGTATCAAAGGCCCAGCCGCTAGGAGCCAACCATGCTGAAAAACCTGTGTAAACGGATGTTCAAGCGGTCGGTCTGGGTCTATCACTGCAATACCGGCGCCTGCAATGGCTGTGATATCGAGATCCTCAACATCCTGACGCCTTACTACGATGTCGAACGGTTCGGGATCAAGCTGGTCGCCTCACCGCGTCATGCCGACGCCATGCTGATCTCAGGCGCCGTTACCCGCCCGACGCTGCCGCTCGTGAAGCGCGCCTACGAGGCCATTCCGTCGCCCAAGCTGGTCTTCGCCATCGGCTCCTGCGCCAGCGGCGGCGGCGCCTGGTTCGACAGCTACAATGTCACCGGCGGCGTGGACCAGGTGCTGCCGGTCAATTACTACATCCCCGGCTGCCCCTCGCGCCCCGAGGCGATCCTGTTCGGGGTCGCACTCGCGCTGGGTCTGGTCGAGAAGGAGGCCGCCCCGATCGAACTCAAGCAGGTGGAGTTCCCGATCGACATGTATGAGCGCAACGAGGCCTGGAACAAGCGCAATGTCATTTACGAACTGCTCAAGTAGCGGCCACGTGTGACCCGGAGTCCCCATTCAATGGAAAAAAAGATACTGCTGGTTGACGACGATAAAGACCTCCTGCGTGATCTGGAGGTGGTCCTCACCGCGCATGGCTATCAGGTACAGCAGGCCCATTCCGCGACTGCCGGTCTGCGGGCCGCGCTCGCCTACCGTCCGGACGTCATCATTCTCGATGTGATGATGGAAAAAGACACCGCCGGATTCGAATTCGTGTACCAGTTACGCAGCGAGCGCGAAGCCTCACGTTATAAAGAGATCCGGGATACGCCGGTCATCTTCCTGACCGCGATCCATCAGGTCACCAACTTTCGCTTCTCGCTCAACGAGCAGGCGAGCTTTCTGCCGCCGACGCATGCGATGCTGACCAAGCCGGTACAGATCGAGGTGCTGCTGGCTAAGTTGAATGAATTGTACTGATGCATGGCCGACCCGATTCACCTCCTGCTGCTCGATCACGATCTCAGCATCCGCCGCCGTTACGCGTCGATCCTGGAGGAGGAGGGCTGCGTGTGCGAGTTTGCACTCAGCGGTCAGGAGGCGCTGTGGCGTCTGGGTCAGCCGGGCATTGATGGTGTGATCGCCGATTCCACGGCCCCCGGAATGGCGGCCTTGGACCTGGCCGGCGCGCCCGGCCAGTCCCCCTGCCTGCTGCTCTTCTCCCTGCCGCCGGAAAACGAGAGGCACCGGGAGCCGTGTCGCCCCGCCAGTTGTCTGTGGCTGCGCCAGCCGGTCATCGACAAGCAATTGCGCATCGCCTTGGGCATGGTCTTCGACACCGCGGACAAGATCGCGGATCGGCCGCATCTCGACGAGGCGGCGATTCTGGCGCATGAGTTCAGAAGCCCGCTCGCCAGCCTGCGGACGACGGCGGAAACGCTGCGCAAAGGCTATTACGGTGAACTGTCGGCGTCCCAGCAAACCGCGGTGGACAGCATCGAGCGTAACAGCGGCTATCTGCAGGACACCATCAACTGCGTCGGTCATATGTATCAGCTTGAAAACAAGCCCGTCACCGGCGTGACAGAGGTCGTCGACCTGCTGTCCGAGGTGGTCGAGCCGATCCTCAATCGGCCGGAGTATCGCGACAACCGCAAAGGCATGCGGCTGACCTTGCACGCCCCCGAACCCCTGCGGGTTGTCGGGAATTGGGGGCTCTTGCGCATCGTGCTCAAGAACCTGATCAACAACGCCATCAAGTACGGCCACCGGGAAACCGACATTCAGATCAGGGTGGAGCAGTCCGGCCGCCAGGCCATGCTGTGTGTCCGCAACGCGGGCATCGGCATTCCCGCCGCCGACCTGGGACGGCTGTTCCAACGCTTCGGCCGGCTGCGCCTGCCGGGCAGCGAGGGCATCAAAGGCGCCGGCCTCGGCCTCTATCTCTGCCGCCGGATCGTCGAATTGTTTGGCGGATCGATCGTCGTGCAGTCGGAGCCAGGGCAGTACGCCGAGTTCAGGGTGTTTCTGGATCGGGCGCGATAAGAGGGCGCTTCCGTTAACCAGGGTGGACAAGCGCTAGCGCAGTCCACCGAATCCCGCGCCGCGCTCTTGTCGGCGCGCGTCCCGATCCTCGCCATGGTGCTGCGGCTTGGCGTTCGGGCGTGGCCGTGTTGCGACGGACGATACTGGGTTTTTTCTCGGCGGTGTCCGGTGAGTGTCCCATGGGGTGCGTCAGCAACGAAAAAGGGGTTAAGCGTTTACGCCTAACCCCTTGTCTTTTCTTGGTACCGAGGGCCGGAATCGAACCGGCATGGGGTCGCCCCCGTCAGATTTTGAGTCTGATGCGTCTACCAGTTTCGCCACCCCGGCAGAACCGCGAATTATACGCGCCTGCCGGCGGGTCTGCCAGCGGTTTTCAAACGACCAGCAATTCCAGCTCGTCCGCCGCGTGGTCGACCGGGGCGAGCACGCGGCGGCGGCGCGTACAGGCGGGTACAGCAACCGCTCACCGACGCGCGGCGATGTTGAAACGGTTGGCTGACGATCCCCCCTCAAGAACGGCGCTTCGCGCACCCCACGGCCGGCGGCTACGAGGTGTCAACGTCCAGGGGGAGCGGCGGCGGGGTAATGATGGAGCGGTAGCCTGCATAGACCCCTGGGATAGCCGGGGCTATTCCCGCTCGGCGATGTCGAAGCGCAGTCCACTTGATCCTTCGCCGCGGCCTGGCTGCTTCCGCCGGCCCACCCATAACTGAGTAGTGCCGTCGATCCAGCGGTGGTACTGGCAGGCGCGGGTCACCCGTGCACCCTCCCGTGGCACCTCCTCGTCGTGCAGCAGCAGATCGCGCCCCGGCGCCAGGATACTGCCGAGCGGTCCCGCATGTTCGGCAACGGTCGCCCCCTTTGGCAGTTGTGCCCGCCGCAGCCGCAGTCCGCCGTCGCGTTCAACCGGCAGCAACGGAATCCAATAGTTGGGTAGCGTGGTGCCGAGGCGGTAACGCAGCAGGGCATTGGCTCCCGTGCTGGCCGGGCCCGGCTGGATCGGGTTGTCGAGAGCCCGCTGGTAGGCTTCGTAGCGGTCCAGGGGACGTCCCGCCGCATTCTGCACCACCCGCTCCACGGCCCAGGCCACATTAGCCATTTCGTCGCGCAGAAAGTGGACGTCCTCCAGCGGCGTGCCCTGCTGGCCCGGTCCTAAGACCGGCGGCAGGAAGAAAATCTGCGGCGCGGCATGCGATAGTGCGAATGCCCGCCACGGCGATTCGGAACTGTCAACCTCGCTGCTGTGCGGGATCAGCAGCAGCTCGCCGAAGCTGTTGGTGACGGTGAGCGAGCGAATCCGGCAGAGGGAGCCGGCTGCCAATTCAAGCGGTACCACGAACCAGTCGTTGCCGAACTCCAGGGCGAAACTCACCAGCAGGCGCCGCGTGGCGTCATCCGACTGCGCTTCCAGCTTGGCCAGGTTGATACGACCGTCTTCGAACTCCCAGAAACGGGGCGAGGGCATGCCGGGATAGCTGACCGGGGCTGGCAGAAAACCCATGACACTAGTGACCGAGTTGGGCGCGGCACCGAGGGAAGTACCGGAGTGGCCAATGAAGGAATGCCAGTCCAAACGGCCATCCAGGTATTCCGGCGCGGCCAGCACCACTTCGCCGTCACTCATGGCTGCCGACACGGCGAATTCGTATTCCATGCGTTCCGGGACCCAGGCGGCCGGATCGGTGCTCGCCATACCGAACCGGTCCCGATACCAGGCCAGCCATCGGCCTAACACACCTAAAAGCCTGGGCCGGTCGGCTTCGGTGACTGCGCTGAAGGGCGCTTGCTGGAACAGCTCCGTCAGCTGTCCGGCGTCGGCGAGGGGGCGCAGCCGCTGGTGCAGGCTGACACCGTCCACCACCCGGCCACCGACCACGCCCAGAAAGCCTCGGCTGTCGCCGTCCAGGACGGCGTCCGGCGCCGTGGCGGGAAGACGGTAGGCCAGACGCAGTGGACCGTGGAGAGACTGCAGTCCTTCGACTTCCAGCAGACGAAGCAGGTGCAGGCCCGCCTCGACGGCGGCGCGGCGGTCGGTGCCTCCGGCGGTCGCCAGGGCTTCCCGTTCCACCAGGGTTTCCAGGGGCAGCGCACGCGGCGAGAAGCTTTCGGTCGGCAGATCGGCGGAGACCGGACCCGGCCTGTAGCGGCTCAACAGCGCCGTTTCGAAACGCATGGTCGCGCTGACCGGCGACCCGCCGTCTTCCCCCTGGAACTCGCCCAGTTGCCATTGCCGCGCGAGCAGCCAGAGAGGATCGTGGATGCGCGCCTGCAAGCCCAGTGCGGGGTCAGGAGATTCGCTGCTGACGGTGATTTGTACGGTGCTTACCACGAGAATTCTCCAGCTTGATAGGAGCCGTTTTCCGGTTACAGGTCGATGCCGGACAGCAGCAGCACCGGCGCCAGTGGGGCTTCGGGTCCGTTCTGTTCCGGCGGGAGCGGCGCACGGCCGGCGCAGTCCCAGGTCGCCTTGCCGTCGAACAGGCTGAAGGCCATGCCGTCCACCGTCCGGCCTTCCAGTCCGACGGCCGCGGCCGCCACCTCCAGCCGCACCCAGCTGCCGACTGCCGGCAACGAACCCATGGCCCGGCGGCTGGCCGCCCCGTCGGTACCCCAGGGAATCAGATTTTCGCCCCAGTAAGCCCGGTGTTCCCAGTCGCCGGAATGCCATTGCAACATCACTTCCCGCGGTGGCTGGGCTGGATCGAGATAGACATGGGCGAACAGGCGGTCTCCGGTGCTGATGGGCAGCGGGACTTCGGCGCCATGAAAAAAGTGCTGATGGGGGCCGGTTGCCGGATTGGACTGGTGGGCCCGTGTCCCGCTAAAGGGCTGTGGGTCGTGGCCCACCCAGGTCCAGGCGTCCCCGCCGTCGGCCATCTCGATTGTTCCTGTCGGCAGCTGATCGTCCACCCACACCGTTTCCAGTCCGCTTTCCGGCAACGGCGAGAGTTTGCCGGCACGATCCCAGGAGGCGCGGCCATCGAACAGGGTGAAGGCCATGCCGTCCACCGCCTTGCCTTCCAGCCCCACCAGGCTGGCGGCCACTTCCAGGCGCACCCAGCGGCCCGCGGGCGGCAGCGGCCCCATGGGATAACGGCTCACGGTGCCGTCGGTTCCCCAGGGGATCAGGTTTTCCCCCCAATAGGCCCGTTGTTCCCATCCGTTGCAATACCACTGCAGCATGACTTGCCGCGGCGGATGCGCCGGATCGAGATAGACATGGGCGAACAGGCGATCTCCGTAACCGACGACCAGCGGGATCAGTGCCCCGCGGAAAAAGTGCTGATGGAGGCCGGGGAGCAATGCCGATTGATGCACCAGCGTTCCGGAATATGGCCTCGGGTCATGGCGTACCCAAGTCCAGGCGTCGCCGCCGTCGGCCATGAGGATGGCCCCGGCCGGTAGACGGTCGCCGATCCATGCCGTTTCCAGTTCCTTTTCCGTGGTCGGGCGGGCAGTCCGCAGATGCACCAGATCCCGGGTCTCGCTCAGCAGGTTGGCCAGACTGTCTAAGTCCCAGGACTCGCGTCCGTCCGCCGGCACTGCCAACAGCAGGGTCTGCGACGCGGCGCTGTTGGGCTGGTCGTAATGGAAGCTGAGGCCGGTGGTTTCCTGCGCCGCCGGGACCACCTCGACCCATTCGTCGAGCAGGAGGCCAGCCAGCGGCTGGTCGAAGGAAACCGCTGCCAGCGGGGTATGAGCGACCAGGGAATAACTGCCATGGGGAAAGGACTGGCCTGCGGCGACTGCCAGGCCGCCCCAGCGTTCCGTGGTGGCGAGCGGCAACTGGCCGACTTCCAGGGCCAGCCGGCCCCCGCTGCCGAGGGCTTCGGCGTAAGTCAGTGCGACATCGAGCCGGGCCACACCGTCGCGCACACAGGCGGCGCGCTGAAACCAGCCGACCGCTGCCAGCGGGTCGCCTCCCTGCAGGCTGAGGCTGGCGCCGAAGGTCTGGCCGAGTTCCGCGCTATTGCTCGCCGTGAGCCTGGGCAGCACGCGGAAATCCGCGCCGAATACGTCTTGCAGGCGCGCCAGTTCGTGGTCACGACACTGCTCCGGGCTCGCCCCGGCGGCGTCGAAGGCTGCCGAGTGCTGGGCAATGCGCTGCAGTCGGCGAGCGGTTTCGCGGGCGATGGAGCGGGCCTGGGCAATCAGTTCGGTACGCGTTTGCTCATCGTCGCCAAGTGCGTTCAGAGGCACCGCCCCTTGGATTCCGAAGTGAGCCAGGCACAGCAAGGCCTCCCGCAGAGTCTCCGAGTCGCTGGCCGCTCCCTCCGACGGCAGGCTCGCCTGCAGGGTTTGCAAGGCGAGCTGCAAGTTTGTGGTGGCGTCATCGGCGCGCTGTGTCAGTTCCGCCAGATCAAGGCCGGGTGACGGCGCCACGCCGGGCAGAGCAAGGTCGCGGGCATCAATGGGGCGGGCGCCGGCCAGCAGGGCGCGCACCGTCCGGGCGACTTCAAGGAATTCGCCGAAGCTCACCACCGTGTCCCCCCAGGTGGGAGCGCGGCCGAAACCCAGCCGCACCTCGGCTTCGGCCGGAACGCCGACAGGCCGCTGGCGCAGCAGGTGGAAAACCAGCCGCTGCTCCAGTTCAGAACGTTGCGCGCGGTCGTCACCGGTCGCCAGATAGACGGCGTCGAGGGGTGAGAGCTCGATAGCGGCCAGATCGAGTTCCGTGCGATGCACGAGGATGGCGCCGTCGCTGTACTCCACGCTGCAGCGGACGCGTCCCGGCGCCGGCAGCAGCTGCGCCGCCCAGAGGTTGAGTAACGGTTCGGCAGCAGCCCGCCGCTGTCGGCCATTGACCGGCCAGTCGGCGGGCGCTGCGGTGGTAACGGGAAACAGCGCCAGCAGGCGGTGGGTCAAGGCGCTACCGCTGCGTGGCGTGCGCAGCACCTCCAGTTCGGGCGGCGGGATGGCGCCGCTGGCGATGGCGTCCAGAGTGGCGCCGGCCCGCAGCGGATTGCCTTGCACCAACTGGTGGACGCTCTCCGCGACCACCACGTCGCCTACCGAGTCCACCAACTCGTCCAGCGCCCGCAGACGGAGGTCGAGGGCTTGGAATTCCGTGCTGTCGGGGGCTGGAAAGCCGAAATCGGCACTGCCGAAGGGGATGGTAGTCGCGTCCCAGGGCGCTTGGGGCGGCTGGCGGCGCAGGGCGGCCTTCCAGCGACGCTGCAGTTCCAGTCCGTCGACCACGTTGTTGGCGGCCACGGATTCCAGTGCTTGCGACCACTGACTGTTGAGTGCCGCGGCCAGGGTGCCGCGCGCCTGCGCCAGATCGCTTTCGGCTTGGCCCGCTGTGCCTTCCAGAACCAAGCCTTGCTGGTTTAATGCTGCGGCTTGGCGGTTGTGCTCTGTGATCCGCCGCTCTAGGTCGGCAATCGAATCGGCCCGGTTGGCGTCGCCGAACTGCCCGATTGCCACCCGGGCCTGATCGCGGTCGCGCAAGCGGGCGTTATACACCGCCGCCAGGCTGTCGGCTGCGGCCAGGGCGTCGGCGCGCTCACCAACCAAGATCATCAGCTGGGATTCCCAGGAGCCCATGTCGGCATCATCGACCAGTTCCACCTGGTAGTGGCGGCCGGCGATGACCTTGCTGGTCGGTAAGCTGGCGCGGTGGCGGGCGATGTCCTGATCGAGTCTGGCCATGGTGGCTCGGGCCTGCTGCAGCGGCTGCTCCAGCGCATTGATCTGGCGGATTTCCTCCTGCAGCCGCTGAATTTCGGCGTCGGCCGCGGCTTTTTGCGCGGCGGCTTCCCCGGCCAGGGCCAAGGCGGTGTCGCGCTGGCGGTACAGGGTGCCGACTTCACGGGCCTTCTGCTCGGCCTGGGCCAGGCGGTCGTAAACCTGAGTCAGTTCATCCCGCTGCTTGAGGGCAGCCAGGGTGCGAAAGCGGTGGATGTAGCGTGCGAGGCCCTGTTCGTGCAGTTCCCGCTCGAACCGGTAGCCCAGCAGGGCGCCCAGCGATTGGCCTTGGCGCACGCCGTCCAGCAGCCATTGCGCGCGGTGCACGCGCTCCGAAGACAGGTCCACGGCGAAGGGACCGTCGCTGCCGTCTTCCGCCCGCCGGGCCAGATAGCCGCTGCGCAGCACCGCCAGGGTCGCCGCCTGAGCCAGGGAAGGCGCCTGGATATGGCCGTCGTTGGTGAGCGATTGGTAGAGCGGACCCGACACGCCGTCCGGTAGATTGGCGACCGGCAGCAAGGCCGGCGCCGGCCGCAGATTCTCCACCCAGCCGTAGCCTCCCAGCCGGATACCGGCCGCATCGGTGCGACGTAGTTCAGCTAAGCGGCGCGTTGCCAGCGACGTCGCCCAGGCGTCGAAGCGGTGGGTTGCCAGGTCCAGGGTCTCGGCGAACAACAGTTGGCGGATCTCGACCGCCAGCGGCTTGACAGTGGCCGCGGCGGGGTCGGTGGACCGTGTCAGCAAGGTTTCCGCCAGAGACTCCGCCGCAACTTCACGTGATCCGGCTGCATTGGCGCCCTCCGGAGCCGGCTGCTGCAACAGATAGCGGCAGCCAATCGCGCCGTGGCGCAGCAAGTCCGCCGGTTCACTGCCATCGGCCACGCTGTTCGCACCGGCAGCGAGGCGGCTCCAGCGCGGTTGGCCGGCCCGCCACCAATCGGCCAGGTGGGTCTCCGGCTGCAGGCTGGTACGGCTGGTCCAGCGGTTGGTGGCGGCGACCGGCAGCAGGCCATAGGGCTGCGTGCCGACCCGCAAGGCCGGCAGTGGGCCGCGACCGCGGACAAAGCCGGTGAAATGACCGCGGAGGAAATCGGGGCTGCTGACCTGCTTGAGCTGGCGCAGCATCGGGGTGTCCAGGAGGTCCCAAAGCGCCGCGTTCATGGCGCCGGCTTGGCTCTGTTCGCTGCCCGTTGCACCCGGCACGCCTGCCAGACTTGCCGGCGGTACGCCCAAGGCGCGGGCGAGAACATCGCCGTCGCTGTCAGCCGGCGGCACGGCAGCGGTCAGATCCTCGCCGGTGGCGCGCTCGTCTTCGCCGGAACGGTAGCCCGACGCCATCGCGTCCGTATTGCTGGTTGGCAGGTTCTGGGCCGCCAGCGCCAGGCCATCGGTATAGCGGTGGGCATCCAGCAGCGCGGTGAGACGGTCGGCGGAAGCGGCCGGGTCGAGGGAAGCCTTCACCCCCGCCACCACCAGGCGGTCGAATCCCTGGTGTGCCAAGTCCTCGCTGAGCGGGATGCGCAGGGCCATGCCAGCGTCCTCGGCGGCATCGAAGTCCACCACCCAGCGCATCCCTTCGTCGATGGGCGGCAAGCCATCCGCTTCCAGGATTGGCAGCAGTGGCGACGGGCCGACTGCCAGCCGGTCGGCGATCCGCTTGCCCCAGGCGGTGACCACTGCCGCTGACCCGCGGTAGCCGATCGCGACCCAGCGGTCCGGCAGCGCCGTCGCTTGCGCCGGGCGGCTCCAGGCCGCCGGCCGGCGACTTGGATTGAGCGGCGCAGCCGGATTGAGGGCGCGGGTGATCCAGCGGGCGCGTGCCGCGCCGAACCGTTCCGCCAACTGCTGCCAGGCCCGCTGCCGGGTTTCGCCGATGCCGACTTGTTCCCAGTAGTGCTTGCCCCAGCGTTCCTCCTGCTCGGTCAGCTCCGGTTCGTGGCTGTCGACATGGATGTCGTCGGGATAGACGCGTACCTGTAGTTCCTTGCCGCCCTGGGTCGCCGCCGCGAACCGGGTTTCCAAGCGGACCGGCAGCAGCAGGAGTGGATGGCGCGTCGACACGGGGCCACTGGCGGCGTCGGTGCCCAGCAGGCGCGTGCTGGCGGCGTCTCGGGCATCCCGCCACTCGTCCGCTTGCGGTGTCAGGTCGGCCAGCTGTGATTGATGGGTGGCAACGGTCGCTTGGATTTGCGCGATGCGGGTTTGCAGTTGGCCGAGTTCCGCCAGCAGCGCATCGCGCCGGCGGGTGAGGTCCAGGACAGTACGCTGAGCGTCCGTGAAGGCGTGGGACGCGTTGTCATATTCCGCGCGAAGCCGTTCCAGCTCTTCGGTCCAGGCGTTGAGAACGTCGTCGTTGATCTCTGCCGGGATTTCGGTGCCGTCTCCTATGCGTCTCATGCTCCGGGCCCTCTCCGGAAGTGGGCCGTCAATTGCTGGCTGATGCGATTGAATTCTTGCTGGGTGTTCTGCAGGGTCGTGCCGGCCCCCGGCAGGGCCGCGAGAATCGTGTTCAGTTCAGCGGTATTGGCATCGTGCCGTGCGATCAATGTCGGCAGGGCCTCCTGTTCGGCTGCCAGGCAGAGGCGCACCGAGTCGCAGGCTTCCTCCAGCGTGGCGGCCCGTTCTGCCAGTTCCCGTTCGGTCAGCTGTAAGGCCGGCCGGTCCAGCGGATCGGCGGCAATTTGGGCGTTCCAGCGCCCGATCCGGGCCACTTGTTCCTGTACCGTTTGCCGACGCTGCTGGGCCGCAGCCAGTGCGTCGCTCGTGGTTTGCAGGCCCGCCGCCGCGCCATTCTCTTGGCTTTGCGCCGTTTGTAGGTCCTGGTTGGCCCGGTCGACGGCGGCCGTGCCGTTATTCAGCGCCGTGCGGGCTGCCGCCGCGGCTGCTTGGGCGGTATTGCGCCGCTTCATCAAATTGCGGATCAGGTTCGATCGATCGGGCTCAGGCTCTTGCTGGGCATCGGCGATATCCTGATCAATGGCGGCGACTTGGGCATTTGCCCCGGCCGCCGCGGCTTCCAGCGGAGGTAGTCGACCTTGGGCGGCAGACAGCGCGGCTTGGGCGGCGGTGACTTGGCTGTGGGCAGCGGTTACCGCTTGCTGGGCGCTTCGCTGTTGCTGGATACGGTTGGCGATTTCGGTGTCTACCAGCAGCAATTCGGCTTGCAGGCGGGCGACTTCGCGGGGGAGCAGGTTCATGGGGTGGTTTCCTCGGGCTTAGGCCGGCAGCCAGGTGCGGGCATGGATGGCGACGCGGAAGGGACGCTGTCGGGTGATCGCGGCCATTTGAGCCGAATTCCGGCCCCAAGCCAGGCCGTCGAGGACCAGGCCCTGCAGCGCGCCGCCGACCGGCACGTGGGTCAGCTGCTGCAGTGCCGCCGCATCCGCCGCCAGATGGCCCCAGGTCAGGTCGCGCCAGCGGTCGGGCCGACCGCCGTAGGTGGTGGTAACATCCAGACCGAAGCGCGGTTCGGTGGGCTGTTCCTGCAGCACGAAAAACCATCCGGCATCGCCGTCCGCGGAGTCGCTGCCGCGCGCCTGCGCTTCGGTCAGATCGAAGCCCAGCAGGTTGACGTCGGGTGGCTGGGTGGCACGGAACAGCGGGTACTTTTCCTCGTTCCCCAGTTCCCGCCGCTGGTTCGACCAGACGGCTTTCACTGCATAGACAACGGCGTTGGGATAACGCCGCAGCAAATCGCCCCGGATCAGCAATACCAGTTCGGCTTCGCTGCCGCTGCCGCTGCCGTCGGCGGGGTGGGTTCCGAGTCCGCTATCGGCGGCCCAGTCGCGCAGCGCGGCGATGTCGTCCCACCGTGCCGCATCCGGCCCGCGCCGATCCCAGAAGCGGCGGAAGTAGCTGCCCTTGTGATCCGCGGGGAAACCGCGCCAGAGCAATTCGCGGCTCATCTCATGATTGAGCCCGGCCAAAAAGGCTTCGATGAAGGACCGGTTGGTTTCCAGCAAGGCCACCGCGTTGTTGGGAACCTGTCCCATGCCTGGCAGTAGGGCGTCCGGGAAATAGTCCCGCAGCAACACGTACATCGGCTGCGGAAACTCCGGGGCAAAACGGGGCAGCTCGGTCGCCGGCGGCGCAGGGATGGGTGCTGGTGTCTGGGCGGTTACGGCCAGTACCAAGCGGGTTGACGGCGCCCGCAGTGTGGTGTTGCCGAGGCGCTCCATGCGCTTGGCGAGCGGACCACGGATCCGGGTCAGGCGGCGATAGGCGGCCGAGTCGGTACTCGCGGCCGTGGCACCGAAGGCGGCTGCCGCCAGTCCTGCAACCGGGCTCAGATGCCCGGTCCGCAGTCTGGCGCCCACAGCTTCCGCCAACTGGGCCTGCTTCTGGCGTTGGCTGTCGGCCTCATGCCGCGCCAACTGGTCCCAGGCAGCCGCCAGCAGATACTCCTGTTCGTAGCGGATCACCTGGGCGCCCATGCCCGCTGCCACCCGGTGGCGGGGATCGAGGTTCAGTTCGGCGAACCAGCTAGGCTGACCATCGGCAGCCGGAACCGCAGGCAAATCGACCAGGTTTCGGCCGTAAGTCGGCGGTGCCAGCACCGCCGGTGCGATGCCGTCGGCATCCGGTTTGACCGCGGTATCGAGGATGGGGCGGAGCGCTTCCTGGAAGGCCTTGCGGTCGGCGTCCAGCCAGGGTTTGGGCGCGGTTTCCGGGGTTTGTAAGGCACCGCCCAGATCGAGCACGGTACCGGGCGAATCGGCCGCCAGCTTGGGCATGCCCCAGCCCGGTTCGGACACGTCCAGCTGGCACAAGCCCACGCTATCCAGCAGCGGCTGGGTGACCAGGCGGCGAGCCAGAGACTCGAAGTCGCCGCCGGCGCCAGTGCCGAATTCCCAGGAGTAATAGACTGGAAGCTGGACGCGGTGGTCCGGTGGCGCGGCGGGGTCGAAGGGCCAGGCCGGCAGCAAGGCCTGTTCCTGTTCGGCGCTGACCAGTTCACCCAGCCCGGTTCGCCGGCCGGCGTCGTAAGCAGGAACCAGACAGGCCAGATAGCCTGTGTTGGGATCGAGACGGCGCGGGCACAGCAGCCGCGACAGGGTGCGTTCCGGGTGTTGCCGCAGCAGTTGCGGCAGCCCGGCAACGTCGAACGGGGCGGAACCGACCAGTTCCGCATGGGCCCAGGCCCAGGAATCCGCCAGCTCGGGTAGTTCCCGTAGCGGGCAATCGAGCACCGGCAGGAGCCGTTCGGCACCACTCACCAAGCGCGCGTCGTCCCGGCGCAAGACCACCAGGCAGAGCCAGGGCTGCAAGCGATGGTCGGCATCCGCCTGGGTGGGGCTGAACAGCCAGGGGAAATCCGGACTGTCGAATTCGATCAGGGGGAAGTAATTGGGCTCGAAATCGGCGGCGTGGGGATGGGGATCGGTGCGGATCACCTCACGCGCGTCGATTCCGGTGACATCGGCCGGCCCGGCGAGACCGAAGTCGACCGCGACGCTGGAACTGCCGTTGACGGCCAGGCGCATCGGCAATGCAAGCCCGCCATCGCCAGCCGTGGCGCCGCCGCTGGCGGGCAATCCCTGACGCAGCCAGGACAGTGTGCGGTAGGCGGTGAAAGGGTTTTCGGCCATGCTTTCGCTTCCTTCAGTTGACGGGTTTCATGCGGCCTGCTCAAAGCGGCGATAGCGGTTGGCGCCGCGGTGGCGGATGGGGGCTTGGGCGGCGGCGGCATAGTCCACCACCTGCGTCAGGGCCGCGGCCGGCAGGGTGTAGGCCGGGGGCGGCGGGGTATCCGGCGGGCGGGTGGGGTCGATAAACTGGGTCTCGTAGACGATGTCCAGGTCCGGCAGGGCCTCGTATTGGTAAGCCACGGCGTCATCGGCAAAGCCGAGACCGGCGTCGTAGTCGACGAAGGCGGGCTGAGCCAACTTGTCATCGTCGCTGTAGTCCTGGTACTGGGCCGGGGCGAAGGCTTCCTGCAGATAGGTGGCCGCCGGACCGCCGGTCGCGGTCACCGTGAACGTGCCGGCGCCGCCCGCCAAAGGCGCATTGCCGAAGCGGGTGATGGTCCGGTTGAGGGGCACCACCCGCTGGCGCACGCTCAGCCGCGCCAGGGGATGGAGCCGACCAGCAGCGGCTTCCCGCAGGGTGACCACGGCCGGTTCGCTCCGCGGCAGGGCACCACTCCAGTTGCGCCGGTCGTTCAGGGCCTGGACCAGCAGGGCCAAGGCGTCCACGGGTTCCGGCAGGGGCGGCGGCTGGTCGTGGCCGAAGCGCTGGTCGAAGCCGATCTTGACGGTGAAGAACAGGATCTTGAACTTGGCTTTGCCCCAGACATGCCAGGGCGTGGGTCCGGCCAGACTCATCTCCAGGCTCACGCTCATCAGGGTCGAGCGACCGCGCTTGAGCGCCACCATGGCGCCGATGTCGGTGACGAAGGCGAAGGGCTCGAACTGAAACAGCGCGTCCATGCCGAGGAAGCCGGCGAGGGTGAAGCCGGAGGCAGTGTAGGCGAAATCGAGCCGGCCGCCGAACTGCACGGTGTTGGAGGTCAGCGCCAAATAGGATTCGAAGCGCAGCCTGGGATTGTCGCCGTCGCCCAGGCTCAGGGTCAGGCGCTGCAGGCGCGGGAAGCCGGCCGGGACCGGATAGCCCGGATTGAAACCGCCCACGGCCAGGACGAAGTCGGGCCGAGCGCCCCAGTTGGCGCGCAGGGCCATGTCGCCGCTGAGGGCGAACTCCATAATACTGGAATCGTATAGGGTGGCATCCAGGGCGATTTCGTTGCGGTTGAAATCGATTAGCCCGACGGCGTCCATGCGCAGCCGCACCAGGGAATGGGCAGCATCGGGCAGGTCGGCCAGCAATCGGCCGAGGATGATGAGCCGCACCGGTTCCGGCAATTCCAGGATCAACGCGAGCTGCAGGGTGAAGAGGGTAGGGGTGCCCCACTCGATCTGGGCCATGGGTCCGAACACGTGGCGGTTTCGGGTGGGCGGGAACACGGCGCGCAGGTCGCTGACGATCTGCGGGGCATTGCGGATGGGGTCGGCGGGAAACAGCACCGAGCCGAGGGTGCCGTTCTTGATGCCGCCGCGCAGCACGTCCACCGCCACGGTCCGGTGGATGCTCAGCAGCCCGCCGATGCCCGTGAGGGTGAAGCCGAAGCCGAGCTGGATCGGCGCAAAGCCCTCGGAAGCGACTACGATCACCAGGGAATAGCCGGAGCTGCCGTCGGGCATGCGCGTGGTGAGCAGGCCGACGGCCTTGACCGAGACGGTTTCGGCGATCTCCAACTGGAGCACGCCGGCGTATTCCTGTTTGTCGGAATCGAAAGCCAGGAAACCGCCGCCGGTGACCGCAGGGGCCTGGATGGCCAGGCCCAGGCCGTCGGGCGGCTTGAAGCCAAGGTTCAGGTTCGCTACACCAAGATTGCCTCCAGTTTCGGGGAAGGTGATTGCAGCGGTCATTCCAACGTGATCGACTGCGATGTGAATTGGGCCAATCGACGCGGCGAAGCTCGCTGATGCTACGGTCGACACGGCGGCTTCACGCGCCTGCAAGCTCAGGTGAACGGTGGATAAGGTGACGGGGCCGATCGACAACCCGACGGGCAGAGTTGCGTCCAAGCCTGCACTGCCGCGCAGCGTGAGACCCTTGTCGCTGGACCACGCTAGGCCGATAGTGACGTCCGCACGCAGACCCTCCGGCGGCAGCAGACTTGCCAGGAACCCATCCGTGTTCGTGGGTGAAATGACCAGTGCGGCAGCCAACACGTCCGCCGACAGGGCAAGCGATTGCTGCGATTCCGATAGCGTGGCGGCAAGCGAAAGCAGGGTGCCGGCGACCTCCAGGCGCGTGCCATTCGGTGCACCGAAGACGAAGGCGGGACGGTCCTCGGGAACCGGAAGCGTTACCGACAGGCTGGCTTCTACCTGCGTTGTCGATGCCTCGGGCGGTAAGGTCAGGCCGTGGCGGCCATAGGCAATCGTCTGGACGTCGCCCGTCACGCTGACCTCGAGCTGCCAGGCGCCAACCTGCCTTTGCGTTGACAGCGAGCCAAATGGGCTGACCACCAGACCCAAGTCACCGCGATCGGCCAGGGACACGTTCAGGATCACCCCGGCTTCCGCCGTCGCGCCCGCCAGCACGTCATCCAAGTAGAAAATCAGCGCGTGATTCAGTAGGGGCGCCGCATCTCCAAGACTGGGCGAATCATCCAAGTCGAAACCGTAACGGCAAGGCACGCCCAGGATGCGCAGCACCTGCTGCAGACGCGGGAACAGCTTTGTCTGGATCTTTTGGGCTTCCTCGGTACTGCCGAAAACGGTGCCGTATTGCGCGCGTAGTGCGGCGACCGGGTCGCGTATCAGAGCGATCAGCCGATCGAGCCGAAATTGATCGAAGTTGATTGCGTCGCGCACGACGGCGTCGTCGCGGATGTCCGGCAAGTGCACTTCGCGCTCGTAGGACGGCTCGATCAGGGTGGCCAGCACAGCCAGGCGGTAGGCGCGCGGATGCCACTGGTCCAGGTAGCGGGCGATCAACCAGGCGCTCAGGTCCTCACCCAGCCCCGCGAAGGTGTCGGACAGTGCGCCCGGACTGTCCAAGCCTCGCACGGCAGTCAGGGCCTCGTCGCAGAGAGCCAGCGCGTCCGCGAACGTCTGCAGTGATGGTGACGGTCGCGCGATCAAGGCTTCGAGGCGGTCCTGCACGCCGGCTACCGCGGCGAGCGTGGCCAGCAAGCGATCACTGTCGCTACCGAGCGCATCCGGTTTTACGCCGAGTTCCGACAGCAGTCGAACGAAGGCGCGCGGGTTCTCCGCGGCCCGCACCAGAGGGGCCAGCAGCCGGGCGATCTCCCGGAATGCGCTGTCGAGCAGGTCGGCGCTCATCAGTTGGTACCGTCTTTAATATCGGGAAAATTCGGATCATCCGGATCCAGGCTGACGCGGTAGGTGGTGGCGACGACCGACGTGCCCCGGAACCAGCGCAGGGTGTGCATGACGGCCTTGGCCTTGCCGGCCGGCCAGTTGAAGGTGATTTCGCCGAAGTTGTTTACACCGATGATCTTTTCCTTTCCGACGGCCCTGTTGTTCTGCCGGTAGCTCGCATGCGCGGCGTTATA
This sequence comes from uncultured Lamprocystis sp., assembly GCA_964470155.1. Lineage (GTDB taxonomy): Bacteria > Pseudomonadota > Gammaproteobacteria > Chromatiales > Chromatiaceae > Thiodictyon. Next base: position 2,489 of record CAYYAY010000075.1, on the reverse strand, counting down.
GGTCTGGGCGGCCTTTTTGCGCGCCGCCGCATCCGCACCGGCGGGCAGGGGCGGGATGGGTGGGGCGACATGCGGCTCCTGGCGCAGGGGCACGAGGTAGTCCAACCGGTAACGATAGTCCGGAAGTCTGGTAAGTTTGACGCTGTAGGACGCCTTGGCCTCCTCAATCCAGAGAGCCTTCGTCGGCGCGTCGAAGCTGGCTTTGCCCGTGGCCTTCTCCAGCCCTTTGGCGTACGTTTCAAATCCGATATCGAGTTTCGTTCCCGGTGCGACGTTCCAGCCGACATAGCCCTCCGGCCGATGCGGCGGAATGTAATCGAGCAGCTTGGCAGCCCTTGGCGCGGCCGTGTATCCATCGTCCTGGAAGTCGCGGGTGGATTGCGTTTCCTTCTTGAAAGAGCTCGCCACCAGCTGCGCGATGACCGCGGTTGCCGGCTGGGGCGCTCCGACATCACCGAAACGGGCCGTGGCGCGGTAGATCAGGCGGGAGGCGAAACTGTGGTGGACATCGCCCGAGAGCAGGACGACCTGTCCGCGGCGTTCTTTCGTGGCGCTGTCCAGCGGAAGGTTGTCCGTCAGCGCTTTCAGCAGGGTTTCGAAGGATTCGGAAGGGGTCTCCCAGGCTTCGTACACATCAGGATAGTGCTCGAAGGTGCGTGCAAGGCCAGCGTGCCGCGCCGCGGTGCGGATCGGCTGTACCGGCGGCGCATTGGTGGAGAGTACGACGAGCATGGCCCGGTTTCCGAGGGTCGTGCCGTTAATTTGGTCGGTCATCTCCGGTCGAGGCAGCAAATTGGAGTGCTCGTCGCCGCCGCCCGGAAACGAGCGCCAGGTTCGCGTGTCGGTAACGATGATCTGGTGGCCGTCGCACTCCACCTTGTAGTGGTACTGCAGCGCGTCTGTCTCGTGGAACAAGCTGCTCTCGAACCTGTCTTTCAACTCGTCGTAGCTGTGCAGTCCCACCAGTCGGCGGACGACGGGCGAGGCGTTGTCGTAGTTCGCCGCAGCAGTGGCAGTCGGAAACGGCCCATGCCCGCCTGCGGATTGCGGCGGCGCGAACAGCTGCAGCAGCTTGCGCCCCGGCGTCGAAGGCCGGTCGAACTGGTCGGGCGCATTGCCCCAGTGCTGGCAAATGGCGTAGGCCACCAAGGCGTTCTGCACGATGCGTAAACCCAACGGGTTGCCGTAGACGTCGGAGCAGAACTCGAGCGTCATGTTCCAGTCGTCCGTGACCTCGTGGTCGTCGAAGATCATATAGGTGGGAATGTTCGCGAGCGCGCACCGGACAGCCGGCAGCTTCTCCCTAAAGGCGGCGACCGAGTCGTTGTGTTTCGCAATCCTGTCGCGATCGAGGAGCACCTTGGGTTTCCAAGCCCAGACCTCGTCGCGCGGGATGCGCTTGTGGACTTCCCCGGCCACGTCGTCGAACGAGGGCAGCACCTCGGGCCACAGCACGTCCGACCAGACGAACAGGTACATGGCTAGGTACTCGCCCAGTGACATCAGATGGCTCGTCAGATCCTCGGAAGAAAAGCCCGCTTCCACGCCGGCCAATTTGCCCATGCCGGCCCCGCCGAGCACCAGTCCGCGCATGCCGGCGGGAATCGGGACGGCGGTCATCGGCCTGGGGTAACGAATGGGTAGGTTTTCCTGCCAGCCTAAGAGCGCGTCGGCCGCGTCGATCAGCAGCATGAGCAGTGCGTCCGAGACGTCGTCAGCGTAGATCTGGTCGCCGGTGAGCAGCAATTGGTGCGGCCGAGCAAAGGCGTTGCCCGCCGTCGCCGCGATCAGGCCGTCGACGAGGGGCAGCGTATCTTTGCCTTGCGCATGCGGCATTCGGCAGGAGCCTTGCAGCACTCGCAGGCTGTTCAAGTTCGCGGGCGGCAGGGCGAAGCTGGGCCGCTTGAAGGGGGGGTAGGCCAGCTTCGCGTTATTGGTCACGACTGCCAGCGTCGTGCTGCTGTTGGACAGGAGGAAGGTGAGGTCATACTCGTAGACGATGCCTTCCTTGAGCGGCTTGCCCAATTGCACCCGCGCGGTGACCGCGACGAAGTGCAGGTTCAAGCCTATCGCGCTGCTTTCGCCTTCACCCACCGCGACCAGCGCATTCTGGTCGTCCACGACCGTCAGCGTCACCGTTGCCGGAACCTTCATGGCGAGCCAGACGGTAACCGAGTGCGAGGTGACTCGGCGCAGCATTGGTCCGGCTAGCACGATGGGCTTGCGGGCAAGCGAGCGATTGAGTGATGTCCAAGCCATGGTTAGGTATCCTCTAATGCCGGTTTCGGAGTCGGAGGACGGCAGCAACTGTTGGCCGGATTTCGGACGACCAGGGCTGGGGCTCTGGGCCCGTTATTGAGTCTGTGCCGGTCACCGGATTGGCAGCGCATTTCTCGCCCATACCGCTAATGGCGCCTGCCCTTCAGTTTATACGGAACGGTTTTGAGTTTTCGGTTTTTCGTTTTTCGTTAAGGATTATCGAACATCGG
>CAYYAY010000074.1:0-30210 GCA_964470155.1 uncultured Lamprocystis sp. | reverse complement strand
TCTTCCGTGGCTCAGCGCCCCCGAACCCCACCGGCGCGAAAAATCGAGGCTAACATCCAGGCGTGTCTTATGCGCACTACGGACCTACGCCCCAGGCGCCGCCGCCATGGCCACCACAAGCGCCCGAACGGGGACGCGCACCTTCACGGCTGCTCCCGATTCTCGGTGCGATCTTGGGTTCGCTCGGGCTCATCATTGGTGTGGCTGCCTGGTTCCGCGCCGCGCCGGCGCGTGAGGCCGCGAATCCCGTGTATTCGGAACAACAGGTGGCTGATGCGAAGACGGCGGTGTGTGAGGCGCATGAGAAGGGTTCGCGGTCGCTACAGGCGGCAGGCAGCAAGAAACCCGACAATCCCGCCGACACCCTCCCAGTCACAGCCGTTAACGCTCGGCTAGCCGAAGTCGTCGGAAGCAACCTCTTCTTCGACTCGGTAGAGTCTAATCCCGCCGCTCCGAAAGAACTGAGTAACCTCGTACATCAATTAGGGGAATTGTATCGAAATATCGCCCTAATTCAACTGGCCGACGGCTCAAAGACAGATATCAGCCCAATCGCCGAGGAGGCCCTTAATGTAACGCGGCAAATCGATAAGATATGCCAATAACTGATCTCCCTCCGGTGACCAACCAGGGTTCCGGAATAGTCGCGTTTCATTAGGTCAGGACTCTCTCACGAAAAAACTAGGTGACCGCAGCGGGTGAGCGCAGGACAGCGTCCCGTGGGGTGGTTGGACTTCGGATCGGCGTGTGCTCACGCGTGGTGATCAACGAGCTAGGCGATTTGGCGTTGCTCGGCGAGGGGTTTGTCGGCGGACTGTTTGGCGGCGATGACTTTGCGGAGCTCGGCCATGGAGATCTCGGACAGGTAGCGGCGGGTGACTTGCCATTCGTGCCTCGATGACCACGGCGGTGGCCAGACGCAGGAACGCGGCCGGGTTGGGGAAGATCTCCACGACGTCAGCGCGGCGGTTGATCTCTTTGTTGAGCCGTTCGATCGGGTTGTTCGACCAAATCTTCTGCCAGTGCGCCCGCGGACGGAGTAGTACGAGCTCACGACAGCCGCGGTGACGATTCGCTTCTACTCCGTGATGCCCGACCCAACCAACCTCGATCAGTCAACGTGATGAGGCGTCGCCCCAATCTCGCTCCACCAAAATTCGTCGCATAACCCGCTCTAGCGCCGACTGCACGTCCGCACGTCCCGGGTTCCCCTCGATCGAAGTCGAGACACCCAGCCTTTCCATGGTCCAGTCGACGATTACTGACCTCAGCAAACCCAGCTGCCGCAATCCCGCCGCGGTAGGCACCAAACTATCGCCCTGTATTTGGGCATAGCCGCTGTCGACGAGAGGTTCGAAAACTGGATCGAGCAATTCCCGGGGAATAGCCCGCCGCACCGCGATGTCACCCACCCGTGCCGTTCCGAACGCTTGGGCGTGGCGGTACAGCTGCAGCAACGCCCACATCGAGACGACATCGAGTTCGCACCCCGCACGCGCGACAAGAACCGTAAGCCGTACATCGGGCGGCTCGTTGCGCATCAATCGGCCAATCGAGTTCTCCAACAGTTCCGCTGGAGATTGGGTGCGTGGCAGGGCGAAACCCTCACCCAGATCGGAGGGGGCCGCGCCGCCGATGTCGCGGAGTGGTACCTCCTTAAGAAACAGCGCGACAATCATTCCGACCATGGCTACCGGGGCTGCCCAAAAAAACACCGCACCCAAGGATTCGGTGTAGACATCCACGATGGGCTCGGCCATCTCGTGAGTTAATTGATGTAAGCCCGATGGTGACTGTGCCGCCGATGCAGGTGCGCCGCTGACCGCCAATGCGGGCCCGATCCGGTCATTGAAGAAATTGATGAACAATGTCCCGAATACAGCGGCGCCAAAAGAAGATCCGATTGCGCGGAAGAATGTCACGCCTGAGGTTGCCGCGCCGAGATCGGCAAAGTCTGCAGAGTTCTGGACGGCAAGTACGAGAATCTGCCCGCACATACCGATCCCGGCGCCTAACACAAAGAGATATATCGATTCGGTGAGGACTGGGGTCTCATGACGCATTTCTGAAAGCAGCAGAAAGCCCACCACCATGATCGCTGTACCGAGTACCGGGAAGATCTTGTACCGGCCCATTCGCGCCACCAAAGTGCCACTGCCAATCGACGTCAGCAGTAGGCCAGCAACCATCGGCAATTCCCGCATACCTGATTCAGTGGCCGATACACCGTCGACGAATTGCAGATATGTAGGCATATAAATCAAACCACCAAGCAGCGCGAATCCGACGATAAACGACAGCACGCAGCAAATGGTGAACACTTGGTTCGCGAAAAGCCGAAGAGGCAGGATCGGTTCGGCGGCGTGCAGTTCCACCCAAACAAACATGGCCAGGACCACAGCGGACGCACCGAAGAGACCGACAATGATCGGGGACCCCCATGGATAGCTGGCACCGCCCCAACTCGTTGCCAGCGTCAGTCCCGTCGTACCCAAGCCGATCAGTACGATGCCGAGGTAGTCGATAGAGGGTTTGGCCGTTCCTGTCAACGCGGGAATCGTAGCCGCAGTCACGAATATCACGACCGCCCCAAGTGGCAGGTTGAGCCAAAATAGCCAGCGCCACGTCAAGTTGTCGGTGAAGAAACCGCCCAATAGCGGGCCGATGACGGTACTGATGCCGTATACAGCACCCAGCAAGCCCTGATAGCGACCGCGATCCCGAAGTGGCACAACCTCGCCGATCAGCGCGGTCGCGGTGACCAAGACCGCGCCCCCGCCTAACCCTTGCAGCGCGCGCGATCCGATCAACATCGTCATCGATTGTGCCAATCCGCACAGCATTGAACCGATGAGGAACACCAACAACGCAGCCTGGAACACCTTCTTTCGGCCGAACAGGTCACCGACTTTTCCCGCGATCACAGTTGAAATGCTCATCGCCAGCAAGTAGGAAGTTACGACCTGGGATTGGTATCCAGCCCCACCAAAATCCGCCACCATCGCGGGCAGAGCTGTGGCGACATTCGTCTGGTCGAGGGAAGACAAGAAGAGCCCAAGTGCCACAGCGAGAAACATCGCATTACGCCGCTGGGGAGAAACGACAACGTCACGGGATTGAACAGGAGATATCACAGGGGCCCTTCATGCCTTCAGCCGAGTTCATTTCGACGCCGGTGCGCTACACCAGTGCCCGTTTCGGAGTGAGGTGTGTCTTGATGAGCCTCATCATTGCCGACATCAATGCCGCAATAGACCAAAAATCCTGTTTCCAAGGCCTCGTTGCTCCTCGTCCTTCCGGAACGGCCCGGTCACCGATCCGGCATCGACGCCGGCACCCACGTTACGAAGAGGCCTACCAGCGGCCCCGTCCCTATTAGCGGTCCGTCGATGCCACCAGTGCTGGCGACACCACCCCCGCTTCATTCGAGAGACAGGGGCGAGAAATTCATACCGGAACTGGCGACCGGAGCCCTACATCAGGGCCATGAAAAAGGTAACGGGCAACACTTGCCCCCGCCGGCGGGGGACGATTGGCGCGGGGGCGCTCCGAGAAGGAGGCAGCCGCCGGATCCGGTTCCCCTGGACCGGGGGGTGGAACTGTAAATCCGTTGCGCGGCAGGAAGTCCCAATGACAAACCGACCGACGTACATTCTCGCGATGAGAAGAAAAACCGTATAGGCGGCCGGCGGGAAGGCCAGCCGCGGGACACCGAAGGTGGCCCGCTCGCGAACGAGGCAAAGCCCGAGCCGCGAGAACGAAACCCATTGCAAGACAGCACGACCCTGAGCGTCCGGGGCGACACGCTGCCGTTACCGCTGACGATCGCCGTGAGCCGGCTGGATGATCAGACCTGCATGGTGACCGCGCACGGGCAGATAGACCGCACCCGGTGGGGCGTCAGCGGAAACATGGTCGGCATGATGCCGACGACCAACAACCTGGCGGCCCACGCGGTGTTCCCCAAGTCGTGGCTGCAGCCGGGTTGATCGCGGCCCGTGTGCCATCCGGCCGGTGACGTCAGTGGCCGGTTCGCCGCGCGGGCGATGGCGTTCTGGAAACCACCGGGCCGGACAATCGCAAGCTTTCCGTCAAACCTTCGCCGAGTCCGGCGTAGATCGCGGCAACGCTGGCGGAGTCGTTTCGGGCAAGCCGCACGCACGCCTTCAGATAGGCGCCCGGATAGGCATCGGACAGCAGGGCCTGGTCGGAACGGGCATATGCGCGCGCATACGCATCGCTGTTCGCCTTCGCGTTGGCGGCTGCGAAGAGGCGGACGGCGGCCTCGGTGTTGAGCGCGGCGTAGTGGTCGCGATACTTCTGCGCCGCGTCCTCGTCGTAGTTATGCAACCTCGCGTAGCGATACGCGGCCTCTGCCGCCGTCGCATACGCCTCGTCGTGGGGATAGCTGTGCTCGTAGACGGCTCTCAACGCCGGCTCGAGAGCGCGGCGCCACTCGTCCTCGGGAACCTCGAGTCCACGCCACGCGCTGCGGTGCAGTTCGCGAAGGTTCAGGTGCACCCGGGCGGGCAATCCGCGACGCGCGCAGCTGTCGATCAACAGCGAGCTGACGGAATTGGCATGCCAATGGTGGACGACCTCAATGGGCGCCGCGCCGTCCAACCTCAGAAGGGCGTCGCGCAGCTGTCCGGTCCAGCCGGTGCGGAACGCGTCATCGGACTCGCCGAGGATCAATCCGGCGATCTGTCGAAGCCATCCCGGTGCGGCGCCCGGTGACTCGTCGAGGTGATCCGTCGTCACGCGTTGCCCGCCCGGGGCACACCGCCGTTGATGGCAATCCGGCGGCCGAAGCGAGTGAGGGGGTAGTAGTCGTAGACGGCGTGATGCTGCACGCACCGGTTATCCCAGAAAACCAGGGTGTTGTTCTGCCATCGAATGCGACAACTCAACGCGGGTCGACTCGGAATCAGCGCGAACAACATATCGAGCAGCGCACGACTCTCCTGCTGTGAGAGTTGCGGAATGTGCGAGGTGTAGCCGGGATTGACGAACAGCAGTTTCCGGCCGGTCTCAGGGTGCCGCACGACGACGGGGTGCTCGGTGATCGACGGCGTGTAGCCCGCAGGCATCGGGTAGTTGGCGAATTGCAGAGAGCCGTCATGCACAGCCGTGAGCTGATCCAGGAACTTCTGCATCGGCTGCGAGCAGAGTTCATACGCCAAATACATGTTCGCGAACAACGTGTCACCACCGCACCCGCTCTCTGGCACCTGCGTGATGTAGAGCATCGAGCCCAGGGACGGCTCCGCATCCGCCGTCCCGTCGGCGTGCCAACCGTCCCCGGCGATCTGGATGTCCTTGGCGCTGGTCCGGATCTCCAGGACGTACGGGTCACCGCGCTCCGGCGGCGGATTGACCGGCCGAAGCTCCCCGAATGCGCCGGCGAAGCGCTTGTGATCTTCAGCGGTGATGACCTGATCGCGGAACACCAGTACGTGATGGTCGAGGAAAGCGGATTTGACCTCGGCCAACTGCTCTGCGGTCAGTGGCTGCGACAGATCGACTCCGGAGATCTCCGCACCGATCACCGGCGTGATCTGGTCGAGGCTGAGGGTGCGATAGTGCCACGCCGGCATCGTTGTGAGCCGCTCGAAGGCCTGGAATTCATCCTGTTTGATGTCACAGCCCCTGATCGAGTAGTTCGGACAGGACGATCCGGCCCCATGCCAAGTTCCCGTGGATCTCGTCGTTCGGTTCGCACAGTTCCCTGCGCTGGAATCCGGTCTGGTCTGTGATTCGGTGTCGCGGGTCGATAACCTCCACTCCAATCTCGGCGACGCGACGACCGATGACGTCCTGCGCCGCCATGAACACATCCGCGTCGGCCTGCATCGGGACCCGTTGCGGTGGCATCACCGCCACGACGCGGAGACCGAACGCACGCAGCTGCCGGTAGAAGCTCAACGCAGGCGCGATCATCGCGATCACGATGTCGGCGAACAGCCGAGACGACAGGAACTCGTCGCAGTCGACGCCGCCATCGAGGTAGAACGTCCAGCTCTGCGTGGTCGCGATGAAATGGGGGGCGAAGCCGATGGTGCTGATGAGTGGGATGGAAAGCTCGTCCACGCAGGCGAGGTTCAACTCGGTGAGGAATCCGCGGAAGCAACGATCCATCTGCGGGTCGCGGAAAACGATGTCGTGTTCCCCGGCAGCCAAGAAGTCGCCGAAGAAATCCCGGCCGGCACCGATCGGGCCTCCGGAGTGCGGAATCCGGGCGGCCCGGGCCGCCCTGCCCAGCGGGCCCACATGGGAATCGCCGAGCAGGAAAAACCTAGCGGGGGCTGTAGTAGTCGAGGATTGCATCGTCACACTCGTCACCCCCCGGTTCCCTCGGCTGTACGCGAGTCGGTTCCGCGTCTTCGGAGTTGCCTTGCAGGGCCGTCATGAAGTGCCGAACCACGAAAGCCACGCCCTCCTGCGACACCTCGCGAAGATTCGGCTGGTAGAAACCGCTCCGGAAGGGTTGGCCGGTGATCAGCTCGTAGGACGGAAAGTAGTCCACATGGTCATGCTCCAGCGCCAGTTGCCCGGCCACTGCGCGCAGGGTGGACTTGGCATGGGTGTTGGCCACCAGGGCGTGGCCACCCGAAGCGGTGGCGGTCAGCGGCACCGGTGACACGGTGAGCAGGATGCGCAGCCCGGGATTGATCTCATGAAGCGCTTCGATGGTTTCCGACAGATCACGGTGCACCTCGCCGAACGAATAATTGCGAAACTCGTGTGCCGCCGGATCAAATCGTCCGCGCACGGTGCCGGGACAGACCGGATAAACGGTTCCGTCTGTCCGGTGGATCCACGCTTCGGTCTGTCCCAGCGTGATGATGAAGCAACTGGCGGTGGTCAGCGCGTCACGGATCGCGCTGAACGTGCGAGTCCGGGCAGCCAGCATCGCGTCCAGTGATTCGTGCCCATCCGGATCGACCGCGAACCGAAACGGGTCGTGAAAGCGTTCGCCCTCGATCCAGAACTCCGTACTAGGTTCGGACCGCGAGAACGCCCAGAAGATCCACTGCTTCAGCGCCGCCGCCGTGTAGATGTTCCCGGTGCGGAAGGAGAATTCGCGGTAGTGCCGGAGGCTGCGCTCCTGCTCGGACAACCCCGGCGGTGGCAGTTCTGCGTCGTACCAGTTCATGCCGTGGTCGATCAGTGCTCTTCCGATGCGCGCGGCGAAGCAGGAGCCGGCGGTGATCAGCCGGGCATCGGGGTCGACGGAGAACTTCGGTTGCCACACATCGCCGATCTCCTCGATGGACGGCTCGGCCACGGAGACCCGCCAGAACGCGCGTGCAGGTAAATCCTGGTAAGGGTGCATCAGACGAGTTCACCAATCGTCTCGGCGATCTTTCCTGCGATCTGTCCGATATGCGGCGGATTGACGACTTCGTAGTGCGTTGCGTCGATGGTCCGCAACTCCACCAGTTCGGGCATCAACCGCTGCCATGCCACTACCGGATCCGCCCCGTCCGGGGTCTGCGGCAAACCCGCCACCGCCCGCAAGGCCAACCACACCCAGCTGCGGGTGGAGCGGAGCCGGGGAACCCGATAGCCGATCATGCTCCGTATGTTGGCCTCACAGCACACCGCGAGGCGATGCACGTACTCGCGCCTGCCCAAACCGGGCTGATGTTCGCCGACCCGGCCCAGCTCGCGCTCAAAAACACTGGCGAGCGCCTCCGGTCCGAACTCACCGATCTCGGCTCCGACACTGGGCGGGTCCAGAAGGTAGATCGCGTCAACGTCCTCGCCGGCACTCTCGGCGTGATGAGCCATCCCCATCGCTACCCATGCCCCGAACGACCATCCAGCCAACCGGATTCGCCATCGGCCGGACGGGAATCGCCTCTCGAGTGCGCTGCGATAGGCGCGGGCACGCTCGTCCAGCGTCCACCGCAGAGGTGCTGGCATCCTCAATCCCGGATCGGCGATCAAACAGACCGTCAGCTCGGTGGGAAGCGCCGAGACCAGAGCCCGGTAGCTCTGCAGATCGCCGCCGACGGGGTGGATCAGACACAGAACGTCGCGCCCGACGCCCTCCTGCCAGATTTCCACCGTCACCTCGCCAGAGCGGCCGTCGGCTTCCTCGACGCGCGAAAGGATCTCGGCGAGGCTCACCTCATGGCTGAGTTCGGAGAGGTCGAGAGCGACTCCCGAGACCTCCCTGATCCGGTCGATCAACTCCAGAAGCGTGAGCGAATCGGCGCCCAAGTCGTACAAGCACTGATGCGGATCGACCGAAGCGACGGCCAGCGCGGCACGCAGCTCTGAGGCGAGCACGTCGGCCAGATCCGGCCCTCGGGCGGATCGCGACGGGCCCGCCGGCGCAGAGGGTCCTACCGCAGGCACGGCGGGCGGACCATAGAATTCCGCAGCGTTCTCCAATCCGGTTGTGCTGACCAGTACTTGCGGTAGCTGCAGCCGAATCGCACGGCCGAACACCCGCTTCCCCTCGTCAGCCGAAAGTCCCACCGACAGGTGCGCCTGGTGCCGGCCGTCAGGGTTGTGCACCCGCGCCGCCATGCCGACTTCGCTCCAGATGTCCCAGTTGATGCCTATCCGGAGCGTCGCCTCCGACGCGGCGGAACGATACTGTGCGAACGCGTCCAGCACCCCGTTGCCGGCGGTGTAATCCAGTTGGCCGGCCGCGCCGAAGTGCGTCGCCATCGACGAGCAGTACACCGCAAACCCCGGCCGGTGGCGCTCGATCAGTGACTCGACCAGGAGGGCGGCGTTGAGCTTCGCCGCGGTGCAGTGGCGTGCGGCGCCCGCATCGCGACGCACGATCAGTCCACCGGCAGGCACGCCCACCGCGTGCACCACACTGGCGAGCCGATCGGCGTGACGGCCGGCCAGGTCGGCGACGGCCTGCGGATCCGATACGGCGAGGTCCGCTTCGATCACCGTCACGCGGTCGGCCCAGGGTAGGAGTTGTTGCGGCAGCCGCGAGTTCCGGGCAACCAGCACCACTTGTTCCCCGCCGCCTTCCAGCAGCGACGCCGCGATCGCGGTTCCGATGCCGCCGGTGCCGCCCAGCACGATGTGGGTGCCGGCCAGGGCCCGATCATCGGCATTGAAGGCGTGCGGGGGCCGGCAGATCCGTGTGGTCGTCTGCTCCCACCAGTAGTCCCGTCGTAGCGCGCACTGACTCGGTGGTGTCGCCGACTCGTCGCCGAGCAATCCGCCCAGCGCCGCAGCCCATACCTGCCAGTCGTTTCCGGGCAGGTCGAGCCAGCAGCTCGCCACGGCACTCTCGGACGGGGCCACCAGTGCGACTCCGGCCAGCAGGCCGGGTTCGGGGCGGCCTACCGGGCCGTCTACCGGCCTGGCGTCCGACGAGAGCCAGAAGACCCTCGGCTTCAGGGAACTGCGGTTCAGTGCCCGCAACAGCGCCGCCGGGGTATCCAGACATGCCCAGCGCGCCTGGTCAAGGGTTTCCTTTCCGACCAGTCCGACCACCGAAAGCGGAAGGGCGTGCAGCCAGTCGACACCCGTGCACTTTTGGTTCGCCAATTCGGTCAGCAACAATGCAATCGACGCGGCATCGGCAGGATCAATCTCGAAAGCGTCGGTGCCGCGTCGCGCAAAGGCGGCTGCGGCCTGAACCTGGACCACCCGGGCGTAGGTGGACCGCAGCGTCGAGAGCGCCGCCGGATCCACCGGACCGGTGGTCATGATCACCAGCACGCGGGAGTTTCGCGTGACAGACGACACGGCCCGCCGCGAACTCACCCAGACTGGTTGATGAAGCCAGTCCCCTTCGGGCAGCCGGACGGTCGCCCCCGCGGAAGGCGTTGTCGCCGTGCGCCGAAGGCTGTCGAGTGTGTAGCTGGTGCGCTCGAAGGACGGTGCGGGGAAGTCCCACGGCGGCGGCGCGGGCGCGGTGGGCCAGTCGATCAGATGGCCGGCGACCCACAACTGGGCAAGCCCGCCGGCGGTCAGACCGACCGGCGAAACCGGCCGGCCGGATGGTTCGGCGAGAACCGGTTGCGGTCCGCTTCGAAGCCACGCGACGGCCTGCACCGGGTCGACACATGCCTTCGCGATCCGCCAGCGTCCTGACGGGCGCCCCATTTGGAGATGCCGCAGCACCTCCCGGAACGATTCCGGATGCCGGTCCAAATACTCGGCCACCCGATCGACGTCCGCCCGCAGAGCACTCTCACTACTGCTCGAAAGCACCAGGCACGGCAGCGAATCGTACGCCGGCGCTGGAACCCGGGCCCCGTCGGCCTCGAGAACCACGTGCGCGTTGGTGCCCCCGATCCCGAAACTGCTGACCCCCGCGACGCGCTCGCGCCCGGCGGGCCAATCGCAGGCTGTCACGGGTACGTGGAACGGCTCCCAGTCCGAACCGAATTCCGGGTTCGGCGCGTTGAACTCCGGGGTGGGTGGAACGAAGCCGTGATAGACGCCCAGGGCGGCGCGGATTAGTCCGACGATTCCGGCTGCGGCACCGAGATGCCCGATCTGGCTCTTGACCGACGAGAGCGCGACCTGTCCCAGTTGCGCACCTTCCAGAGCCTGCCGAAGTGCCCTCACCTCCACCGGATCTCCCAGTCGGGTTCCGGTGCCGTGCGCCTCGATATAGCCGACATCCCGTCCGGTTCGGCCGCTGCGCCGCAACGCATCCCGGATGACATCGCGTTGACCGGCCGGCGACGGGGCGCTGTAGCCCAGCTTTTCCGAGCCATCGTTGTTGATCGCCGAACCGGTGATCACCGCGTAGATCCGGTCGCCGTCGCGCCGGGCCGCACTCAGCGGCTTGAGTACGACTGTCGCGACCCCGCTCGCGCCAAGGGTGCCGTCAGCATCGTCGCTGAACGGTCGGCAATGCCCGTCACGGGAGAAAATATGTTGTGGCGTATACGTATAGCCCTCGGCAAGATCGGGATCGATCAGGGCGCCGCTGACGAGCATGACGTCCGCATCTCCCTGTCGAAGCATGCCGGCGGCCAGATGCACCGCCACCAGCGAGCTGGCGCACGCCGCCTGAGCGGTGAACACCGGACCGGTGAAACCCAGGAGGTAGGCCGCTTTGGTCGCCAGGAAGTCCTTGTCGTGGTGCAGAGCAAGCTGGAACCTGTCCGGCATGAGGTCGGGCGCCGTCTCGCGCAGCATTGCCTGGAAATAGGTGTTCTCGCCGCAGGATGCAATCATCCCGACCCGGTGAGCGGAAGGTTGCGCAACGCCGGCGTGAGCCAGCGCTTCGACGCAGTTCATCAGCACATGACGCTGCTGGGGATCCATCAGCGCAGCGTCGCGAGCGCTGATCCCGAAGCGTTTCGGGTCGAAATCAAAGATGCCGTCGAGTTGGCTGCGGGCGCCGGCCACTCCCGGCGGAGCCGGGAAATACTCGATTCCGGATCTCGCCCTACGCACCAGGTCGCAGAACTCTGCCAGATCCGCAGCACCCGGCAGTCGGACGGCCATTCCGATCACCGCGATCGGCTCGTCCTGCGGGACAGGACGATCCGGCGGATGGTGCCCGTTGACGTCCTCCCCGAGAGAGCGAGCCAACTCGGCGACGGTGATCCGCTCGAACAGATCGGCGACCGAGAACCGTAAACCCAGCTCCTCGACACAACGCAGATGGAAGCGCATCAGCCCGAGGCTCGACGCGCCTGCATCGAAGAAACTCTCATCGAGCCCGATCGGGGCTCCGATGACCCCTTCGAACACGCGGCACAGCTGCAGTTCCAGGTTCGAGGCATCGGTGGGTGTTTTGCTGGACCGGATGATGTCACGTCCGGAACTCCGCAGCGCCGAGCCGCGGTCCAGCTTGCCGCTCGGGGTCAGGGGAAAAGCCGCGACCTGCCGGAACCGGTCGATGCGGACGTAGGCCGGGAGCAACGTCGCCAGGTGTGCGGTCAGCTCGTCGGAACCCGGGGTGCGCCCCGAGGTCCTCACGTACGCGACGAGTTGTCCATCGTCCTGCACCACCACCGCCTGGGCGATGTCGGCGTGCTGCAGCATGGCTGCCTCAACCTGCTCAAGCTCCAGTCGATACCCGGTGGTCTTGATCTGCCGGTCTCGACGGCCGACGTAGTGAACCAGCCCGTCGCCGTCGACGGAGACAAGGTCCCCGCTTCGGTAGAAGAGCTCCGGCGACTCGACGAAGCGATGCGCATTGAGCCCCGGCGCATTCAGATAGCAGCGCTCCGCCATGAGACCGCCGATGAGTAACTCACCGACGGCGCCGGGTATCGCGGATTGCCCGGAGGAATCCACGACCCGCAACACACTGTTGGCCACCGGCCTGCCGATGGCCGGACGGTGGGGCCACTGGGCGGGATCACCGTCGAGGCAGAGGCTGGTGACGACGTGGGTTTCGGTCGGACCGTAGTGATTGAAGAGCCTGGCCCCGGGTAAGCCGGCAAACCAGCGACGGATCGCGGACGAACAGATCAGCTGCTCTCCCGCGGTGACCACGTCGCGAAGGCGCGAGGGATAACTGCCGAGCCGCACACCGTGTTCGGCGACCAGCTGCAGGGCTACGCAAGGCAGAAAGAGTCTCTCGACACCGCCGGACTCTAGCTGCTCCAGCAGCAGCGGCAT
Source organism: uncultured Lamprocystis sp. (assembly GCA_964470155.1). Classification (GTDB taxonomy): domain Bacteria; phylum Pseudomonadota; class Gammaproteobacteria; order Chromatiales; family Chromatiaceae; genus Thiodictyon. Next base: position 17,634 of record CAYYAY010000074.1, on the reverse strand, counting down.
GTCACGTCGCCACTCGGGTTGCACCAGCTGCAGACAGCCGCCGCCGCAGAGCGTTGCGAAGATCTCCTGGAACGACACGTCGAAAGACAGCATTGCGAATTGCTGGGTCACAGCGGCTGCCGCGAGACCACCCGAACGTTGTTGCCATTGGATGAGATTGCACAACACCCGGTCGTGGACTTCCACACCCTTGGGCTCTCCGGTGGAGCCTGAGGTGAACAGGGCGTAGAGCGGTCGTCGGCGGTGCACGAGGCGCGTGGCCGAAGCCGACTCGGGCAGCGAGGAAAGCACCACCGGCTCGGTAGGCACTCCGGAAATACCCAGTTCCCCGAACGCGGCCCGGCAGTCGGACCCCAGCAGTACGCACAGCGGATCCGCCTCGGCGATGACACGACGCAGCAGCGCGGGCGGATAGGCGGGGTCCAGCGGCACAGCCGTGACATTCAATCGGGCCAATGCCAGCAGGGCCACCACATGCTCAGCCGAGGGCTGGAAGTACAGAGCGGCACGGCAGGACCCCTCGCGCGCGATCGCGGGATAGTCCTCCAGCAGGTGCCCGGCGAGCGCCGCGGCGTATGCATCGAGCTCGGCATAGCTGACCACACCGTCGATCGAGCGCAGCGCAGGGGCATCCGGCGTCCGCAATACCTGACCGGTGAATCCCTCGGCGATCGTCTGATAGGTCAAGGCCGCGCTCTCGCCACGACTGTCTTCGGACACGTCCCGCCGGTGCGTTGGTGTGAGTTCGCCGGGTCTCACGGCCGGTGACCGGTCGAGCAGGGAGAGCCCGCGGACGAACGCGTCGGCGATTGACGACGCCTCCGCCGCGGTGAATCGGTTTTCGGCGTACTCGCAGAGCAGCTGAAGTCCCCCGTTGTGTTCCACCACGGTGAGCGTCATCGGGCATTTCGCATCGGCCCCGCTGCGGAACAGTGGCTCGATCCGGCAATCGGTCAGGCGGAACGCCGAGAAGTCGGTGTTCTCCAAAACGAACAGGTAGTCGAACGAGCGGTCGACCGTCGTCGTGCTGCCCTGAACATCGGCGAAGGCGACCTCCTCGTGGTCCAGGGCCACCCGGACGGTCGCACCGACGCGCGCTATCTGAGCGTGCAGGTCCTCGCCGGGATCGATTTCGACCGGCAGCAGAACAGTATTGGCCATCATCCCGGCCGTGTCGTCGAATTCCTGTAAAGCGCGGTTGGCCACCGGAGCGGCGAATCGCGGTCGCGTCTCTCCGGTGACCGCGTACACGCTCATCGCCGCCAGCGCCAGCAGAAGCTGGAATCGGGTCACGCCGGATTCGGCACAGAGCCTTCGCGCCGTTGCCTCGTGCACAGCGTCGAGAGACCGCTGCAGAAGTACGGCCGGGCCCCCGGGAAAGCCGGCCGGCCGGGTCTGCGGTTCGGCACCGGTCCCGTGCTGGTCGAGTAATGACATCAACGCGTCACGTTGGTCGCGGTAGGCGTCGCAGGCGAACCAATCCGCCTGCCACTGCGAGTAGTCCAGCATCGTGAACCGCTCGACGGTGTTCTGTGTCGATGCGTCGGCGTAGCCGTTGGACAGGTCTTGGAAGATCAGGTTCAGCGACCATCCGTCGACGGCGATGTGATGCATCCGCAGTTGAAGAATCCCGCCCGTGGCTTCAGGTAGCCAGCAGACCTTCAGCATGTGCGGTTGCGCTAAGTCGAACGGTTCGCCGAATTCCGGTGCCGCAGCCGGCATCCAGGGGTCGTAGGGCTCCATGACCCGTTGGTGGATACCGTCCGGGGTGGCCTCGAAGCGGGTTCGCAGCGCAGGCCGGCGATGAACAACGCTTTTCAGGGCCGATCGCAGGGCTGCCACGTCCACCGGGCCGACGATCCGGAATGCGAGGTTCACGTCGTAGGCGCGGGATCCCGGGTTTCGCTGCTGGAGCAACCAGAGGCGTTGCTGTTCGCTGGTGGCGGGTGCCGCGGAGGTGCCCACCGGCGCGGTGGGCACCGGATACCGACGGACATCGGCGGAGCCCGGTGACGAGATCGCGTCGCTCAACCGTGCGAAGGATCGGGTCAAAACGAACGATTGCGACAGCTCCCTACCCCAGCGCTCCCGCACCGCGAAGCGGAAGCGCAATGCCGTGAGCGAGTCTCCGCCGACCGATGTCCAGCAGTCCGCCGGTCCGGGCAGCACGCCGAGCAGCCCCTCGGCGAGTTCCAGGACGCCTCGTTCGGCGTGGGAACTCGACTCATCGGCGCGGGATCGGCGCCATGGTTCAATGCCGCCACGTAACAACGCCGCTTCGTCGATTTTTCCGTTCGGCGTGAGCGGGAACTTGTCTACCACATAGATGTGGTGTGGGCGCATGTACGCGGGCAGGGTTCGGGACATATGACGTTCGAAGTCCTCGAACGACAATCCCGGACTGATCACCAGGTAGGCCAGCAGCTCGGTGACCCCGCGTTCGGCATCGCGGCGAGTGCAGACGTGCGCGCGCCGCACCTGCGGATGGACCGTGAGCCGGCTTTCGATCTCGGCGGGTTCGACGCGGAAGCCACGCACCTTCGCCTGGCGATCGGATCGGCCGACAAAGGTGATGAGGCCGTCGGCGCCGGTGCGCACCAGGTCACCGGATCGGTAGAACCGCTCGGCACCGCCGTCATACCACGGCAGCCGCACGAATTTGTCCGCGGTCTCGTCAGGGAGGTTCTGGTAGCCGGCTGCCACGCCGTCGCCCGCCAGTAACAGCTCGCCGACCTCGCCCACCTCAGCGACGCGTTCTTCCCCCGGCATCACGAGCAGCGCTGTCGTCTGCGGCAGCGGTCTGCCGATGGGAATGTTCCGCTCGGTGAAACCGCGGGGAATCTCACCGCAGGTTGCGAAAGTGGTTGATTCGGTGGGCCCGTACACGTTGTGAATCACGGTGGCGCTGTCCGGGTTATCGACATACCAGCGCCGGATCGCGTCGGGATTTAGTGGCTCCCCGCCGACGAGCACTTGGGCGGCGCCGGCGAAACAGTGCGGGACCGCCTCGGCGGTGACGTTGAACAGCGCGGTGGTGATGAACGTGATGTCGACACGTTCACGCCGAATCGTCTCTGCGAGCAGATCCGGTGTGGTGACCACCTCATCGGACACGACCACGCAGCATCCGCCGGTCAGCAGGGGTGTCCAGACTTCAAAGCTCATCGCATCGAAAGCCGGATTGGACATCCACGAGAATCGCGATCCCGCAGGGATGTCGATGTAGCCGGGCATGGCAAGCCGCAGGATTCCCGCGTCCCGCACCTGCACGCCTTTCGGCCTGCCCGTGGTTCCAGATGTGTAGAATAGGAATGAGGCGGGTGCCGGCGAGTGTGGTGACCCCATCGCCGCGACGCCGGCGTCAGCCGACCAGGCCAGAACGGCACTGACAGGCAGCAGAAGGATCGAGTCGGGAAGGGGTCGGGAGTCTGGATCCGAATCGTCGAAGACCAACGCCGCCGCCGCCGAATCGGCGAGGATGTGCCGAAGCCGGTCCGGCGGACTCTTGGCGTCGAGTGGAACGATCTGCGCGCCTAGCCTCAACGCGCCGAGCATGACTGCGACAAGCCCCCACGAGCGGGGTAGAATTATGGCCACCGCCTGTCCCGGGCGGACACCAGCGCGTCGCAGGGCCAGTTCAGCCGAACGGGCGAACGCACCAAGCATTGCGTAGTCGACGCGCGTGCCGTGGTCGACGATCGCCACGGATTCCGGCGTTCTGAGCGATTGCGCGTAAACGCCGGCGGCGATGCCGGGGAGGTTCCCGTTGATTCCGGATGCCATCAGGTGCCGGCCACCGATGACGGCGCGAGGAGATCCCTCATGGTCGACAACTCGTCGGTGATGAGCCGGGCCACCTTCGCCAACGAGGTCCCTTCCAGCATTTCCCAGTGTCCGGCACCGACGGTCTCGAGGCGCAGCGCACCGGCGCAACGGCGGCGCCATGCGGCGGCGACATCAACCGCGGACCCGTCGTCCCAGCTGGCCTGGACATAAACCATCCGGGCTTCCGAGTCCTGCGGCAGATAGGTCTTCAGCGTCGTTCGGTGGTGGTTATAGACGCGGAAATACCTTTCCAGTTGGTCATCGGCGATCTCAGGATAGGCGCCGTTGAACCGCACGAGCTTGTCGTGGAACTCCTCGGGACCAACGGGTTCGAGTGCCTCACGCTCGGCAGGCTCCTCGGCGACTCGGGCATCGAGCAGCACAGCGCTGACCCGGGCGTGTCCGGCAGCCGCAAGCCGCCGCGCCATTTCGTAGGCAACTACCCCGCCGTAGGACAGCCCGCAGATCACCAGGGACTCGTGGGCGCTGACGCTCAGCTTGTCCAGGTATGCCTGCGCCATCTCCTCGACGGTGCGAGCCATCGCACCGCCGCGATTCACCCCGGGCGACTGCACCCCGACTACGGAGACTTCCGCGGGAAGCAATGCGCTCAGGGGCATGTAGCAGAAGGCCGTGCCGCCGGCGGGATGCACACAGACGACTCGTTCCGGGCCATCCCCCGCGCGTAATTCGATCACCGGTTCCTCGCCGGGGATTTGCGATCCTGCCCTGACGACGACCGCCAGCCGTTCGATCGTCGGCCTGAGCATCACCTCACGTATCGGAATCTCGCAACCGAATTCGCATTCGATCGCGGACGCGAGTTTGAGGGCGAGCAGGGACGTGCCACCGAGGTCGAAGAAGTTGTCCGAGATGCCGACCCCTGGAAGGTTCAAGACCTCCCCGAAGATCCGGCGCAGGATCATCTCCACCTGATCCCGAGGGTTGCCGACGTTGAGCTCCGCGGGACGGTGCGAGCGCGCTTGTTCCAGCAGGACTTTGCGGTCGAGTTTGCCGTTGCGCGTCAGCGGTAGTCGGGGCAGTTCGAGAAAGATTTCGGGAATCATGTAGTCGGGAAGCAGATTCGACATTGAAATGCGCCAGGAGCCGGCCGGCCTCGGCGGTGAGTCTCCGGAACCGATGACGGCTACCAATCGCTTCTCGCCCGACGCCTTCTGGTCGACGAGCACCGTCGCCGAGGGCGTACCGGCAACCCGGCGCAGTGCGGCCTCCACTTCGCCCAACTCGATCCGAAAGCCCCTGAGCTTGACCTGGTCATCATTGCGGCCGACGAATTCGACATCGCCGTCGGCGCCGACTCTCGCCAGGTCCCCGGTCCTGTACATGCGCTCACCGACCACGAACGGATCGGCCGGGAATCGCTCGGCGGTGAGATCAGAGCGGTGCAGGTAGCCGAGAGCGAGGTTCGCCCCGGCCAGGTAGATCTCCCCGACCACCCCCGGTGGCACCGGGCGCAGCCGTCCGTCGAGAACGTACAACCGGGTTCCCGGCAGTGGCCGTCCGATGGGACAACGCCGATCCACTGGTTTGAGCGCGGAGTACGCGCTGGTGTACACGGTCGCCTCGGTGGGCCCGTAGGTGAACTGGATCTGCAGGCCCGGAAGGGCTTGCTGGATGCGGAAGAGGGTCAGTTCGGACTGCGGCTCCACACCCGTCATCACACGTCTCAGCGAGAGGCCCGCCAAACGCCCGGCGGGATCCTCGCCGAGCCAGTTCATGTAGGCCGGAGGAAGGTAGGCCTGAACGACTTTCCGCTCGGCCATCCAGCGAACCAGAGCTTTGGGGTCGCCCCGCAAATCCTCGGGCACGATGTGCAGGACCGCGCCGGTGGTGACCGCGAAGAGTATTTCGAGCACGGCGACATCGAATCCGATGCTGTACCAGGTCGATGCCGCTTCCCCGGGCACCGCGCCGATTCGCTGCAGCCAGTCGTTCAGCATGTTCACGACGCTGCCGTGCGGCACTGCCACGCCTTTGGGCCGGCCGGTCGATCCGGAGGTATAGATGACATAGGCGATTTCGTTCGGCTGGACCGCACTCTCGGACTCCAGTGCGGACTCCGGGGCGATCTCGTTCAGCGTCAGTGCATTCCAATGCTCCGGGCAGTCGTCGCCGCAACTGAGGATCACCCTCGGGACTGCCTCTTCGACCATGGCGGCAAGACGTTCGGAGGGCTGGAGCCGGTCCAGTGGCAGGTATGCGGCACCGGCTTTGAGCACACCAAGTATCGCGACGAGCAACTGGACCGATCGGTCCGGGTAGATGGCGACCACCTGGCCAGGACCGACTCCGCGCTTGATGAGCGCCCGTGCCACACCGTTTGCACACCGGTCCAATTCGGCATAGGTGAGGTGATCGTGACCACTGACCACCGCCGGCTGGTCGGGGCGCTGTGCGACCTGTGCCGCGAACCGCTCGACGATGCCGGTTCGGTCCTGGTTGGCCGGCCTCGGCCCATGGCTTCGCCGGATCAGCGCCTGTTGATCGCTTTCGTCGACAAGACTGATGTCGCCCACGGGTTGATCCGGCTGTTCGAGGAACTGATGCAGGAGCCGAGTCAGATACCTGCCAAACCGCTCGACGGAACCGAGCTCGAAAAGGCTTGTGGCGTAGTCGATGTAACCGACCACCCGATTGCCCTCCTCGGCGATGCACAGTGAGAGGTCATACATCGCGAACGTGTCCGGCAGGTCGATCGCGGCAACCTCGACACCGGGCATTTCCAGCAACCCGTCCCGAGACGCGGTTTGCGCGACCATGGTCTGGAAGATCGGAACGTGGGAATAGTCCCGCGGAGGGTTGAGCCGTTCCACCACCCGCTCGAACGGCAGCTCGGCATGGGCCAGGTCCGCGCGAAGCGCCGCGTGCACCCGCCGGCAGAACTCGACCGACGTGATCGTGTCGCAAGGATTCATCCGAATGGCAACGGTGTTGACGAAATACCCTATCACGTCCGAGTATTGGCCGCGCTTGCGATTGGCGGTGGGCACACCGACGACCACGTCGGCCTGTCCGGACAGGCGGGCGAGCAGAACGGACCAGGCCGCAAGGAAGAAGGTGAACAGGGTGACGCCGTGCCGGTCGGCGAACTCCTTGAGTTCAGCGGTCAGATCCTGGTCGAGTGTGAGCGGGACGCGGCCGCCGTCATAGTCCTGTTCAATGGGGCGCGGGCGGTCGGTCGGCAGCGGTAGCAGCGGCGGTGCGCCGGCGAGCCGCTCCGCCCAGTAGTCGGCCTGCTCTTGCGCCTCCGCGCCGGCCAGCCACTCGCGCTGCGAGCGGATGTAGTCGCCGAATGTCCGGACGGGCGGTTGCGCCCCCGGAGTGCCCCCAAGCATCAGTTCCCGGTACGAGGAACTGATCTCCCGCCATAGGAGGCGCTCCGACCAGCCGTCGAAGACGAGGTGATGCGCGGTGATGACCAGCACGTGGCGGCGCGGCCCCAGGGTGAGAAGCCTGCCCCGGATCAGCGGGCCAGGGCCGCTCAGGTCGAACGGGAGGCGACGCTCCTCGCGGAGCGCATCGGCCACTCGCTGGCTTTGCCGTCCGGAACTGCTGTCGATCAGGTCCGTGTCGGTCAGGTCCGTGGTGACGAACGGGAAGGAACCGGAAGCCGGAAGCAACCGGCGGGCCGTTTCACCACCGGCGGTGAAGAACGTCGTTCGCAAGGCCTCGTGCCGCCGGAACAGGGTTGCCAGCGCGTGCGACAGGACCTCCGAGTCGAGGTTTCCGCGGATTTCAAAGGCCTTGGTGACGTTGTAGAGAGCGCGAGCCCCTTCGATGTGCTCGTAGAGCAGCAGGCCCTCTTGCCGGACAGACGGAGCGGAATCGTCCGGCATTCCCGCAGTCTCCTCTTGCGAAGTCAAGTCCAGCGTCGGAAGGGCCTTGGGCGGAGGCTGAGTCACCGGCGGTACCTCCTAAACAGACCGGAACAAGCCCCCGCGCGGCCATTGCCGGCAATGTCAGCACCCTACTCGCCCCAGTTCGACCAACCAAGCGCGCCGGGCCGTAGGTCAGTCCGCTGCCAACCAGTAGTCGGGCAGCTCCTCCATGGGATGGGAGAGGCCGCGGGTCATGGTGTCCACCTGCCTGCGCAGCTGCGCATTGCTCCAGCCCGGCCTGGCCGGGCGCCCATCAGCGCCGCCGGCATGTCCAGGATCTCGCGCACCGCCAACATGTGGGCGTCGCCATAGCTCGGCGCCCGCCGGCGGGACAGTCAACTCGACGCGGCAGGTCGCGTTGAGCTGACCCGTGCGGGCCCTCTCCAGGTAACAACGTGGTTCAGTCCCAGTAGGGTTTTCCGATGACCTCCGGCGTGCGGCCTTCGGAGCGGTCAACACCCCACGCGCTCACCATGCGTGAGGAGTGTCAACCCGATCCGTTTGGTCTCGCGTTGCCGCGCAGCCTTTACGTCTGCCAAACGCCATCCAGATGCAGCTACTGGACCTGGCCAAGGCCAAGACCGAAGCCCTCGCCGCCGCCCGCCACATGGACCTGGAAGCATTGCAACCGTCAATCAACCGATTGGCCAAAGCGAAGTAGCGCAAGCCCCCCACGCGCTCACCATGCGTGAGGCACCAGCCACCCCTTCGCACTCACATTTATGTGAGGCACCTCGCTTGTCGCCCGGGTGTGCTCGGCGGCGGCGCAGCCCGTTGGCGTAGGCCTGCCCGAACTTGGCGCACCAGCGCCGGATCGACTCGTGGCTGACCACGACACCACGGGCGAGCATCAGCTCCTGGACCTCACGAAAGCTCAGCGGGAACCGGAAATACAGCCACACGCAGTGATTGATGATCTCCACCACCGGGTAGTGGTGGTCTTTGTATGACGCCGTAGCGGTTCTCACCCCACCGATTCTCCCAGGTCACCGAGGCGAACCAACTAAGGTGACAGTGCCCGCACGAGAGCGAGCCCGACGACTCAAAGGCGCCCGGTATGCGCTGTGGAAGAACCCCGAGGACCTCACCGACGGGCAGAGCGCCAAGCTGGCCTGGATCGCCAAGACCGATCCTCGGCTGCACCGCGCCTATCTGCTCAAAGAAGGCCTCCGCCATGTCTTTACCGTCAAAGGAGAGGAAGGCAAACAGGCCCTGGACCGGTGGATCTCCTGGGCGCGGCGCTGCCGCATCCCGGCCTTCGTCGAACTGGCCCGCAAGATCGTCAAACACCGCACCGCCATCGACGCCGCCCTCGAACACGGACTGTCCCAAGGGCTGATCGAATCCACCAACACCAAGATCCGCCTGCTGACCCGGATCGCGTTCGGATTCCGCTCCCCAGAAGCACTCATCGCCCTGGCCATGCTCGCCCTCGGCGGCCACCGACCCGCACTACCCGGCCGAAAAACCACCCACGGATAAGTCAGGAGAGCCAAAAATTGAGGCTAAAGTGCGCCCGGGCGCGACTGGGTCATTCGTGGCGTGCTTGCTGGCGCGGGATCTGATGTGAGGGACGGGGGTGGCTCGGTGGAGCTTGATGGGGTGTGGCCGGTGGATGAGTGTTTGGCGGTGTGGGGCAATCAGGCGGTTCTGGACACACCGCCGGCGGTGGGCGGGGTGTCGATTCCGGGGCTGTTCGCCGCCCAGGTGGGGCGTAGTCCGGGTGCGGTGGCGCTGGTGTGCGGGGAGGTGTCGTTGACCTACCAGCAGGTGGAGGCGGCGGCCAACCGGTTGGCCCGGGTGCTGGCCGCGCGGGGGGCCGGCCCCGGAGCGGTGGTGGGGCTGTTGTGCCAGCGCTCGGTGCAGGCGATCATCGCGATCTTGGCGGTACTCAAGACCGGGGCGGCCTACCTGCCCATCGACCCGGCCCACCCCGACACCCGGATCGGGTTCCTGCTCGAGGACGCCGCCCCGGCGGTGCTGGTGTGCACCCCCGGGTTGGAGGCTCGTGTGGGCGGCTACGACATCGAGGTGATCGATGTCGAGGATCCGCTGATCGACAGCTACCCGGCTGACCCGCTACCCGATGTCGATCCGGACAATATCGCGTATCTGATCTACACCTCCGGGACCACCGGAACACCCAAGGGGGTGGCGATCACCCACCGCAACGTCGTTCAACTGCTGTGTGAGCCTGCAGATGATGTGCCGGTGGCGGCGGTGTGGGCTCAGTGGTCGTCGTATGCCTTTGATTCTTCGGTGTGGGAGATTTTCGGGGCCTTGTTGGGTGGGGGCCGGTTGGTGGTGATCCCCGAAGCGGTGCTGGGCTCGGCGCAGGAGTTGCACGCGGTGCTGGTCGGGCATCAGGTCACGGTGTTCGGTCCGACGCCTTCGGCGTTGGCGGTGTTGCCGACGCAGGGGTTGGAGTCGGTGACGATGGTGGTCGGGGGCGAGCCCTGTCCAGCGCAGCTGGTGGATCTGTGGGCTGCCGGCGGGCGGGTGATGATCAACACCTACGGGCCGACAGAGACCACGGTGCAGGTGGCGCTCAGTGCGCCGTTGGTGGCCGGGGTGGGGGCCCCGCCGCCGATCGGGGCCCCGATCGGGGGTGCGGCGCTGCTGGTGCTTGATGAACGGTTGCAGCCGGTGCCGGTGGGGGTGGCCGGGGAGTTGTATATCGCCGGTTCTGGGGTGGGTGTGGGGTATTGGCGGCGGGCGGGGTTGACCGCGTCACGGTTTGTGGCGTGTCCGTTCGGGGGGTTCGGTGCACGGATGTATCGCAGCGGGGATCTGGTGCGGTGGCGGGCTGATGGGCAGCTGGACTATCTGGGCCGCACCGATGAGCAGGTCAAGATCCGCGGGTATCGCATCGAACCCGGCGAGGTCGAGGCCGTGCTGGCCTCCCACCCCCAGGTGGACCGGGCGGTGGTGATCGCCCACACCCCCCACACCGGTGAGCCGCAGCTGGTCGGCTACGTCGTCGCGGATCGGCAGGAGATGCTGGCCCGGCGCCGGGAGTCGGAGGCGGAGCTGGTTGAGCAGTGGCGGCAGGTCTATGACGACGCTGGAGGGAGGTTGGCGTTCCAGGCGGCTGCGCCGCAGGTGTTGTGGGAGGACTTCGGGACGATCTGGAAGAGCAGTTACACCGGTGAGCAGATCCCGTCGGATCAGATGCGGGAGTGGCGCTCGGCTGTGGTCGAGGCTATCCGGGGGCTGGGTGGGTCGCGGGTGTTGGAGATCGGGGTGGGCCACGGGTTGTTGCTCTCGCAGCTGGCCCCCGGCTGTGTCGAGTATTGGGGCACGGATTTGTCGGCCCCGACCATTCAGCAGTTGCAGGCGGTGGTGGCCGGCCAGCCGTGGGCGGATCGGGTGCGGTTGCTGGCCCAGCCGGCGGATGTGGCCGACGGGCTGCCCGCGGGGCATTTCGATGTGGTGGTGATCAACTCGGTGATCCAGTACTTTCCCAGCGCGGGCTATCTGCTGGACGTGCTGGAGACGGCGGTGGGGCTGCTGGCCCCGGGCGGGGCGGTCTATCTCGGTGATGTCCGCAATCTGGGGTTGCTGGAGCCCTTCGCCGCCGGGGTGGTCGCCGCGGGGGGAGTCGTCGGGCAGACGGTGGCCGGGATGGGCCGGCGGGTGCGCCAGGAGATGCTGGCCAAGCAGGAACTGTTGGTGGCCCCGGAGTTCTTCACCGCCCTGCCCCAGCACATCCCCGACATCGCCGCGGTGGATGTGCGGCTCAAAGAGATGTCTGCGGTCAATGAACTCAGCGGCTACCGCTTTGAGGTGGTGTTACACAAGGGGCCGGTGGCGGTGCGGTCGGTGGCGGATCTGCCGGTCCTGCCCTGGACGCAGGTGGGCAGCCTGGCGGGGCTGGGTGACTACCTGGCGACCCAGCACCCCGAAGGCGTGCGGGTCAGTGGGGTGCCCCACCGCGGCATCGCCGCGGACGTGGCGCTTGTGGCGGCGTTGGCGGGGGCGGCAGAGGGTACCCCGGTCAGCCAGCTGCCCATCGACGCGGCCGTTGATGGGCTGATGCCGCCGGAATTCCAGCGCTGCGCGCAGCACTGGGGATATGACCTCGCCGCCACCTGCTCACCCACAGCGGGGCTGATGGACGTGCTGTTCACCCGGGCTGCCGATCTGCCCGAGGGGCAGCGTCCACCGGTGCTGAGCGATGTCTACCTGCCCGCCACCGCGGTCAGCGACCTGGCCCCCTGGGTCAACGATCCCGCCGCGGCCGAGTGGGGGCCGCGGTTGCGCCGGTATGTCGGTGAGCGGCTGCCGGGCTACATGGTGCCGGCGGTGGTGATGGTGGTGCAGGGGTTGCCGTTGACGGTCAACGGCAAGCTGGACCGGCGGGCGTTGCCGGCCCCGCAGTTCACCACTACGGCGGCGTTCCGGGAACCGGCCACTGAGCATGAGCGGCTGCTGGCGTCGGTGTTCGCCGAGGTACTCGGGTTGCAACGGGTGGGGGCCGAGGACTCGTTTTTCGATCTGGGTGGGCACTCACTGTCGGCCACACGGCTGGTGGCGCGGATCCGCACCGTGTTGGGGGCAGAAGTCCCGATCCGGGTGGTCTTCGAGGCCCCGACGGTGGCCGGGCTGGCCGACTGGCTGGCCGCACATGGCGGCGGGCAGCAGGTGCGCCCAGTGGTGGCGGCGCGGGTGCGCCCGGCGCGGGTGCCGGTGTCGTTTGCGCAGGCCCGGATGTGGTTTGCGTTTAAGTATGAGGGTCCGTCGGCGACCTACAACGTGGTGTGGGCGTGGCGGCTGCGCGGCGGGGTGGATGTGGCCGCGTTGATCGGGGCGGTCGGTGATGTGCTGGCCCGCCATGAGAGTTTGCGCACGATGTTCCTCGAGATCGACGGGATTCCGTATCAGCAGATCCTGCCCGCCGGTGAGGTGGAGGTGCCCGTACAGGTCGACGAGGTGGCCCCCGGGCAGGTGGACCAGGCGGTGGACCAGGCGGTGGCCGCGGCGGCGGGTTACCTCTTTGATCTGGCCGCCCAGATCCCCGTCCACGTGCAGGTCTTGCAGATCTCCGAGGGTGAGCATGTGGTGGTGCTGGTGGTCCACCACATCGCCGTGGACGGGGCATCCCCGATCGAGCGGGATCTGGCGGTGGCCTATAACGCCCGACACCGGGGTGAGCAGCCGGGGTGGACACCGTTGGCGGTGGGGTACGCCGATTACACGTTGTGGCAGCGTGAGTTGCTCGGCCAGGCCCCCGATCCGGCCAGCAGGATGGCCACCGAGTTGCAGTATTGGCGCGACACCCTGGCCGGTGCCCCCGAGCAGATCGCGTTGCCGTTGGATCGGCCCCGCCCGGCCCGGCAATCCATGCGCGGCGGGTCGGTGCCGTTCTGCATCGGGGCGGGGTTGGCCGAGCAGATCAACGCCCTGGCGCGCCAGAGCGGCACGACGGTGGCGATGGTGGTGCAGGCCGGGTTGGCGGTGCTGGTGAGCAAACTGGGCGCCGGCGATGATGTGCTGATCGGGGTGCCGGTCGCCGGGCGCACCGACACCGCCCTGCAGGAGTTGGTCGGGTTTTTCGTCAACACCGTGGTGGTGCGTGTCGATATCGGTGGGGATCCAAGCGTGGCGCAGTTGCTGGGGCGGGTTCGGGCTGCGGCACTGGGTGGCTTTGAGCATCAGGATGTGCCGTTCGAGCAGGTGGTTGAGGCGCTGCACCCGACTCGTTCCACCGCCTACCATCCGTTGTTGCAGCTGATGTGCGCGGTGGACAACACCAACCCGCCCCCACCGGTGTTCGACGGGCTGGAGGTGGAATCCATCCCGGACCCCACCGGGTCGGTGGAGTACACGGTGTTCGATTTGTCGGTGGGGTTGAACCAGTCCCCGCCGGCAGACGGGGCGGTGGCGGGATGGCAGGGCAGCATCACCTACGCCACCGATCTGTTCGACCGGGACAGTGTGGAGCGGTTCGCCGGCTACTACCAGCGGATCCTGCAGGCCATGGCCGCCGATCCGGGCCGGGCGGTCTCGGCGATCACGGTGCTCGATCCCGGCGAGGGTGATCTGCTGGCCCGCTGGGGCCACACCCAGGTTCTGGACACACCACCGGCGCTGGCAGGGGTGTCGATTCCGGGGCTGTTCGCCGCCCAGGTGGGGCGTAGTCCGGGTGCGGTGGCGCTGGTGTGCGGGGAGGTGTCGTTGACCTACCAGCAGGTGGAGGCGGCGGCCAACCGGTTGGCCCGGGTGCTGGCCGCGCGGGGGGCCGGCCCCGGAGCGGTGGTGGGGCTGTTGTGCCGGCGCTCGGTGCAGGCGATCATCGCGATCTTGGCGGTGCTCAAGACCGGGGCGGCCTACCTGCCTATCGACCCGGCCCACCCCGATACCCGCATCGGGTTCCTGCTCGAGGACGCCGCACCGGCGGTGCTGGTGTGCAGCGGGGGGTTGCGGGGCCGGCTCGACGGCCACACCGTTCCTGTCGTGGAGGTCGAGGATCCGCTGATCGACAGCTACCCGGCCGACCCGCTGCCGCTGCCGGACCCGGACAATATCGCGTATCTGATCTACACCTCCGGCACCACCGGAACACCCAAGGGGGTGGCGATCACCCACCACAACGTCGCGGCGTTGATCGGGGGGTTGCCCGCGCCGGTGTCGGGGCCGCGGGTGTGGGCCCTATGGCATTCCTACAGCTTCGACGCCTCGGTGGAGGAGATCTTCGCCGCGTTGTTGGGCGGGGGCCGGCTGGTGGTGATCCCTGAAGCGGTGCTGGGCTCGGCGCGCGATCTTCAGGGCGTGCTGGCCGCGCAGGGGGTTGAGGTGCTGAGCGTGACTCCCTCGGCGTTGGAGGTGTTGTCCCCACAGGGGCTGGAAGCGCTGACCCTGGTGGTCGGGGCCGAGCGGTGTCCAGCGCAGCTGGTGGATCGGTGGGCTGCCGGCGGGCGGGTGATGATCAACACCTACGGGCCGACGGAGACCACCGTGGAAGTGGCGGCCAGCGCCCCGCTGCATGCCGGGGCGGGGACTGCGCCGCCGATCGGCGCCCCGATCGGGGGTGCGGCGCTGCTGGTGCTCGATGAACGATTACGGCCGGTGCCGGTGGGGGTGGCCGGGGAGTTGTATATCGCCGGTGCTGGGGTGGGTGTGGGGTATTGGGGCCGGGCGGGGTTGACCGCGTCACGGTTTGTGGCGTGTCCGTTCGGAGGCTCTGGAACACGGATGTATCGCAGCGGGGACCTGGTGCGGTGGCGGGCCGATGGGCAGCTGGACTATCTGGGCCGCACCGATGAACAGGTCAAGATCCGCGGATACCGCATCGAACCCGGCGAGATCCAAGCCGTACTGGCCTGCCACCCCGCAGTGGCCCAGGCGGTGGTCATCGCCCACACCCCTGATACCGGTGAGCCGCAGCTGGTCGGCTATGTGGTGCTCGACGATCCGGCCGGTGATCCCACCGAGTGGGGGCCACGGTTGCGCCGGTATGTCGCTGAGCGGCTGCCGGGCTACATGGTGCCGGCGGTGGTGATGGTGGTGCAGGGGTTGCCGTTGACGGTCAACGGCAAGCTGGACCGGCGGGCGTTGCCGGCCCCGCAGTTCACCACTACGGCGGCGTTCCGGGAACCGGCCACTGAGCATGAGCGGCTGCTGGCGTCGGTGTTCGCCGAGGTACTCGGGTTGCAACGGGTGGGGGCCGAGGACTCGTTTTTCGATCTGGGTGGGCACTCACTGTCGGCCACACGGCTGGTGGCGCGGATCCGCACCGTGTTGGGGGCAGAAGTCCCGATCCGGGTGGTCTTCGAGGCCCCGACGGTGGCCGGGCTGGCCGACTGGCTAGCCGTCGAACACACTGTTGAGCCTTCGGATCCGTACGCCACGGTGCTGCCGATTCGGGTCGGCGGAACACAACCACCCCTGTGGTGCATCCATCCAGGCATCGGACTTGGTTGGGGTTTTCGGGGTTTGACCGGCCACCTGTCCGGCAGACCCATCTACGCACTCCAAGCACGCGGTTTGGGCGTTGACGCACCGCTGCCGACCTCGGTATCTGAGATCGTCGATGACTATGTCGAGCAGATGCTAACGGTCCAACCACAAGGATCCTATTTTCTGCTGGGATATTGTTTCGGCGGCTTGGTGGCGCATGCCATGGCAGCCAAACTTCAACGTGACGGAAAAGAAGTCGCCCTGCTGGGTTTGATATCGCCGACCCAACCAGAGGAACCCGGAGAGCCTGTTGCCGATGCGGAATCCGCTGAAGATTACGTCCCGAGAACGCTCGGCGTATGGAGTAGCGGTGGATCAACTCTTGATGATCAGCGCGATAATTTAGTTGCGCCCTCTTTCGTTGCAGTGGTTGACAATATTACTAAACTAGTAGGGAGCTTTGTCCCGTCGACTTACAGCGGTGACTGCATCCTTTTTCTGCCCACAATCGACACGGAGTCATCCCGCGAGGAAATTCTTGCGCAATGGAATCCGTACGTGAACGGAAAAATATCAGTTCACGAACTGTCCTCAACGCATGACGGTCTGTTCCTACCAGCGTCGATGGCCGCGATTGGCCGCATGCTTGACGAGCTGCTCCCATAAGTCTCGTGTGACGTTGAAGTGGATCGTTGAGCAGCGAATTTGTGATGTGCCCCGGGTTGCCCGGAGTCCGTTTGCTTGGCTTTTGGTCACGATGTCCGTTGATTACAACGTCGGCGTCGAGGTAGAGGCGGCGGTTGCAGTGAGCGCGGTGACGCGGCTGACTGAATTCCATCTTCGGCGTCGACACCGAACAGTAGAGTGGTGACCTGGTGACCTGGTGACCTGGTGGCCGCGTGGGCGGCCCATGGCTTGTAAGAGGGGCGTTGGTTTGCGATGATGCATCCCGATACTGAAATCCGCTTAGTTTCTCCGCAGGTCGGGGTCGGAGTTTTTGCCACCAAATTTATTCCGAAGGGAACTATTACGTGGGTATGGGATCCTGCAGACCTCTACATCTCAGAAGTTAACGTGGGTCTTGATCATCCCCTCTTGACTAGAGAATTAGCGGACTTGTCCACGATGGAGAGCGAAGGTGGACCGTTTAACTCCCAAGACATTGGTGATTATATGAACCATTGCTGTCAGGGGAACACCGTGACAACCGGTTGGAGCTTCGATATTGCCGTTCGCGACATTGGATCGGGGGAGGAAATCCGAGTCGATTACGGAGTCACCAGGAGGGATTTTGAGATGGCATTGAATTGCAAATCCGCGGTATGCCGGAAGTCGGTCAAGGCCGATGACTTCGAAGTATACGCCGACCACTGGGATGAAATAGCTCGTGATGCCTTAGCTTGCGCCCGAGCCGTCACGCAACCGTTGCTGGACGCGCTGGATGAGCAGCCTCGTCTAGAACTTAAAATGTATTCGGAAACAGGGAAGGGATACCGTTCGGTGCGGGACCAAATCCGGCCTTGGGGACAGGGCTCTGGAGTTGTTGATTAGCTCGCATCCATGTCTCGGAGCGCCTTGTAATCCGCCACATCGTGAACACGCAGCATCCGGGAGATGTGCCATGTCTTCCCGCCAACCGTCGATTTCGCTGGCGCAGTCGGGGCGCTGGCGTACGTTTATCGATACCCGCCGGCCTGGTCGCTGAAACAGCAAATCCTGCACTATCCGGGCGATCCCTGGACGGCGGGCCAGAAAGCCAGTGCCAACTTTCCGTTCCCTGTCGGTCGCGTTGTCCCGGTGCGGGGCCTGGCTACCGGACGCACAGGTAAGGATCAGTATTCCGGAATCACCGTGCGTCGGTGTCGGCGGGGGTTGTCGCCAGATTGCGGGATCCGATAGAAGCACCCGGATGGGGCAAGGTCGCCCACTTCTACCTGTCATCGGTGGGAAGGGCTTTCGGGCCTTGCCCCCATGTAGTGGACACGGGATTTGTGGTTAGGCGGCTTCGGGC
>CAYYAY010000073.1:0-30906 GCA_964470155.1 uncultured Lamprocystis sp. | reverse complement strand
AAACATTGGGTTACGAAAAACGAGAAACGAAAAACCAACAACGACGGGTATATCAACCCTCCGCCCGCGGGTAGAGGTGGGGTAGCGGGTCGACCGGTAACGTCCGCCCCTGGTGCGCGGCCATCAGCAAGGTCGGCTCCAAGGTGCGCCAGGCCGCGGCCCCGTCCCAGACTGCGCCGCCGGGAGCGTAAACGGCCCGGTCGATGTGTTCCAGTACGTCTGCCGTTGCGCCGGCCGCCGGACCCAGGCGCGTGCTGATGTCACCCAGCCCGCGGGGTGGGTGGTGCGGCCAGCGCGCCAGTCCCCACTCGAGCAGGGCGGCACGGGCGGCCCTGGGATCAGCCGCCGCGCAGGCCCGGCGCACCCGAGTCCGCGCCGCGGCCTCGCCGCGCTGCGGTTTCATCGTTGCTACCTGTTCCCTCCCGCCGCGCCCGGATCGCCGCAGCAGCGCCCAGGACAGGGTTGCGAGCCAGGCGAGCGCGAACAACAGGGTCAGCCAGGGCCAGGGGACCTTGGTGCTGTCGGTGGCTGGGGCGTCGACGCCGGTATCACGCGCGGCCGGCGGGGCCTCCGCGGTGACTTGGTTGGGCGCGGACGCGGCCGGGCGGTTGACCGCCGCGGTCTGTGGCGGCGGTGATGCTGGTTCACCAGGCGCCAGTTCCACCTGGACCCGGCGTAGCGGGATCACCGCCACGCGCTCCTGATCCGCCGTGGTGTCCCACCAGGGCACCCGGATTTCCGGCAGGATGAGTTCACCCACGCGGCTCGGTACCAGGGCGATCTTGAGGGTCTTCAGTGCGGTCGGGGCGGTGCCCGGCAGGTCTTCGCCCTTCGGCGGTTCGGGATAGACCTTGGCGCCCTCCGGTGTGCCCGGATCGAGGGTCGGCAACTGGGCCGCGGTGACGCCGCGGGCGGTGATCACCAGGGTGCGGGTGACGGGCTCGCCGACGCGCAAACGCGGTGGGGACGGGGTCCACTCCTCCGACAGCTGGACCGACTCGGCAGGCAGCCAGGGTGCGGTGCCGGTGTTGGGTTGGGGGCGGACCTGGACGGTCAGATCCTGCCCCCGCTCGATCACGCGGCGGCCGGAACCCCGGTCGAAGAGATCCGGCAAGTCCTGGAAGGGCGCGTTGCCGAAGGGATCATTGAAATCGGCGAAGGGGCCGCGGCGCCCCGCGGACCGGCTCTCCGGCAGCAGCGCCTCCAGCCGCGGCGACGCGATGGTGAGTGGGCCGCTGCGCTGCGGTACCACCAGGTAGCGGCGTTCGATGACCGTGTAGCGCTGGCCCTGGATGGTTTCGGAGCTGCTTTGATCCTCACCTTGCCGTTCCAGCGTCGCCCCCTCGGCTTGCGGTTCGGACAGGACGGCCCGTCGCGGCTGTTCCCGGTAGAGCACCCGGATGCGATAGACAAAGGACTGCTGCACATAGGGTGTGGCGTGCTCGACCCGTGTCTCCACGAAGATCGGTTTGGAACCAGTATCCGCGGCGGCCTGATCGGCCGGTATCACCTCCACCGCGACCGGGCTGGTCTGCCGGCCGCCGAGCGTAAGCGGCGGGACCTGGAGCCGGCCGCCGCGCCGCGGAGCCAACTCCAGGGTCCATTCACGGGTCTGGCTGACGGCGCCGTTGATGATGCTCATCCGGGTGCCGCTGCTCTGGTTCAGGACCTCGAAGTCCTGGTTCAGCGGCGTCAGGTCCGGCTCGCCCGCGAGCTGACCCTCGGCACGCAGCCGCAGGGTCAAGGTTTCATTGGCGCGCACCTGGGTCCGGTCCAACTCCGCGCTGAAGTCGTCCGCCGCTCGGGCAGGTCCGACCGGCAGCAACAGCATCAACAGTGAAAGCCAGGTAGCGATGGGTCTGTGCATGGGATTTTTGACTGAACTTAGCGCATGGAATTCCGGGCGTGGCGATTCGCGGCAAGGTCGTTGGTCCGCACAGCGGACCCTACGGGATCAAGGCAACCGTCCCTCCCGCCGCAGATGCTGCAGCAGGAAGCGCTGCCGCAGCAGACCGGCCGGGTCGTCCGGGACGCGCTGCAACTGCGCCTCCAAGGCCTGCTGTTGCTCACGCTCCTCCATGCTGAGATCGGCGGCACCGGCCTGGGCGCGGCGCGCGGTCCCGGCCGGCGCCGGGGTGCCCGGCGGTTGGCCAGGTGCGGCGCCGGCCTGAGGCCCTTCCTCGTTCGCATCTGGACCAGCGTCGGCCGCATTCGCAAGCGACACCTCGGGTTCCGCCGCCTGGTCCTGGGAACCGAGATCGCCCGCCGTGGGCGGCGCCGACTTGCCGGTGCGCCCCGCCGCCTGAGCAGGCGTGCCCGGTGTGCCCGGGTCCTGACCGGCCGACGCTTGTCCGGTGTCCGCCGGAGTGTTCGCGGTTTCGCCGGGGCGCGCGCTGGAACCCTCGTCCTGCCCGCCGGTCTCCTGGGGTTGGGCTCCGTCCTGTCCGGGGCCGGTTTGCTGGTTCTGAGGTTGATCCCTGTTCTGCTCGCCTCCTTGATCGGCAGCGTCCGGCGGCCGATCGCCGCCCTGGGAACTCGGGTCCGCGCCGGTCGATGGGTCCTCGCCCGCAGCGCTTTCGCCCGGCTGCCCTTGCTCGGACGATGGGTTTTGCTGCTGCTGTTGTTGGTCCCGCAGCCGTTTGACCTGCTCCAGGTTGGCGCGGGCGTCGGCATGATCCGGGGCCTGTTCGAGCGCGCGCTCATAGGCGGCAATCGACTGGTCCAACTGACCCAGACGCGCCAGCGCGTTGCCGCGGTTATAGTCGACCGCGGCCCCCTCAAGTCCGGCGAGGTCGGCGACGGCACCCGCATAGTCGCCGCCGCGATACCGGGCCGCGGCGCGCCAGGCCGGGTCTTGAAAGCGCTCCGCCGCGGCCGTGGCGTCACCCGCCGCGAAGGCTCGGGCCGCCTGCTGATCCGGCCGGCGCCACAGGTCGTCCCAGCCGAAGGCCCAGCCGGAGCCGGGCGGCAGCACCAGGGCGAGGGCCATGACCGGCACCAGCCAGCCGCGCCGCAACGCCAGCGCGGCGATCGGCAGCAGGGCCAGCAGCAGCCACGGACCCTCCTCGCGCCATTGATCGGCCGTCAGGTGCTGTTGCTCGACCATCGCACCCAGGGGGGCCGGTGCCCCCGCGGTGATCAGTGTGTGGGTGTCCCGACCCGCCGGGTCCAACTCCACATAGCGGCCGTTGCCGACCTGCGCCAGGGTTGCCAAGGCCGCGCGGTCGAGTCGCGACAGCGCGATGGCACCGTTGCCGATCGCGGAGAAGCCGCCGCTCGCATCAGGCACAGGCGCTCCCTGCGTCGTCCCGACCCCGAGGACCGACAGCCGATGGCCGGCCGCCGCCAAGGTGCGGGCCGCCCCGTTGACCAGGGTGCCCAGTCCGGCGCCGCTCTCCGTGACCCCGTCGCTGATCAGGATCACCTCGCCGCCGCCGGCACCGGCCTGGGCCAACAGTTCGCCGGCCAGCGCCAGCGCGCGCTCCGGGCGGCGCGGACCCGGCACCGGAATCAGCTCGGTGGTCAGGCGTGGGACCTGCGCCGCGATGGTCTGGGCGTCGCCGGTCAGCGGTGAGACGATATAGGGATCCGGACCGAAGGCGATCAGGGCGACCTGCCCCTCGCGGGTGGCGTTGAGCAGGTCCAAGACCGCAAAACGCGCCCGGGCCAGCCGCGAGGGCGCCAGATCCGCGGCATTCATGCTCGCCGACAGGTCCAACAGGATCACCCGTTTGGCCCCGGTGGTGAACACCGGTTGCGGCAGGCGCTCCCAAACCGGTCCGGCCAGCGCGGTCACGCCCGTCAACCAGGCCAGCGTGAGCAAGGCAAAGGGCAGGCGGCGCGGGCGGGCAGCGTCGCCGACCAGGAGGTGCGGCAACAGATGGGCATCCACCAGACCCCGCCACACGGTGGCCGTCCGGCGGCGGCGCCACAGTCCAATGAGCAGGGCGGCGAGGGGGATCAGGGCGAGGAACCACAGCGGCCGCAGAAAGTGCAGATCAGCCGGCATTGCGCACCCCCAGGCCCGGCAGGGCGATCAGGACACTCAGGAGCAGCGCCGCCGCCGCGGGCCAGACGAACAGCGACTCCCGCGGCCGATAGGTGCGCTCGTCGCGGCGGCTCGGCTCCAGCCGATCCAGTTCGTCGTACACCGCCTCCAATTCAGTGCGGCCGGTGGCGGCGAAGAAACGTCCACCGGTGAGTTCGGCGATGCGCTTGAGTGTCTCCGGATCGACATCGCCCCCCTGGCGCATCAGCCGCATTCCCAGGGGCGTGCGGATGCCGATCTCGCCGCCGCCGATGCCGATGGTGTAGACGCGTACTCCGGCCTCTTGGGCCAACCGCGCGGCGTCCAGGGGCTCCAGTTGACCGGCCGTATTGGCCCCGTCGGTGAGCAGGATCAGCACCCGATTGTCGTCCGGTTGATCGCGCAGGCGCTTGACCGCGAGCGCGATGGCATCGCCGATGGCCGTCTCCCGACCGGCCAGCCCGACCACGGCATCGCGCAGCATGGTGGCCACCGTGCGGCCGTCGAAGGTGAGCGGCGTCTGCACGTAGGCGTTGCTGCCGAACAGGATCAGGCCCAGCCGATCCTGGCTGCGGCGCTCGACAAAGCGGGCGGCCACCGCCTTGATGACCGCCAGCCGTGAGACCATCCGGCCGTCCAGTTCATAGTCTTCCTGCTCCATGCTGCCCGACACGTCAACCGCGAGCATCAGATCACGCCCGGACACCGGCAGATTCACCGGATCCCCGACCCACTCCGGCCGTGCCGCCGCCAGCACCAGGAGCGTCCAGGCCAGGACGGCGGCGAGGCGTTGCCACCAGGGGCGGCGCCGCGCCGCGCCGGTCGCGACCCCCGGCAATTCGCCATAGAAAGGCACCCGCAGGGCGGCCCCGCCGGCCGCTTGGGCGCGGGGCAGGAGCAAGGCCAGCAGCGGCAGGGGCAAGGCCGCCAGCACCCAGGGCCAGGCGAGCGTGATCATGGCGTCGTCTCCTGCTGGGCGCGGATCCAGCGGGCGGCCAGGTCCGTCACCGCGACGGGGTCCAGTTGGGCCGTCAGCGCCGGGTCGCCGGAGCGCGGCGCGGGATCGCCGGGGGCACGATAGGGGCGATCGGCCAGCACCCGTCCGGGACCCCGGGTGAACCCGTCACCCCCGCCGGTCGTATCGAGGAACGCGAGCCAGGCGGACCCGGTGAGTCCGGCCACCCGCTCCCGCGGATAACGGATCAGCGCCAACCGCCGCAACAGTTGCGAGACCTCCGCGGCAAAGCGGCGCTGATCGCCGCCGGTGTGCAGCGCCTGCGTCAGGGCCGCCAGCCGGCTCAGGGCGGCCCGTACCGCGGCGCCCTGGCGGCGCCGACGGCGCCACAGCGCCCAGCCGAGCACGAGTGCGGTCAGGGCGAGCCCGGCGACCAGCCACCACCCCGGCGCCGGCGGCCACCAGGCCACCGGCTCCGGCAGATGCCAGTCGCGCAGCCCGGCCAGCGGGTCGGCCATGGCCGACGACTGGGTCGTGGGGGCGGAAATGGGGGTCGGATCGGCCATCGGCAGTGGTGCGTCACGCGTCAAAACAAATGAAAAACGAAGACCATCGTTGTCGTAACCGCAGCAGCAAATTCGGCCAGGTCCCCGTGGGAGCGGCCTCCGGCCGCGATCGGGCCGCGCAAACTGCCGAACGGTCGCGAGCTACCGCGGCCCCGCAGCGCGGCCTGAGGCCGCTCCCAGCGGGTCGCCGCGCGTTCCGGCCCGCGCACGCAACCCGCGAGCCAGCGCGGGGCCGACCGGTTCGTCGGTCACCAACTGCAGCAGGTGAGCCCGATGACGCCGCGCCAACAACTCGATCGTTTGGGTGCGCACCGCGTAGCGCTGCTCATAGGATACCCGGCTGCGCATTCCGGTCAGGTCCAGCACCCCGCGGCGCAGGCCATCGGTGACCGGATAAAGACCCGGCGGCGGCGCTGCCGCTTCCATGGGGTCGTGTACCATGATCAGCAGCAATTCGCTGCCCGCGGCAAGCTGTGCCAGCCACCGGCCGGACCGCGGGTGCACGCCGGCAAAATCGCTGATCACCGCCACCAGGCTGCCCGGACGCACCAGCCGCACCAGGTGACCGGCCGCGACTTCCAGTGAGTCATAACCCCGACCGCCGGCCGTGGGGGGCTCGGTCAGGCGCTCGAGCAAGGGCAGCAAACCGCTGCCGCGGGCCGCTGGCCGTCGCTCCAGATGGCGGGTCTCGTCGAACACCAGGCCGCCCACCCGGTCCGCGCGGTCCACCGCGGCCCAGCCGAGCAGGGCCGCGGCACGCGCCGCGAGCACCGACTTGAAGGCGACGCGGGTCCCGAAGCGCATGGCCGGCCCCTGATCCACCAGCAGCCACACCGGGCGCTCCCGTTCCTCGCGAAACAGTTTCACATGGGGCGTGCCGGCCCGGGCGGTAACCCGCCAGTCCATATTGCGCGGGTCGTCCCCCGGCTGATAGACCCGCGACTCGTCGAACTCCATCCCGCGCCCGCGAAAGCGCGACAGATGACCGCCGCTGCGGGTCGCCAGCACCCGCCCGCGCGGCGCCAGATCGAGCCGCCGCGCCTGCTCGCGCAGAGCGATCAACTCGGTGAGTCCGGCGCGGATGCCGGATTGCGCCTCCGGCGAAGGTGTCGACGCGAGGACGGACATGGCTCAAGGCGCCGGGACGCGCGCCAGCAGCGCGGCGATGAAGTCGTCGGGGTGTTTGCCCTCGGCCTCGGCCTCATAGGACAGCAGTACCCGGTGGCGCAGCACGTCCGGGGCCACGGACTGGAGGTCCTCCGGCGAGACGTAGTCGCGCCCCCCGAGCCAGGCGCGGGCGCGGGAGCACCGATCCAGCGCCAGGGTCGCGCGGGGGCTGGCGCCGAAGCGCAGCCAGCCGCCCAAATCCGCGGCATACTCCAGCGGCCGCCGGGTGGCTATCACCAGATGCACCAGATAGTCCTCCACCTCGGGGGCCATGTAGAGGCCGAAAATCGCACGGCGGGCGGCGAAGATGCTCGCCTGACTCAGCCGCACCCCGGCCGCTTCAGGCCCCTCGCGCAGCGCCTCGTCGCGGTTCAGGTGCAGGATGGCGCGCTCGGTCGCCCCGTCCGGGTAGTCCACCCGCACATGCATCAGAAAGCGGTCGAGTTGGGCCTCCGGCAACGGATAGGTCCCCTCCTGTTCGATCGGGTTCTGGGTCGCCATCACCAGGAACAGGCGGGGTAACGGATAGGTCTCCCGCCCCACGGTGACCTGCCGCTCGCCCATCGCCTCCAGCAGGGCGGACTGCACCTTGGCCGGCGCCCGGTTCACCTCGTCGGCCAGCAGCAGGTTGTGGAAGATCGGCCCGCGGTCGAAGCGGAAGGTGCCGTCGTTGGGCCGATAGATCTCGGTGCCGGTCAGATCGGCCGGCAGCAGGTCCGGGGTGAACTGGATGCGGTGAAAATCCCCTTCGAGCCCCAGCGCCAACTGCTTGATGGCGGTGGTCTTGGCCAGCCCCGGCGCGCCTTCCACCAGCAGGTGCCCATCGGCCAGCAGGGCGATCAGCAGCCGTTCGACCAGGTTGGTCTGACCGAGGATGACCCGGCCGACGCGATCACGCAAGGCGGCGAACTCGGCGGCGAGGGCGTGTGCCTGATCGGACTGCGGGTCTGATGGGGGGTCGGATAGGGTCTGATCCAAGGCGATGCTCCTCTGTCGGATGGCCCGGACCGCGGGCCGGCAGGCGTGGATTGTCTGAAATTCGCGGGGCTTTGGATAGGCCGGCGGCTTAACGCTTCGTTACAGATAGGTAAGGCATCATGCGCGCCGGATCAGGTCCAGCAAGGCGGCGGGCGGGATGATCGGGCACGCGAACGGCTCGGTGATGTTGAGAACCAGTGCGGAGAGGACCGGATTGGTGTCCAAGACGACCCGTGGCGGCACCCTCATGGCAACTGGTCAGGCGCCGGTCGGCCCAGGCGTCAGGATAGCAGTCGCCTCCCCCAGGAGGACTTGTGTGAGGATGGGGCATCACCGGTCCGGGGCGGCGCGAGCGCCGGATTTCGTGGTACCTTCCCTATTTCCATGGACGGTGACTGGTTCGAGGTTGCGCGACCAGGGAAGCGGACCGTCTTTGACAAACCGCGTGGTTCTTGGTGAACTTCGCCGGCTCGGCAAGTCGTCACGGTAACGGGGAGTACAAATGAGCGATTATTCGCGAATCGCAGGGCGCGTTCTGTTTCTCGCAGGGTGCGTTGTGTTTAGCGTCTTACTCTATCTTGTTGGTCTGTTTTCAATTTATTGGCTGGCAAACCAGGTGTTGACGTTCTTCGTCAATCGCAACGAACTCAGTGAAGGCTGGGCCTTATTTTTGCTCGCCCTGATAATGACCACGCTGGTTCCCTACCAGATGGCGAAATTTGCCGTGTCCGCACCAAATTATCGGGCCAGTGAGGTTGTCGCTATCTTTTTTTGCCTGGTTATTACCACGCTCACGGTCATTGCCATTTTCTATCTGATCTTTATTGGCCTATCCGGGAATATGCGGTTCTTGATCATTGCGCCCCTGGTTCAGGCGGTCGCGGCGATTCCGGGAGCCGTTAACGGCGGCTATGCCAGCGCCGCGCCACCGCCCGACCCGGCGCGTCCGGGCCAACCGGGGTGAGCATCTCGCGAATAACAGCGCGGCTGGGGATCAGGTAGCGCGGCGCCCGCCGGCAGCAGCACAAGCGTCATGATCCAGATCACGCCCCGCATCCGCATCGACCCGCTCGAGCTCGAAGAGCGGTTTATCCGCTCGCCCGGGCCCGGCGGCCAGAATGTGAACAAAGTCGAGACGGCGGTGCAACTGCGCTTCGACGTGGCCGGCTCGCCGTCGCTGCCGGAAGACGTGCGGCGGCGGCTGATCCGGCTGGGCGGCCGGCGCGTCGACAACCACGGCGTCCTGATGATCGAGGCCCATCGCTTCCGCACCCGCGAGCGCAACCGCGAGGACGCCCGCGAGCGTCTGGTGGAACTGATCCGGCTCGCCGCCCACAAGCCCAAGCCGCGAGTAGCCACCAAGCCGACGCGCGCGTCCAAGGAGCGTCGGCTGGAGACCAAGCGCGCCACCTCCGCCACCAAGCAATTGCGCGGGCGTCACCAGGCGGACGACTAGACCGGTCGACGACCGGCTATTCGTCCGTTTCCACGACCACCCCCGATCCATCCTTGCCGATGACGATGACCAGCTTGCCGAGTGTCGGGTGTCGGGCGGTGACCACGGTGAAAGAGACCCCCGACTTCTCGGTCAGCACGTCGCTCTCGTCCTTCAAATCCTGAATAATCGATGGCTCGGCGTCGAATAGGCGCATGGGTTGCTCTCCTCGCTTAACATCGGCGTGAGCCTGCCTGTTGCATCCAGGCCGGCTTTCAATCGAACAAATTGCGAAGCCTCGTCTTTACTGAGGTTTTGCGACGCCGCATCATACCGCGATTCGCGAAGAAGTCCGTGTCGTTGCGCATCAGGTGCCCCGTCCGACCGCGACGATCGATCCATCGCCAACCCCCGTGTCGTTCGGCGGACGCCTCGCGCATCCTTTCTCAATCAAGCATGTAGATGAGATACCGATCATGAGCCGATGGTTTCCGACCCGCCCGTCCCGGCATGTTGCGGCGGCACCGACGTTGGCCCTGGCCCTGGTGCTCGCGGCGAGCGGGACCCTGGCCGACGCACCGGCAGCGAACCCGCGCGGCGCCGCCACCGGTCCGACGACCGCCGCGGGCTATGACCACCCGGACCAGTTCATTCACCTGGAGGACGTGAAGCCGGCGGACAACATGTACCCGGTCATCGCCCATCCGGCGCAGGAACAGCAAGCCCGCGACAAGCTCGCGGCCTTGGAAAAGAAGTCCGGGAAGAAGCCCAACATCCTGATCTTTTTGTTGGATGACGTGGGCTGGATGGATCCGGGCTTCAACGGCGGCGGCATCGCGGTCGGCAACGAGACGCCCAACATGGACCGGCTGGCCGCCGGCGGCCTGGTGCTCACCTCGGCCTACTCCACGCCCTCCTGCTCACCGACCCGCGCTAGCATCCATACCGGCCAGAACCCGCTGCATCATGGACTGCTCTATCCACCCATGTACGGTCAGCCGGGCGGATTGGAAGGCGCGACGACGCTCCCGATGATCCTCAAGCAGCTGGGTTATGTCACCCAGGCGGTCGGCAAATGGCACATGGGTGAGAACCAGGGCTCGCTGCCGCAGAACACCGGCTACGATGACTTTCTGGGTTTCCTCAGCGTCTCCGACATGTACAGCGAGTGGCGGGACATCTATTTCAATCCGGAGGTCGCGCTGAGCCCGGCCCGGTTCCGGATGATGGAGCAGATGCCCTTCAACAAGACCGAGGTCCACTGCACCCCGGCCAACAAACAGGCGTGCGAGAATGGCCGGGTCATCGATCTGAACAGCATCAAGGATCTCGACCGCGGCTGGATGGACTACAGCATCGCCTTCATCCGCAAGATGAAGGACAGCAAGGCGCCGTTCTTTCTCTACCACGGCACCCGCGGCTGTCACTTCGACAACTACCCGTCCGATGCATGGGCCGGCCGCTCGCGCGCCCGCACCGTCTACAGCGACTGCATGGTGGAAATAGACCATATCCTGGGTCAACTGGTGAAGACCCTTGATGAGACCGGGCAACTCGACAACACCCTGGTTTTCTTCAGCTCCGACAACGGCCCCGAGTGCGAGGTGCCGCCGGCCGGGCGCAGCCCGTTCCGCGGATGTAAAGGGTCGAACTGGGAGGGCGGGCAACGGGTGCCGACCTTCGCCTATTGGCCGGGCATGATTCAGCCGCGCCGCTCGGAGGGGCTGTTCGACCTCGCCGACCTCTTCAATACCAGCATCGCGCTCGCCGGCAAGCCCGGTGCCCAGGTCGCGGACCTGGTACCCAAATCGACCTATATCGACGGCATCGACCAAACCGGCCTGCTGCTCGCCGATCAGGGTGAATCGGCCCGCCGCAGCCGCATCTATACCCTGCTGCAATATCTTTCGGCAATCCGCGTTGACGAATTCAAATACATCTTCACGGCCGAAATCGAGGACGGTTTCTTCCAGAAAGGCTTTACCGGCGGCTTCAGCGGCCCCATCGCCACGGAGACCGGCGGTGTCGTGATGGTCAACCTCTACACCGATCCGCGGGAGGACGTGACGGTCGGGTTGCGCCACCTCCCGCTGGAGGTGCTGGTTCAGGGGGCGCTCAAGCCCTACATGGAGGATCTCGTCAAATATCCCCCGCAGGTCAAGACCGAATTCGCGCCGAACAACCCGCCGCTTTATGATCTCTTGCCCCGTTTGAAGGCGGCGGCCGGGCAACATCCGCCGACACAGCCGCCGGCAGCGGTGCATTCGCGGTAAGGCGATTGGTGTAGGGGCGGGTTTGAAACCCGCCCCTACATCCGGTTATCACGTCCGAAGGCGGCCTTGGTCGTAAATCCAGCCATCGCGGGATCTGCAAAAGTGATGTGGTCGCAGATGCGCGTAGGATGGGCAGAGCGAGAGCGATGCCCATCCGGTCACCGCGGCGCTTGAGGATGGGCATCGCTCTCGCTCTGCCCATCCTACCGAGAGGGCTGGCCCCATCAGTTCTGATCACACCCCGCGGTAACACCGAACGCCGCTATGCTGCAAAATGGCGCCTTGCGCGGCTTCTTTACGAGCGGGACTGGGATCGCCAACGGATCATTGATCTTTTCGCCGTCATCGACTGGATGATGCGGCTGCCTTCCGAGCTGGAGAACAGGCTCTGGCAAGAACTCACCACCTTGGAGTGCAACAAGCGTATGCCTTACGTCACCTCTGTCGAACGGATCGGGTACCAGCGAGGCCGTTTGGAGGGCCTGAAGGAAGGCCGGGAGGAAGGTCGGCGCAAGGCGACGGCCATGGCGCAGACAGCGTTGCGATGGCGTTTCGGGGCGCTGCCCCCCGAGATCGAAGAGCGCATCGCGGCCCTTACGATGGAGCGCATCGATGCCCTCGGTAACCACCTCGAGGGCTTCGTCTCGCTCGCGGACGTGGATGCCTGGCTCCAGCCCCACTGATGGCGCGAGCCGGCTTGGCACGAGCAGAATCATGTCCGACGACGCCTCCACGCAAGACCCCGGAGCGCATCGGCTACGAGAGAGGCTTCCGCGCAGCGCGCTTGACCCCTATGGTGCAAAGACTCTACAGGTGTCGTCTTGGGGTATTGCCGCCGGAGATCGAGGATCTTATCGCCACGCTTTCGCCGGAACATCTCGATGCCTTGGCCGAGGCCTTTTGGGAGATCACCACGCTCGCGGATCTCGACAACTGGTTCCAGCAACATCCGCCCGACGCTTGGCGCCTTCCACTGCCGACGGCTTGCAATGAGGCTCAAGACACCGTCTCGACCTGATGCCCAACCTCACCGAACTCCCGCTGCAACTCACCTACCGCACCGGTCGCGACGACCTGGTGCGCGGCTTCTTTGTCCCCTGTCTCGAAACCGCCGTGCTCTACCGCCGGGCCGCCGGGTACTTCACCAGTGCCGGCCTGGCGCTGGCTGCCCGCGGCGTCGCCAGCCTGGCGCTGCGCCGCGGACACCTGCGCCTGGTCGTCTCCCCGCATCTGGAGCCCGACGACTGCGCTGCCCTGGAACGTGCCCGCGACACCCCGGCCGCGGTGCTGCGCACCATCGCCGCCCGCAGTCTGGCCGAGATCGAAGACGCCCTGCTCAAGGACCGGCTCAACGCCCTGGCCTGGCTTGCCGCCGCCGGTCTGCTGGAGATCAAGCTCGCCCTGCGCGTCACCGCCCAGGGCGGCTACGCGCGCGGCCTGTTTCATGCCAAGACCGGTGTCTTCTCCGACGACACCGGCCACCACGTTAGCTTCTCGGGCTCCGCCAACGAGACCGCCGGCGGTCTGGTCGAGAATTTCGAGCACTTGGACGTTTTCCGTTGGACGTGTTCCGTCGGAGCGGTCTCCGTCCGCGATGGGGCCTCGCGGGATCGTGACCATCGGCGTTCACCACAACACCGCGTCGCAGCCACAGGCCGCTTCGACAGGGTCGCTGTCTGACTTTCACGATAACCCGACCTAATCCGGCGCCCCTGGCAGGAGGATGCATCTGCGCATTGGCGCAAGGGCGACGGTCACGGAATCGTTCCAGCGCGACGCCTATCCGCTTGAACCGGCGGATCCGCAACCGGCAACCGCAAGACCACCGCGAGAAATTGCGCGCTTCGTCGCATCTAGGTAAACGAAACGGCAGACAGTCAAAGCCACATTGGAGATAATCACGCAAGGCAAGACGGTCCAATGGCGTCGCCCACTGCACTGTCCCCGTCCCCGAGGTAAGGACTCTGAACCATGGCTAAGTTTCTAAACACCAGTGCAACCAACTATTTTCTGGAAGAGCTGATCAAGGCCACTCGGGAACGACTGATCATCATCAGTCCGTTCCTCAAGTTCAACGACCGCATCCGCGAACTGCTCCAGGACAAAGACCGCATGAAGATCGACGTGCGAATCGTCTACGGCAAAAGCGAACTGGCGCCGCACGAGATCAATTGGCTCCGATCCCTGCCCTTCGTTCGCACCAGCTTCTGCCAGAACCTGCACGCCAAGTGCTACCTGAACGAGCGCTCCGCCATCATCACCTCCATGAATCTCTACGACTTCAGCCAGGTGAACAACAACGAGATGGGCGTGTTCGTCGACCGGGAACAAGAGCCTGACCTGTACCGGGAAACCTACGAAGAGGCGCAGCGGCTGATCCGCGTCAGTGAAGAGGTCCGACTCGCGGCCGAAAAGGTGGAGCAGCCGAAGGACGAGGTTCGCGAGCCGGCTGCCGAGTCCGCCGATGCAAGGGATTTCGAAAAACTCACCACCTCCCGCCTCGCCAAGGCGCTGGGGCTGCGGTCTGGCGAACTGGGCGACAAGTTGCTGAGCGCGGGGCTAGTCGAGCGGGATGGGGAGCATTTGAAGCTCACCGCAAAGGGCAAGGCGGCGGGAGGGGAGTTTAGGGTGTCCGGGAAGTTTGGGCCGTATTTTCTGTGGCCTGCGGATCTGCACCTGTAATGCCTGCGGCAATCTATGAGTCGTTAGGAGCACCTTTGGAGACGCGGACGCCGCTATCGGAGATAATCTGTCTATTGTTAGCACCCAAGACGTTGCGGGATATTTTCTTGGATGTTAGCAGATGGGCTAAACCCCACCTTTGCCTGTGTTTCGTAGCGCTTTTGCTGCCGATTATTCCCTGACTGAAATAGTCAAGGCTTCCAAGAATCGTCGGATAAGCGTCAGAATTTTTTCGGCAATGGTTTCATTGTTCCTGATTTTTTATCGGTTTGCGCGAAATGAAGAATCTATACCAGTACCTTTCACCAATTAATGTCGCCCTCAGCGATTTGCTGCTTGATCCCAATAATCCTCGATTTTCTGAGTTAGGGGAAGAAGTTCGGCCAATCCCCGAGGGTCGGTTCGCGGAAGAAAAAGTGCAGCGAACCGCCTTTGATAAGATGAAGACCCCTGCTTTTGATGTTCAGGAGCTTCGGGATACCATCAGGGCGCTGGGCTTCTTGCAAATGGATAGGCTAGTAATACGTCCCTGGAAAGGGGGGGGTGCGGAGGGCGTTCAAAAGTATGTTGTTATAGAGGGTAATCGAAGGGTAACGGCCATTCGGTGGCTATTGGATCTCCACTCTGAAGGCAAGGAAACGCTGAGCGAAGCCCAGTTAAATAATATGCAGACCCTTGAGTGTCTGTTGCTTGATGACAAAAATGCACCAGACACTGCCCAGATCATTTTGCCGGGCCTGCGGCATGTATCTGGTATTAAAGAGTGGGGGCCATATCAGAAGGCAAAAGCAGTTTTCGCTTTGCGGGAAACTGGCATGAGTCCCCAAGAAGTTGCTCAAAGTCTGGGGTTATCCACGCGTGCGGCCAATACTGCTTATCGCTGCTTTATGGCGTTAGAGCAAATGAAAGCCGACGAGGAGTTCGGCGAGTATGCAGAGCCGAAAATGTATAGCTACTTTGAAGAGATATTCAAGAAGCGAAATGTAAAGGACTGGCTCGGTTGGGACGAGAATTCGTATAAATTCGGAAACGAATCTAGCTTGATCGAATTTTACTCATGGATTGTACCTGGCTCTGATGAAGAGGAGGCGAAATTGCCGAAGGCTGTGAATATTCGTGAGTTGAGCACTTTTATTGATGACCCCGCTGCGGTTTCCATATTTCGATCCAAAGATGGATCTCTTTCTCGGGCTTTAGCGAGATACGAACTAGATCACCCGGCTGACTGGTTTCCACAGATTGCTGCTGCAGTGGGGGCCATTCGCTCATTGACTCCAGATAAATTACGTCATTTGGATGGCGCGTCTATTCAGTCATTGACTGAGCTTCGGGGGGCTGTAGAACAAGCACTCGAGGATCGAAGTAAATTGCTTGCTTAATCTGTTAATTTCTGATCCGAATTCCTACCATCCATGAAGGCATGCGAATAGGTTGGCTAGATTTTCTGTAACCTCCGGTCAGCGGTTTATAATAAAGAAATTACAGCGATTATCTAGGGCTCATCTAATATGCGAACACGCCGGACGATAGCCGCCAGAGCTTTCTTGATTTATCAGATTGCTGCATTACTCAGATCGGCACAGATGTCCGGCTCTTATCGAGGACTTATTTGATATGCGAGCACGCCGGACCGTAGGTGCTAGATTTTTTCTCGATTTATCAGGTGGTTGTGGCGCTCAGGTTGGCATAAGATGTCCGGTTCTCAAATGAGTTGTCGATAAATGAGTTGTCGATATGCGCATCAGATGTAGTAAAGACTACTGCTTAATAGGCAATAAAGATGGGTTTTCCTTCCTCTCAAACAGTAGCTAGTTGGGTAGTCTCCTCCTTACAAAGTGAAGAGTGGATCTTATTGCAGGTTGCTAGTATTGCGTGCGTCAAAGAAAAACTGATAAAATCGAGCCTTTCAGAAATAGAGGAGCGTATTGAAGACTATCTTCCTCACATCGCGGAAGAGCTTCGTAACCGGGCTTCGCGATTGCGCGAAGATGGCGAACTTGAGACGTTTGAAATAGACCAAGAACCGTCTCCATATATTAGAGGCAGAAATATTTTACATCAACCGACTCTTGCCCTAATTAGAGAAATGGATCCTTCAGACTTTGAGAAAATTTGCGCCCAGATTCTCAAGAAGCTTGGTGCTAACTCGGAAGCAACAGGGAAAGTTGCGGACGATGGTGTCGATTTCATCGGGTATAATTTTTCGCCTTTAGACCGACGCGGGCTACCAACATCGGTCGTATCTCAAGCGATAGTGGTAGGGCAGGCCAAGAGATATCGACAAAGTAATATTGTAACCGAAAACGACTTAAGAAAGTTCGTGGGTGGTGCATTGAAGAAAGTTCACGCGTTAAGAGACAGGCAGGATTTCGGCGTGCTCTCTCCTGTAGTGTACTCCTATTGGACAACATCAGACTTCGATCCTAGTGCGAAGGAATATGCGCGAGTTATGGGTTTGTGGTTGATGAACGGCCCTACGCTTGCCAAGTATCTACTTGAACTGAAGGTTGAACTAGGGAGCGCGTGTTGATTAGGATGTTCTTGGGTGGACCTGTAATCTGGAAGGAGCGGCCCCGTATAACCGAAAGAAACCTTCGATAACTATATGACTTAAAAAGCCTTTAAGATTGCATCGCTATCGCGGATAATGAATCTGAGTTTCATTTATCGGCTTATGGGTCGTCCATAGTTTTGCCTTGTTTCGGATTTATCAATAGATCTTCAGCCATCAGCACAGATCTCAGCCGCGCCAACGTCCGCATCCCCTCATCAGCCTCGTAATCCGGATAATCGGGATTCGTGGCCTTGAGGATGTAACGCCCCTCCGGGCTCTTGTGGACGGCGCGCAGCAGATACTGGTCCTCGCCGTCCATCCCTTGACGCTCGATGACCATGATGTTCCCGGTAATCGAGCCGGCCTTGGCGGGATCGATCAACTCCAGCAGCAGATAGTCCCCGTCCTGCACCGGCTGCTTGCCGCCGTTCATTGAGTTGCCGACTGCGCGGGCGACGAAATGACGGGCGGGGTCGAGGCGGCCGAAGCCTGGACCTATTCGACAGGATGCATCGGCGTCGGTCCGGCCGCTGCGGAAGTGGCCGCAGGCGATTCGGAGATCCGGGAAATACGGAATCTCAGCGACGGCTGCCGGTTCGGCAGTGCGCTTGCGGAAGGGGAGGATTGCGGCGGAATGCGCGACGCGCTCTGCTGTAGTCGATGGCTCCGGCGTTGAGAGTCGGGGCTCATAGGCGGCCAGCCGATAATCGACCAACTCCTGCACCATGCGCTGAAAAGCCTCGTGCTCATCATCAGTTACATGGAAGGTTGGCTGGAAGCAGCCGTCGCGGACCTCGAACCAGCGTTTGGCCGCCGCACCTTGGTTGCCCCCGGTCCAGGCATTGATGGGGTTCCCCTTCCAATAAGCGAGCCATTTGCCGGGCGCGATGGTATCCAGGTCTCGCAGATCGTCGCGAATGTCCGCGATGAATCGGCGTCGGCGCCGGAAGACATCCAGCGCCTTGGCGGCCAGGTCTTCGATGCGCGGCGGGTTACGGAAGCCGTCGAGTTCGAGCAGGGATTCCAGCAGGATGGCCTTGAATGATCTGGTCATAGCCGTGGTTTCCACCTCGCGCAGAAAGTCGGCGTGGCGCGTCAGGCAATCGGTTTCAGCGGTTGTCAGGTCAGCCTGGCGGTCGACGAGCGCCCACCAGTGCCGATGGCGGCGATGCAGATCCGATACGTTCGACCCGCTGCGATAGAACTCGGCCAGCGTCGGGCGGCGGCCCAACGAGTCCTTGAGCGCCTGATAGTCGGTGTCCGGCCCCCGACCTTGGAGCCGGATCAGGAAGTCGATGATTGCCAGATCATAGTTGGCATAGCAGCCCGGCGGGAGCTTGAGTTGTCCGTCGCGCGCCTGACGTGCAAAGCCGACGAGGTCCCGGTAGCGCGAACCGACATCGAAGAGTGCCTGCGGTTTGTTGAGAAAGCCCTGATGGTTGCCGATGAAGTGCAGTACCACCAGGCGCTCCTTGCCCGCGTGGTTGCGCAGGCCGCGGCCGAGTTGCTGCAGAAAGAGGATTTTGGACTCGGTGGGCCGCAGCATCATCACGGTGTCGATGGCCGGGAGGTCCACGCCTTCACTGAACAGGTCCACCGAGAAGATGACTTGCAGGTCGCCGCACTCCAGGAGTTCCAGGGCGGCGCTGCGGTCGAGTGCAGATCCCCGATAGACGGCGGCGGCGCGGATACCTTCGCGGAGAAAGCGCTCGGCCATGAAGTCGGCGTGGGCGGTGGAGACGCAGAATGCGAGGGTGCGTTCCTGTGCCTTGTCCCGCCAGTGCCGCAGGGCGTGGCGGGCGCGACCCAGGGTGGCGAGCTTGTTCGACAGAGCGGTCGGATCGAAGCGCCCGTTGCGCCACTGGATTTCCTGGTAATCCACCGTTTCGTCATAGATGCCGAAGTAATGGAATGGACACAGCAGGCCCAGTTCGATTCCATCGAACAGCGGGCGGGTATAAACCAGGTTGTCGTCGCAGAGGCTCAGGATGTCGGATTGATCGGTGCGCTCCGGGGTGGCGCTCAGGCCGAGCAGAAAGCGCGGCTGGAAGTGCTGCAGGAGGCGCCGATAGATGGGCGCGGCGGCATGATGGAATTCATCGACCACGACATAATCGAAATGCCCGGCATCAAAGAGCCGCAGGTGCGATTCCTGTCCCAAGGTCTGAATGGAGGCGAATAGCAGGTCCACGCCCGCGTCCTTGCGGGCGCCCGTATAGCGCCCGATCCGAGCGCGGGGCCGGACGCGCTGAAAGCTGGCCTCGGCCTGGAGCAGGATTTCTTCGCGATGGGCGACGAACAGAACGCGCCCGGCTTGCATCTGTTCGCTGTCGAAGGCAGCGAGGAAGGTCTTGCCCAGTCCGGTCGCCATGACCGCCAGACCGCGGCGAAACCCGGCCGCCCGTGAATCCGCCAGGGCGGTCAGGGCTTCCCGCTGGACCTCCGTAGGCCAGGGCGCGGTCTCCTCGGGGTCATCGCTGCCGGGCGCAATCGGCAGTCGCTGCACCTTGCGTCGCTGTTCGTAGGCTTCGATCCAGTCATGATCTAGCGGGTAGGCGGCCGGGTGATCGAACAGGGTCTGAAAGGCGTCACGAATCTCGCGGAAACGGCTGTCGGCGAAGTCGGCCGGATCGGTGCTCCGGTCGATCCGGTAGTTCCACTCCAGTCCGTCGGTCAGGGCGGTGCGGCTGATATTGCTGGAGCCGACGAAGGCCGCGCCCCAGACCTCGCGTACCCCGTCGCCATGGACGCAGATGTAGGCCTTGAGGTGAAAGCTCTGATCGTCCGACTGAAAGATTCGCGCGTCGGCGCCGCGCTCCGCGAGCAGCATCAGGCGGCGCAGCGCCTGAGGGTCGGTGACATCCAGATAGTCGCTGGTGAGGACACGCAGGCGGGCACCGCGGGTTTCGACCGCATCGGTCAGCGCATTGAAGAGCAGGGCCAGACCGCTGGATTTGATGAAGGCGACCGCCAGGTCGATCTGATTGGCGCGGCGGATGGCGGCCAGCAGTCGGGGCAGAAAGAGATCGCGGGCGCCGCCGGTGGTCAGCTGTTGGGCCATGCATCCGCCGTCGCGCTCAGCAGGGCATTGAGCCAGCGCTCCGATTCGCGGCCGGGGCGGCGGTCACCGGTCGTCCAGGTTTCCAGTTCGGTCAATCCCTGGACCTGGGTGAGCAGTGCCGCCAGGCCGGCTTCATCAAGGTCGGTGAAGCGGCGGCCATGGTGTTCGCGTTCGCCGCTGCCGTACTTGAACGAGGCATAAAGGACGCCGCCGGGCCGCAGCGCCCTGACCAGTCGGCGCAAGACCTCCGGCAACTCGGTAGCGGGCACATGCAGCAGGCTGGCACAGGCCCAGATGCCGTCGAAGGCCTGAGTCCATTCCAGGTCCTGAAAGCGCAGGACCTGGACCGGCTGGCCGACATGGGCGGCGGCCAGTGCCGCCAGTTCGGCCGTGGCATCGAAGGCGGTGACCGCATAGCCGCGGTCACGAAAGGCCCGCGCATCACGGCCGGAGCCGCAGCCGGCGTCCAGGATCCGGCCGGCGACGGGAAGGTGCGGCAGAAAACGGGCATAGAGCGGCGCCATGTCCACCCCGAGGGTGTCGGCGAAGAAGGTGTCGGCGTTGGCTCGGTAGTAGGCGGTCGTGTCATCGTCCATGGGGGCTCGGGGTTTGGTCTCTGGTCTTGCGGTTGGTTGGCGGCTATTCTTAATCGACCACTTGCTGGCGGAGTCGGACACATGATGGGTTTCGCTGCGCTCAACCC
The DNA here is from genome assembly GCA_964470155.1 of uncultured Lamprocystis sp. GTDB lineage: Bacteria > Pseudomonadota > Gammaproteobacteria > Chromatiales > Chromatiaceae > Thiodictyon. The sequence continues at coordinate 10,505 of CAYYAY010000073.1, read as the reverse complement.
ATCCTACGAAGATGATTGATCGAGGTCGTTGATCATTGCGGTGAGCGCATCACCACACCTCGTCTTCGTCCGGATCGTCATAGCGCTTCAGGGTTGCCAGCCATTCGGGTAGGCCGTCTTTGATGTCGTCTTTCAGGTCGGCCAGTGCCTGTTTATCGATCAGGCCCTTCTCCTGCATGAAGGTATAGAATTTCTTGAGGCTGGCGGCGTTGCTCTTGATGCTTTCCTGGCTCGCCCACATGGCCTTCTTGATGAACCAGTAGCCGAGAAACGCGTCGACTTCGGTGGCGCCGTCTTTTGCTTCTATGGCTTCTTCGTATAGCAGGAATTCGTTTACGTAGAACTCGATGTTGGAGCAGTGATTCTTGATGGTGCCGGCGGCAAGGCCCGCGGTTTTCAGCCAGGCGCTGAACTCGGTCAGCAGTTGCTTGTTCGCTTTCCTGATCGCCTTACAGTCCTTTTCGTATTCCGCATAGTCATTCATGGTGGATGCCTGTTGTCATGCATTCGCCGCGGCAGCCAATCCGCCGCCGCAAGGCGGCGACTGGGATCGCCGACAGCCTGTCGGCTCCGGTGCGAAGCGCCGGGTTTTTTCTTTTTTTGCAGCGATTTATCAGACTTTCATCGGTTCCGAACGCCGCCTGACGGCGGCGGGCCGGCAGGCTGCCGGCGGTCCCACTCGCGGCTTCGCCGCAGTGTTGGCGAATACTATGCCAGTCTCTGGAGTGGTGTCACGCGGGCCTGGAGTAGGCGGACTATTGATAGGGGCCGGCGTTCCGCCCAGTGCCTGGGCAGCAATTCCTAATTTGGGCGGCACCGTGCGACCTCTGGTGGATGCGGCGCGCGCGACCGTCCTGCCAAGTCCCTGACACCGAGCGGCGCGCCTTATCCGCCCTACAACGGAGCCGGTTTCGGGTGGATAAGCGCAACGCATCCACCATCGGCCTCTGGAGGTTGAGGCTTTACCGTGAACATGCGTAGTCAGGCCATCCTGGCCTGGCGGCGTCGTGGCTGGAACAGTCAGGGCTGGAAGCCCTGACTACGCAGCCTCGCACATCGGCAGTTGCGACAGTGGTCGAGAGGACTTTGTCAATGGTTCCTCACTGCCCAACCAACATGGTCTGCACCAGTGCCGCGACCAGCACCAACAGCAAGAGTCCGGCGACCGGCCATTGCCGCAACAGGCTGTCCAGTTGATCGAGTGCGCGTCCCGGCGCGGCGGTTGGCCTGATCCCTTCCGGCTCCGCCGATTTGCGCTGTTGCCGGTATCGCACTGCGATGACCAGGCCCGCGACGATGAATACGGGCCAGAGACCAGACCAGAGCTTATCCAGGCTCCAGGCGTCGGCCAGCAGGGCGGACACGGCGCCGCTGTCGGCGGCGGCCGGGCGGCCGATGTCGAGCAGGTCAACGGCGGATAGCGGCAGCAACCCGAGCAGCAGGGCGCAGAGGGCGAGGGCGAGGACGACCAGTTGCTGCGCCAGTCGGGGGTGTTCGTGCGGGGTCGCCGGTGGGCGTGGTCCGGGCAGGGCCTGGCTCAAGACGAAGAACAGATAGGCGGCGGTAAGCAGTCCGCCGGCCTGCACCACCAGGTACCACCACCATTGCCCGGTGCCGATCGCCTCCGCGGAGACTAGCGTCTTGACCAGATAGCCGCCGCTGGGCGGCAGACCGATCAGCGACAGTCCGCCGAGCCCGAAGGCGAGGACGGTGAGCGGCAGTGTGCGGCCGCTGCCGCCCAGCTCGCGAATTCGGTCATGACCCAGGGAGGCGGCGATCAGGCCGGCGGCCATGAACATCGCGGCCTTGGCGCAGGCGTGGGCGACCACCTGGAGCGCACCGGCGGTCAGGGCCACCGAACTGCCGCCCGCCGCCAGCGGGAAGATCAGGAACAGGTACCCGATCTGCGCCAGGGTCGAATAGGCGATGAGCAGCTTGAGCCGGGTCTGCCGCAGGGCGACCAGATTGCCGAACAGGATGGCCGCGGCGCCCAGGGCGCCGAGCACCTGGGCCGCCGTCAGGGTCAGCAGCTCGGGCAGCAGATCGAACCAGATCCGCAAGATCAGGAAGAAGGATGCCTTGACCACCAGCGCCGAAAGCACCGCGCTGGCCGCCGGAGGTGCGCCCGCATGGGCGGGCGGCAGCCACAGATGCAATGGGAAGAGCGCGGTCTTGGCGAGCAGTCCGACGGTCATTAGGGCGGCGGCGACGGGCACGGCGGGCGGCAAGGTGTCCGCCCCCGCGATCAGGTCAGCCAGCAGGGCGATATCCAGGGTGCCGTAGGTGCCGTAAAAGAGCACCGCGCCCAGCAGATAGAGCACCGAGCCCAGGAGCGCGAACAACAGATAACGCAGCGCCGCCGCCAGGGTCTCGGGCCGGCCGTCGAGTGCCACCAGGGGCACCGCGGAGAAGGTGAGGAGTTCCAGCGCGACGAACAGGGTGAAGAGATCCTGGCCGAGAAAGACCGTGTTGATGCCTCCCCAAATCCCGCACAGCAGGGTCCAGAAGGCGAGCGATCGGCGGGCTTCGGGCAGGCCGGCCGGGACCTGGAAGCCCCGCTGGGCATAGATCCCGACGCCCAGCAGCACCACCGCGGTGGTCAGGAGCATGACGGCCGAGAGTCCATCGGCTTGCAGGGCCACCCCCAGGGGCGGCGCCCAACCGCCCAGTTGGTAATGCAGGGCCTGGTCGCCGGTCGCGACGGCGGCGGCGATGACCGCCGCGGCCGCAAGTCCCAGCAGCAGCAGCGCCAGGGCGAAGCGGCCCAGGGACCGCCCGCGCACCAGCAGCGCCAGCAGCAGGCCGACGACCGGCAGCATCAGCGGCACGACCAGCAAGAGGCCGCCCAGGTTGATCAGATCCGCAAACAGCGCGGCGAGCATCGGTTGGGTCTCCATCATGTTCGCCGCGCGTCGGAGGACTCCGGCGCCGGGGTCTCATCGCCCTCCAGTGTCCCGCGCGCGCTGGTCTCGGCGAGGCGCACCAGCAGGGTGACGGCGATGGCGGTGGCCGCGAAAGCGACCACCAGTCCGGTGATGACCAGTGCTTGGGGAACGGGGTCGCCGTCGGCGCCGGTTCCGGCCAAGGCCAGGACGCCGCCGCCGCGTTGGGCGATCACGCCGAACAGCAGGAAAACTCCGCTGCCGATCAGGTTGAACGCGAGGATCTTGCGCAGTGCGCCGGGCTGGCAGATCAGCCCGTAGAGGCCCAATCCGACCAGGGCGGCGGCGCAGAGACCGAACAGGGTCGTACCACTCATGACCGCCTCCGTGATTGGCGCTGGTACTGGGGCTCAGGCACCGGCGGTCCCGCAAGCAGCAAGCCGAGCACCGCGGTGACCGAGATGGTCAGGCCGACCTCAATGGCGATGATCAGTGGTTTGGCGTAAGCCTCCGGATAAGCCAGGAAGGCGCCGGCCAGCCGGATCCCGGCCGCCCCGATGCCGATGAAGCAGAGCGGGCCGACGACGAGCAGAAAGCGCATCAGTCGATCGCTCACCCGCGGCGGTTCCCGCAGGCCCGCCACCATGACCAGAATCCACATGGCGGCCAGCACGGCGGCACCCTGGAACTTGCCGCCGGGAGCGTCGGCGCCGGCCCAGACGAGGTGGATGCCGACCAGGATGCCGAAGGGGGGCAGGACTCTGGCCAGCAGGAGCAGGGCGCTGCCCGGGCGCCACGGGGTCAGGAACCCCGGCCGGCCGCCCCAGGCCATCTCGGTCGACAGGGACCAGACCCCGATCAGGGCCGGCACCAGGACCACGGATTCCAACAGGGTGTCGACCGCGCGATAGGCCATCAGCACGCCGGTCACCGGATTGCCCAGCCCGGTGGCGGGCAGGTACGCCGCCACCGCGAGCGCCTGGCTGGGGGCCGGATCGGGCAGCAGCAAGACCACGGCAGCGAGCCCGGCGGCAACAGCCGCACACAGGGTGCCGACCAGGACGCGCAGTCCTGGGCCAGGTCTGCGTCTGTGCTCGTCGGCCTCGTAGGGAGCCAGTCGGGCCGCGGCGCCGAGCAGTAAGAGCCCGGTCAGCCCGCTCCCCAGGGCCGCTTCCGTCATGGCCACGTCCACCGCGGCGAGTCGAACCCACACGAGGGTGAGCAAGAGCCCGTAGGCGACGAAGCCGACCGCGGCGCCGTAAGCCGCGCGGGCGGCGGTGATCCACAGGGCGAGACCCAGGACCAGCAGGACCAGGGCGGCATCTACCACCAGTGCGCTAGTCATGGGACGACGCCTCGGGAGCATTCGGGTGAACATCCGGCGAAGCATCCGGCGTCCGGGTCTGGTTCCACTCGGGCGGGCGCACGGCCTCGGCCAGGAGTTGACCGACCGTGGCCGCGGACAGCAGCGCCAGCAGCCAGACCGCGATCAGGCCGATCCAGCCGAAGGGCGCCGTGGCCTGGGGCAGCAGGCCCAGCACCACCAGTCCCAGGCCCAGGTTGTCCGCCTTGGTCAGCGCATGGAGCCGGGTCAGGGTGTCGGGGAAGCGCAGCAGTCCGACCGTACCGGCGAGGAAGAAGATGGCTCCCAGGGTGACGGCGATGATCGTGAAGAGATCCAGTGCGAGGCTCATTTTGGTTCACTCCGCGCCGCGCCCCGAGTATCCGTGGCGGAGTCCGCGGCCGGCACGTCACTCGAATGGCCGGCACCGGTGACGAACGCGACCGAGCCGAAAGCGGCGAGCAAAGCCAGCAGGAGCCCCACCTCGGACACCGCGCCGACCCCGGTGGCCACACCCAGCAGCAGCAAGGCCGCGACACCGCCGGTGCCGAGCAGTTGGGCGGCCAACATCCGGTCCGCATTGCCGGGGCCGCGCAGGACCCGGATCAGCCCCAGGGCGACAGTCCCCAGGATAAAGGCCGCGGCGCCGAGCAGAAACGCGGTCATCGGCAGCCCCCGTCGCCCCGCACCCGCGCCAGCAGCGCCTCGTCGCGGGCGAGCCCGGTCGCGACCGGTTGATCGAGATCCAGGCAGTGATAGACCAGGGTGTCATCGGCCGCGGTGCCGACCGGCAGGGTGCCCGGCATCAGACTGGTGACTGCACCGAAGGCCGCCCGCCCGGTGCCCGGCGCGAGGCGCACCGGGTAGGCCAGATAACCGGGGTTCAGCGGCAGGCGCGGGTCGAAGGCGCGGCGTGCCACATCCACCCCGGCGACCATGGATTGCCGGATGAAATGGACGGCGAACCGCGCGAGCGCGCCGACGTGCAGCCTGTTCCGGGCGGGCGGCAGGAGGCGCAGGCTGACCCCGGCGGCCGCGGCGGCGGCCAAGAGGCCGACCACCAGATCGGCGGCCAGATCCGGCGTGCTCGGGGCGTCCGTGCCGGGGCGGGCCAGCAGCAGCCAGAAGCCGAAGAACCCGGCACCCCGCGCGAGTGCGGCGAGCGTGGCGGCCGCTGGGCCCTCAGGGGTGGTCTTCAGGCGGCCGGAGGGCTGACCGGGGGGGCGATGCGCGGGCATTAATAAACCTCCTTGGCGGCTGCGTTCATTACGGGCGGGTATTGCCGCTGCAAGCGATTGCTCATGCTGAAGGGTCACTGGTGTTCATGGATGGATTTTGATTCCTTGGGCCGTTGCCGTGGGTGATGTTCGCGCAGGCCTTGATCATAAACCCGGCCACCGCGCGATCTGCACGGTCGTCGGTCCGCACGGCGGACCCTACAGGCCATGGTGTTACCGTCGGGTCCGCTGTGCGGACCGGACCGTCCGCGGCTAAAGTCGCCCCGACCGACGGCTTTGGTCATCAACCCGGTCATCGCGCGATCTGCGCGGCTGTTGGTCCGCACGGCGGACCCTACGGGTTACGGCTTTCCCGTCGGGTCCGCTCTGCGGACCGTCTTTGACTCAGGCAATCGCCTTCAATCGGTCAAAAAGAGCCAAACAGTGTGCCGAGCAAAATGATTGCCGCCAGCGCGATGATGGCGCCCACGATGGCGACCATCACCATGTCAAAATAGCTTTCCTTGTGGGTCGAGCCGCAGACTGCCAGCAAGGTGACGACGGCGCCGTTGTGCGGGAGGCTGTCCAGGGTGCCGGCGCCGATCACCGCGACCCGGTGCATGAGCGCGGGGTCGATGCCCAGTTCGGCGGCAAGCTGCATGTAGGTCGAGCCGAGTGCCTCCAGGGCGATGGTGAGTCCGCCCGAGGCCGAGCCGGTGAGCGCGGCCAGCACGTTGGTGGAGACCGCCAACGAGACCAGCGGGCCGCCCTCGATCCCGAGCACCCAGGCGCGTACCAGTTCGAAGGCGGGGAGCGCGGCCACCACGGTGCCGAAGCCGACCAGGCTGGCCACGCTGATCACCGGCAGCACCGAGGCGTTGAGGCCGGCGTCCACACTCTCGCGCAGTTTGGGCAGGCGTTTCCAGTTCAACGCGAGCAGGGTCAGGATGGCGGCGATGAGCGCCACGATCACCGACCAGATGCCGCCCACCGCGGCCGGCGAGGTGGGACCCCAGCGGTCTTCGGCCAGGTAGCTCAGGTCCAGGTGCGGGAGGACCAGCAGGCTCATCACCAGATTGACCGTCACCACCACCAGCAGCGGCAGGAAGGCGATGAAGGCGGGAGGCAGCGCGGGACTCGCCTGGCCCCGCTGCACCTCGGCCGGGTCGAAGGCGCTGGCCGTGGTGGCGCGCTCCCGCACCAGCGGGTCATTCGCGGCCTGATCGGGAGCCAGTGCGACACCCAGGGCGCCGCCATAGCCGATGCCGTTGCGGCGGGCCGAGGCTTCCGCCCGGCCCAGCCACCAGAGTCCGAACAGCAGCATGATGGCCGCGGCGATCGAGCCGAGACCGGGTGCGGCAAAGGGCGTGGTGCCGAAGAAGGGCATGGGGATGGCATTCTGGACGGCCGGGGTGCCCGGCAGGGCGGACATGGTGAAGGTCGAGGTGCCGAGCGCGATGGCGGCCGGCATCAGTCGACTTGGGATGTTGGCATCCCGAAACAACGTCTGCGCCATGGGTGCCAGCACGAAAAACGCCACGAACAGGCTGACACCACCATAGGTAACCAGGGCCCCGGCCAGCACCACCGCGAGGATGGCGTGCCGCGGCCCCAGGCTGGTGCCGATGAAGCGGGCGACGGACTGCACCGAGCCGCTGTCCTCCATCAGTTTGCCGAACAGCGCGCCGAGCAGGAAGATGGGAAAAAACTGCGCGAGAAACCCGGCGGCACCGCCCATGAAGGTTTGGGTCCAATGGGCCAACAGCGGCTCGCCGGCGAACAGGGCGGCGATCAGGGCCGCGACCGGAGTCAGCAGCAGCACGCTCCAACCGCGATAAGCCAGCCAGATGAGGAGCGCGAGTCCCAGCAGAATACCAATCAAGCCCATGGTGACGATCCCCCTCTGTGCAGACTCCAGATCAGGCGCCCGGTTGTGAGGCGCCAATAACGTGACGATTCCCCGGACGACCGCGGCGATCCCCACCGGGGCGACGATGGTCGCGCCGTGACGGGCCGGAACTCTAACATCCGTTGGCGGGCGTCGCCAGAAGGCGCTGTCTGCGGACCGGGCGCTGTCACACCCGCAAGATTGCCACATGGCGTGAGGGTCGAGTAACCTTTGTCGCATGACAACTTTCACAGAGCCCACGGGGGCTGACCACACCCCGGCCGCCATGACCACTGCAGTCAAGAAGATCGACCTCGGCCTCCAGGGCGGCGGCGCGCACGGCGCCTTCACCTGGGGTGTGCTCGACCGTCTGTTGAGCGAAGAGCGGATGCAGATCGAGGGGATCAGCGGTACCTCGGCCGGGGCGATGAACGCGGTGGTTGTCGCCGATGGACTCGCGCAGGGTGGGCGCGAAGGTGCGCGTGAGGCACTGAAACGGTTCTGGCGCGCGGTCAGCGAGGCCGGCAAGACCAGCCCGATCCAGCGCACCTGGGTCGATCAGCTGCTCGGGCGCTGGTCGCTCGACTACTCGCCCGGCTATATCGCGATGGACCTGATGAGCCGGCTGGTGTCGCCCTATGAGATGAACCCGCTGAACATCAATCCGCTGCGCGACCTCGTGGCGAGTCTGGTGGATTTCGATCGGGTCAACCACTGCGAATCCGTGCAACTGTTCATCAGCGCAACCAATGTCCGTACCGGCCGGCCGCATGTCTTCAAGTCACCGGACATCACGGTCGATACGGTCATGGCCTCGGCCTGCCTGCCGTTCGTGTTCCAGGCGGTCGAAATCGACGGCGAGGCGTATTGGGACGGCGGATTCATGGGCAATCCCGTCCTCTATCCGCTGGTCGACGAGACCACCGCGCGCGATCTGGTGATCGTGCAGATCAACCCGCTGATTCGCGAGGGCGTGCCCCGGACCGCCCGCGACATCCTCAATCGCATCAATGAAATCGACTTTAATTCCAGTCTGCTGAAAGACATTCGCGCCATCCTCATGCTCAAGCTGCTGGGCGCCGCCCCGGAGCACCAGGATGAACGCCTGCGCGATCTGGCGATCCACCGGATTCACGCGGAGCATGACTTGGCCGATCTCGGCGTGTCATCGAAGATGAATGCCGAGTGGGCCTTTCTTGAACACCTGCACGACATTGGCCGGCGTGCCGCGGATCGCTGGATCAGCGAACATTGGGAGGATCTCGGCGTCCGCTCGACCTATCCGCTCGACCACGTCCTCTGGGGTCTCGACCCCGTCATGCGGGGCGCGGCCCGGGCCGCCGCTTTCCCGTTCGAGGCGACGGGCGACGCAACCTAAGCCTGCGGCCGACCGCTGCGCTCCGGTGTCGGGCGCCATAGCGCAGCGTGGTGCGTCGCATGGCTGCCGGGAGTGCTGTTTCAAGGTCGAACTGCGTGGGAACCGTCATGTCCGCGTCCGCAAAGAGCCACGCAGGCGGAACTTGCGCGAGGATATCGGCCCAGTGGCCGAGGGCAAACTCTAAGCGTTTTGTGTAATCAGCCCGCCGAACCAAGTCACCAAAAAGGTTAGGCATTGGCTGCGTCGCCCGGCACCGGCTCCCTTGACGAAGTAAACCTGGTCATCGTCCCCACGGCACACGAACGGCCGGGTCATCCCCTGACGTGAACGGCCCATCACTTGGAGTGCCGGGTGATTGTCGCTGGTAACGTCGTCGTCGTGGTCCGGCACCAGGTGACGTTCCAGAGCGCAGAGAATGAAACGAACTACGCGGTTATTGCGGGATTGGGTGGTGCGGATCGTCTTGTCGGTGAAAGCGGCCCGAATCGAGATCCTGTTCCATGTCGCGCAGGAGATGGCCAAGATGACGATGGTGACGGTGGTCAGGCGCTGTTGGCCGTCGATCACTTCAAAGGTCTTATCGTCGGGGGACTGGAGAACCAGATAGCCCAGATAATGAACCGGCTCACCATCGGGTTGCAGGGTGCCGAGCAGATCCTGCCACAGGTCCTCCCATTCCTCGTCGGTCCAACTGTAATCGCGCTGGAACCGGGGGATGCGGTAGCTCAGACCGTTGCCGATGAGCTTGCGGAAGGTATTGTTCTCAGTCTTGAAGTTTGTTGCAGCCATGGTGCCCCCGTGAGGCCAGCGACCAACGGACGGTGAAGCGGGATCTCAGACGAGATGATTGTGCCGGTTTGCCCTTGATGGCGCCGATGCGTACATCCCGTTGGCGGTCCACCGCGTTCGATTGATGGGGAGTCTACCGGACTATCGGTTATACGGAACGGTTTTGAGTTTTCGGTTTTTCGTTTTTAGTTAAGGACTATCAAACATTGGGTTACGAAAAACGAGAAACGAAAAACCAACAACGACGGGTATAACCATATCAACAGAATCGGTTCAGGTGTCCGCAGGGTCAGGGCGCCCGCGGCACCGCCGGGCGTGCGTACTTGATGCGTGTGCTGGTCGACCACCGGGATGCCTGGCATCATGATCCGGCCCTGCTCTCGTTGGCGTCACCGTTCCTGCCAAGCAGAACTAAGTATTTAATTAAGTTATAATAAAGATGTTGTTTCGCAATAGGTCCGATGGTAGCTTTCGGTCGCTGACTCGTAGTTCAGTCGGTACAACGCGCGCGGCCTGGGTCGCGCCAATCCATCCGCTCGATAGAGGGTGCGAGCATGTTGACCGGTACGGTAAAAATATGGAACGCGGATAGGGGGGTCGGTTTCATCGCCCGCGATGACGGCGGCCACGATGTGTCGGTACGCTCCAATGCATTGACGACGAACGGCTTCAAGGCGTTGGCGACAGGCCAGCGGGTGCGGTTCATCGTCGAGCGCGGCGACCGCTGTCCGCGGGCAGGTATCGTCGAACCACTCATGTGATCTTCGGTGTTGCTTGGGAGTAAGGCTGCCTGCCAAATCCGCATGGCTGTTGGGGGGGGCGACTGGAGGGGCGCTTGTAGGGGCGACTTCAGTCGCCCCTAAACGTCGGTAGATCCTCTCCGGAAAATCACCTCAGGCGGTTTCCGTGGCCGTGACCATCGTTGCGGCCCCGCGCACTGGAGGTCGAGGCTTGACCGTGAAAGTGCGTCGTCAGGCCATCCTGGCCTGGCGGCGTCGGGGCTGGAACA
>CAYYAY010000072.1:0-31084 GCA_964470155.1 uncultured Lamprocystis sp. | reverse complement strand
GGCGCGGAAAAGACTCGCCAAGCACCAGCGCCGCCGCCGCGCCCGACAGCCCCAGTGCCCGAACCTTGGCCAGTTCGAGCCCCGGATGCAACCAGGGGCCATCGCTGCCGAACAGCAGTTTCTCCGGCCCGCAGCGCTCCACCACTCGCACCAGCAGGTCGAAAAAGCGCACGCCCGAGGTATCGGTGTACAGGTTGGGGTAGGTCTCCAGCCGGTCCAGGAATGCCGCCTGGGTACGCCAGTGTTCGGCGAAGCTCGACAGGTGGGGCACGATGACCGGCAGGTCCGGCCAGGCGCCGAGCAGCCGGTCCAGCACCCGCAGCTCCGTCTCCACGTCATAGAGCAGCGGCAGTCCGAAGGCTTGGGCCACCTCGCAAACCTCGTCGGTGATGCGCGCGTCGTGGCGATGGACCTTGAGGCCGACAAAGCCGTAACGGTGCACCGCGGTGTGCACCAGCGCCGCAACCCGCCCCCGGTCGCGCTCGGCATGCACATAGGCAAGGCCGAACAGCCGCCCGGCATGGCGTCGGACCAGCGCCGCGACCTGTTGGTTGGCCAGGGCATAGTCATCGGCAAAGTTGGCGAACACCGCGCTGTGGGTGATGCCGGCGGCCGTTGCCCGGCGCAGATAGCGCGCGAACAGCGGTTGTCCGGTCCAGGGGTCGGTCAGGCCGAAGCCGGCCGCGGCGTGACAATGTGCGTCGATGATCATTTGGGTGGTCCCTGGCGCAGGCGTTTGGTCATCATCGAACCTGTTCGATACTGGAGGGGGCGGTGATCGTGGTGCGTGTCGATTACGATCACGATTACGACAACGACAACGACGACCACCTGAAATCGTCGCCGATTCTCCTGCGTGCCGCACCAGCGCTCAGGCACCCAACACGACAATCCCGCCACCCTGGCGCACCCAGCGCCCGCCGGCCGCCCCGCGCGGCGCGCCCGACCGCAGCCGGGCCGGAAGCCGGCGGCGCAGCGCGTCGATGACCGCCGCTTCCAACAACTCGGGAGCGTCCGCCACGCTCGGCGCGGCCGCCAGGTCTCGGGCCGCACTGCCGGCCAGCCGCACGAAGGCCCGTGCCATCTCGAACTCCTGCTCGGCGGGGGCCAAATCCGCGAACTCCGCCTCCAGGGCCTTGCCGATGGCGCTCCCGACGGCCCCGCCGATGGCCGTACCGACGCCGGGGATCGGGATGAAGGAGCCCAGGGCCTTGCCGACAAAGGGCAGCGCCGCCTTGGCCACGCCCCTCAGCACCCGACCGAAGGGCTTGGCAACCTTGCCGACGAAGCGTCCGACCTTCTTCAGGCCGCGCCAGGCACTCTTGACCAGCTTGCCCAGGAACTGATCGAGCTCCGCCTCGCTGGACACCGACAGCAGTTCCATTGCCAGGGCCAGTTCCTCCTGCGCTGAGAACGGGGCGACCGGGCCGGCAGACCACTGGCCATGGGTGCGGCAGCGCGGGCAGGTACAGTCGAGCGTATGCATTTGGGTGACCTCGGTGTGCTGGGGTGACGCGTCCCTGCCGCCGAGTTCCCAGTTCCGGAATTGGCCCGGCTCCAGCACCAGTTGTCTGGTCCTGGCACCCACCGGCACCTGGGGCGGATGGCCGGCGGTGATCGGGCGCGCCGCGCCGGTGGCGGCGCGGCGGCGCTCAGGCCCGGTTTGGGCGCGGTAGGCGGCGAGCAGCCTGGCATCGAGACCCGGCGGGATGATGTTCTTGATCCGTACCGACCCCTGCACCGGACCCTCGGGCGGCGGCTTGCGGTCCAGCGGCAGGGTCTCGCCGGCGCGATAGAGGGTGCGCGCCAGGGCGCGTTCGAGCTGCGGCAACGGCGACGGCGGCAGCGCCACCAGGCCGAGATAGGCGCGCAGGTCGTCGTAATCGCGGTGCGCCAACTGCGCCGGTGTCCCGCTGGTGCGACCGTAACCAGCGGGGCCAAAGCGGGAGCGGAAGGTCTCCGCCAGGCCGACCTTCAGCAGCATCGGTCGACGTTGCGCGCCGGTGCGGGGGGTCCCGAGCAGCAGGTAGATGCCGCTGCCCGGTTGTTGGGCCGCCTCAGCGATTGAGAACAGGTAGTTGAACCCCTTGCCCTCGCGTTTGAACAGCCAGCGTACCGTCGCGGTGAGGGGGCCCAGCTCTTCGTCGGCGGCGGCGTCATCGGGCGCAACCCCATCATCAGCCGCCCCCTGGTCAATCACCGGCAGGGTGTGCGCATCCTCCGGGTAGGTCACGGGGACCGGCCAGGTTGCCCGGCCGGCACAGGCCGCCGCCAGGGCGGCATGGGTGGGGCCATCGACGCGACCGCTGGGCCGCAGGCCCTGCCGGCGCTGAAAGATCCGCACCGCGGCGCGGGTCGCCGCCGTCATGTAGCCGGTGATGGCGACAGGCATGGGAAGGACCTGCGCCAGACAGTGCTGCAGCCGGTGCACCGGTGCCGGGTCCAAGGGCTCGCCGGGCCAGGGCGCCGCCGGCGGCAGCCCGCGGCGCGGGTACCGGGGCAGTACACGCCCCCGCGGGGGTCGCGGCCGCGGCGGCCAGGTGGACCGCCTGCGGGCTTGGGGACGGGCCTGGTAACGGACCGGGCGGGGTCGAACCACACCGCCCGGACGCCGCACGCCCCCGCCCCGCCGGCGCCAAACCTCATCCGCCTCCAGGCGCGTGCCGGCAAGTTCGTCCGGGTGCATCCATTCGTCCGCATCCGCCAATTCATCAGGCCCAATGCTCCACTCACCGGCAGCGGCGAGTGTAAAGGGCGCGGTCTCAGGGTTCAGTGCAGCAGGCATGGCACACCTCCAACTGGTTGCAGGGATGAGCCGCGCGGGGCGCGGCGCGCAGAGGCTTCAGTCAGCGACGCCGCCAGCGCCGCCAGGCAATGGTCGATCTCCCGATCGCGGTGAGCGGCGCTCAGCAGCAGCCCGATGCGCCCGGCGCCGCCCTGGGCGCGCAGCGGCAGCACCCGCACGCCGCGGTTGAGCAGGCGCCGGTACAGCAGGGCCGCGGCGACGCCGGGGACCGGTCGTAGCGTCTGTATCGGAAAGGCTCCGCCGTCGGCCCCGAGGCCAAGCCCGGCCAGCCCGGCCCGCAGCCGCCGCACCCGCGACAGCAACTGTTGCCGCCGCGCCTCACCGGTGGCCTGGTTCAGGGCCAGCGCGCGCGCCGCGCCCGCGATCACCGCCGCCGATGGCGGACTGCAATGCAGCCGGGTGGCGCTGCGCGCGGCGAAGCGCCGCAGCAACGCCCCGTCGCCGGCCAGCACCGCCACCGGCACCCCGAAGCCCTTGGCCAGCGAGGCGCCGATCAGCAGTTCCGGTCCGCGCAGCCCGAGATGCCGCGCGACCCCGCCGCCGCCCTCCCCGTAGGGCCGTGCCGCGCAGGGACCGGCCCCGAGCACCCCCAGGGCCTGGGTGTCATCGATGACCAACAGGCCCCGGTGGCGGCGCACCAGTGCCAGGTACTCGGCGAGCGGTGCCAACCGCCCGCAGTTTGGACAGAGGCCGTCCGTCAGCACCACCGGGCGTCCCCTGACCCGCGCCAGCAGCCCGGCCAGGGCGGCCGGGTCATGGTGGCGGAACGTCTGCACCGCCACCCCGGCGGCGGCCGCCCGCGCGGCGCCCCAGCGGGCGATGGGATAGGCCCCGGCGTCCTGCCAGATCACCGTGCCGGGCGTGGCGAGCAACGCGAACAGGTCCATGAACAGATGCAGCGTGGACGGCAACAGCAGCGCCTCCTGGGTGCCCATCAGCGCGGCGAGTCCGGCACTCACCGCCACGGCCCCCGGGGGCTCCGCCAGCACCGCGGGCCGACCACCGGTGAGCGCCGTCCAGGGCGCCAGCCGGTGACTCGGGTGCCGGAATCCCAGGTACAGCGCCGAGGTGAAGTCCGCCACCGCCCGCCCCTCAGCGCGCGCGCTGCTGCAGGGCCAGACGCTTGCGCAGGTGCACGGACGGGATCGTGTAGTCCACGGTGTCCAGATTGCTCAGGTCCACGCCGGTGACCGCCCGGTAGGCGTGGATGTAGCTTTGGATTTGCGCCCGCAACAGGTCCGCCCAGTCCTTCGCCTCCTCCTCGCTGGTCACGTCATACCAGTTGTACCAGCGGATCGTGAGCAGGATCTGCTCGCCAAAGACCCCCAGGTCCCGAAAATGGGTCACCACCACATCGCTCCAGCCCTGCAGGGTCTTCATCGTGTCCACCTGCGGCATCCAGGCTTCCTTGTAGGGGACCATCGCGCGGCTCTGCAGGAAGTCCCGCAGCTCCGGGCGGGCCAGGATCCACTGCTGCATCAGCGCGTCCACCCGGGCGTTCCAGGCCAGGTCCCCGAACTGGTTGTGGGCGCCCTGGGCGAGAATCAGGTTCAGCTCCTGGATCGCATGCAGGATCGGATAGCCGTCCGGGTCCACCGTGGTATCCTGCTTGGCGCGGTAGTAGTCGGCGCACTTGTTCAGCAGGTTATGGAAGGCCTCGATGAACTTCGAGCGGGTGTCCGCCGGGCGCAGGTTCGCCACCGCCTTGCCATACAGGCCAAGCCCGTACTGGTGCTGGTACTCATAGGCCCGGCGGCGGATCGAGAGCCGATCGCGTTCATGCTCCACGTAGCCCCAGAGGATGTTGTTGAGCGGGCGCAGCGGGTCGATCTCCAGATGCGCGAGCGGATCGCGCTGCCCCGGCGCACGCAGGTTCTGGAAGCGTCGGCTGACCGCATTGATCGCCTGCACCAGCATCCCCTCCTCATGCCAGTAGTTCCAGATCAGCTCCATGAAGCAGGGGTTCTCCACCCGCGAGCGCAGCAGCACCTCATCGCAGAAGCGGGAGTCTTGCCCCGGGGCCGGCTCCTGGTATTCCGGAAAGGCGGTCTGCACGACCCGGTCGATGTAGGACAGCCGGTTGTTGCCAAGGAACCGGGCCAAGGTGCCGCGGTAATCGCAATACAGGCCCTGCCATTGCTCCGAGGCGATCCGCCGGTAATCACCCAGCTGCGGATTATCCGGATAGGGCCCGCCCGGCCAGGCACCAGGCGCCGGGCGCGACTGCGCATCGCAGGGCCGGATGCAGCAGCGCAGCAGCAGAAAGGCCTCGGTGGCGGTGCGCAGCAGTTCGTAGGCGCCGACACCGTGGTCGGTCAACTCGGTCTGCAGCCGGCCGAGCTTGTTGCGGACGCCGGTGAAGCCGGCTTCGCACTCCGCACCGATGCCGTCGACATCGCGCCGGCACAACACCCGGTCGATGAACTCGCGGTAGGCATTGAAGCCGACCGAGTTGCTGGCGTCGAGCAAGTGCACGAAGAAGGCCATCGGGCCGCTTGGCGCACCAACCCGGCGACGGTGGGAGACCTCGAGGTTGCCGCCGATGCGCACGTCCGGACGCTGCTTGACGCTATAGCGGAAGCCGACCGGACGCACGGCCTCAGGGACACCCGTAAACATCGGCATGAGCCTGATCTCGGCCTGCGCCTGCATCAGTCCGAGCTGCTGGGCAAAGGTGCGGGCAGCGAACCGATCAACGTCCTCGAAGCCGGCGGGAAACCGCGACTTGATCCGCTGATCCCACTGTCGGCCAGGGTCGGGGTTGCCCTGGGCGTCGGTCGCCACCAGCATCACTTCCACCTGGTCACCGAGCACCGGCTGCGCGCAGCCGCGTGGCTTGCAATCCTCGCCGAGCACCTGGAACAGGGCCTGAACCCGGTAGCCGAGGTCGAAGCAGATGCGCTCGTAGCAGCCGCCATGGATGGTAATGCACCGCGTTGCACCCTGCGCCTCACCATGGATAGGGTATGGGAAGTGCACGAAATAGCTGGCCTCGGGCAGGTGTTCGCACAGCCAGCAGCCGTTCGTCAGTACCCCCTGGTTGGTCCGCAGCGGCGGCTGATCACCCGGGCTCCAGTTGAGAAGCACCTGGCCGTCACAGTTGTCGGGGGCCGCGTAGATGCCGATCCACCCGGTGTCGAACGGGGCTTCGCCGTCGCGCACACAGATCTCGACACGCCCTTTTGCCGCTCCGGTATCCGTCGCGGGGGCGCCCTGGAGCAGGGCATTCTGCGGGTCTTTCCTGGTTGTCATGTCATCCTCCTGAGCGCAAGCTCAGCAATGGTGGTTGATTCGATGGGGTTGCGTGGCGCCGGCGGGCACAGGCGGAGGCAACCGTGAGCGTGCTGTTCAGGGCCCAGTGAGTCAGCAGGCGACCGAGCAGCTCGCCCTCCCGTTCCGGCGTCAGGCGCCCATCCGCCCGCGCCTGGCCGAAGACCGCGAACACCAGACAGGGCGATGCCTGGGACATCAGCGCGGGCTGGCGCTGCCAGCGCCCGAAGGCCGCCGCGAGCAGGGCCGGCTGGCGCTCCGCCACCTGCATCACCTCGATCAGCGACCGTCCGCGCAGACTGCGGGGGCGATGGTTGATCAGCAGCGCAACCAAGGCCGGGATGTGCGCGGCCAAGGTCTGTAACAACGCGGCATGCTCCGGATCGAGCCCCCGCAGCGGGTAGTAGGCATCCCACAGGGCTTCCAGCCGATCCCATTGCGGATGCGGGTACAGCGCCCGTCCCATCGCACAGCTCACCTTCACGCGCACCCAGGGGGCCGGGTGCGGGTCGTTCACCTCGACCCGGAACACGAAGGGTCGCGGCAGCCCCACCACCCCCATCAGGCCGCAGGTCGAGGCAATGCCCACCCGCGCCACGGACCAGAAGTCGGCGACGATCTCCGAAATCCAGCGTTCCCAGAGTTGCCAGGCGGTGCGCCCTGCCCCCGGTGCCCGCTGCATGCCGCGCAACAGCGGGCGCAGCGAGTTGACCAGGTCCAGCAGCGCGGCCGCCTGATGGCCCACCTCATGGATCAGGGACGAAGCGATGCCGTAGCCGATCATCCGCTCCCGCGGAACCCGGATGACCGCCACCGGGTTCTCGCCGCCGCCCGGCAGGCGGGTGCGCGCCCGCCGGATGGCCGCACCGATGCCGCGATCCAGGTAACAGATCACCGGCGGCGCCTGGTAGAACCCACCCGGCAGGTGCAGGGCATCGGCGGCGACCAGGTCCAGCCCGGAGAGCCAGACGCCGGTCTCGTTCTCGCTGCGCTGGGTGATCACGTCGTTGAACAGGTCGAACTGATTCAACACCGCGTTGAAACGCAGGCGCAGGAACACGAACCGCCGGTGGGCCTCCTCGCTATCCGCCTGCCGGACGGCCGGGCCGCGCAGCCAGCGCAGATAGTCGCCAACCCGCCCTTGCAACTCCCGGCGGCCGCGGGCCAGCAACGCCTCCAGCGCAATCTGGGTCTCCGGCAGCAGGTTGGCGGCGGGCAGCATCGCCTCCTGCAGCGCGAAGGACTTGATCCGCCCGAGCCGTCCCAGCAAGGCACGGGCCTCCTGCGCGAGGGTCCAGGCAACATCGGCGGGCAGGGCCATGGCGGCTCACACCCCGTAGAGGATGATGCGGTTGCCCCGCCGCACCCAGCGCCCGCTACGCCCGCTGCCGGCCACCGGTGCAGTGCGCCCGGCGACCGGGCGCGGGCTGGCGGTGGACAACAGACCGGGGGCCAGACGTTGGGCAGCCGCGGTGGCCGCGGCCCGCGCCACCGCGGCGGGGTCTCCGGGGGGGGCGCCGGCGGCGTTCTGCACCGCGTTGCCGGCGAAGCGCACGTATTGTTTGGCCACTTCGAAGACCTCGTCCTCGTGGCTCAAGCCCTCCGTCTCCAGGCCGAAGCGACTGGCCAGATTGCCCGCCACCTGGCCGCCGAGGCGCGCGCCGCCGGCCCCGCCGAAGTGTCCGCCGATCGCACTGCCGAGCTGCGGCAGGGCCTGGCGGGCGGCGCCCTTGAGGATGCCGCCCAGGCGCCGGCCCAGGGGCGAGCGGATCGCCGACCCCAGGGCCTTGGCGGCCTTGCCCATGAGCCCACCGATGAACTGGTCGAGTTCCGCCTCGTCGTTGACTTCAAGCAAATCGGCGGCCAGTTCCATGAGTTCGGTCTCGTCGAAGACCTCGCCGGCGCGGCCATCCATCTCCGAATCAGCGAACTCGAACTGCTCCTGTTCATAGCCGTACTCACCCGCCTGCGGGCCGGACTCCATGAAGGTGCGATCGATGTCATGCATGGCAGTGCTCCGCTGGTGGGTGCCATCAGGCGTTGAGGATCAGGATGTGCCGGCCGCGCCGGATCCAGCGGCCGCCGGCCACCCCGCTCGGTGCGGGCGGCGCGCTCGCCGCCGGCCGCCCGGCCAGCAGACCGGGGGCCAAGGCCTTGGTCGCCTGGGCGATGGCGGACTGGGCCGCCGCCCGCGGATCGGCGCCGGCCGGGCTGTTCAGGGTGTTGCGTACCGTCGCACCCGCCAGGCGGACGAACTGCTTGCCACCCTCGAACTCGCGATCCTCGGGGCTCAGCAGCTCCGCCTCGAGCCCCAGCGCGTTGCCGGCAGCGCTCGCGAGACCACTGCCGAGCTTCGCCCCGAGAGGGCCGCCCACCCAGGCGCCCAGCGCCCCGCCGGCGAGCGGCAGGGCCTTTTTCGCGGCCGAGCGCAGCACCCCGGTCACGGCCTGGCCGACCGGCGAGCGCACCGCCTTGCCGATGGCACCGGCGGCGCGCTTGACCAGGTTCTTGATGAAGTAATCGAGTTCCTGCTCGCTTGCCACGTTCATCAACTCGGCGGTGAGTTCCAGGAGTTCGTCCTCATTGAAGACCTCCTCCTCACCGGCCCATTCACCATCGCCGAACTCGTACTCCTCGGCGAACTCGTCCTGACCAAACTCGTTTTCGGCTTCAGGCTGGTACATGCGCTTGACCTCCGTAGGCGTTGCAATCGGTGTGATTGACCAAGGTGCGGCGGGGCCACCCGAAGCCGCGGGTACCGACGCCGATCGCCGGTCGGCGCTGGCCGCGGGTTGCTCTCGCAGGTCATAACGCAGGCCGCGTGCCAGCCGGTGGGCACGCCGGAAATCACAGGCTAACACGCTGATTAAAAGAATTTTTTAGAAGAATTGTGGAGGTTCGGAGGGGGCCGCCGGGGCGTCGGCGGCGAAACGGATTTCGCCCAAGGGCCATCACGCGCCGAATCGGCGAAGCCGGTTTCGGTTGCATTGGGGCGATCGGCACGGCGGCGCCCGTCGGTGTCGGCGCTTGGGGTTTCGTACTACCGCATTCACGCTCGCCCGCGCGGATGGCGACCACCTCGGTGAGGCCGATACGCTCCGCGCCATCGGCGACCTCGCCCTGCGCACCGACGATCACACCACCGCCCGCGACGCCTATCAGCAGGCCCTGTCGCTCTACCGCGCCGACAACGTCCAACTGGGCGAGGCCAATACGCTCCAGGCCATCGGCGATCTTGCCCGGCGCACCGACGACTTCCCCGCTTCCCGCGAAGCCTACCAGCAGGCTCTGCCGCTCTTTCGCGCCATCAAAGACCGCCTCGGCGAGGCCAACACGCTCAAGGCCATCGGCCACCTCGCCCAGCGCACCGGCGACCTAGCCGCCGCCCGAGACGCCTACCGGCAGGCCCTGCCGCTCTACGGCGCCATCAAGAACCGCCTCGGCGAGGCCGATACTTTACAGGGGCAGGGATTGCTGAACCTAATGGAGGGCGACGCGGCGGCGGCCTTCCGGAGTTTTCTCGAGTTGCCGGCGATGTGTCAGTCGATCGGCTACCGGCTCGGCATCCAGGCGGCCTTCGGTAACATGGCCCGTGCCGCCGCGGCCTTGGGCCAGATCGATCGTGCGCTCTGTCTGGCGGGCGAGTCCCTGGCCTTGGGCCGCGCGGCGGACGAGCGCTTCGGCCAGACCGTCATGCTGGAACTGATGGTCGGGCTCTTGCGTGACACCGGAGACGCGGCGGGTTGCCTCGCCGCGCTGGTGCTGTACCGCGAACTGTTGGCCGGGATGGGCGACAGGCGCACGCTGGCCCAGACCGATGCGCTCTGGCAGCAAGTCGCGCAACAGTTGCCCGCGGCCGAACTGGAGTTGCTGCGCACCCAGGCCCCGGCGTACCTGGAAACCGCGCTGGCCGCGGCACGCGAGCGCTTCGGCAGCGGCGACTCGACCCGGTTGGACTAATTACAACAACCCCCGCTCGGCAAGCGAAGTCCCCTGCCCATCGCCGATGATGAGATGATCCAGAACACGCACATCGATCAGCGCTAGGGCGTCCTTCAGCCGCTGGGTGATGCGCAGATCCGCCTGGCTGGGTTCAGCCACGCCCGATGGATGATTGTGTGCAAAGATCACGGCGGCGGCGTTGGTCGCGATGACCCGGCGCACGACCTCGCGGGGGTGCACGCTTGCCCCGTCGATGGTGCCCTGGAACAATTCCTCGTAGCGGATGACCCGGTGCCGATTGTCCAGGAACAAGCAGGCGAAGACCTCATACGGCAACCCGTAGAGCTTGAGCCGCAGGTAGTCGCGGGTCGCCTCCGGGCTGGTCAGGCAGTCTTGATCGGCCACCTGGGTCAGGAGATAGCGGCGACTGAGCTCCAGCACGGCGCCCAGTTGGGCGATTTTCGCTCGACCCAGACCCTTGACTTCACTCAAACTCCGTTCATCGGCCGCCATCAGTCCAGGCAGCCCATCGAAGGTGGTGAGCAGTTCCCGCGCCAGATCGACCGCGCTCTTGCCCTGAATGCCGGTGCGCAGAAAGATCGCCAGGAGTTCGGCGTTGGACAGTGCCGCGGCGCCGTGCTCCAGCAGTTTTTCGCGCGGGCGTTCATCTTCCGGCCAGTCAGTGATCGCCATCAGGTCCCTCGCTACGCCATCCAGCCGCGTCTTGTGGGCCGCGGGCAACGCCGGGTACGTCACGGCGCCGGCGGCGCGGATCAGTTACACTTTCGACCATTCATGAACCATCATCAAGGTCGATTCCCCCATGGTGCCAGACTCCGGCCCGCGCGTCCTCCTCGGAGTGAGCGGCGGCATCGCGGCCTACAAGGCGGCGGACTTGGTGCGCCGTCTGCGCGAACGCGGCTGCGTGGTCCGCGTGGCAATGACCGAGGCGGCGACCGCCTTCGTCAGTCCCCTGACGTTTCAGGCACTCTCCGGCGCGCCGGTGCGGATCAGTCTGCTCGACCCGGCGGCCGAGGCCGGCATGGGGCATATCGAACTGGCGCGCTGGGCACAGCGCATCCTGTTCGCACCCGCCACCGCCGATCTGATCGCCCGGCTCGCCGCCGGCCTGGCGGACGATCTGCCGACCACGCTGGCGCTCGCCACGCGGGCCCCGCTGTATCTGGCGCCGGCGATGAATCAGCAGATGTGGCTGCATCCCGCGACTCAGGACAACCTGGAGCGGCTGCGGGCCCGCGGGGCGCGCATCCTGGGGCCGGCGCAAGGCAGCCAGGCCTGCGGTGACCTGGGACCGGGGCGGATGCTCGAACCGATCGAGATCGCCACGGCCCTGCTCGCCGACCTCCTCCCGGATGAGGTGAATCCGCCGCCGTCCACTGCCGCCGCGGGCCCGCTCGCGGGCGTACGCACGATGGTCACCGCCGGTCCCACGCGGGAGCCGCTCGACCCGGTGCGTTTTCTGGGCAATCGCAGTTCCGGACAGATGGGTTATGCCCTGGCCGCGGCCCTGGCGCAACTCGGCGCCGAGGTTTGTCTGATCAGCGGCCCCACGGCGCTTGCCGGCCCGGCGGGGGTCACACGCGTCGACGTGGAGACCGCCGCCCAGATGCATGCGGCCGTGTTCGAACGGATCGGCACGATCGATCTGTTCGTGGCCGCCGCGGCGGTCGCTGACTATCGGCCGGCCGCGCCCGCCGAGCGCAAGATCAAGAAAGACGCGGCGGAACTGACGCTGCACCTGATCCGCAATCCGGATATCCTCGCCGAAGTCGCCGCCCTGCCCCACCCGCCCTTC
Organism: uncultured Lamprocystis sp.; assembly: GCA_964470155.1. Taxonomy (GTDB): domain Bacteria; phylum Pseudomonadota; class Gammaproteobacteria; order Chromatiales; family Chromatiaceae; genus Thiodictyon. Next base: position 19,250 of record CAYYAY010000072.1, on the reverse strand, counting down.
ACGGTCGGATTCGCCGCGGAGACCGATCAGGTGGAGGCGCATGCCCTCGCTAAACTCAGCGGCAAGGGACTGGATCTGATTGCCGCCAATCAGGTCGGAGGCGATCAGGGCGGCTTTGAGCGCGCCGACAATGCCCTCACCTGCCTGTGGCGCGACGGTCGGCGGGTGTTGCCGATGATGCCCAAGACCCGGCTGGCCGGGGAACTGGCCCAGTTGATCACCGAGCGCTATCTTGCCTGATCCGACATTACATCGTCTTGAGGTCAAGATCTTGGACCCGCGTCTGGGCCGCGAATTTCCGCTGCCGCAGTACGCGACCGCGGGTGCCGCCGGGCTCGACCTGCGGGCCATGTGTGACGCACCGCTTGACCTGCCCGCGGGGGGCAGCGTGTTGATTCCGAGCGGCATGGCGATCCATATCGCCGATCCGGGGGTTGCCGGTCTGGTGCTGCCGCGCTCGGGGCTCGGCCATCGTCACGGGATCGTGCTCGGCAATCTGGTCGGCCTGATCGATGCGGACTACCAAGGCCCGCTCCTGGTGTCGTGCTGGAACCGGGGGACCGCGCCGTTCCGCATTGAGGTCGGCGAACGCATTGCCCAGCTGATTCTGGTTCCGGTGCTGTGCGCACAATTGACGCTGGTTGCCGAGTTCGCCGAGTCGGTGCGCGGGTCCGGCGGATTCGGACACACCGGCAAACACTGACGACAGCGCCGGCCGGTCCGGCGCCGGGTTGCATTTTGGCATCGATTGCGCGGCGAGGAGGCACGCCATGGTAGCTCCGCGGAGGGAGGACGCCCGGCACAAGGCGGCGGAGGGCGACTCCCCGCCTGGAATCAAGCGTTTCTGGATCGAGAGCTTCATCGGCATCGCGCTGGTGTTGCTGCCGACCGCGCTGCTGCTGCTCTATGTCTGGGCCGCCCGCAGCGCGACCGACAGCCGGCTGCTGCTGGAAGGCGCCACCGACACCTTGGCCGTCACCGTGGCGAGCGAAATGACCCGGGTTCGCGGGGTGGTCCAAGCGTGGCAGGAGGACCCGCAATTGCGCGCGGCCTTCGCCGCGTCCGGCAAACCGGAGACACTCAAGCAGCGTGAGGAGGACTTGCGCAAGCGCCTGCCCGAGGCGCTGAACATCCACCTGTTCGCACCGGAGCAGATCCATGCGATCGAGGGTATCCCCTTTATGAGTTACGCGGGGCTCGACCTGGCACGCCAGGCTGCCCAGGCGCGTACCCTGACCCTGATCGAGGTCCACAAGGTCGGCCAACCGGACATGCACCTGGCGGTGGCCGCTCCCGTGCTCGACACGGCGCATGAGCGGGTGGTGGGGGTCATCCATGTCGCGCTGCCCATGAACCTGCTGCCCAATCCCTTGGATTTAACAGGGGATAATGGTCTTATCCTCTATCAGCAAGTGGTGGGGGATGCAGTCGCCAACCTTGAGCGGGTCGGCGCGCCCGATGACCCGCCGGACCATACGGCGGCCATTGCCGGCACCCGCCTGCGGGCCGCCGTGTGGATCAAAGGTGCTGAGTTGGTGGACCCCTGGCTGATGGGCGGGGTCGGCGCGGGCTTGCTCGTGGTCATGGCACTCATTGGTGCCGTGCTCTGGCTCGGCTATAGCGGCCTGCGACGCGCTTTATTGTTGGACTGCAAAGGCTTCGTCGCCCTCGTCGATGACGCCGTTCACCAACGCACGATCCGGCGCATCAAAACGCGCCTCGCCGACATTCAGGAAGCGCATCAGGAGACACTGAATCTGTTGCGCGGTCTCCAGCCGACCCGCGCACCCCTGCGCGGCACGGCGGCAGCGCCGGCACCCCGCGCGCCGGCGGTGCCCGCGGCCGCCGGCGATGGTCTGAACCCGACCTCGACCCTCAGCGAATCCAGTGTCGAAGTCGAGGAGTTGGATCTGTCAGTCTACGATGTGGATCTGCCGGTGGAGGCGCTGAACCTTCCAGAGGGATTTGACCCCTATGCCACGCCGATCGAGCACACTCCCGCAGCCGCGCCAAGCCTTCCGGAGGCCCTGGACGCGGAAATCGCGTCCTATGGGACCGCCCAGGCGGACGTTCCCGCCGACATTTTTCGCGCCTGTGACATTCGCGGCCTGGTCGACGATCAACTGACCGTTCCGGTGATACGCGCCATCGGCCAGGCGGTGGGCAGCGCGGCGGCGGCCCTGGGGGACCCCACGGTCGTCGTCGGGCGTGATGTCCGCCCGTCGAGTGCCGCCCTGGGCGACGCCCTGATCCAGGGTATTCGCGGCACCGGCGCGAATGTGCTGGACTTGGGTGTCGTCCCGACGCCGCTGGTCTATTTTGCCTGCGCTCACCCGCGGCCGCAGACCGGTGCCATGGTCACCGCCAGCCACAACCCGCTCACCTATAACGGTGTCAAAATCGTACTCAACGGCGAGAGCGCCCAAGCCGATCAGATTCAAGCCTTGTATCGGCGCATCCTGGTGGGGGACCTGGTGACCGGCCGCGGCGGCTATCAGACGCAGGACATCATCAGCAGCTATCGCGCGTATCTGGAGCAGGACGTGAATCTGGCACGTGGTCTCACGGTCGCCATCGATTGCGGTAACGGCACCCTGTCGGCAGTCGCGCCGGCGCTGTTGCGCGCGCTCGGCTGTCAGGTTCTGGAATTGAACTGCGACCTGGAATCCCCCCTCCCCGATCCCATACCGGACCCAGCGCTACCCGAATGCACACGCAACCTCGGCGCACTGGTCCTGTCCAACGGGGCGGATATCGGACTGGCGTTCGACGTGGACGGTGATCGGCTGGGCGTCGTCGACTCCCAGGGCCGGTACATCAGTGCGGACCGCGTGTTGATGCTGCTGGCAACGGATGTTCTCGCCCGGCACCCAGGAACCGATATCATCTACGATGTGAAGTGCAGCCGACGCTTGGCGGAGGTGATCCGCCAAGTCAGCGGGCGACCCGTCATGTGGCGTTCCGGCCATGCCCCGATCAAAACCAAGCTGCGCGAAAGCGGGGCATTGCTGGCCGGCGAATTGACCGGACATTTTTATTTCAAGGAGCGCTGGTTCGGTTTTGACGACGCGCTTTACGCCGGCGCGCGCCTGCTCGAGGTCTTGTCGCTCGATCCCCGCGCGACGACCGAGATTTTCGCAGCGTTACCCGGTGGACTGGCGACACCGGAACTCGCGATGCCGCTGGCCGAGGGCGAGCCGCAGCGCGTCATGCGCGCCGTGCTGCGCCTGGCCGACCGGCTCGACGGGGTGGAGGTGATTCGCATCGATGGCCTGCGCGCCGAGTTCGACCGCGGGTTCGGCGTGGTGCGTGCATCCAACACCCTGCCGCAACTGAGCTTCCGCTTTGAAGGCGACGACGCTCAGGCACTGGAAAAAATTCAATCGCTGTTCCGCCGCCTGATGGAGAAGGCGGCCCCTGGTCTGCCGTTACCTTTCTGATACTGAATTCCGACTCTTTACCCAGCACACGCGGAGAACCTATGTCATTGCCGAGTGAACGAGCGCACACGATCGCCCATGTCCTGATCGAAGCCCTCCCCTACATCCGCCGCTTCCGCGGCACCACCGTCGTGATCAAGTACGGCGGCAACGCGATGGTTGACCAGGAACTCAAGCAGAGTTTCGCCCGCGATGTGGTCCTGATGAAGCTGGTGGGGCTCAATCCGGTGGTGGTCCACGGCGGTGGACCGCAGATCGGCTCACTGCTCAAACGGCTGGGCAAGGACAGCGAGTTCATCCAAGGCATGCGGGTCACCGACGCGGATACGATGGACGTGGTGGAGATGGTCTTGGGCGGTCTCGTCAACAAGGAAATCGTCAGTCTGATCAATCGGCATGGCGGATCCGCGGTGGGCCTGACGGGCAAGGACGGCGACCTGATCCACGCCCGCAAATTGCTCCTGCGCCGCGATGCGCCCGAGTTGGCCGAGCCGGAAATCATTGATCTCGGCCATGTGGGCGAGGTCGAGAGTATCGATGTCTCGGTCGTCGATCTGCTGATCGGCGGTCATTTTATCCCCGTTATCGCCCCGATCGGGGTCGGTGCCGATGGCCGCTCCTACAACATCAACGCGGACTTGGTCGCCGGCAAGGTCGCCGAAGTGCTGAAGGCGGAAAAGCTCCTGCTGCTGACCAACACCCCCGGTCTGCTGGATGCGGAGGGCTGTCTGATTCCGGAACTCGACGTTGGGCGGGTGCAGGAATTGATCCGCACCGGCGTCATCGCCGGGGGCATGCTGCCCAAGGTGCAGTGCGCCCTGGACGCGGTTCAGGCGGGAGTGAGGAGCGCGCATATCATCGACGGCCGGGTCGAACACGCGGTGATGCTAGACCTTTTCACCGATGAGGGCATCGGCACCCTGATTCGCCGCCGCTGACGGGGTCCCGCGGCGGTCGCGGCGTGCGATCGGTTGGCTGGCCGTACACACCTACCAATCCGATCGGCCGTGCCGCGACCTCACTCGACCAGCGGGCTTGCGTTCAATGCCTCCCTGGGCGCTGCCCCAATCACCGCTTCCTGAAACCCGTTCAACACCCCGGCGGCGCGTTGGTCACCGCAACTGGTGTCGGTCGACGCGTGGTTCTTGCACTGCAAGTCGAGAAAAATGGATGCGGTCGAACCATCGTCTTCCTGGATGCGGGAGAGCGTCAGACTCAGATCCTCGCGCGTTTCCGCAGGGGCCGTAATCACGATATTCGAACCGCTGGTCTGAATCGCGGTGGTGGCGTGCGCCTGGACATAGGCAACCGCTCGCGCCCAATACTGATCACATTGAGTGTCCGTATCGCAGGTCACGAGATTACGCAAGGCGAACTGGGGAAATCCCCGCGGCGCCTCCGGCCGCTCTTCCGGGATGTCCTTGAGTTGGCGAAAACGCTTGAGATCGCGATCGAAATCCTGCCTGACCGCCTCCTTTTGCTGCTCACGGTCGACAATGGTGGCATAGGACTCGCGAATCTGGCGCTCGGTCTTGCTGATTCCCTCGACATGGTGCTGCGGGAGCGGCTTGCCCGCCCGCTCCAGATCGGCCGCGTCCGTGCGCAGCTTGCGCAGCCAGTCCTGCTGACGACGGATGTTGCCGCGCGCGACCTGGATGACGACGTCGATGGCCGCCAGCTTCCCATCCCGCGCCATCACCAGATCATCGACCGAGCGGAAGGTCCGCAACAGCACCCGATCGGCGGCCTTCTGCTGCTCGACCAGTCGCTCCTGTTGAGCGCGATGCCGATCCAGCGCACGCTCACGCTGGATCTCCTCGATCGTTTGCGCGGGAGCCACCTGATCGATACGAACGCCCTGCTTGCTCAACTCTGCATGTCCCTTGTCGACTTGGTTTGGCGGAATCTGGTCGGTATAGTGGACGATCCCGTTCTCATCGGTCCAACGATACGTCTTCGGCGCGTCACCGAGCGACTGACCCAGGACACCCACCATCAACAGCACGGCGACCGGTACCCGCCGCAGACCTAACTGCCGCTGGACGAAACGCTGTGCTTGCATGGCGAGCGACCACACCATGATGGGGTCTCCGGCAATTTCCGCAGTCACACTTGAGCCACCGGCACGCCGATCACGCCCCGCTTCGCGGAACCACCCAAACCACCGCATCGGGCTCATACCACTTCATTAGACCCCATAGTGCGACCGGTAGGTCCGTACCGCGTCGCGCCAAGCACTGTCGGACCCCGAAATCTCAAGGAATTCGATGAGATCGTTGAGGGTGACGATGCTGAAGACCGGGAGACCGAACAGGTCCTGAACCTCGGCCACGGCCGAGCGCTCGCCCGCACCGCGCTCCTGGCGATCCAGGGCAATCACGACGCCCATCGGTTGCGCCCCCGCCGCACGAATCACCTCGATCGACTCGCGCACCGAGGTGCCGGCCGTGATGACGTCATCGATGATCAGCACCCGCCCGACGAGCGGATGCCCAACGATCACGCCGCCCTCACCGTGATCCTTTGCCTCCTTCCGATTGAAGGCGTAGGGAACATCCCGACCGGTTTCCCGGGCCAGTGTGATACTGGTCGCCGCGGCCAGGGGGATCCCCTTGTAGGCGGGACCATAGAGCACATCGAAGGCACCGGCGGAGGCACCGATCCGCGCGGCGTAAGCCGCGGCCAGTCGCGCCAGCCGTGCACCGGTATCAAAGAGCCCGGCGTTGAAAAAATAGGGGCTTCGGCGGCCGGACTTCAGGGTGAACTCCCCGAACCGCAGGGCACCGATCGCGGCGGCGAAACCGAGGAATTCGCGTTGGAAAGCTTGCATGGTCATATTGCGATAGAAAAGAATTGTCGTTGTAATAGTACATCGGGCTCCGCGCCAAAAACGGGATGCCGGTCGCTTGTAGCAACGGACATGCTGGCGCTGTGGGCGCGGTCAAGCCGCCCCCAAGCGCCAAACTGCACCGTTCCGCATCCCTTCGTCACCCCGCGCCGGACCACTCCCCTATGAACCCTCTGGGAATCTACCTTACCGCTCTGCTGGTCGGCCTGCTCGGCGGCGTCCATTGTCTGACGATGTGCGGGGGCTTGGTCAGTGCGCTCACGCTGGGCATGGACGCGCGCACGCGCCGGGACCCCTGGCGCCTGCTGCCGCTCCAACTGGGCTACAACCTGGGACGGATGCTCGGTTACGGCTTCGGCGGAGCACTGGTCGGCGGCCTGGGTGCCGTGCTGCTGCAATTGGACACACTGCAGATCGCGCAGCGCGCCCTGTACGGACTGGCCGCCGTGATGATGATCCTGCTTGGGCTGTACCTCGGCGGTTGGTGGCGCATCCTGCGCCTCACCGAACGCTTGGGCCTGGGGTTGTGGCGTCGACTGGAGCCGCTGACCCGTCGCTGGCTACCCGTGCGACGGGTCACGCAGGCAGTTGCCATCGGCTGCTTCTGGGCCTGGATACCCTGCGGCCTGGTTTACAGCATGTTGATCACCGCGCTGTCCACCGGCAGTGTCGTCGGCGGCGCGTTGGTCATGATCGCCTTCGGTGTCGGCACGCTGCCGAACCTGCTTGGCATCGCACTGCTGGCCGGCGCCGCCGCCCGCCTGGCGGAGCAACCGCGCGTGCGACAGTCGGCAGGGGTCATCGTCATCGCGTGCGGCATTTATGGCCTCTGGCGATTGTTGGTTTAGGAAACGCTTTTGGCGTCTCAGTCGGTAAAGAACTCCTGGCTCATCCGCACGACCGTCGGCTCCGCCGCGCCCACCGGCCGCACCTTGATTTCGAAGTTGATCTCTTGCCCGTCGGCGATCGGAAACGCGCCAATATAAGAGACAAAGCCGCGCTCCTCGATCTCGTGCATGGGAACCCGGAGCGGCTGGTCGGCGGCGTCGACGATCGCCACGTCCACCAGCGCCTTGACCGGGATGCCGGTCGTACCGACCTGGTCCTGGATGACGCTGACGTTCAAGACTCCACGGTTGCGACTGCGTTCGATCCTGTGGGTCTTCGCGACCTCCGGACTCAATGTGTCGGCATTGACCGCATTGTGGTAAATCGTGAACTCACCGGCGCGTGTCATGGGTTCAGCCGCTAGCCACGGGCCATGAATCAGGGTGACCGCCGCGCATGTCGCCAAGGCAATGTGTTTGAACATAAAGAATAATTCCGTTGTTGAGTAGGCGCTGGGTTACCGCTCAGCCGCACACGAGACGCGGCCGTTGCGGCGCCTCTTGTTCGGTGAGCGGGTCATAGTGCAATGCATTGTGAATGTTGCGCAGGGCGGTCAACTCTTCGGCAAAGCCGACGTATTGGGTCTGCATATCGTCGATCCGCTTTTGCAGGGCATCCTTCGAGCGTCCGATCCGCTGCAGATTCTCAAGACGCTTTTCCATCATCTGTTTATGATCTTGTATCTCTTCCGCCAAGGGCTGCAGGCTGTCGCGAATCCAGCCGTCGAAGGCGACCCGCAACTGATCGAACAGCACCTGCGCACGGCTCACCAGCCGTTGGTTGAAATGGCGGGTCACCATGCCCCGCGGCACCAGAATCATCCGTGGACTGCGGCGAAATCCATCCATTTCCTGGTACAACAATTCGATCTCGACCCGGTACTTCATGGGCACAAAGACCTTGGGCATGACCAGGTCGAAGCCAAAACCCTCGCGAAAAATCTGGTAGGTCTCCCGCACCAACCTGCGGATACGCTCACTCTCGGTCGCGATCGACTGCATGGTCCGGCGCAACTCGTCGAAGAGTCGCTTCATGGCGGCCGTCAGTCCGCCGGTCGTCCAAGTCTCCATCAGGTCACGCTGGGCACGATCGATCATCGCCTCGATATTTTCTACTTCCAGCAGACGACGACACTCGCGCGTCTGCATGAGCAACTCCTCCCGACTTTGCTGAAACTGTTGCAAGCCCTTGAGATAGCGCTCTTGTTCTCGCCGGGTCCGGTCCAGCAATTGGGCGATGACGTCGTGACTCTTGTCGCGCAGTTGTTCCAGCTCCTCCAACTGGGACTTTACACGGCTGATACGCGACGCGATACGTGCTCTATTGCGATCCAAGACCTGGCCGACACTCGCGTCGATCACGTCGATCAGCGACTGGTACTTGGTCTCGAGCATCTTGGTGGCGAGGTGCCGCTCCAGGGCCGGCAGGGCGCTACGGCGCAGCAGCATCTCGTCCTTGCCGTCGGTGGCCGCCAAGGCCTGCCGGGCCGAGACCGGAAACACGGCATCTTCGCCGATGCCCAGCGCCTGCGCCGTGTCGCGCCGTCGCGCGGCGATTAAGTCAGTCCGCTGCGCAAGATCGTGCGGCTCATCGCCGAGCGCATCGATCTTGTCCAGAGCCACCAGCATGGCACGCTGACGGCCGCCCTGAAATCCCTGCAAGTGGTGTTGCCAGATCGCCAAGTCGGCGCGCGTCACGCCGGTATCCGCGGCCAGCACGAACAGCACGGCCTGGACCGAGGAGAGCACACTGCCCGTGAGATCCGGTTCGCTGTCCAGCACATCAACCCCAGGCATATCAAGGATGACGAGTCCCTGCTTGAGCAGCGGATGAGGAAAGCTCAGAACGGCGTAGCGCCATTTAGCGATCTCGACGGTGGCCGTCGCCGGTTGGCCGACGGGCACCTGGGCCACACTGGACAGGCCAAGGCGGGCAGCCTCGCTCATAGTCACCGTCTTGGTCAGCAGAATTTCCGCGACGATTCCCGCCAACCGCTCGGGATGCGCAACATCGAGCGGGTAATGGACCCACTGCTTGGGATCGGACCGCAACGCGGCAAGCGGCGTATCCAGGGCACGGGTCTCAACCGGCAACAGGCGCAGATACGCCTCGTCATGCTGGTCATCCCACAATAGTTCGGTGGGACATCGGGTGGCGCGCCCGGCCGTCGACGGCAGCAGGCGGGCACCGAGGTCGGCGGCAAAGAGACTGCTGACGAGTTCGCTCCTGCCGCGTGCGGACTCCCCCACCAACGCGACCCTCAAGCGGTCTTGGGACACGGCCTCGTGCGCGGCGCGTAGGTGCTCGCGCGCCGGCGGAGTGGCACGCCGGTGCGCTGCGAGCCAGGTCTCCAAGTCCTGGACAGCACGCGTCAGCCGCAGTTTCCAATGCTGGTAAGTGGCGAGCCGTCGTTGCAGTGCGGGGGTTTGCATGGCCCTTCGAGTCTGTCTCAACCGCCGTGATGAGTTGGTATCCAGCCAGAGTATACACGGAATAAAGACAGGGTTTCGGCCCCCGCCGCTACGTCTCAGACCTGACCTGCCGCTGCGCGCCGACGCGGCACCGGCGGACCATGGGAGCGATCGATGGGCACCGGAAATTGGCCCGGCGAGCGAATCAGCAGCCGTTTGATGCGTGACTGCTCGCCGCTGAGAAAGGTCACCCGCGAGGGGGCGACCCCGAACGCGTCGGCGATGAACCGACGCAATGCGGCATTGGCCTGACCCTCGACCGGTGGGGCCTGGATGCGCACCCGCAGGCTCCCGTCCTGCGCTTCTCCGAAGGCGTCGTGACGGGCGCGCGGCTGCACGCGCAAGGTCACTTCAAGATCCTCGCCGGACCAACGATACCAGAGCGCATCGGACATGTTCAACGCGCTAACGCCCCCGTAATGTTAGCATGGAAGATCGCTTTATGGACATCACCCAGGCTCAGCATACCCACGAGACGACCACGCTCGGTCACCGGTATCCGCCTGAAGTTGTGCCGCACCATGACCGTTGCGGCCCGCAACAGATGCATTTCCGGATCAACCGAGATCGGGCTGTGTGTCATCAGTTCCTCAACACTGCGTTCCAGTACCTCGCCGTAGGACTCCAACTGGCGGTCCAAATCCACGCCATGCATACCTTCGGCAACGAGGCTGTCGATGGTCGGAAACAGGCTGTGCAGCACGTCCCGCTCGGCGACCACACCGACCAGTCGCCCCGCGTCGTCCACCACGGGCAACCCGTGATAGCGATACAAACACATCAATGATGCGACCTCCAAGATGCGCTGGCCCGGCTGCACCGTGCGCACCTCGCGGCTCATGACATCGCCGACTTTCATCTGCATGTTCCTCCTCCGGGAATGACTGACCCCGATGGTCGGCGTCACCGCATTGATCGATTCAGGTCGGGCCCCGATGGGACCGTTGCACGTCGCGTCCGCGGAAGTGACCGCAGTATAGCGATCCCGGGACAGTGATGCGACGCGTCCTGTCGGCGACCCATGCCCGGCGTCGGGTTTGCCCCAGGGCCGGGCGCTACGCTATCCTTTGGCCGGGCATCCAAGGGTAGATCGTAAGAATGGCCAGCAACGACGCGCCGACGCCCGCTGCCGGGCCCAGCCCGGACGCGCAGCTCCCGCCGCTCACCGGAGTCGGTACCCCCCCCGCCGACGCGGCCCGGGAAACGCCCGGGTCGGCGACGACCGCCGCCCGCTATACGATCGACGCCCGTAGCGGCCTCTACCAGCGAGCACGCCACGGCCACCACGGATCGGGGTCGCACCGCGACAGCCGCCGCTCCAACGCGCGACACCTGTCGGCCCACACCATCAGCCGGGCCAAGCGCAGCCGACAACTCTGGGCCACCCGCCTGATCGCGCTGGCCGCGATCATCGCCGCGGTCGTGCTGGCAATCGTGTTGATCCGATCCCACTTCCGGGGCGAGACACTCGACGCCGAGGCCGGATTCCTCGCCAGTGAAGTCAACCGTGTTCGGCATGAACTGGAGCAGGCCAGGCAACTGCTGGCCGCCCAGGAGGTGGAACGAAACACGCTGATGAAGCAGAGAATCCCCGGCCTCGCCGTACTCGCTTTCGACAGGATCTTTGATGTCGACAATCAATATGTCAAGAAGTTGAGCTTCTCGACGGCCGGACCGGGTGATGGCCAAGCACTCGCCTGCTACGCGGTGCTCAAGAACACCAGCGCGGCACCGATCAGCCCTTACGCGACGATCCTGCTGTTCGACCGCAAGGGGCTCCAGACGGGTGCCGCCCACCTGATCCGCGAGACCGCATCTCCGCCGGTAGAACACGATATGCTAGAACCAGGAGAGACCCGCACCTATTCCGCGCGGATCGAACCCATCCGTCCCGACCCGCCGTTCTATTTCCTGGTCGAGGTCCGTTAAACCGCGTCCAACGCGCCATGCGTCACCATCCAGACTCGGCATGATCCACGACCCGCGAACAAGATATAGTGGTTGACGCGCTTCCTGAAGCGCATATATTGTGTCTCATCCCAATGCGCGCCAGACGATCAGGCCACTGCATCCCCGCTTCGACACCACCCGCCCCGACCCCTCGGGCAGATCAGGAGGAGCCATGTCCGCACCAGTACCGCCGCGCGCGGCACCAGAACCGCGCGAACCCGACCTCGCCGCGCGCGAGTCGACACCGCACTTTAGCCACCGGCCCGCGGGCGGTGCCGGTACCGCGCAGACCCCGGGGCGACTTCAGGTCATCCGCCGCAACGGTCAGGCCACCGCGTTCGACCCCAACAAGATCATGGTCGCCATGACCAAAGCCTTCCTGGCAGTGGAAGGCGGCAGTGCCGCAGCATCAAGCCGTGTTCATGACCGGGTGCATGAACTGACCGAACAGGTCGCGTCCGCTCTCACCCGGCGGCTGCCCGGCGGCGGCATCGTTCACATCGAGGACATTCAGGATCAGGTCGAACTCGCCCTGATGCGGGCCGGTGAACACAAGGTCGCCCGCGATTACGTGCTTTACCGCGAGGAGCGCGCCCGCGAGCGCGCCCACCAGGCCGCCGCCGACACCACACCGGCGACTGAACACTTAATATGTGTCACTCTGACCGACGGCAGCACCCGGCCCCTGGATGTCGCACGCATGGGTCGTCTGGTGGACGAGGCGTGCCGCAAACTCACCGGGGTCGACGCCGCCGCCATCCTCGCCGACACCATGCGCAACCTTTTCGACGGCGTCCGCGAGGCCGATGTCGGCCAGGCGCTGGTCATGTCCGCCCGTACCCTGATCGAGACCGACCCCGCCTACAGTCAGGTCGCTGCCCGACTGCTGCTGGACCTGTTGCGCCGCGAGGCCCTGGGCTACCTGGACATGGCCGTCGGGGTCGAAACCCAGGCCGATCTGACCGAACGCTACGGCGACTACTTCAGCGCCTATATCCGGCGTGCGGGCGACTTGGAACTGCTGGACCGCCAACTCGCCCGCTTTGATCTCGCGCGCCTGGGTGCGGCCTTGCGGCCCGAGCGTGACCTCCAATTCAACTATCTGGGGCTCCAGACACTCTACGACCGCTATTTCATCCACACCGCCGCCGGCGTCCGTTTCGAACTGCCCCAAGCGTTTTTCATGCGCGTCGCCATGGGGCTCGCCATCAACGAAATCGAGCGCGAAGAGCGGGCCATCGAGTTCTATGAACTGCTCTCCAGCTTCGCCTTCATGAGCAGCACGCCGACTCTGTTCAACTCCGGCACCTTGCGACCGCAGCTCTCGTCCTGCTTCCTCACCAGCGTGCCGGACGACCTGGACGGCATCTACAGCGCCATCAAGGACAATGCGCTGCTGTCCAAATTCGCGGGCGGTCTGGGCAATGACTGGACTCGGGTGCGCGGCATGGGTGCGCATATCAAGGGAACCAACGGCCGCAGCCAGGGTGTGGTGCCGTTCCTCAAGGTCGCCAATGATACGGCCGTGGCGGTGAATCAGGGCGGGAAACGCAAAGGCGCCGTCTGTGCCTATCTGGAAACCTGGCACATCGATATCGAGGAATTCCTGGATTTGCGCAAGAATACCGGCGACGACCGCCGTCGCACCCATGATATGAACACCGCCAACTGGGTGCCTGATCTGTTCATGAAGCGGGTGGCCGAAGATCAGCAGTGGACCCTGTTCTCACCGGACGAAACCCCGGACCTGCACGACCTGATGGGCCAGGCCTTCGAGACCGCCTACACTGCCTACGAGGCGCGCGCCGAGCGCGGCGAGATGAAGGTCAGCAAGCGCATCAAGGCGCTCGACTTGTGGCGCAAGATGCTCGCCATGCTGTTTGAAACCGGTCACCCCTGGATCGCCTTCAAGGACCCGTGCAACCTGCGCTATACCAACCAGCACGTCGGCACCGTGCACAGTTCCAACCTGTGCACCGAGATTACATTGCATACGAACGACCAGGAGATTGCCGTCTGCAATCTCGGCTCGGTCAATCTGGCCGCTCATGTCACCGACCAGGGCCTGGATACCAAGCGCCTGCAAGCCACGGTCCGCACCGCCATGCGGATGCTCGACAATGTCATCGACTACAACTTCTACAATGTCCCGCAGGCGCGCAAATCCAACCTGCGTCACCGCCCGGTCGGACTCGGCATCATGGGCTTCCAGGATGCGCTCTACCAACTGCGCATCCCCTACGAGAGTCAGGAGGCCGTGCAGTTCGCCGATACCAGCATGGAATACCTGAGCTACTACGCGATTGGGGCCAGCGCGGACCTGGCCGAGGAGCGCGGGCGCTATCCGAGTTTCACGGGTTCATTGTGGAGCCGCGGCATCCTGCCGCTCGACAGCATCCAACTGCTGGCCGAGGGCCGCGGCGGTTATCTCCAGATGGACACCAGCCACACGCTGGACTGGGACAGCCTGCGCAGTCGGGTGCAGACCGTCGGGATGCGCAACTCCAACTGCATGGCCATCGCGCCGACCGCCACCATCAGCAACATCGTCGGCGTCAGCCAATCCATCGAGCCGACCTATCAGAACCTGTTCGTCAAGTCGAACCTCTCCGGTGAATTCACCGTGGTCAATCCCTACCTGGTCGCGGAGTTGAAGGAGCGCGGGTTATGGGACGCCGTCATGGTCAATGATCTCAAATATTTCGACGGGTCGGTGCAGCAGATTGACCGCATCCCGGACGAACTGAAAGGCCGCTACGCCACCGCCTTCGAAGTCGACGCCCGCTGGCTCATCGAGGCCGGCAGCCGTCGCCAGAAATGGCTCGACCAGGCGCAGAGTCTCAACCTCTACCTGCGCGAACCGAGCGGTAAAAAACTCGACAACCTCTATAAGCTCGCCTGGGTGCGGGGTCTCAAGACCACCTACTATCTGCGGTCCATGGGCGCCACCCATGTGGAGAAATCCACCATGGATGATGCCAGCAAGGCCAATCGGCTGAGCGCGGTGGGCGGAAGCTATATCGCGCTGGACAAAGGGAAGGCGAATGGAGGAGAACCCAAAGCGTGTTCTCTGCTGGAGCCGGAGTGCGAGTCTTGTCAATAGCCGTAGGCAGGGCTTCCAGCCCTGACTGTTCCAGCCCCGACGCCGCCAGGCCAGGATGGCCTGACGACGCACTTTCACGGTATACGGAACGGTTTTGAGTTTTCGGTTTTTCGTTTTCAGTTAAAGATTATCAAACATTGGGTTACGAAAAACGAGAAACAGAAAACCAACAACGACAGGTATAAGATCCCGATCTCCGTTTTTTTTGTGAGGTCTTGAACACCCCATGGAACGCGGGTAGCATCCGCACTACGCCGCCAAGGCGATTGCATAACCTACTCTTTTTCTACCCGAACGAGGTCGGTAGCCGTCCATGGACCATCACCAGATACTGATCAGGACCGCGGAAGGCCAAGAAGAGATTCGCAGCAGAACCTTTGGGCTGTCCCAGGAGCTGCGTCACCTGTTGATCCTGCTCGACGGGCACCGGACCGTCGAAGAGATTCTGTCGCGACACCCCGAGATTGGCGGCGAGGTCGAGGCGCAGCTCGATACCCTGCTCGCCGGCGGGTTCCTCGCCCCGCACGAGTCGGCATTCGAAATGGGTGCCTACAGCATTGATGAGTGGGACCTGCTCGCGTACGAACACCAGGCGCTGCAGGAAGCGGCACCGGCGGGAGTCGACATTCCGCCTGAGCCGCACTTCAATCTGGAGAAGGCGAAGGGTTTCGCCCGCTATGTGGTGCTCGGTGCGCTGGGTCCGGTCGGGGCGCACCGGATCGAACGGATCGATGCGGCAACCGACGCCAGTGAACTGCGCGCGGAGTTGGACGCGTTGCGGGACGTCCTGCCCAAGCTCCTCTCGCAGCGCCAGGCTAAGCAGGTCTGGAACCAACTCGAACCCTTGATGCTCTCCATTCAACAATAATCAGGCCAACCGTCAGTCGAGAGATACGCTATGTCCGAGTTTGAGCAGGTCAACATCGTCCGTGAAGCCAACATTTTCTTCGACGGCGGCGTGACCAGCCGCACCATCCGCTGTGCCGACGGCAGCCGCAAGACGTTAGGGATCATGCAGCCCGGTGAGTACGAGTTCAACACCAGCAGCGGGGAAGTGATGGAGATCCTGTCCGGGGACCTGGATGTCCAACTCCCCAACACCGCCGATTGGCGCACCTTCAAGGGCGGTGACTCCTTCACGGTCGGGGCCGGGGAGCGGTTCGGACTGCGGGTGCGCGCCGTGACCGATTACTGCTGTTCCTTTCTTCCTTAGATATACGGAACGGTTTTGCGTTTTCGGTTGTTCGTTGTCAGTGAAAAATTATCAAACATTGGGTTACGAAAAACGAGAAACGCAAAACCAACAACGACGGATATACAACAGCAGCCGGTGAGTCAGCAGCCGCTGGCCGCCCGGCTCACCACTGGAGCCGCTGGCGCAACTCCTCGCGTTGCGCCTCGGAGGGGAAGATCACCGCCCCGGCACTGTCGTACAGCGAGATGGAGAGGCTGGGGCAGCCTTGCGCGACCTCCAGCAGGACCTTCTCGGCCGCCAGACGGCCGGTGGTCGCGGCCTTGAATTCATCGCCTAGTTCGACCTCGCGAAAGGCGTCCGGGCAAACCACCCAGCAGGTTCCGCAGCCGATGCAGGTGGGGGTGTCAACTTCGATCTTCTCGATCATAGGGCCGTCTCCTGGCGGCAGTGTTTGTTTCGGACGTTACGGTCAAGCGGCTCCGCGGCAACCCGTCAAGCCGTGACCGGCCGTCGGGACCCCGGCCCCATGACCAGGCTCCACGATCGTGCAAGGTGACAACGATAGACGCTTTCGTTCCCTTCAAGCAAACCTGCTTCCACCGCATCGCCCCGACCAACGCCGGGATCGACCCCGCGATCAACCAGCCGAGCCCGCCCCGCCCGTGATAAAATCGACCCTGACCTACGCCGGCAGCTACATCCTCATGCGCAGCGTGTCGTTTCTGACCCTGCCCTACGTGGCACGGGTCCTGGGGCCGGTCGAGTTCGGTCAACTCGACCTGCTGGTGACCGCCACCCAGGCGGTCGGACTGCTCGCGGGCTTCGGACTGCTGGAGGCAGTGCTGCGGTTTGCCAGCACCGGCGGCCAATCCGCCGCGGCAGCCGCCGGGCAGGCGCCCCTGGACGACCGTTCGGCCAAAGCCAACGGCCTCGGGCTGACCCTGTTGGGCGGATTGCTGTTGCTGCTCGTTCTGCTGGCCGTGGTGCCCTGGCTGGTGCAGGTCTTGCCGGGCGATCAGGAACCCGGTCTGCTGCGCCTGGCCATCCTGGCCGGCATCGCCTCGTCCTGGATCGCCCTGCCGAACATGATCCTGCGTATGCAAGACCGGGCCGCGGCCTATGCGCGCTTCATGATCATCTATGCCATGCTCCAGGCGGCGGGCAACGTCGGCGCCGTCTACCTGGGGTTTGGGGTCTTCGGCATCATGACGGTCAGTGCCGGGGCGGCCTGCCTGATGGCGGCGGCGGCGGTGGTCAGCCAGGTCCGTGACAGCGGCATCGCCCTGCAGTTACCGGCGGCCAGACGCCTGCTCATCTTCGGCATGCCGATCCTGGGCAGCGGCATCGCCGCGTTCATGATGAACGGCATGGAGCGCTGGGTCCTGGCCGCGCACCTGGATGCCGAGAGCTACGGCCACTACGCGGCGGCGGTGAAGCTGTTCATGCTCTGCGTGATCGCCTTCCAGCCCTTCACCCTCTGGTGGAGCGCCCAGCGTTATCGGCTGATCGCCGGCCCGGATGGGGAGCGCCGCCTGGTACACTATGCCGCGATCGGCATCCTGCTGATCTTCCTGCTCTGTACCGGCGTCTCGTTACTCAACCCGCTGCTCCTGCGGGTGCTCTTCGGCGCGGCCTTTGCGGTACCCGTCTGGTGGCCGAGTGCCCTGCTGTTGGTCATGCTGCTGCGGACCGTCGCGGACCTGACCTCGATGGGGCTCTTCCTCGGCAACACCAGCCACCAGCAAATGCTCATCCAGTATGCCGCCGCCGCGCTGACCGTGCTGGGGGTCTTCACCCTGATCCCCTGGCTCGGATTCCCCGGCCTGGTGCTGGCCCTGACGGCCGGTGCGGCGCTGCGCCTCGGGCTCTTCTACGGCATCAGCCAACGCAACCGCCCGTTACCCTATCCGGTGCCTGCCATCGCAGTGCTGTTTGCGACCTATCTGGCCGCGTCGCTCGGGTTCGCCGCCGGACTGGCCGGCGCCGCCGCGCTGCCGCTGATCGGCACCACGGCGGCGGTGCTGGCACTGATGGTCGGGCTTGCCTACCTGACCGGGCGCGGAGCGCTGGTCGGACGCGCGCTGAGACCAGACACACGATGAAGTGTTTTCGTCCATGCCTTAACACTATATCTTGTGATTGAGACTGGACATCTCCGAGCAATCGCCTAGAATAACAAGACTATCGCCGAGACTTCAGACGCGCCGGCCCGCACCGGGATCGACGCGCGGCGACCACCAGGACCTTACCCAGGCACCTGAACCAAAAGCCGCATCCCGAGGACTGACCACGATGTTGAACTGGGACGACCCACTCGCCGCCGCCAAGCCCGGCCCCACCCGCCCGGCACCGCCGTTGGCCCTGTTCGATCCGCTCGCCGAACAGCCCCAGCGGCCCGGGATAGCCTCCGACGCCCCGGTGGTGACCCCCTTCGTCAGCCAGTCGGGTGCCCGTGACTTCCGGACCCAGGTGCGTCCGGGGCAGGGACTGGTCACCAACGAGGCGCTGATGCAGACCGCCGGTGCGGCGCCCGTGGTCGACCCCAATCCGTTCGCCCCACAGGTGGAACTGCCTTTCGAGGACACCCTGCTGTCCGGCCTATCGCCGATTGCACACCGCACCGCCGCCGGCGCTGCCGAGGCCACCGGCGGCGCCACCGGCCTCGAGTCGCTTGAATTAGGCGCCGGCCGCGTGCGGGTGGATGACAAGCGCATCATCAACTGCCGTGCGGATCTCAACCAGCTCGTCCCTTTCAAGTACGACTGGGCCTGGCAGAAATACCTGGACGCCTGCGCCAACCACTGGATGCCGCAGGAAATCAACATGAATGCGGACATCGCCCTGTGGAAGGACCCGAACGGTCTGACCGCGGACGAGCGTACCATTATCAAACGCAACCTGGGCTTCTTCTCGACCGCCGATTCGCTGGTCGCCAACAATCTGGTGCTGGCCGTCTACCGCCACCTCACCAACCCGGAGTGCCGCCAATACCTGCTGCGCCAGGCGTTCGAGGAGGCCGTGCACACCCACGCCTACCAATATGTCGTGGAAAGCCTGGGCCTGGACGAGGGCGAGATCTTCAACATGTATCGGGAGGTCCCGGCCGTCGCCCGCAAGGCCGAATGGGCGCTACCCTTCACGCGCTACCTGGCGGACCCGCATTTCCACACCGGCACCCCCGAGAACGACCGGAAACTGCTGCGCGAACTGGTTGCCTTCTATGTCATCTTCGAGGGGATCTATTTTTATGTCGGCTTCGTGCAAGTGCTGTCCATGGGCCGCCGCAACAAGATGACCGGCACCGCCGAGCAGTTCCAATACATCCTGCGCGACGAGTCCATGCACATGAACTTCG
>CAYYAY010000071.1:0-31487 GCA_964470155.1 uncultured Lamprocystis sp. | reverse complement strand
CGTTGAGCAACTGCGCGGTGCGTTGATAGGGCAGCAGTTGGTAATGGGTCAGATAGACGGCAAAGGCCGAGACCCCGGGTCCGTACTGCACGGGTGCCGCGACGTCCGCGGGGAAGGCACTGCGATGGGTCTGGCCGCAGGCACAGACGCCTGCCACCGTGCGATACTCGGTGACCTCCCGGCGGATGACCAAGTCGATGACCTGGCGGCGCTCAGGCAGGGCGTCCACCTCCAGGTCGCCCAGCGCGCGACCGCAGGAGCAGGCGCCGGTCAGTGGGACCACGCATGCTGAGAAGTTACTGCCATAACGCACTGTTTTCAAGTGTGCTGAACAGTTACCAAACACTAACAGACTTTATTCAAAGGTGCCTACTTATGGTCACCGATCCCGGCGACCTAGTCCTCGACCCCACCTGCGGCTCCGGCACCACCGCCTATGTCGCCGAGCAATGGGGCCGCCGCTGGATCACCATCGATACCTCACGGGTCGCGCTCGCCCTGGCCCGCGCCCGCATCATGGGCGCGCGCTATCCCTATTACCTGCTCGCCGATTCGCGCGAAGGTCAGATCAAGGAGGCGAAGGTCAGCCGCACGGCCATATCCTCACAGCCGACCCAGCACCGGCGAGGTCCGCAGCGACGGCCCCGAAGGCATCGCCTGCTGGTTCATCGACACCGACTACAACGAGGAAAGCTTCTTCGTCCGCCACGCCTACCTCTTGGGCGCCGCCGACCCCTACAAGGCGTTGAAGACCACCCTCAAGGCCGAGATCAACGAAGAAGCCTGGGCCACCCTCAACAGCGACACCTCGCGCCCCTTCCCCAAACCCGCCTCCGGGCGCATCGCGGTCAAGGTCATCAATCACCTCGGCGACGAGGTGATGAAGGTCTTCAGAGTAGCGTGAGAGTGAGGACCTGCCCATCATGACTGATCATCCTATCGATCCTGCCATCCGTTCGGAGATTGAGCAGCACCTTGCAACGATCGAAGCGGATCACGCGGTGCGGATACTGTTTGCGTGCGAGTCGGGCAGCCGGGGTTGGGGTTTCGCCTCTCCCGACAGCGACTACGACGTGCGGTTTCTGTACGTGCATCCGCTGGCTTGGTATCTGCAGGTGAGTCCGCCGCGTGATGTGATCGAGGTGCCCATCTCCGGGGTGCTGGATATCAATGGGTGGGAGCTGCGCAAGGCACTTGGATTGCTCAAGAAAGGTAACGCGACCCTGGTCGAATGGCTGGACTCCCCCGTTGTCTACCGCGCCGATGCGCGATTCCTTGAAGCGATCCGTCTGGCGGCCCGGCGCACTCACAGACCCGAGCGCTCTTTCCACCACTACGTCCATATGGCGCGTGGTAACTACCGCACCTATCTCCTCGGTGAGCGGGTACGCCTGAAGAAGTACCTGTACGTGTTGCGTCCGTTGCTGGCCGCTCGGTGGATCGAGCAGGGTCGCGGCGTTGCCCCCATGCGGTTTCAGGATCTGGTGGACGCCTTGGTGACCGCGCCGGCCCTGCGGGACGCCATCGCCGATTTGCTGGCCAGGAAGCGTCGCGCCTTGGAGTCCGAGCACGGCGCGCCGCTGCGGGTCATCGACGACTACATCGCGGCCGAACTCGCGCGTCTCGACGTGGCCTCGGTTCCCCTGCCGCGGGACATCGATTTCTCGGTGCTGGATCGGCTGCTGCTCGATACCGTCACGCGCGCGGAGGAGGCTGACTGATGGACTTCCGGATCGCAGACACCTTCACCGACAGCCTCGCTCGCATCTAGAGGCTCATGGCCGGTTCTCCACATCAAATTAAAAATAATAAGAATGAGTCTCAACAACTATACATGTTCCTAAACGTAGATGAAAATTGGTCGCATCGCGGTTTTCGGGCGACTGGGATAGTTGCGTCAAGTTCACGGTTTCTTGTTACCTTGACCAGCGGCAGGGGACGCCGCGGCGCTCCTTGTCGCCGGCCGCCTGGAATTCGCCGCGGTCTTCCGTGACGTCTTGAAAAACGGCATCCAAAGGTCACGTAAAGGATCAGACTTGGCGGCCGCCGCATGGAGCGGCACCCGCGGCCGTCGACCCAGCCGAATCCAACCGCAGCAGGAGACCGCCTCCGATGATTTCAAAAGATATGGCGACGCTGATCAACGCACAGATCAACCGCGAAATGTACTCAGCCTACTTTTACCTGGGGCTCTCGGCGCAGACTGAAGCGATGAATCTCAAGGGAACCGCGGCCTGGTTCCTGGCCAAGCACGGCGAAGAAATGACCCATGCGCTGAAGATGTTTCGGTACCTGATCGATCAGGATGCCGCCGTAACCTTGAAGGCGGTCCCGGCACCGGAGACTCTGGGAAACGTGGTGATGGAGATTTTCGAGCGCACCCTCGAACACGAGCGCGGGGTGACCCGCTCGATCAGCGACCTGGTCGACCATGCGCTGACCGAGAAAGACCACGCGACCAACGTGTTTTTGCATTGGTTCGTGACCGAGCAGATCGAGGAGGAGGCGACGGTGAAAGACATCCTCGGCCGCTTACGGATCTTCGGCGATCAAGGCCAAAGCTTGCTGATGATCGACAACGAACTCGCCGCGCTGGCGCAGCAAATCAATCAGGCCGCCGCGACGGCCGCGGCCCAGTGACGCACTGCCTCCGACCATGAGCAAACAGCCCGGTAAGTGCTGCAAGAAGTACAAGGACGGCAAGCGTTGCAAGGATTGTCCGAAATCGCCGAAAGCAACGGTCAGCTGAAAGCCCCACGTGGGAGCGGCCTCCGGCCGCGCTGCCGCGTGAGGAGTTTCGGACCCTTGACCAACCATCCCGACCCAGACCCGGCGGTCGCCGGCGCGCAGCCCCAGGGCTGGCAGGCCCGACTCGAACTCGGGTTTGGCGAGGGGGCCGGTCGGACCCGGCTCGCCCATAAACGCCAATTCGGCCCGCTCACGGTCCAGCGTCCTTTCTATCCGGAGGGCAGCGTCTGCCACTGCTATTTATTGCACCCGCCCGGCGGCGTGGTGGGCGGGGACCGGCTGGACATCGTGATCCAAGTGGGGGAGGGCGCCCATGCGCTCATCACCACCCCAGGTGCGGCCAAGTTTTACCGCAGCGCCGGCCCGCGGGCGGAGCAGCTCCAGCGATTGATGGTGGCCGCGGGCGGGGTGCTGGAGTGGTTTCCGCAGGAGAACATCCTGTTTCCCGGTGCCAACCTGCGTCTGCACACGGCGGTCGAATTGGCCGCGGGTGCCCGCTTTCTGGGCTGGGAGATCCAGTGCCTGGGGCGGCCCGCGGTGGCCGAGCGCTTCGCCGCCGGGCAGGCGGATTTGCGTCTCGACATACTGCGCGACGGTGTGCCGCTGCTGCTGGAGCGGTTGTGGTTGGACCATGGGGCAGGGCTCGACGGCCCCACGGGTCTGCGCGGTTACCCGCTCACCGCCACCTTGTTGGCAACCGGCGCCGCTGCCGACGACCTGGCGGCGGTGCGCACTCACGCGGGCGCGGCGGAGACCCCGTGGGGCGCGACCCTGGTCGGCGACCTGCTCGTCGTGCGCGCCCTCGCCCAGGGCAGCGAGCCCGTGCACCGACTCTTCACCGCCTTATGGGGTTTGCTGCGGCCCCGGCTGCTCGGTCGCCTGGCCTGTGCGCCGCGGATCTGGTCGACTTGAACGTCGGCGGCGGGTTTCGCTACGCCGCAAATGCTGGGCCTTGATCGTAATCCCGGCCCGCGGTGTGCGTAGTCAGGGCTTCCAGCCCTGACGGTGTCAGGCCAGGATGGCCTGACGACGCACCCGGCGAGGCCAAGTGGTCGGGATCGTGATCGAGGCCAAATGTTGCGACTGAGGCATCTTCATTTCCGGTAGCTAAGGCGATTTCCGATCATTTGGATACCGGCCAATGTAGGTGCGACTTCAGTCGCACCTGCGTCCGAATCGGTGCGACTGAAGTCGCACCTACATCAGAGTTCAGTGGTGGGTGGTATCCGGTGTTCCGGAAATCACCTAACTTGTCTTGAATCGGATCTCCACTGTTGCTCCAAGTGCCGCGGCGGCTAGTTTCAGCGACTTCAATGTCAGGTTAGAGCCCGTTTTTTCCATACGTTGATACGCTTGGTAGGACTTGCCAAGCGTATTTGCTACCTGCACTAACGATTTCTGCTGTTGCATACGCAGGGTGTGAAGCATGACTGGCGCGGCAACCTCAGGGCTCACCGCAACACCGATTTCGCCTTCCTGCATTTTCGAGGGAAGGGGAACTCCCTGATCGTGAGCTGCCATGGCATTCAGAACGCCATCCAATGCCTCCCGAGCGTTAAAGATTGCTTCCTCTTCGGTGTCACCCCAACTAAAGACGTTATCCAAGTCGCGAAAGGTCACAACAATGCCGTCCACGTCGTGCGACAAGGTTGCTCCGTAAATCAGTTCTAATGTATCGACCATGCTTGTAATGCCCTATGCCCCTCATATGTCATCGGCGCCCCGGTGCCGTTCCGGCGTAAGCAACGCCTAACGATTCGCAAGGTTCACTCCTGTCTGCTTTTCCAGTGCTGACAGGAGACCTTTCGCGATGTCCCGTCCCGGATGCACCGGAACCGGTACCGAACGGTAACCTTCCTTGATCATAAGTCCGGCTACCACGCGATCTGCACGGTCGCCGGTCCGCACAGCGGACCCTAAAGGTCACGGTGTTACTGTAGGGTCTGCTGTGCGGACCGTCCGCGGCCGGCCGGAACGACGATTAAGGCCAAAAACAGGTTATATGTTGCATCAGAAAAGCACAACTTATATCTTGTGCATCTCGGGCGCCTGCGCCCCAGCACCGGCTTTTCCTCGCGCTTCGGGGTGCGTAACTGTTGACGAAAATCTACGCTTATGTGCTACAATCTTAAGCTATGGAAAAGAGATTGTTCAAGATAGGCGAAGCAGCAGCCCTGCTCGGGGTCTCTCTAGCCACCCTACGAAAGTGGGAAACGACCGGGGAGCTTCTACCGGACCGTAAGACGGCGGGGGGGACGCGCTACTACGACGCGGCGAAGATCCTTGGGCTCGGCGACGCGGACTTTCCCACCATCTGCTACGCCAGGGTTTCCAGCCACGATCAACAGGACGACCTGGACCGGCAGCATGAAATGCTTGAAGTCTACTGCGCCGCCAAGGGGTGGCGCACCGAGGTCATTCGAGACCTAGGTTCCGGTATGAACTTCAGCAAGAAGGGGTTGGCCAAGCTCCTTGAAATCATCCTACGCAAGAAGACGAAGCGGCTGGTGATCACGCACAAGGATAGGTTGCTGCGTTTCGGGTCGGAGCTTGTCTTTGCGTTGTGCGAACTGCAAGGGATCGAGATTGTCATCATCCACAAAGGCGATAGGCCATCCTTCGAGCAGGAATTAGCCCAAGACATACTTGAGATAATCACTGTATTTTCGGCCCGCCTCTATGGCGCACGCTCGAAAAAGAATCGGAAGCTGATGGAGACGCTTCAAGCCGAAGCGGACCGGATAGGCGAAGAATTTGGAGTCTACGATGCTACTAGCCCACAAAGTGGAGCTGAGACCGACGCCTGAACAGGCGGAGTATCTAGCCCGCGCGTGTGGGTCCAGGCGGCATTGCTACAACCAACTACTTGCACACTTCAAGCAAGACGGCGTGACGTGGTCGAAGGCCGCCGCGTATCAGCACTATATCCAGGTCGTTCGCCCCGCGTTTCCCTGGTATGGCGAGGTTAGCTCGCGCGTAACGCGCAATGCCATCGACGACCTGGACAGCGCCTTTAGGCACTTCTTCCGGCGCGTGAAGCTCGGTGAGAAACCCGGGTTTCCGGTGTTCAAGAAGAAAGGCATCGGCGACAGCTTCGCCCTTCGCGAGAAACCTAAGTTTTCTGTCGACGGGCGCGAGCTGCGCATCGAGAAGCTCAAGACGCCTATCGCCATGCGCCAAGAACTGCGGTTCGCCGGGACGCTGAACCGAGTCACTATCAGCCAGCGGGCCGGCAAGTTTTATGCGTCGGTCTTGGTGGAGACCGAGGATTACAATCCGCACGACCAGCAGAAGGAAGCGGTCGGTGTCGACTTTGACATCAAGCACCTTGCGGTGTTCTCGGACGGAACCGAGATATCCGCGAACGATGCACTGAAAAGGAACCTGAACGCGCTAAAGCGCAAACAGCGGCGCTTGTCCCGTAAGCAGAAAGGCTCTCACCGTCGAGCGAACGCCAAGCTCGCGGTTGCGAAGCTGCACAAGCGGATTACAGACCAGCGTCAAGCGGCGCTGCACGAGCTCTCCAACAAGCTGACGCGCGAATACAAGGTCGTTTGCATCGAAGACCTGAACGTCAAAGGAATGGTGAAGAACGATAAGCTTGCCCGCTCGATAAGCGATGCCGGGTTCGGCACGCTTCGGCGGATGATCGAATACAAAGCGGAGCTGCGCGGCGTAACGGTTGCTGTGGTCGGACGGTTCGAGCCAACCAGCAGGACCTGTTGCGATTGCGGGCAAATCCATGACATGCCGCTGAGCAAGCGCGTAATGGAATGCGATTGCGGCAATGTCATGGACCGCGATCTGAATGCCGCTAGGAATATCCTAGCGCGTGGTCTGGACACGCTCGGGCCGGACCTTAAACGCACGCAAGAGTCATGTAAGACGGCGGGCTCGCCCGGCGCAACGGCGTTGACGGCGTGAACATGCAAGAGATTTCGCAGATTGTGCAGATTGTCTCAAGCATTTACGAGCGGCATACTTGGCGGCAGACTGCGCGGGCAAGGCGGCTGGTCCGCCAAGGAACGGGTGCAACCCCCTCGCCCGTCTGCCCCGTCAAACTCAAGTCAGCGATCCCGATCCGGAGGCGGCCATGGATCTCACCCCAAGAGAGAAAGACAAACTCCTGCTGTTCACCGCCGGCCTGGTCGCCGAGCGGCGTAAGGCGCGGGGCTTGAAGCTCAATTATCCGGAGGCCGTGGCCTTCATCAGTTGTGCGATCCTGGAGGGCGCCCGCGACGGCTGCTCGGTCGCCGAGTTGATGAACCAGGGCCGGACCCTGCTCACGCGTGACGATGTGATGGACGGCATCCCGGAACTGATCCACGAGGTTCAGGTGGAGGCGACCTTCCCGGACGGCACCAAGTTGGTGACGGTGCATGACCCCATTGTCTGATCCGGCGCTTGAGATATCGGAATCAGCGTGTTTTCAGGAGTCCAGACCCATGATCCCAGGCGAACTGCTCCCTGCCGCCGGCACTATCGAGCTGAATGCCGGACGCCCGGTCCTGACCGTCGAGGTCGCCAATACCGGCGACCGGCCGATCCAGGTCGGCTCCCATTACCATTTTTTTGAGACCAATGCGGCGCTGCGCTTCGACCGCGCGCCGACCCGCGGCTGGCGGCTGGATATCCCGGCCGGCACCGCGGTGCGCTTCGAGCCGGGCCAAAGCCGCACCGTCACCCTGGTGCCCTATGCCGGCAGCCGCCAGGTCTATGGTTTCAATGCCCGCGTGATGGGCGCACTGGAGGGCGTCACGCCATGAGCCGCATCGATCGTGCCGCCTATGCCTCACTCTATGGACCCACCGTCGGCGACCGGGTGCGCCTGGGTGATTCCGAATTGATCATCCAGGTCGAAGCGGACCGGACCCACTATGGGGATGAGGTCAGCTTCGGCGGCGGTAAGGTGATCCGCGATGGAATGGGCCAAGGCCAGCGCCAGGCGGCCGAGGTGGCGGATCTGGTCATCACCAATGCGCTGATCCTGGATCACTGGGGGATCGTCAAAGCCGATCTCGGCATCAAGGATGGGCGCATCGCCGGCATCGGCAAGGCCGGCAATCCGGACACCCAGGCGGGCGTCGACATCCTGATCGGCCCCGGCACCGAGATCATCGCGGGCGAGGGCCAGATCCTCACCGCCGGCGGCATCGATGCGCACATCCATTTCATCTGCCCGCAGCAGGTGGAGGATGCGGTGATGTCCGGGATCACGACCATGATCGGCGGCGGGACCGGGCCCGCGACCGGCACCAATGCCACCACCTGCACGCCGGGGCCCTGGAATCTCCATCGCCTGTTGCAGGCGGCCGAGGGGCTGCCGGTCAATCTGGGCTTTCTCGGCAAGGGCAACGGCAGCCTGCCGCTGCCGCTGGAGGAGCAGGTGCGCGCCGGCGCCATGGGGCTCAAGCTCCATGAGGATTGGGGCACCACGCCGGCCGCTATCGACTGTTGTCTGGGGGTGGCCGAGCGCTACGATGTGCAGGTCGCCATCCATACCGATACCCTGAACGAGAGCGGCTTTGTCGAGGACACGATCGCTGCCTTCAAGGACCGCACCATCCACACCTATCACACCGAGGGCGCGGGCGGCGGCCATGCCCCGGATATCATCAAGGCCGCCGGCCTGCCCAATGTCCTGCCGTCATCGACCAACCCGACCCGGCCCTATACGGTCAATACGGTGGATGAACACCTGGACATGCTGATGGTGTGTCATCATCTGTCGCCGTCGATTCCGGAGGATGTGGCCTTTGCCGAGTCGCGTATTCGCCGGGAGACCATTGCCGCCGAAGATATCCTGCACGATCTGGGTGCCTTCAGCATGATCTCGTCGGACAGTCAGGCCATGGGGCGCGTGGGGGAGGTCATCACCCGCACCTGGCAGACCGCTCACAAGATGAAGGTGCAGCGCGGTGCCCTGGCCGGCGACCCGGCGGAGCATGATAACTTCCGCGCCAGGCGTTATGTCGCCAAATACACCATCAACCCGGCCATCGCCCACGGCATCGCCCATGAGGTCGGGTCGGTCGCCGTCGGCAAGCTCGCCGATCTGGTGCTGTGGCGCCCGGCCTTCTTCGCCGCCAAGCCGAGTCTCATCATCAAGGGTGGGCTGATCGTTGCGGCGCCCATGGGCGACCCCAACGCCTCCATTCCCACGCCTCAGCCGGTCCATTACCGGCCGATGTTCGGTGCGTTCGGCGGCGCGCTGGGGGCGACCTGCATGACCTTTCTCTCGCAAGCAGCCGGCGCGGCCGGGATCGCGCAAGAGCTTGGGTTGAAGCGTCTCATCGGCACGGTTCAGGGCACCCGCGGGCTGCGCAAGTCAGACATGATCCACAACGACTGGCAGCCGTTGATCGAGGTCGACCCCCAGACCTATCAGGTCCGCGCGGATGGTCAGTTGCTCACCTGCGAGCCTGCCGCCGTGCTGCCTTTTGCCCAGCGGTATTTTCTGTTCTAAGTCGCCGAGGTACCCGCCATGTCCGCCGTCGCGCAGCTGGCGCATCACTGGACCCGAACCGAGTACGAGCACATGGTCGAGGCGGGCGTCTTTGCCTCGGGCGCCCGGATCGAGTTGCTGGATGGAGAGATCATCGCGATGTCGCCTCAGGGACCCCAGCACGTCACTGCCACCCAACTGGTCGCCGAGGCCCTGCGCGAGCGTCTCCCGGCTGGTTACCTGGTGCGGGTCCAGGCACCTATTGCGCTCGATGACCACTGCGAACCGGAGCCGGACATCTGCGTAGTGCGGGGCAAGGTCCGGGATTACGCTCGGTCCCATCCCTCCGCAGCCCTGCTGGTGATCGAGGTCTCAGACTCCAGCCTGGAGCAGGATCGCACCGTCAAGGCCCGCGCCTACGCTCGCAACGGCATCCCGGAATACTGGGTCGTCAACGTGAAAGAGCGGGTGGTCGAGGTCTATACCAAGCCGCGGGCAGGGGGCTATGGGCAGGTGCAGGTGCTGCGCGAGCAGGACGACATCGCCGCGGAGTCGGTCGCGGGTGTGCGGATGGCCGTGGCGGATTTGTTGCCCTGATACCTCCTCAAGAAGCGCCGCTACGAGACACAATCTGATCTGATATGGTGAACCTCGGTAGGCGTCATTCAGTTGATCGAGCGGACCTGGGGCAACTGACAGCGGTGCTTGAAGCCCAGGACGCCGATCTGGTCTGCGCCTGGCTCTTCGGCAGCACGGCCCGCGGGGAGGCGCGCGCGGACAGTGATCTGGATGTCGGCGTCTTGTTCGAGACCGATCCGCCGCAGACGCTGGCCGGCCTGCACCTGGACCTGGCCGACGCATTGACTGAAGCGGCCGGGCGTCCGGTGGACCTGCTGGTGCTCAACCGCGCTCCGGTCGATCTGATTCATCGGGTGCTGCGCGACGGAGTGTTGCTCCTGGAGCGCAACAGGTCTGCACGTGTTCGTTTCGAGGTGCGTGCCCGCAACGACTATTTCGACCTGCTGCCGCACCTGCTGCGGTATCGGCGGCTGACTCGGGAGGCTTCAGGATGACCGACGTGGAATTGGTCGCCAAGCGCCTTGCCTTTATTGAGACCTGCGTGCGCGAACTCCGGGAGATCGCCCGGCCGGAGCTGATCGCAACGGATGTGCGCGAGGAGCGCTTTATCATCCATACGCTGCAGCTGGCAATCCAGGCGGCGCTGGACGTGGCCTCGCACATTGTCGCCGACGAGCGGCTGGGTGAGCCCGAGAATAACGCTCAGATGTTCAAGCTGCTGATCATCAATCACTGGCTGCCTGAGTCGCTGGGCGATAGTCTGCGCGCGATGGCGGGCTTTCGTAATGTTCTGGTCCACGGTTACCAGTCGGTGGACAAAGCGCTGGTACGCGATGTCGTCGAACATCGGCTGGATGACCTCTTGACCTTTGTGTCGGCAATTCGCGACCGTTTGGTTCCCTGATGATTCATTTCACCCATAAGACCGATCAATCGCCTGAAGCGGCTCCCACCATCACCCTGACCCGCGATCAACGACTGCGCAGCCGCTTGCGGGTGGTCCTGGACGATGGTCGGGAGGCGGGCATCCTGCTGCCGCGGGGGACGACGCTGCGTGACGGCGATGGACTGATGTCCGAGGACGGCCTGATGGTGCGGGTGTGCGCCGCCGCCGAGTGGCTGTCGCGGGCGGAGTGCGCGGACCCGCTGGTCCTCGCCAGGGTCTGCTACCACCTGGGCAATCGGCACGTGGCGGTGCAGATCGAACCCGGACGGTTGTCCTATCTGCACGACCATGTCTTGGACGATCTGGTGCGCGGACTGGGGTTGGCGGTTGTGGTGGAGCATGGCCCCTTCGAGCCGGAAGCCGGTGCCTATGACGGCCAGGGTTACGGGCACGCTCACGCGCATGACCACTGACCTGCCGCTGCTGCGTCTGCTACAACTGGTGAGTCCGTCCCTGCCGATCGGGGGCTTCACCTATTCCCAGGGGATCGAATGGGCGGTGGAGGCGGGCTGGCTGAAGACCGGGGCGGACCTGGATGCCTGGCTCGTCGATCAACTGCAGTCGAGTCTCGCGCGGGTGGACCTCCCCCTGCTGGAGCGGATGCAGACGGCGGCCGCGGCGCGGGACCGGCAGGCCATGGGCAGTCTCATCGACCGCCTGATCGCCGCCCGTGAGACCATGGAACTGCGTCTGGAGGAGAGCAACCGCGGTCGGGCGCTGGCCGATCTGCTGCTCGCCTGGGAGCTGGCCGGGGCGCGGGAGTGGCGGCCGGTGCTGGCGCGCAGTCAGGCGGCCGGCTTCGCCTTTGCCGCGGCGGCCTGGGGCATCGCGCCGCGGCGTGCCGCTGCCGGCTATGCCTGGGCCTGGCTGGAGGGTCTGGTGTTGACGGCGGTCAAGTGTGTGCCGCTGGGCCAGACGCAGGGTCAGCAGGTTCTGCTCCGCTTGGCGGACCTGATTCCGGCCGTGCTGGATCACGCGCAGGCCCTCGCGGATGATGCGATTGGCGCGTCCTGCCCGGCCCTGGCCATTGCCAGCAGTGCGCATGAAACGCAATACACCCGGTTGTTCCGGTCCTGAGGTGCAAATGGCTAAATCTTCCCCCCTGCGTGTCGGTGTCGGCGGTCCCGTCGGGTCCGGCAAGACGGCGCTGCTCGATGCCCTGTGCAAGGGTTTGCGCAATCATTATGAGATCGCGGTGGTGACCAATGACATCTATACCCGCGAGGATGCCGAGTTCCTGATCCGCTCCCAGGCCTTGCCGGCGGAGCGGATCGTCGGGGTGGAAACCGGCGGTTGTCCCCACACCGCCATTCGCGAAGACGCGAGCATGAACCTGGCGGCGGTGGCGGACCTGCAGGCGCGGTTTCCGCAGTTGGACCTGATCTTCATCGAGAGCGGCGGCGACAATCTGGCCGCGACCTTCAGTCCGGAGTTGGCGGACTTGACGCTCTATGTCATCGACGTGGCCGAAGGAGAGAAGATTCCGCGCAAGGGCGGGCCGGGGATCACCCGTTCGGACTTGCTGGTGATCAACAAGATCGACCTGGCGCCCTATGTGGGCGCGTCGCTGGAGGTCATGGAAGGTGATACCCGGCGGATGCGCGGGGAGCGGCCGTTCGTGTTCACCAATCTGCGGGTGGGGCAGGGCGTGCCGACGATCGTCGCGTTCCTGTGCCGGGAGGGGATGTTGCCGGCCCGCCATGAGTCCAGGGCTTCAGCCTTGGCGCCCGCTGCCGACCAACGCTGAGCCGCGGACCCGCTGGTCCGGATAACGCCATCGTACCCGATATCCGGGCTTGGTCTTGGGGTAGGGGCGGATTCAGCGTGATTTTCGGGAAAAGGTTGACCAAAGTCGCGTAGCGACCTTGTGGGAGCGGCGTCCCGCCGCGATGGGCTTGGGCGCGTCACCGCAGCGTTTCGATGTCACCGCGGCACCGCATCGCGGCGGGACGCCGCTCCCACGGGGACGGTCATAGTGTGCGCCTCCCGTGCACTGGCCGGAACCACGATCAAGGCCCGAGCAGCGAGACTCACCGGATAATGTCGGTGATCTTCCAGTCGACGCCGTCCAGTGTCAGGCGCACATTGGTTGCTCCCTGACCCAACTCGCCGATGCGGATCAGAAAGCGGTTATAGGACTCGAAGAAGGCGAAGTCGATTCCGGCCAGCAGGTAAGGCGGGGTCTGGTTGGTCGCGTCGGTGACCGCCTTGCGCAAGGTTTCCTGGACCCAGGGCAGGGTGATCGCCTGGTCGAGTGCCGAGTCACCCAGCCGTTCCAGGTTCTGGCGGATCCAGGCCATGGCGCTGTTGGCGTCGCCGCTGGGCAGCAGTTGGTCCGCGCCCGCGCCGATGCGTGCCTTGTAATTGGCGCGGATGGCCGGCAAGTCCACCAGAGCGGCCAGTTCGGTGGTATCTTCCTGGCTTAAGACGCTGTCCAGTTTAAACACGGTGTAATAGGGCCAGACGCCGAAGGCGATCAGGGCAAACAGGAGCAGATAGCCGATATACCGCATGGTCGGGATCACTCGTTGGATTGACGGGGGCGGTATTTTAGCGCGACGGACGCGTGCGGCGATTGCGGGTAATCGTCTTTGTTCGCAAGGGCCGGTTGTCCGGGGGAACTGAGACCTCACGGCTGCCCTATAATTAAATAATCATAATCCGCATCTGCGCGAGGTAGCCGTGGACGACTTGACCCAGAACCTTGCTTTAGCGCTCGGCGCCAGTTGGGCGAGCGGCATCAACCTGTATGCCGCGATCCTGGTGCTCGGGTTGATGGGGGCCAGCGGGGCGGTTGAGCTGCCGGCCGGCCTGGCGATTTTGTCCGATCCGCTGGTGCTGCTGGCTGCCGGCGCCATGTATCTGGCCCTGTTCTTCCTGTTCCTGATCTGGCTGCTTCCCAAGGTGTGGCATGGGCTTCAGCGGGTCTGGACGGCGCTGCGCAAACACTTCGGCGGCGATCGGGCGACGCCATCCCCGGTGGTCGCCACCTTGCGTGCGGCCGGCGGGGCCGCGGTCGACGGCCGGCCGCCGGCCGCGCCGCCCGAGGTCTGACCCCAATGGCTGCCGTTCCCTGCCGGCGCCCGGTGGATGCCGCCGATGGTCTCGAGGTCTATCTGGTCGGCGGCGCCGTGCGCGATCAGTTAGTCGGTCAGGTCCCGGACGAATGGGATTACGTGGTGGTCGGCGCCACCGCGGATGACCTGATGCGGCGCGGCTTCAAGCAGGTTGGCCGGGATTTCCCCGTCTTCCTGCATCCGCAGACCAAGGACGAGTATGCCCTGGCCAGAACCGAGCGCAAGACCGCCCCCGGTTACCGCGGCTTTGTCGTGCACGCCGACCCGTCGGTGACCCTGGAAGAGGATCTGCGCCGCCGCGACCTGACCATCAATGCGCTGGCGCGCTCGGCGCAAGGCGCCCTGATCGATCCCTTCGGCGGCCTGGCCGATGTGCAGGCGCGGGTGCTGCGTCACTGCTCTCCGGCGTTCACCGAGGACCCGGTGCGCATTCTACGGGTCGCCCGTTTCGCCGCCCGTTTCGCGCCGCTGGGCTTTCGGGTTGCCGATGAGACCATGGACCTGATGCGGGCCATGGTCGCCGCCGGCGAGGTGGATGCCCTGGTTCCCGAGCGGGTGTGGCAGGAACTGAGCAAAGCATTGGGCGAGACCCGCCCCTCGCGGTTTTTCGAAGTCTTGCGCGCCTGCGGCGCGCTGGCGCGCCTGCTGCCCGAGTTGGACTGCCTGTGGGGTGTTCCCCAACCGCAAAAATGGCACCCGGAGATCGACACGGGCGTGCATGCCATGCTGGTGCTCGATATGGCGGCCCAGCTCTCGCCGGACCTCGAAGTACGTTTCGCCGCCCTCTGCCACGATCTGGGCAAGGGCACCACGCCAGCGGCGATCTGGCCGAGTCACCACGGACACGAGGAACGCAGTGTCACGCTACTGGAGGCCGTATGTGATCGCTTGCGGGTACCCAACCGCCACCGCGCCCTGGCGCGCATCACGGCCCGTTACCATGGGCTGGTGCACACGGTCGAGGTGCTGCGGTCGGCCACGATCTTCGATCTCATGGAGCGGACCGACGCTTTTCGTCGCCCCGAGCGCTTCCGCCAGCTGCTGACCGCCTGCGAGGCGGACTTCCGCGGCCGTACGGGCTATGCCGATCGCCCCTATCCCCAGGCCGCGGAATTGCGCCGGCTCTTCGATGCAGCGCTGGCGGTCGATGTGGCGGCGCTCGCCGTTGCGGCCGCGGAGCCCCGACTCATCGCGCAGCAGATCCGTCAGGCCCGCATCACGGCCATTCGTCAGGCGCGCCTGGACCGCATCATCCCTGAATCTGCCAGCCCCAGCCAGCCATGAACGTCGCTACCGAACGTCTGCTGACCCCCTTGGTTTCGCTCCGCGAGGTCAAACCGCTGAGTCTGATCTTCGAGCGGCCGCTGGCCCTGTCGCCCGGTTTCTGCGACGCCGTCTGTGCGCGCTTCGAGGCACAGCCGCACCGCCAGTATGCCGGGCGGGTGGGGCAGTTGCGCACCGCTGATCCAAGCGTGAAGCGAACCACCGATCTGGTGGTCAGCAACAAACCGGATTGGCAGGATGTCGACCAGGAGTTTTTCCGCTCGCTGGCCGCGGCCATCAAGGAGTTTCGCGGGACCTTTCCCTACTTCAAGGGGCCGTTCAAGGACGAGGGCTATCAGGTCCAGCGGTATCTGCCGGGGGAGTATTTCCACTGGCACGTGGACGGCGGCAGTCATGAACTCAGCCGGCGACAACTCGTGGCGCTGTGGTATCTCAACGACTGCCCCGGCCCTGGCGGCGAGACCGAGTTTTTTTACCAGCAGGTGAGCGTGCGCCCGGAGCGCGGCAAACTGGTGCTGTTTCCCCCGTTCTGGACCCATGAGCACCGGGCGGCGGTCGTCCGGACCGGGGTCAAGTACATCGCGACGACCTGGGTGGTATTCGCCTGATGGCCGACATTCTGCTGATCGGGGACGGCGCATCACAGCGGGAACGCCTGGACCGGCTGCACCAGGCGATCGAGGCGCGCGGCTGGGTCATCGAGCGGCTCGCGCCCTTTGGTTCCCAGCGGGACTGGTTGGCGCACGCGCGACCGCGCGTCAGCGCGGCCGCCTGTGTCATCGCGGTCTGGACGGCCGCCTCGGCTCGGGATCGCTGGACAGCCGTCGGGGCCGATGTGGCGCTGGAGCGGCGCACTCTGGTCTCCCTGGTGTTGGACCCGGTGGAGCTGCCGCGCGCCTTTCGCGGGATCGACTCGGTCGATCTCGTCGGGTGGGCGGGCGACGCCGAATCGCCGCTGCTGGATGCTTTGGATGCGGCGCTGCGGGTGATGCTGGGCCCGACTGCGAAACGCCGACCGACCGCCCCGATCCCGATCCGGGCGGCGGTATCCGCCGGGTCCGCCGCCGCGGGGTCGGTGGTTGCGCTCCGCCCGGCAACCGACCAGAAAGCCGCGGTGATAGAGCGTCTCGAGCCGGCCCGGCGCCGGGCCGGGTTGCCGATCGCGGCGGACGCGCCCGCCGGATGGATGCGCGCCGATGCGCTGTTCGAGGGCTTCCATCCCTTGCCGCCGCCCGTGGGCGGCAGCGCGCCCGATCAGAACGAATCGGAGATGGTCAAGGCATCGCCGCCCGGGTTGCGCGTCGGCTTGATTCCCTGTGTCCTCGGGTGGGCCATTGTCTGGGCCATCGGCCTCACCGCCATGGGGATCTATCTGCTGTCGGGTCGGTATGGTGCCGCGGCCGCCCGGATCGCGATCGACAATCCGCTCTTCAGCGCGGTGAGCGGTGCCGCGGTTGGTTTGATCGGTGCTGGGTTCATGATCTACGCCCTGTCGCTGCGGCGCGTCAGGATGTCGTCATCGCAGCTTGGATTCGTGATTTTCGGCTGGAGCTTCGGCGGCGGTTGCGGGTTATTGGCGGCCGCGCAGTTCGGTCTGCCGGTGGTGGGGCGGTTCTACGGGGTGTTCGGATTCGATCTCGGTTGGGTGGTCGCATGGGTGACCGCCGGGGTCATAGGAAGCGTCTTTACCTGGTTTGCGCTGCGACGCTCCAATCCAGTCCTCGCGCCCGTTCATCTCGCCGTGAGCGCCGGAGGATTCTCACTGGGCGCCGTGGGCGGCGCGATCCTCGGCTGGCTGGTGGTGGCGCTCCCGGTCCTGGGTTGGGGTTGGCTGCGCGGTGACCCGGCAGCCGTCGCGCCGGCTGCCGCCAGCCCGGCCGGTATGCTGGTGGAACTCCTCAGTCTGGGGCTGATCGGCGCGGTCGCCGGCGCGGTTTACGGCGCCGGCGGTGCACTGGTGAACTTCAGCGCCTTGAACCGCCGCGGCGCGTCCCGCGCCGGCAGCGCCGGATAACACATCAGAAAAAGGTAAGCATCGAATACGACCGAAACGCCAACAGCATCCCAACTAGACTTAGTTATCGGTGTACGGTTGCTAATCACGCAGCAGCGCCATACAGCCCTTGGGGAGGGCCGGTTCGACCTGCGGCTCGGTCTTTTTCATTGCGGGTTTGCGCGCTTCGTCGCTGAACCACCAGGCGAGATCGGCGCCGCAGCCGTCACCCGCGGGCAGCGCCCCCTGGGCCTCGCATTGTGGACTGTCGGCCGGGCAGCGGATGCGCAGATGAAAGTGCGCGTCGTGACCCCGCCAGGGCCTGATCTTGCGCAGCCAGGCCCGTTCGCCCTGCACCTCGCGGCACAGTGCACGCTTGATGCCGGGGTTGACGAAGATGCGGTCCACCGCCGGATGGCGGGCCGCGGTTTCCAGCAGGAAGCGCTGCGGTGCGCCCCAGGCGCTGCTCGTCTCCAACCCGCCGGGTTGGACCATGCTGCGCGGATCGGGCTGATGGTCCATCGCCCGGCGCGCCCCGTCCGGCGAGGGCGCGAGGGTGAACCAGATATCCGCATCCAGACCGTTCTGATGGCTGCGATGCGAGGACGACATCCGGCCGCCGCGGGGTTGGCTGAGATCACCGATCATCACCAGACCGACCGGTTTGCGCGCCGCGGCTTGGCCCAGGTCGGTGATCATGCGCAACAGGGTCGGGTGCCCATAGTAGCGGTTGCGGTAGCGCCGCACGCTGACAAAGCCGACGCCCGACTCGGGAAGGACGTCGGCACCGCCCACGCAGCCGTTGGATGCACCGCCGATGACCCGCGTCGGCCCTGGACTGGGCGTGGTGATCGCGGCCCAGGGCGTGGCCCCACGGGTGGGCGAGGCCCCGATCGCAAGGGCCAGCAGGGTGGCGGCCAGCGCGCGCCGGTGGGTGCGGGTAGAGCAATCGCGGATGCGGTTCTGGGACATGGATGGAACTCTACTTGATCCAATCGATCAGGTTCATCAGCGGGTCCTCGTCCTTGGACGGCGCGATGACGCGGCCGCGGACACTGTGCCCGGCTGCCGCGACCGAGCCGGGATCGCCGGTCAGCAGTGGATGCCAGCGGGGCAAGGGCCGTTCCTCGGCGAGGCGCCGATAGGCACAGGTTTCGGGCAGCCAGGTGGCCGGGTTGAGTTCCGCGGGCACCAGTCTGACGCAGTCCGACACTTGACTGGAGCGGTTTGGATAGTCGCCGCAGCGACAGGTGTCCAGGTCGAGCAGTTGACAGGCGACCCGCGAGTAGACGATGCGTCCGGTCTCTTCCTCCTCAAACTTCTCCAGGCAGCACTTGGCGCATCCGTCGCACAGTGATTCCCATTGTTCCGGAGTCATCGCATGCAGGGGTGTGGTTTCCCAGAACGGGACGTCGTGGCTCATCGGCTCAAATCTCAGAACAGTTGCAGGCCGCATCTTGCCCCAGTTGGGGCGGAAAATGAATCTTGGGTTGCGGATACGCATCGTCCGTTGCGTGCTGTCGGGACAAACTGACAGGACGTGGGAGCGGCGCTGTCCCGCGTCCCGGGCACAGGTCCACCGTCATTGATCAGCCGCGACCGCGGTGACGCTGCTGTTCTGTTTTGCATTATCCGAGGATTCTCTGATGTCGTCACACCCTTTACGCATCGTCGTCATCGGCGGCTCCGCCGCCGGACCCAAGGCTGCCGCCAAAGCGCGCCGGATGGATGAGTTCGCCGAGATTACGCTGATCCAGCGCGAACCCGATCTGTCGATGGCCTCCTGCGGTTTTCCCTACTATGTCGGTGGTACCTTCGATGACCGCAATCTGTTGATCTGCACGCCGGCAGGGATCGTGCGGGATCCCAATTTCTTCCAGAAGGCCAAGCGTATCCATGCTCTGGTCGAGACCGAGGCGGTCGGGATCAATCGCGTGGAACAGACCGTGACCTATCGCCACCTGCCCAGCGGCGACCAGCAGACCATCGCCTATGACCGGCTGGTGATCGCCACCGGTGCCAAACCGTTGCGTCCGCCGGTTCCGGGCATCGCGCTCAAGGGCGTTACGACACTGCATTCGCTGGCCGATGCCGATTTTCTGCGGGCGGTGCGCGACGACAAGAAAGCCGCCAAGGCGGTCGTGGTCGGCGGCGGGCTGATCGGCTTCGAGGTCTGCGAAGCGCTGCGGCTGGCCGGAATTCATACCACGGTCATCGAGAAGACCCGCCAGATCCTGCCCTTCCTGGATCCGGACTTGGCCAAGCTGGTGGAGAACCACATCCGCGCCAATGGTCCGGACATCATCGTCGGCAACGGCGTGGCCGAGTTTCTTGGTGACGACGGGCGCCTCACCGGGGTCAAACTGGACAACGGCACCGAACTGCCCTGCGAGGTCGCCGTCGTCTCCGTGGGGGTCAGGCCCAACGTCAGCCTCGCGGAGGCGGCCGGGATCCTCCTGGGGGAGACCGGCGGGATCGCGGTCAACGACTACATGCAGACCTCGGACCCGCTGATCTATGCGGTCGGCGACTGTGTCGAGTGCACCTCACTGATCACCGGTGCCAAACTGCGCGCGCCCTATGGCGACATCGCCAACCTGCAGGGGCGGGTGGCCGGCCGGAATGTCATTCAGGAGGGCAGCGCCCGCTTCCCCGGGATCACCAAGACCGGCATCTGCAAGATTTTCGATTACACGGTCGGCTTCACCGGTCTCTCGGCGCAGCGGGCGCGGGAGTTGGGCTATGACCTCGAAACCGCGACCATCGCCGGGCTCGACATCCCCGGCTATATGGGCGGCAAGTTGCTGATCAGCAAACTGGTGGCCGATCGCAAATCGGGCCGGGTCCTGGGTTTTCAGTGCATCGGCCCCGGTGATGCCAGTAAGCGGGTGGCGACCGTGGCGATGGCGCTGCGCGGCCAACTGACGGTGACTGACCTGGTCAATGCCGATCTGCCCTATGCTCCGCCGTACTCACTGGCCCTGGACCACGTCATCGTCGCGGCGCAGGTGCTCGAGAACAAGCTCATGGGCCGGATGCAGGGGCTGTCCGCTCGGGACGTCAAGCAGCGCGTCGATCAGGGGGCCGATTGCTTCATCCTCGACACCCGCGGTCCGACTGAGTTCGAGGAACTGCGTCTTGGCATTGGCGAGACACTGATCCCGCTCGGTGCGCTGCGCGCGCGGCTCAACGAACTGCCGCAGGACAAAGACAAGGAGATCATTCTTTACTGCAAGATCTCTCTGCGCGGCTACGAGGGTGCCGCCATCCTTCAGGCCTATGGCTGGCGCAACGTCAAAGTCATGGAGGGCGGCATCATGGCCTGGCCTTATCCGCGCGAGAAATAGCCTCTATCTCGTCGGGTGCATAAGCCCAGCGCATCCACCATCAGCCTGCGGCCGTCCGGACCTTCCACAGTCACGGTGAGCGTCGTTGTGGATAGGCTGTGCTCAAGCCGGGTTGAACCCTGACTGATCAGCGGGTTAGCGGGGCCGGTCAACGATTGATCACCTCCGGTTGCGCGGTGTCGCAGCCGCCGCGCGGACCTTCCACAGTCACTGTGACCGTTTCTGTGGATAGCCTGTGCCCAAGACGGGTGCAACCCTGATCGGCCAGTCGGTTAGCAGGGCCGGTCAATGATTGATCGCCAAGGAGCCCGGGTCGCACGCGATGCCGCCGCTTGCGCGATGAGACCCTGGGCTCAGGACCCATCGACGCGCAGATAACCACGCTGGCGGCGGCGCTTGCTGATCGCCTCAAGGCGGGCCAGGCCCGCCTCATAGGACTGCACACCGGAGCTGTACATCCGGCCGCGGTGCGATCCCAAGCTGCCCCAGACCGTAATCAGGGTCCAGTCGCCGAACAGGTCGCGGATCAGGTGCGCTTGGTAGTAACGGGCCTTTTCCTGGTGAATCCAGCGATACATCGGGGGGTCACTTCGTTGCGGTTGGCGATCGTAGACGCGGGTGATCATGACAGACGCCGCGGGTGTCGCGGCTCGGCCCGCGCTCTGCCGGCGTGCGAACGGCAGGCATTCGCGCGCCCGCCCCGCGTCCTGGATGGTATCATTCGGCCTCCCCGAGCCTGTCGTTGCGCCCTGATTCTAACTGAATCAAGGCGTCGCGGCAGTGTCCTTGTGTCGTTTGCCCAGTCTGTTCCTGAATTCACGAGACCCCGCATGACCGAATCCCCTCGTACTGTCCGCATCATGGATACCACGCTGCGTGACGGCGAACAGACTCAGGGGGTGTCCTTTTCCCCGGACGAGAAGACCAATATCGCCAAGGTCCTGTTGGATCTGGTGCGGGTGGACCGCATCGAGGTCGCGTCGGCCCGGGTCTCCCCTGGTGAACTGGACGCGGTGGCCAACATTGTCGACTGGGCCGCGCGCCGCGGGTTGGCCGAGCGGGTGGAGGTGCTGGGTTTCGTGGACGGCGGGCGCAGCGTGGACTGGATCACGCGGGCGGGCGGTCGGGTGCTCAACCTATTGGCCAAGGGCAGCGAAAAACACTGCGTGGGCCAGCTCGGCAAGACGCTGGACACCCATGCCGCGGACGTGCGCGAGACGGTCGGGTTGGCGCTGGCGCGGGGGCTCAAGGTCAACTGCTACCTGGAAGACTGGTCCAATGGCTACCAGGACAAACCGGCCTATGTCTATGGCCTGGTCGAGCGGCTGGCGGACGTGGGCATCGCGCACTTCATGCTCCCCGACACCCTGGGGGTGATGACGCCGGAGCGGGTTTTCTGCGCCATGAGCGACATGATTTCGCGTTTTCCGGGGCTGCTGTTCGATTTCCACCCCCATAACGACTATGGGCTGGGCACCGCCAATTGCCTGGCCGCCGCTCAGGCGGGCGTCGCGGCCGTGCACTGCACCGTCAATTGCCTGGGCGAGCGGGCCGGCAATGCCTCGCTGGCCGAGGTGGCCGTCAACCTGCGCGATCAGCTCGGTTTTGAGATCGGGATCGACGAGACCCACTTGGAGCGGGTCAGCGAACTGGTGGAATATTTCTCCGGCAAACGGGTCGCCGACAATGCCCCGATCGTCGGCGCCGATGTCTTCACCCAGACCGCCGGCATTCATGCCGACGGGGACAAGAAGGGCAGTCTCTACCACACCCGGCTCTCGCCGGAGCGCTTCGCCCGGCGCCGCAAATACGCCCTGGGCAAGCTCGCGGGCAAGGCGTCTCTGGCCAAGAATCTGGAGCGCCTGGATATCAGTCTGTCCGAGGAGAACCAGCGCCGGGTACTGGCCCGTATCGTCGAGTTGGGCGATTCCAAGAAGACGATCACCACCGAGGACCTGCCGTTCATCATCGCCGAGGTGCTGGACAGCAAAGATTACAACCACGCGCAGTTGCTGGCCTGCAATGTCTCATCGAGCC
Organism: uncultured Lamprocystis sp.; assembly: GCA_964470155.1. Taxonomy (GTDB): domain Bacteria; phylum Pseudomonadota; class Gammaproteobacteria; order Chromatiales; family Chromatiaceae; genus Thiodictyon. The sequence goes on along the minus strand of CAYYAY010000071.1, from coordinate 9,031 downwards.
TCGAGCTGGAGTCCACGGCCAGCATCAAGATCTGTCTGGGCGACGAGGTGGTGAACGCGGCGGGGAGCGGCAACGGCGCCTTCGATGCCTTCATCAATGCCCTGACCAAGCCGTTGAAGCGACACGGGATCGCTCTGCCCGAACTCAAGGATTATGAGGTGCGCATCCCCAAAGGCGGGCGCGCCGATGCGCTGACCGAGTGCATCATCACCTGGGACACCGAGCGCGGCAGCATCAAGACCCGCGGCGTCCATGCCAACCAGGTCTTCGCCGCCATCGCGGCCACCATGCGGATGCTCAATATCCTGATGCACGGGGCCGCGGCGGAGCGCCAGTCGGATGTGCCGGACGCGGTGGTTTGAGCTTTGGTCGTTTTCGGGAAAGGACTTACCGATGTGTAGGGGCGATTTAAATCGCCCCTACAGCCCTACAGCCCTATGGATTTTGCAGGCATGCGCAGTCGGGATGTTTATTCCCGTGAATTGTCCTGCATAATCCGGATCACTGGACCGGCCACCCCGCACGGCTCGACCGCGACTTGGCGCACCCCTTTGCAGCGCGGGCTGCGCCAAGGAAGAACGGTGAACCGAGATCACATCTCGGCGAGGTATTCGCTGTATACTGGGGACACGTTACGTGAGGTAGGCCACCAGTCGTCCCTGCGGCCAGTGTCCGATCGAACTGGCGAAGCGCCCGATACCATAGCGCGGGCAGGAACAACATGGGTTTGGATGGAGGCGCAGGATGGAGTGGTTGCGGGATGTGCCCGGATTTGGGGCTTTGGTGGATGGCCTGACTTGGGCCATCAGTCGAAGCGGACGGGGTCTTTAAGTCGGAACCGGCGATTGCTTCGCTCTGGGGGGAATACCGGAAGAATCTGAAACCGAACCCCCAGTCAGACGGCTTCTTGAACCTGATCGATCCGCGTCTGTGGTTCACGGTGGAGTCCCTGCCGGGACGCGGCTACGAACAGTGGTGCGCCACCTGGGCCGGAGTTTTCCTGACTGTCGGCCTGCTCTTCACCTTCATCGGCCTGTCCGCCGCGTTGCTCAAGGTGGGCAGCATCAACGGGGCGGACTCCGAAGCGATGAAGGAGGCCATTACCGGTATCCTGGGTGTCAGTTCCGCCAAGTTCATCACCTCTATCGCCGGGCTCCTCGCTTACATTGGGTTCAGCCTCGTCACTCGACACTATCAGTCCACCCAACATGCCGCTGCCCGCGACCTGGCCGACGCGGTGCAGCATCTCAGCTTGCCGCTGACGCCTGAACTACTCCTGTACGAACAGAACGAGACTGCCCGCAGGCAACTCACGCGGATGGAGCGCCTGACCGACGATCTGGCGGTCGCGATCGACGCGAAAATGGAACAGCGCCTGAAGACCCTCGCCACGGACCTTGGTCAGCATCTTGGGACGATACAGCAGGATCTGCCCGGCGCCACTGCAAGACCCATCGTGGACGCGATCCAGAACATACGGCAAGACCTGCCCGGGGCCACTGCTCAGCCCATCGTGGACGCAATTCAGAACATGAGCCAGGCCGTCGCCCAAGAGTTTTCAAAGCAGGTTCAGCAGACGGCTGGTGGCGAGATCAACACGGTGGCCGAGCGATTTACCGCCGTCGCCAATGAACTGGCAAGTATCAAGGGCGATATGGGCGCTGCCGGAAAAACATTTGGTGAGGACATCAGCGAAGCTGCGCGGGTTCTGCGCGAAGCCGCGGGGAACATGGGCAAGGGGCTCGATGACCGCTCGCAGAAATTGGCTGAGACGATCAGCCAATTCGGGGGCAAACTCGACAACATCTCATCCACCTTGAGCAAGGTTCCGGAAAGCATCGACAGTGCCCTCAAGGCGACCCTGGATAAACTGACCGACGCGATCGGAACTCTGGTGAACCGCTTGACCGAGGGTGGCGAAAGCGGCGCATCGGCATTGACTGCTGGCGGTGAGGAGGCCGGGAACAGGTTGAAGGAGTCGGCGGGTCAAGCGGGGCAGGACCTGAAAGAAACGATCAGTGCAGTCAGCGGTAAACTCGACAGCATCGCCGGTGCCTTGGGTCAGGTTCCCGCCGATATCAGCCGCTCGCTCAACGAAACGATGAACAAGCTCACCGAAGCCATCGACACTTTGGTGGGCCGGCTAGCCGCGGGCGGCGAAAGCGGGGCATCGGCGTTGACTGCCGGCGGTGAGGAGGCCGGAAACAGGCTCAAGGCATCCGCAACAGAAGCCGGGCAAGACCTAAAGGACAAAATCGGTGATGTCAGCGGTAAACTCGACAGTATCGCCGGGGCCTTGGGTCAGGTCCCGGACGACATCAGTCGTACGCTGAGTGAGACACTCACGAAACTCACCGCAGCAGTCGGCGAGTTGACCGGCCGCTTGGCGCTGGGAGGAAGAGAAGGCGGAGATGCCCTGCGCGAAGGCGGCCAACAGGCCGGGGCGGAGATCGAGCGGACTGTTGGTCGGGCCGGCAACGAGTTCGACCGATTGGTCACACAGGCCGCCAATACGCTGGTCGAGCAATTTGCAGTAGCGCAGGCAGGGCTTGAATCGGCCATCCAAGACCTTGCGAGCCGGCTCCAGACGGTGGAGGCCAGCCTCAAGACACTGCCGGGCGCGGTCGCCACCCAGGTCCAGCACCTCGACGCGGCCGGCCAGACCTTCAAGGCCGCGGGCCTGACCGTCACCGATGCGGGCATTGCATTACAGCAGGCAACTCAACCGCTGCTGCAGACCGCGACGACCATTCAGACCAGCATTGACCAGATCCGGCATGGGGTAGCTGCGGCGGCAGAGATTCACCAGAAAGCCAGCCAATTCAGTCAATCGGCGCTGGACGGACTCAAGAGGGCCGCCGATGCGGCAGAGTACACTTTCAAGACTCATGAAGATCGGTTTGGCAGGGCAGATGTGGAGCTAGCGAAGGCTGTGGGAACTCTACGTGCTGGCGTAGAGCAGGTCGCCAACACCACCCGGGATGTCTTTACCCAGTATGACACCCAAATCACCCATGCAGTCAACGCTTTGAGTACAGTGGCGAACGACTTTTCAGATGTGGCGGGAGCATTGGGTGCCTCGATTCAACAACTGGCGGATGCGCGGCACCCGCCGCTGACCCAAAAGCCGGGGTCCAGCCAACGTGTTTAGCCGCTCACTCCCTAGCGCCCAAGCCGGTGAAGAGCGAAAGGACCTGTTCGGTCCGGTGGCCGACCTTATGGTCGGCGTCATCTTCATCTTCATCATTCTACTGATCGGCCTTGCCCTGCACCTACAACCAGAGGACTACCTGCGTTTGCAGGACCGGAACGCCCAATTGGAAGCGGAGAACGCGCGCTTGAAGGTATTCGTGCGCTATGTGCGCGACCAGCAGATGAATGCACTGTTTGCGCGTATCGCCGCAGCCAACGAGACACGCAGACAGATGCTCGATGATATGCAGAATCGACTGCATGTCTTGGGCATTGAAGTCACCATCGACCCAACCAACGGGACCTTGAAGCTGCCTGCCGGTGGGCTTTTCTTGGCGGGGCAGGCGGAACCCACCCCCCAAGGCCGGGAGACAATCCGCAGGCTCGGCGAGGTGCTGACGGCAACTTTACCCTGTTACAGCAACGCGCACACATCGGGTCGTCCCACGGCTGGATGCCCTGAAATCAATGCCTATAGCACCTTGAGTTCCGCCTATATCGAAGGTCATACCGACGTCGTTGCATTCAGCGCGTCCAACGGTCGCTTCCGTGACAATTGGGATCTGTCAGCGGGGCGCGCCATTGAGACCTTCAAACTCCTGCGAGAGACCGATCCACTACTGCGTGACTTACGCAATCAAGATGGCGATGCATTGCTTGGCGTCAGCGGCTATGCCGAGACCCGCCCCGCTACGCACGCGGAGGACCGTTTGCAGCAGGCGGCGCGTGACCTGGATCGGCGCATCGAGGTCCGATTGACCATGGCTGCTAACGAGGCCGCGGTGCGACAGGCTTTGGAGGAGCTGAATCGGCAACTGGAGGTGGTGAATGACATCGTCAGATGAATCAGTGCTGACCGCCCGCGCCAGCCTCATGGCGGAATTGAATCGAAACTGGATTCCCGTGCGCTTTGTGCGCCCCGCCAAGCTGGCAATTGAAGCAGTTGCTGAGGACTTGGATCGGAGGTTTGGAGGGGTACCCCAGGAGCCACGGCAATTTCCAAACATAGTGGATGAAGCCGAAAGGCTGCTGATTGCCTGGCAAGGTGATATCTCCGGACTGACTCCCGTACAACGCAAGGCCATACCCTATATCCTGTGGACCTCAAAGCAGGCTTGGTCGGAAAATGAGGCATTGGTAAGAGACTACCTTTCCTGGGCGGATCTGGAATGGCCCACCGCGCCCCGGTGGCTATGGGGGCATTATCTCTTGAATATGAATCCAGACTCGATCGCCACGCAACGCCTCGGCCATTGGCTCGATGCGCGATCCAAGAAGCTTACGCCGACCTTACAGGACTTTTCAAGGAAGTGGAGCCTGTTCCAGCCGGAGCGGGCTATTGCTATGATTGCAGAATCGTTTCTCAAAGATGCTTCTCTCATCGACGAGATCACCGATTTGAGGTTCGAGCGTGAGCGATTTTTGAAATCGGCGTGCCTGTTGAGCGTGTTCAAGACCCTGGGCAAACATCTCCGCAATCATCTCCATCCGTCCGGAATTCCTGGAACCTTAAAGCACCTTCTGACCCCGTTGGGCAAAAACCCGATCCATCAGATGCAAGGGCACGGCGGCTTGGGCCAGGCGGCGCAACGGTCGCTGGTGGAGGGCTTGGTCATCTGGGCGGATCGACAGGACAAGTCCACCATTGATCAGACCCTGGACTTGTTGCACACGCTCATTGGTGACCCACGGTTGCCTGGAGGCAGTTTGCGTTGGGCTGATATCGACCAAGGGGTGCGCGAGAAAGTCGAGCGATGGTTGACGGTGCGTGCAGCAAATGACTTTTTCCGGGTCATGCGAGAGTCGCCGACGGATCGCGACGACATGGTAGAGCAGCGGGAGCGGTTTTGGCGCGGGTACTTGGGATCATTTAGTCGCGCTTGGCTCATTACGGCGGAGGACGGACAAGCTATTGCGCAAACGCTGCTGGATGGATCATTCGGTACATTTGGAAGGGAAGCCAACGTCCGTAAGGACCATCTGGGCATTATGTTTCAGATCGGGAGCTATGTGATCTTTGAGATGAACAAAACCGGGTTCACTCTCTTTTGGCCGGCCGGGGATAAGCAGATGCCAGATTTTTTTCAGCGCCGTTATTCCCGCTCCAAGATGCTTGATGCGTGCCCGTCTGGGCCGCTTCCTGGGGTCGAGCGGTTCCGTATCGCCCATCAACCTCCGCATGGATGGCAACAGAAATACGAGGCACTAATTGAGAGGAGAACGCACATTCGTCGCCAGCTCAGACAGGCTTGAAAGAACCTATTAATACCATGACCCTACCCCCGCGACTGAGTTAAGTATTGGCTCGGGCCTGCTGAATAGTGATAGCGCAGGGTGACGTTACGGCAATCCTCACGCCTCCGCCAGCTCCCGCAACACCTCGGGATGCCGCTGCGCCACCCTGAGCAGCGTCTTGGCTGCACCGCTCGGCTGGCGCCGGCCTTGTTCCCACTCCTGCAGCGTGCGTACCGACACGCCCAAGAGTGCGGCAAACTGGGCGGGCGACAGGCCGGAGTTCTGGCGGGCGGCGATGATCGGCGCGTACACCACTGTCCCCAGGCCCGCGTTCATCTGACGGATAGATACCAATAGCTTCTCGCCCAGTTCTTCGCCGGTCATGCTGTCATTCGTTTTCAGACCAAATGCCCTTGGCGTCTGCACTGAAAAGCGGGGTCTCGATGACGGTGTACATGCGTGAGGATGATATGGCGTTGACGAGTAAACACAAGGGGCTGATCAGACGTAGAGTTGCATAGCCCGCCTGGTGATCGAGTGGTGTAGCCGCTACGCGCCCGCCACGGGCTCGCTGATGACCTTGCCGAGGCCGGGACCTTCGGAGCGGTCCGTAACGGATGGTTTCGGCTTAGAGTCGCGAGAGGGAATAGACTGGGCACGAGCCCGACGGACCTTCCCCACAACCCTCCCCAGGGCGCGGGCAAGGGCCTGGACGCACACCAACTTACCCCTGCAAACGTTTCTGCCAGATGATGCGATTCAGACTTGCCAGCGTACTGGATGACGCCGGATGGCGCTTCGAGTTGTTCCGTAAGGGCGCTCTTCCTTTCGTCCGCGAGGCACCGGTTGCCTTGTCCGATTGGCCGCAGGCCGCCCCATCGCATCCCGGCACAGCCCTGTTGTTGGCGCTGCTGGATACGCAGGAGGCTCAGTGTGAGGGCGAGTTGCTGCGCCTGACCCACGATCGAGTCGCCGGCCTCAGCCGACCCGAGGCGGTTCGGCTCGGGCTGCCACCGGTGGTTCCCTTGACGCTCTTTCTGTCGCACGACGCGCCCATCGGCGAACCCTCCTTCGCGTTGCGTGTCGAGTGGTTCCAACGCGGCGGAGCGCCCATCTTCGGGGCGCGCCGCACGGGCACCGGGCTGACGGTCACCGCCGGGCGCTTCCTGATCCTGGACCCGCTTTACTCGGCCCTGGAGGCCATCAATGCCGTGAACGCGGCGAGCGGTGACGCCTCGCCGCAGGGGCTGGACCGGCGCATGGCTGCCTATGCCCGCTTCAAGGGGCACCTGATCCGACTCACCGGCGACCTGCGCGCCGATGAGTATCTGCGGGGGCTCACCATCCATCAGGCCACCGGGATCGGGATTGACCTGGAACCCGGCGATGAGACGGCGCCCTTCCTGCCGACCCTTTACGGTGATCGCCCGGAGGATGCGACGACCGCCGATTCGCAAGATCAAGGCTCGCTCCCTGAACCCGGCCGGGAACCCGACCGGGAGCCGCTGCTGCCGCAACACCACGCCAAGCAATTCCAGAAGCGCTTTCTCGATCAGGGTGCGCGGAGTCATTTCACCCTGGGCAACGGCGTCTACACGGTGCTGGATACCCCGGTCGCCGCGGCGCTGCAAGTCCTGGAGCGTGTCAACCGCGCCGACGCCACCACCCGCCAGGCATTCCGTAAGGACCCCTTGGCCTTCCTCACGTCAGCCATTGAGGAGGCTGGGGGTGACTGCGGCGTCATCTGCGACCTGCGGGGCTATGGCGAGCGGGTGGTCGGCGTCGGGGACTGGGTACCGCCGAGTTTCTCCTTTCCATTGGCAGTGTCCCGTGACTGGTTCCCGGCCGAGGAGTCCGAGGTTTTCACCATCCAAATCCCTGGCGATGTCCCTTTGGTGGTGCGGGCGGAAGAGATCAAGGATCTCAGGGATTTGATGCTTCAGGCCCAAGAATCAGGCGACACGACCTGTGAATTTAATGGACGACCCTTGCAGCTTACGGATGATCTGGTGCAGACAGTCCAAGGTCTTGCCGGGCGGATGTCGCCGGTAACCCGTGATGTCGCAGAGGAAGGAATGGGGTCGGGGCAGTCCAAAGGAGCCGCCATCACCAAAGACAACGAGGAATTGCTGACCTTTCTCGCCACGAAGAAAAGTCAACGGGGCGAATTTACGCCGGGCATCCCTCAGTCTCTACGCACAGCCCCGATGCCCCACCAGACATCGGGTCTTGGCTGGCTGCAAGCGGGCTACCTCGCGGGCGCGCCGGGGCTCTTGCTGGCCGACGACATGGGGCTCGGCAAGACCTACCAAGTCCTCGCTTTTCTGCGCTGGCTGCGTGAACAGTCCCTCGATGGTCGGCGCCCAGCGCTGGGACCCTTCTTGGTCGTCGCCCCCAAGACCCTATTGGGTAACTGGCGCGATGAGGTGCGCGTGCACCTCGGCGCGGATGCTCTGGGTCGCGAAGTGCACGCCTACGAACGCGGCCTGCGCGACCTCAAGCTGCATACGGGCGCCGGCAACGATACGACCTTGCGGCGCCAAACGCTCGATTGGAAAACGATCGAGTCCGCCAACCTGGTGTTGACCACCTACGAGACGTTGCGCGATTACCATCTTTCCTTCGGTAAGGTGCGATTCGCGGTGATCGTCTACGACGAGGTGCAGAAGCTCAAGAACCCGGCCTCGCTGATGAACCGGGGCGCCAAGGCTCAGCAAGGCGGATTCACGCTCTTGATGACGGGCACCCCGATTGAGAATAGCCTGCTGGACCTTTGGACGCTGCTGGATATCGCCTGGCCGGGGTTCCTGGGGTTGAGCGCGCGGGAGTTCCTGGCTCACCATCGGGGCAGCGACCCGGAGCGGCGCGAGGAACTGAAGCGGCGCCTGGTCGAGCCCACTGTCCTTTCGGGCCAGGTGACGGCAATTCCGGCAATCATGCTGCGCCGCTTCAAGCAGAACATTCTGGAGGGGCTGCCCGAGCGGCGGATCGAGGCGACCCAAGACCGCATGCCCGCGGAGCAGCAGGCCGCCTACGACGCGGTGCGGACGGCAATCCGCAAGCGCCCCCAAGGCACACTTGAGGGGCTGCAACAACTGCGGGCGATTTCGCTGCACCCGCGGCTTGGCCAGCCGCCAGAATCCGCGGCGGAGGATGGGCCATTCATCGCCGCCTCGGCCCGGTTCACGCGCCTGTTCGCGATCCTGGACCGGGTTCATGCGCAGCGCGAAAAAGCCCTGATTTTCGTGGAGCTACGAGAAGCCCAGCGGGCACTCTACGACTTGATCCGCCGTCGCTACAGCCTTCCCTCACCCCTTCCCGAAACGATCAACGGCGCCACGGCGAGCCCCGTGCGCGACCGTATCCGGCGCGAGTTCCAGAGCCGGCGCGGCTTCGATGTACTGCTCCTCGGCCCCAAGGCCGCGGGCTTCGGTCTCACACTCACGGCCGCCAATCACGTCATCCATCTCAACCGCTGGTGGAATCCGGCAGTCGAAGACCAGTGCAGTGACCGGGTCTATCGGATTGGCCAGGACAAACCCGTGACTATCTATACTCTATTCATTTAAGATCTGCGACTTTTCTATAATTTGAAACTTTAACG
>CAYYAY010000070.1:0-31806 GCA_964470155.1 uncultured Lamprocystis sp. | reverse complement strand
CCAGGATGAACTGGCCGAGCAGCGCGTGCAGTTCCATGCGACCGTGACAGGTCACCGACTGCACCGGCCAGTAGATCCGGCTGGCGACCTGCGTCACCAGGCTGGTCTTGCCGGACCCGGTGGGACCGGTCAGGAACAACCCATCCCCACTGGGATCGCGCAGGAAGGCCAGTACGTCCCGCAGGACCTCGTTGCGGAACACATAGGGCTTGCGCACCGGGATGTGCGGATGGGTCTCGTCAGCGAAGCCGACGACCTCCAGCCCGGCACGGGCCTGGACGCCGAAGGTGGTCGCGACATCAAAGCGCTGGTAGGCACTCATTTTCGTCTCCTGGGTTTGTCATAACCCGAGGAGACGCACGTCTCCCGTTGGGGAGAGCAGGTCTCCCCGGCTGGGGTGGGTGTTGGTCGTTCGTCGTCGGCTGGCGGGAAAGCCAGTCATCGAGACTGCTGGCCGTTTCGGCTGTTTTTCTCGGACGCTCAGCTGGCGTCATGGCAATGTCCGGCATGGACAAAGCACAATCCGGTTGTCCGCTGCGCACGCCCGCTTCGGCGCGTCCGCACGGGACAACCGCCGGGCGGGAGCCCGGGGTTGTCACTATTCACATGATCGGACGGGCCCTAAAAGAAGCAGCCCTTATCGTCCTCTGCCGCCTGCAGGACCTCTTCCACCTTGGCCTCGTCGAACGGCACCTGGGCCTTCTCCTCTTTCAGCACGGTGACTTTGACGCGCTCTGACGACGCGCCGCGGTAGGTTTCCAGCACCGCCGGATCGATCTCAGGGAGCAACGCGGCCACCGCCTCCTTGTAGCCGATGTTGCCGCGCTGGGAATACCGCAGGACCTTGATGCCAGCCGTTTCGGCCACAAGGAAGTCGCCCATCATGGCGACTAGGGACTCTTCGATGACCTCCATGCCGGCCTTCAGCGTCTTGACCTGATGGTCGAGCGCCGCCTTGGCCGCCGCCGCCTTACGGTACTCGGCTGCCCGCAAAGTCCAAGTCTTCAGTTCCTTGGCCTTCGGCGTATAAAGATCCCGCTCAGGGTCTCTGGGCGGCTCCTTCTTGTTCTGAATCTGCGCCCAGAAGTCCAGACACGCAGGAACGAGCGTCTGCGCGATGAACACCTCATCGCGTTCCACCTCAAACTCGACCATCGCGCCGGGGCCGTAGTAGAACACCAGCCATCCCAAGGTCTGTCCGGACACATAGAGCTGGGTCTGGACCTGTGGGTAGTAGAGCTTGAACGCAGTCGACTCCCGGCCCAGATTCAACACCTCGGTGTAAACCTTCTGGCACGACACCTTCAACTCAACCGGACGACCGTCATCATCGATGCCGTCAAAGGAGGCACGAATCAGCGGTTGTTCCTCAGATTCCCCGCAGAGGGCCAAGAGCAGCGTGTCGTGTTTTTCCTCGAACGCCCCACGCACGGCATCCTCACCGCCGGTACCCTTGTTGCGGAACCAGTCACTTGAGAGTTCCGCTTCCGAGCGCACCAGCCCCGTCTTCTCGGCCCATAGACGCCATGGGGTCTTATAGGGCGACAGCCCGAGTAGAACGGCGACATCCGAGGCGGACACTCCACCAGCCCGCCACTCCAGCCACGCGGGTGTCCGCTGGGGTAGATCGATCACTTTCATCATGCGGTGCTCCTATCAAAAGGCAGGGGCACCATGCCCCACGGGGCTGCGGGTGCCCCTTGGGGTCAGTCGTAAACGTCGCTGTGCGACCGCCCTCCATGGCGGTCTGACGTGCCGCTCAGGCGGCCTGTGCCTGGGCCTCCTTGACGGAGGCCTCAGATGCCGTGGTCAGCGCTTGGAGGGCAAGGTCCAGATGGTCCCCGGTGAAGCGGGACCGCGCATACTCCTCGGCCTGCCCCCACGCCTTCGTGGTCGTGGCGCGTGCCACGAGTTTCTTGATCTGCGCCTGGACGGCCTCATCGATGGCCGTGGTCTTGGCCTGGTCGGTCAGGGGGATCGTCTCAGTCGCGGGCTGGTCAACCGGCAATGACTCGGCCGCCGCCGGTGGCACGGTTGGCACCGTGGCCTGGGCGGTGACCGGCGTGGCGTCGATGACGGACGCCATGGGTACGGAGTCCACCTCGATCACCTTGCCGGCCATTTCCTCGGCCGTATACTCGCCGGCCTCCTCCGGGAACGCCGCCCGCAGCGAGGCCGCTTTCGCGCACTTCAGCAGTTGCCCGCGGGGGCGCTTCTGCCACATCTCATTGGGAATCGGGGATTTGCCTTGACGCGCATAGGCTTCCTCCCAGAAGACCATTTCCGAAAAGGGACAGCGGACCCCGTTCACCAGTCGGTAGACGGTGACTTCGGCCCACTCCGGAAAGCTGACGGTCGCCTGGGCCTCGACCCATTGCTCGTTGCGTTTCACCGAACCGGAAAAGGTCTTGGTTTGGTCAGGACCAAACCGCGGCGAATCCAGGCCAGCCCAGAGTCCGGTACGCGCCGCCGTAATCTGCACTTCGGCGATGCCCGGCCAGACGGTCTCCACATACCGTCGCAGCGCACTCGACCACATGGGCACTACGTGAACTGGACGCTTCATGATGTCCAGGCCGCGGGCCTGGCAGTACCTGACCGCCAGGACGATCCCTTCGGGGGTGTCCGCCGATGGGAAAATGCTGTCGGTGAGGACTGCCCAGGTGCCGGGATCGAGACCGATCTCGGCCAGGACGGCGGTGGCCACCGGGATGCGGCAAGGTACCGCGCCGGTGCCGGGAACGACCGCTAATGGGTTCATATTCTTTCTTGCCATGGTGTGTCTCCGAGGGTTGATGACCCGGGAGACGCACCACTCCCCAAGGGGAGTGCCATGCTCCCCGGGTAATGGCTTGGATGCCGGCAGGGCCGACGTCAGGGTCTGGCGTTGCGCCGACGCAGGTAGGTTGGGACGTCGTATTCGGTGCCCCAGGTGCGGGAAGGCGCGCATGTCCGCGGCACGGACTGCTTGGCCGTGCGACGGACCAACGACCGTCGCCAGAGGACCACGGCGGCAACGCCGCAGCCGAAAGCGATCAATAGATCAATCATGATGCTGGTCTCCTCAGTGTAATGAACCCGAGGAGACAGACGCCCCCGGTTGGGAGAGCAGGTCTCCCCGGGGAAGTGGATGACAACGGATCCCTAGAACGGAATCTCATCATCAAACGGCATACCGCTACCCTGGTCGGGTGCCGGCGCGTCGCGCGTCGATTGGCGCGGGGCGTCCGTCCCTGCCTTATTCATTGGCCGGGACTCGGACTCGCTGGCCGGGCGGCCATCGAGCATTTGCATGGTCCCGCCCATGCTGACGATGACCTCCGTGGTATAGCGCTCCTGCCCCTCCTTGTCCTGCCACTTCTTGGTACGCAACTGCCCCTCCACGTAGATCTTCGAGCCCTTGTGGAGGTACTGTTTGACGATCTCGGCCAACTTGCCGAAGAACACCACGCGATGCCATTCGGTGCGGTCCTGGGTCTCGCCGGTCGTCTTGTCCTTCCAGGATTCACTGGTCGCGAGACTCACATTGGCGACGGCGTCGCCACTCTTCATATAGCGCACGTCCGGTTCAGCGCCGAGGTTACCGATCAGGATGACTTTGTTTACGCCTCTGGACATGATTTCCTCCTGGGGAAGGCAGGGGCGCAACTCCCCGGGGGGGCGCTGTGCCCCGGTGGGGTGAGTCGATTGGGATGGGGTTTGGCTGTTCTTGTGAAGCGCTCAGCTGGCGCGATACGCGTCTCCACCAGAGGAGACACGACCATCCGACTGTCCATTGCGGACCACGGGCACGCTGTTGCGTCAGGATCGCAAGGGACAGTGGAAATCAGGTTTCAGAGGAACCGCGACGGTGCCGGCTCATACGAGTGGCGGGATCTCGGAGACGACGCGAGCATGCCGAACGTTTGGACCCGGCTGGAAGCGCATGGAGAGCGGCGCAGAGACAAAAGGCAGCGCGCCAGGGTACTGGGAGAGGTGGTTCGTTGATGGCTTGCTCTTCCGGGGTCCACATCGCCCCGGGCGGCCAGCTACCGCATAATCGGCTTTGTAGCGCATTTCACAGGCGGTTGCAAGCGTCTGCCGGGGCATGTTCCTGACCACCACCGGCGTCGCGAAAGGCTTCCCGCAAAGCCCCCCTTTTTGCGAACCTTCAGCGGCTTACCAGCACGCCGTGGGTGGCCTACCGTGGCAGTACCCGAATCTTTCACCACCACGCGGACCCACACCATGGCCGAGCCCCGCCGTTCCAGACGCCCCCTCCAGGACTCCCGCTTCAGCCGCCCGGTCTTTGAGGAGACCATCACCATTCACTCCTCCCACGCGCAGCGCATCCTGGATCGCGGCTATTATCGTGTCGCGGCGGCCCTGTACGCCATCGACGTGGTCCTGCGGATCATCGGCGATCATGACGAGATGGATGCCGTCGAGGGCCTGGTGGACGCGCAGATCCAGACCTTCGCGACGGCCATGGATGATGAGCACAAGCGCCTGCTGGTCCTTCGCGACCAAAGCGGGATCACCCGCACGGTGAAATACACGCGACCGATCACGCTGCGGATTCAAATCTCCTCACCCCAGATGGCGCAGTACACCCTGCTGATTCAGGAACTCGACCGGCTCATGATGGCCATCGATTCGCTCTGGATGAATGCCGTCCTGACCAGCAAGCAGAAGGCCATGGCCGGCTACACATGGCGGATCGCGTTACTGCGCATCGGGCGTGAGATCATGGCCCTGGAGCGGCGCGCCCGGGACGCGGCAGCCCGCGTCGGTAAGACCGCGGAAGTGGCGGCAGCGACCGCGGAGACCGACATCGTGGTCGAGCACGACGCCGGCCCTACCCCATCGCCGCAATCCCTTGATTGATGCGCGCCGCCAGTTCCCGCCGATGGTAGTCCCGGCCAGCCTGCACCCGAATCAGGGGCACGCGGGCCTGGGCAAAGGCCCGATCCACGAAGGCGTCGCGGACGCGTCGATCCCTACGGTCATGGGTCCGGTCGTCGAGTTCCAGGGCGGCGGCGATGATCCCGGTGACGCGATCCACCAGCACATAATCCACATGCTTGGAGGACACTTTGCGAAACGCGCGCCACCAGGCGCGCCGGTTCACGGTCCTCTTCGGACTGAGCACGTCGGCGATCCGGACCTTGGCAAAGATCCGATACTCGGACCCGATCGTCTCTTCGAGTACCCGGAAGAAGGCCCACTCCGCGGGTGAAAACAGCCGCTCCCGGCGTTCGTAGCGGGGTGGGCGCAACAACAGCGTGACCCCGACGATCAGCAGCACCAGCGCTGGCGCGGCGGCGAGCAGGACGATCGGTGACAGTGCCGTCAGGTGGGCCAGTTGGGTCAGCTGGAGGAGGAGGTCTTGGGGCATCAGTGGTCCAGCGATTCAGTGCATGGATGAGATGATCAACGGTTCACTTGGGTAACGCCTGGGTCCCGTTCCACAGTTGCCGCTCCGCAGCGCCCCGGGCCTGATCCGAGTCCATGCCGCTCACGCGATCGACCGAGCGGATCTCGGCGTTCGGGCGCCCAGCCTTGGTGGCCAGGTCGCTCCCGGTGCCCGTGAGGGCTTCGATCCCCATGGCGTTCATCGTGGGATAGTGGCCGGTTTGGACCAGCAGCGCCATCCACTCGTCAAGGTTGACCGCGCTCCAGTCGATCCGCTGGAAATCGCTCACGTTCACACCCTCGCAATCGGGCTGCTTGGGGGTTCCCCAGCCGCGGCCCAGTTGCGGGCGGAGTTGTTCGTTCATGATGCGCCCCAGCGGTGAACCAAAGCAGCAATAGGAATCGCGCTTCTCGACACAGTAGCCCAGTTTCTCCGAGCGGCAATACCCGCCGACGAACACACAGGACTTCAGATCACGCTTGGCACCCAACTCGAATTCGCTTTGCTCGCATTTCCAGATGATCTTGATCAGGATCATGACGACCTGATAGATCAGATAGGCCCACATGACGACGCTGATGATACACGCGAGCATCGGCGCCAGTGCCACCCCCGCGCTCGATACCACCCCACCCGACACCGCCGGACCGCCGGCCGCGCTGACGAAAATCGTATTAGCCGCCGCTTCACCGAAGATGTTCGCGGTCCATTCAGCGGCCTTCATCATGAGCTGTTGCGTGGCTTCACTGAGTACCGTTTTCAGCGCGTTTTCGCTGACCGTCGAACTGGTCTGTCCCATGAAGGTATTGGCGGCGGAGGTGAACTGCTCGGTCACGGCGCTGTACGCATCGGCGACCGGACCAGTCAGCGTCTCCCAGGCGCCACGCACGGCACTGCTGCTGTCCAGGCCCATGATGGCATTGTTGATCTTGCTCATGGCGAACACGAGATCCAGGTAATCGCCCAGCGAGGCGTTGCCCGGCGTCTTGCAGCAGTTGACGATCCCCCCCACCGCCCGCTTGCATTCGCGGGCCTCGCCGGGAAAGACGACGCACCGGCCACCGGGTACGCATTCCATATCCGCGGCCGACATCTGCGCGGCCTGCAGCGCCACCGCCGCCTTGGCGAAATCGGTGGATTGCTCGCTGGGGAAGCTGGCACACTCGGTGCCGACGCAGCGTACCGGGGCCGCCGGCACCGTGGCAGCCGGGACGTTGACCGGCCCGGCACAGTCCACGCTGGAGGTCCGGGTGACCATCGGCACACTGGCCTGCGTGCCGCAGTCCCAGGTCTCCTCGAACACATGGCAGGTCCCGTCCGGTCCGGTCGCCCCGTCGACGCAAGCACTGCGCACGAAGGTGCAGGACGCATCCGCCTCGACCTCGGCACAACTGTTCGTCGTGCCGGCGTTGGTGGGGCACTGCGTCTCGCCTTTGGGGTCGACCCAGCAGTCCATCGCCCCTTTAAAGAAGGACCCGCAGGTCGCGTTGATCCTGGTGTCGAGACATCCCCCGCCAGCTGCCGAGGTGGCGCAGGTGGCGACGATGCGGCAAAAGGGATCGGCGTTCCTGGCGGTCAGTGCCTGGAGGCATTCCGGCGGCTGTATCGACCACTGGCCGTTGAGAGGATCGAGGCTCTCCACCCCGACCGTGACGGGGTAACATCCGATGGGTTGGTCGGCTGAGTCATTGCCCGGGGTCATGCCCGGGATGCCGAAACTGCTCGGTCCACCGCTGCCGGCGGGAAAGTACATTGGCAGCGGCACCGGATACAACCCCGGATAGGGCGGGCAGCGATAGAGCGTCTGGCCCGCCGCTACCGCCGTACAGTTGAAGTCGGGTGGCGGTGTCGGCACGCGTTCACAGATGCGATAGTCCGGCACATGCAGCGTCCGCGCGCCCTGGGTGAATTGGTGGCGCAGGCTGCAATCGGCGAAGGTCTTGGTGAGGTTGCCGAGATTATCCGCGAGTGCATCGGTCGGCTGCCACGCCGCTTGGTTGCTGAGGTCCAAGTGGGGGCGATCGATCCCATCGCGCAGGGCACGGTAGGCGTCCCCCGCCGACGACTGGTCGCGGAGCAAGCCACGCTGGGCATCCTGGCCCGCCGTGACAGTGGCGGCATGATTGCCGAAATAGGCGCCGAAGGCCGCGCCGTTGCCAGCGTTGCTGCCGGGAAACAGCGTCTGAATGGCGATGGGCCCCCCGGCGTTGGCCGGGAACTGCACCGCACCGCCCGCCGCGTTCGGTACCGTGGCGGTCGTTCGCGTCTGCGTACCGATGGCCGCACCCGCCTGGGCGGCGTCAAGAAAGGTATCGCCCCACACCAGTGCCCAGGGGGTCCAGGTGATCGAGAGGCTCACGACCGCCACGATCAGGCGGCGAGCCCAGACCCAACCACCTGACCTATTCATAGATGGCACAGCAGTCACTCCAACGCCACAACAGATACAGCTGGTGCTCACCGGGCCCGGGGATCGTGCGGGACTCCCCCCAGGTGAAGGTGCTTTGGCCGATCACATGGGCTTTTTGGGTCTCAGGGAGCGGGTAGAACATCGTGAGCTTGTAGGCACTCTTCTTGACGAAGAAGTCGATGGGGGCCTTGCACACGGCATCATTGCCCATGGTCCGCCGCGCCATCCCCCGGCGATGCAGCGCGGCCAGCGAGCGCGCCGCCGCCAGGCTGGTCTCGCGCGGGTCCGATCCCAGGTTGGGCTGCACGCCGGTGAAGGGGTAGAGATTCCCCCAGGTGCCGGCGCACCAGAACAGCGCGTCGATGGGCGAACCGGCGGTAGCGGCCGTCGCATCGGCGAGACAGGCGGCCTGGGCCACCGGATTGGCGAGCCAGGCGGCCTCCGGGTTGGTGAAGAACGCCAGCTCGCCGTTGTTCCAGGTCGGATCGAGTTCGGACAGGTAGAGGATGTCGAAGTCCGTCAGCCCGTCGGCGTTGCATTTCCGATCCCAGAACAGATCGAGCAGGATCAGCAAGGGAAACGAGTACCAGTGGTAATGCCAGAAGGCGACATCGGTGGAGTCGTAGGCGCTCTTGCCCTCGGTCCCGATCAGGCGGCGGCTGCCCATGGGCAGCCGGGAACCACCCAACGCGGCCGAACACCCCGGGGCGTGGGTCAGCTCGATGAGGCGTGCCGGCTCCCACATGCCGATGGTGAATCCGACTCCGGTGGCGCACCCGCACAACGCGGAGTCCGCCGCCCCGGCCGGGACCTGACCGCCACCGATGGGCAGCCCCGCAATCCGGACCGGGAACAGGCAGGCCCAGCAGATGTCGGTGATCAGCTTGCCGGAGAACAGGTCCGCACTCGGACACCCGGGATCGGCGGCCTGGCTCAGACCCGGCGTGGTGCCGGCGAGCGTGAGGCAGACTCCCAGCCATAGGCTCAACAACGGCCGCCCATGGCCGTGAAACCTGGTGTTCGCCAACGCGCTCATGGTTTGGACTCCACTGGCTGCCCCAGCGGCAGGTGATCGGGCAGCACCTCATGGACGACGAACACCCGCCCCCGGGCTTCGACCAGCGCGGGCACCCGCTCCAAGGCGAAGCGGGTGCGCACGTCGGGCGTCAGGAGATACACCGGCTCATCGAGTCGGTCCTCGACGGTGCCCAGACCGTCCCAACCCTGGGCGCGGTCGAACCGGGTCGCCAGGTACAGTGGGCGCTGTGGACTGTCGGTCTCGCCCAGACGTCGGGCGGTCTCCACCTGGCGCGGGTCGGACGCATCGAAGACGATCAGACGGTGGGTGAAGGGCACATGGTCCAGCGGATTGACGCTCGCGCCGGCCTGGATGACCTTGGTCCCGTCGGGCAGGACGACGTCGGCGCTGGCGGTGATGGTCGGATCGATGGTGCGCTCGCGCGACTCGGTGACCACGGGCAAGGTGTCGAAGGTCGCGCGCTGCCAATAGCGCTTGATCGCCCCCTCGCGTAGCGCGTCCATGTCCAGGGCGGCGACCCGACGTTGCAGATCCTCGATCAGGTCGGCTTCGCTGATCGCGACGGCGGGGCCGCGGACACCTAAATCACCCTGCGCGCCGCCCTGGATCTGCTCGCGTAGCCAGGCGGGGGCGGTCAGTCCCGTCACCCGGGCCAGTTCGCCGTCGGGACCGCGGGCGATCAGCAACGGGACCACGGTCGCGCCCGCCTCGCGAAATACCGTGGGGTCGATCTCGACGGCCGGCACCGGGTCGATGCCATCCAGGAGTCCATGGATCTCCTTGATCATGTCCATCAGGCGCTCGCCGGGGGCGACCCCGCGAAACACGAATCGCACATCCCGCCCGGTGGCCGCGCGGAAGATGGCCCGCAGCGCCTCGGCCCCGAGGCTGCGGGAGACCAGCACGGTGTAGGTCACGCCGGGCGGCTCGGCTGGACGCGCCACCGGGTCGGCGGCGGCCGTATCGCTCCCGCACAGCTGCCCCAGGTCCATGCAGGCCGACACCGCGGGAGGTGCCTCCTGCATCCGCGACAGGGCCTGGCGCCCCAGGTCATCACCGGCCGCGGCGCCCGCCGAGTCAGGCGCCAGTCCCAACCAACTGGGCGGTGGCGTGGTACGCGCCGTCGCGTCGAGCGCTTGCGCCTGATCGCGGATGGCACGCAGTCCCAAGGGATCGCCATTGGGGGCCGCCTGCACTGGGTGCGCCAAGGCGAGGATCAGCGCGACGCCAGCGCTAAAATAGCGCATACGCCCTCCCGCGGATCTGGACGATCGGCAGCGGCCCCCAATAGCGCGAGTCGAAGCTGTCGGGTGTATCACCCATCACCCACACCGCATCACTGGGCAGCTTCACCTGGCGGGCGAAGGCCTCCGGCGGCTGGTGCAAGGCAGCAGCCAGCGCGAGCCCCGTGCCCACCGTGACGCCGTTGACCGTGGTCCGCTCGGACGTGACGGTCACCTGATCCCCGGGGAGCCCCCTCAACCGTTTGACCACGCGCTGGCCGGGACCGAAGAACGGGGCCATGGCGTCACCGGCGAAGAAGCCGTAGGTCGCCCCGCGGACCAGTGCCCGGTCATACCGGTCGATCAGCCACACGCTGTACGGTGGCAGGCACTTGTGCACCTGGCTGTCGATCCCGACCCGGAAGCGCGCCCCCAGATACAGCCCGAGGACCGCCAGGACGAGAAGCGCCAGTCCGGCGCGGACGACAAAGGTTCGGGATGCCATGCGGTTCGTCACGGGCGGCCCCTGGGGTCGGCCGGTTGCTCGGTACGCAGGAACAAACCATCCGGCGCGGCGACGATCGCCTGCGGATCGAGCACCAGTACACCGCCAGCGGCCAGGCGCCGGGCGATTTCGCGTTGCCGGGTAATCGCCGGGCCGACTTGTAAGGCCGGCAACCCGCGCAGGGCACCCGCGGAGTCGAGGATCAACACGGGCGGGCGGGTGGCGAGTTCGCCGAGCAGCGGGCCTACGGCCAGGCGCGCGCCAAGGTAGCCGCTGGCGAGGATGGCCAGCGCCAGCACGAGCAGCCACCACCGGAAACCCCGCGGCCACGACATCCGGACTGGCCCTGACGCTGGCGTCGGCGTCTTATCCATCGGCCTGATTTCCGAGCAGTTGGTTGATGGCATCGCGCACCGAGTGGCCGTCCTGGCGCAGCCTGCGAATGGCGGCCACATCGTTCGGACGGGTCGAGTACAGGAGCCGGCGAAAGGGGTCCACCACCAGTCGGCCGATCCCGGCCCCGCGGTCAGTCAGGGTCATGATTTCCGAATAGGCCCCGGGGACGGTGTGGACCGACTTCAACAGTTCGACCCCGCCCGCCGACATGGGCAGGCGGTTCTCGGCGTGGAGTTGGTCGATGGCCTGCGAGGGTTGCGCGAGCAGCAGCGTGTGGGCGCTGTTGTCGGCGATGGCCCGCCCGGTGGGGTTGGTGTAGAGGTCGTTGAGCGACTGAGTGACCGTGATCGCCGCGCCGTTGTACTTGCGGAAGCGCCGGTAACCGGCTTCGATGAACTTGGCCACATCGCCGTGGGTCAGGAGATCCCAGGCCTCGTCGATGAAGACGAGCTTCGGTTGGCTACGCTCGCCCAGGTACATGACCTGTTGAATCTGATAGATGAGGATAAGCAGGATGACCTGCTGGAGGTGTTTGCGCCCCTTCAGCTCTTCGAGCTCCAAGACCACCAGGTTCGCCTCGAACTGGATGCTGTTCGCCCCCGAGAAGAAGCGTCCGTACTCACCCGCGGCGGTGAAGGGATAGAGCTGCTCCCCGACATCACGCAGGCGCGTATCCTCGGCCCCGGCGAGTTCGGACGCGATGGCGTCGATGTCCATCGCGGCGCCCATCCGATCCCACACGGCCTTGAGCACGCGTTTGAGCCCAGCGCTCTGGATGTCGAGCAGCGGTTGGGTCGGGGCGGCCATGGCCGTGACCAGGGCACAGACCACATCGGCCTCCTCCTCCCAGCTGCCGATGAGGCCGAAGGGATTGACCGAGAGGTGCGCGTCCCGGGTGAAGGCCACGAACTGCCCACCCAGCGCCTCGCACAGATTCTCGTAGCTGCGCCCGACATCGATCACCCAGCAGCGTCCGCCGACACTGAGATTCGTGGCCAGGAGTTCGTTGGCGAGAAAGGACTTGCCCGACCCGGAGGAGGCCGCGACCACGGCGTTGTAGTTGGTGGCCGAGTCGAAGAGGTTCAGGTCCATCAGCTGCCCCGCACGCCCCACCAGGTTGAGCACCGGGCTGCCCGTCCCTTTCCAGTCGCCGAACACCGGCATCAGGGTGGTGGCATGGCTCGACGCCATGGTGCGATAGCGCATCATGTGGGGGATGGCGTCGCGGTCCGCACCGAACGGGAGACAGTGCAGGAACAAGGGCAGTGGGAAAAATTGGTCCGGCATCACCTGGAAGCCCAGCTCGCGCCAATAGGTGCGCAGGTTGGAGCCGGCGGCGGTCGCCTCGTCCACCGGTGTGAAGAGGACGATCCCCAGATAGCACTGGATGGGACGATCGCCGTTGTCCAGGCACTGGAAGAGCGCGTCATACCCGGTCTTGGTCTGACCCAACGCGGGCAGGTAGTGGGACAATTGACCCATGGCCTGGTGGGTGGCCCATTGCCGGCTGGCCGCGAGCTTGGTGCGCAGGGCCTCGGGATCGGGAAAGCGCACCGACAGGGTGATCAGGACGTTGTGGCGGATGCCCCGCGTGCCCGACACCACATCGCCGATATAGCGGGCGGCCATGCCGAAGGCGATGCGGTCGGGAAAGCGCTTGACCGAGAAGGTCTGCGCCCGGTGCGTGCCGAGGGTGATGCCCTTGGCGTCCACCTCCAGCGCGTGGGTGAGGTCGATGAACTGCTCGCGGATGAGCCGGTCCGGATCGCACTCGGGTACGATCCGGTCGCGCCAGCCGGCCTGGGGGTCCCAGTTCAGCAGGGTCGACATGAGACGCACATAGCGATCCGCGGTGAGCGCGACCGGGCGCAACCCGGCCGTCTTCAGGACTTGCAGGGCCGTCGCGCATAGGACCGCGGCGTCGGTGGTCTCACGCGCGGTCGGCTTGCCCTCGGCGATGGGCAGTTTGACGGTGACGATGACCTGGAGGTCGCGCAGGCGCAGCTCGCTGGCCGGTCCCAGCGGGGCCTCAGTCCCCGCCCGTAGGAACTCGGCGCGCCGTTGCGTCGACTCGCGCAGCAGCTCGTCGCCGTGGCCGATGCGCAGGGCCTGCATCCGGGCCAGTCGCTCTTCGATGTCCGGCGACGCCCACAAGGCGATCTGTACCAGGGTCTCCGCCGGCCAGTCCAGGTTCATCAGCACCGACAGCCGATCGGCCTGCGCTCGATCGGCGCTCGACAGGGGCTCGCACACGAACCCGAAGCCCAGGGACAGGTCGTCCAGGACGAAAAGTTGCTGGTCGGGCGCATAGGCCAGCACCGGAAAGAGTTCGGCCGCACGCGAACCGCGAAACTGGCGATGGATCAAGGGGACTCTCCGCTGGGGGGTGGCTGACGGCGATGGCGACGGATGGCGGGCGGGGTGAAGGACAGCCACCGCGCCGTCCCACTCGGTGGCTGAATGGGCCGCCAGGACTGACCACGCGGCGGCGGAAACGGTGATCAGGTGGCGGCGCATCGCGTGGGTGACGGGGTCCCGTCGTTAACCGGCCCAAGGGCCGGTGATGCCAACGGTTCCGGGTTACGCGACCAGCGGCAGGGTGGCGGACACCGTGGCGTCGATGACGTTGGGCGCCAGGAACAGACCGGTCCCGGCCGCGACCCCGAAGACGAAGCCCATCACGGACCCGCGGGCGACCCCCGCCACCAGCCCGACGATGATGAACACCGCCGCCACGACGCGGCCCAGGTAGCCGGTCATCCAGTCCGACAGCTTGGTGTAGAGCGGGTTGAACTCGGCACCCCCGGTGCCGGCGAAGCTGGGGTGGGACACCAGCATCAGGGTGACCACCAACGCCAGCAGGCCCAGGGCCATCAGCGTCGTGTGTTGCCGGGGCGAGAGCCCCAGCGGGAGTGCTTGTGATTTCATAGGGTTTCCTTCTCGCGCAGGACGATGACTGCCGGGGTTCCGGCGGGTTGCCGATGACTCGGCGCAGTGCGCCAAGCCCCGGGGTTCACAAGGCCCCGCGCCGAGCGCCAGGCGGAACCGGTAACTGGGTTGGTGGTTGGGGGACGGGGGCGCCACGGCCCTCGCCCCCATCGGCCGGGCGTTGTTCCACTTGCAGCGGGCGCAGCACGGTGTAACGCGAGGTCGTGGACTGGTCGGCGTAGATCCAGCGGGTTGGGTCCACCTCGACATACACCGTCGCCGGCGCATGGAGATCGCCCTTGTCGTCCTCCCAGGCCGCCAGCCAGACGGCCATGGTGGTGGACGACACCCGCTTCGGCGCGAATTGCGCGGGACGCTGATCCGGCCCGGCGCCCCTGGGACCCGGGGGTTGAGGGGTGGCGCAGCCGGCCAGGGCGCCGAGCACGGTGAGCGCAACGGAGAGGCTGGCTCGTTTCATAGGAAACTCCCGCTGGTGGTGGTCCTGATGGCACTCGGGCGGCGTTCCGACGCGGGCGGTGGGCCGGCACCGTCCGTCAGACGATAGATTTCCGAGGTGGGCAGGCACAGCGGTTTACTGGGAAAACCGGGACACGCGAATTGCGCGTTGTCGCTGGCACAGCCCGGCAGTGCCGGCAGCGGAGACACGGCGACCAACAGCCAGAACCATCCGGCGCGCCTCACTGCCCGCCCTCCCCTGCCTTGGGCGTTCCGGTCGGGGTATTGGCGAGCCAACTGGCGAGATCGTCCGGCCGGCCCTGGTGGATGCGTCCATCGGGCGCGATCACGAAGGGAGTCCCCCTCACCCCGAACATCTGCGCCGTGATGAGGGTACGCTGGGCCGTCTGCTGTCCGCAGGTGCCGGTCGCCGTCGGCACGTCGGCGCGGTGTTTCAGCAATGCCGCGAGCGCCGCGGCGCGGTCGGTCGTGGCCAGGCAGTGCAACGCCAGCACCTCGGACTGGGAGTCCTCGGCGATGGGCAAGGGGATCAACCGGAACCGATAGCGGTCCGCAAGCGACGCCAGATCCCTGAAGAAGGCGGCGCAGTGGGGGCATTGCGGGTCGACGAAAGCCACGACTTCCGGACCCGTGCCGAGGTCGAGCGCACCCAGGTCGGCGACGTCGAGTTTCAGATGCCGGAGGTCGATGCGCCCGGCCAGATCCTCGGCCTGGGCGAGCGAGGTCAGGGCCACGCCGTGCCACAGGTCGTAGGCTTTGCCCCGGACCACGTAGCGCCCGGTGTCGGAGATGAAGAGGAGTTGCCCGTCGGTGGTCTCCACGGCCTGGAGGCCGCCCACGGGCAGCCGGGCCATGCGACGGATCGCGGTGTCGCCGCTGCCCAGGATCGTGCCCAAGGTGGCGGCGGGCTCGGCCCAGAGGGCGTGGGGCGGCACGGCGAGTGCCGCGGCAAGAAGCCCTGAAAATCTCAAGAAGCGCATGGACGGAGACCCGGACCGGCTGTGAAGGTGTCGTCAGGGTGACCGATCAGGGGGGATGGGTGTGAGAGCCCAAAGTTCGGTTTTCTAGGGGGAATGCGGGAAACTGAGGTACAGCCGCCAACCCGATCGCCCGGGGCCTTGGAGACGACGCACCTTCGTGGGGTTGGGAATTAGTCCCGCGAACCAAAGGCTGAATCTTCAGCGTCGGCTCCTCGAGGTGGGGCCGGGTCGCCAGCGAAGCGCGCGACAGTGACCGACACAAGGATCTGCGGGGCGTGGGGATCACGTGCGGCCGGGTGTTTCCACCGCAGAAAGACGGTTTTTGGCTGACCGGTGCCGACCCGGAGCGGTCACGACATTGACGATGCTGGATGTCTGCCCACAAGCGTAATCCGGTCTGAACTTGGTCCTGATGGTGATTGAGTACTGTCACCGGATAGAGCCTTGCGAGGATCAGTCGGTTTGTCAGCCGGGCTCCATCGCCACCGATGGTGCGGGCGGGATGCTCACGCAGGGGCGATGCATGGCCTCAACATCGACACTGCGCTCCTGGATGCTCGTCGGCATGTGAACCAGCAAGTAGTCGATCAGGCTCCGGACCGAGGGCAACATACCCCGTGGGCTGGGGTAGAGCAGGTAGATGTGGTGCGTCGTCGTCGTCCAGTCCGGTAGCACCTGCGCCAACTGGCCGGCGCGGATGCCGGCCGCGACGATCGGCTCCGGCAGCAAGGCGACCCCGATTCCATGGATGGCCGCCTCCAGCAGCAGACGCAGGTCGTTGGAAACCAATCGCGGTGTGATCTGTACGGCCACGACTTCCCCGGCGGGTCCGTTCAGCTCCCACCGCGCCTGCCCCTCGAACAACTCCACCGGTCGGCCCAACGTATCGCACACAGAAAGATCTCGCGGCCCGCTCGGCTGGTCGATGCGCCCGAGATAGGCCGGACTGGCCACCATGATGCGACGAGCGCTCAACAGAGGCCTGGCCACCAGGCCGGCGGAATCTTCTAACTCAAGCCTGGAACGTAGGACCAGGTCCACTCGCTCCTCGACCAGGTTCACTTCGCGGTCCGTGGCGTCCAGGATCAGATTGACCTTGGGATGCTGGGCCATAAAGCCCGGCAGGATCGGCGCCAGATAGCTCTGCGCCATCACCTGCGGGCAGCTCATCCGCACCGTGCCGGCCGGTTCGCGGCGCAGGTCGGCAACGCTCTCGTAGGCGGCGCGGGCACCCTCCACGGCCGCCACGCAGTGTTCAAAAAACCGCTGGCCGGCCTCGGTCAAGGCCAGACTGCGCGTCGAGCGTTGCATCAATCGCAACCCCAGCTGTTGTTCCAAGGCCGCCACGCGGCGGCTCAGCCGGGTCTTCTCGACCCCAGTCGCCCGCGCGGCGGCGGAGAAGCCGTGGTGCTCCACCACGGACACAAAGTAGACCAGGTCGTTGAAGTCGTCCACGGGGAATTGGTGCTCTGATGCAATAGTCTTTGGCGATTTTGCCATCTTATCACCGGGCTGATGCAGCAGTACCCTGATCCTCAGGCCATTGCTTGTCGTCATGCGGACCGAGTCAACCACTGACCACGAGCGACCAAGACCCAGATGCAATCTGTGGAAAACCAACAGGAGAATCGCAAATGATCGGTACGTTTTCGTCTGCGGATAGTGCCTTGTTGCTCATCGACCATCAAGTCGGGACGATGAAGCTCATCAAAAACATCCCGCTTGATCTGGTCAAACGAAACACACTGGCTCTTGCCAAGACAGCCAAGATCTTGAACATCCCTGTCGTCCTAACAAGTTCGCAGGAGCGGAATCTTCAGGGGCCATTGCTTCCGGAACTCGAACAGATTCTTCCTGAGTCCTTTGCCGCCAGGGTTCAGCGCGCCGGAATCGTTAACGCTTGGAGTGATCCGCACTTCAAGAAGGCCGTCGAAGCGACAGATCGCAGGAATCTTATCATGGCCGGGGTGACCACCGATGTGTGTTTGGTGTATCCGGCGATTAGTGCCCGTCGCGAAGGCTACCAAGTACAGGCAGTGATGGACGCCTCAGGTTCACCATACGAACTTTCCGAAGATATGTCGCGGCGACGCATGGAACGGGAGGGCGTGGTGCTTACCGCGACCAACACGCTCATGGCCGAACTCGCTCAGGATTGGAGTCGGCCGGAAGGTAGTCAACTGCTTGCCATACTGTTTCAAGATGTGCTTCCAGCGATTGCTTAGCAAGACGCTTGGCCAGACGGCTATTCGCGCTGCGCTCCATCGCCGACAGTGAGCTTTGTCTAAGGCCGGCTGCTGCTGGTTATCATCCAACACTTTGAAAAGAGCATCGCTATGACCACAGAAAGCGGATATGAAGAACCCGTGAAGACGATCCTGCTGGTAGGAGCCACCGGAAATCTCGGTGGCCTGATCGCCCGGGCGCTGCTGGCCAAAGGCGCAAAGCTCCGCCTGCTGGTGCGTCCCGGCAGTCGAGTGAAACTGCCCGCCGATGTTGCCGCCGCATCTGAGATCGTTGAAGACGAGGCAGGCGCTTTCGATGGCGTTTACACCGTCGTGTCGGCGGTACAGGGAGGACCCGAGACAATCATCGACGCGCAACTCAAGTTCTTGCGGGCGGCACGCGCAGCAGGTGCACGGCGTTTCATCCCATCGAGCTTCAGCTTTAATTTCTTTGGTCTGGCCGCGGGGGACAACGTCAACTCGGACTGGCGTCGTGAGTTTGCGCGGCGCGCCGAAGATGAGCGCGGCGCCGTCGAGGTGGTGCATGTGTTAAATGGCTGCTTCCTCGATCGGGACGTATTGTTCGGGTTCTTAGGAGCGTTCGACCTCGGAAAAGGCGAAGCCTACCTGTGGGGCGACGGCAACGACAAAATGGAGTTCACCACCTATGCCGACACTGCCGCTTATACGGCGGAAGCCGCCCTGGCCGATCGCTCTCTGCCCCGCGAGTTCTTCGTTGCCGGCGAGTCGCTCACCTTTCATGAACTTGCGAGCGAAACGGCGGTCGGGCTCGGACGGCCAATCACGGTGAAGACCCTCGGTACGCTCGCCGATCTGGATGAGGAGATCGCCCGCCGCCTTCAGGCAGAACCCGGCAACATGTTTTCGTGGCTGCCATTAATGTACTGGCGCGGAATGCTGAACGGCAAGGGAAAACTCGGACCGCTTATGAACTCACAATACCCGGCGATTCATCCTGTCGGCGTGCGCCAGTACGTGAAAGGTATGGCGGCGGCAAACGCGTGATCCTCATATCTCCAAACAGATTCTTTCTCGGGTACTGGTTGATCTAATCGGATGCGAGCGCCGGAAGAACCGATACCTGTATCGACTGAAGGGAAATGGCGCCGAACCATTCCGCCAGGCACATGAGGTCTAGAGGATATTATAAGGTGTCAACACCAATGAGACCCCTGTCCGCGCGGCGATTGCGAAACAGTTTAGCGATGAGTTCCGCCCTGCTAGCCGGCTGCGCTGTTGGGCCCAATTTTGTGTCGCCGGAAAATAGATGGCGAGCAACGGAGCTGACGCCCAGCGCCGACTACGCTGGCAGCCGCATGACTTCAAAAGCCGGGGTGCCTTCGCAGTGGTGGAGTTTGTTCAACGACAAGTTACTCGGTGAGTTGGAGTCGCGGGCCTTGCTTGGCAATCTTGATCTACAAGCCGCAGTGGCGAGAATCGAGCAAAGCCGGGCCCAACTGGGAATCACCGCAGGACAAATGGTGCCCAGTGTGTCGGCTGACGCGAGCTATACCCGCGGGGCACTAAGCAAGAACGGTGAACTCGCCGCCCTGGGTGCGCCAACGAGTCCTCAAAACTTGTGGCTGATTGGATTGGATACCGCTTGGGAGCTTGATCTTTGGGGTCGGGCGCGGCGTGCACGCGAGGGGGCGGCAGCCGATCTAGAGGCGACGGTTTACGACCGCGGGGCCGCTCAAGTCGCTTTGGCTGGGGAAGTTGCCCGGAACTACCTCCAGTTGCGCGGGACGCAAGCCCAACTTGAGATTGCCAACCAGAACAAAGCAATTGCTGAACGTACGCTTACCCTGGCGGAGAGCCGAGAGCGTAATGGTGTAGCGACCCAGTTCGAGACCTCCTCTGCCCGCGCGCAGCTCGCGACGATCAATGCCATGACACCAGAACTCACCCAGCATCGCAACGTGCTGATGAATGCCCTGGCATTGCTGTTGGGTGAACAGCCTCGCACGTTGGACGCGCAACTGCGTGAGGTAATGCCCTTACCCTCTGTTCCCACCGACGTACCGGTCGGCGTTCCCTCGGAGGTGGCCAGGCGACGGCCGGATATCTTGCGCGCCGAGGCGCAACTCCATGCGGCGACAGCCAGTATTGGTGTGGCGACCGCTGATTTCTACCCCCGTATTGGACTTAAAGGCCGCCTGGGCGCAGAGGCTTTCGCGATCGGTAACATCAGTAGTTGGGACTCACGATTCTTTGCCGTTGGTCCCACCGTCTACCTGCCCATATTCCAGGGCGGTCAACTTCAACAGCGACTCGCATTGAACGAGGCGCGGCAAAAAACGTCGGCGTTGGTCTATCGCCAGACGGTGCTACACGCCTGGCATGAAGTAGACGATGCTTTAGATGCCATGGCGGCACAACGCAGCCAACACGCCGAATTACTGGTTTCGTATGAACAGAACAAGACGGCGCTAAAGATTGCGGAGCGGGGCTATCAAGAAGGGGTCGCCGATTATCTGAGCGTGCTGACTGCGCAGCGTAATCTGCTTTCCAGCCAAACCAGCCTCAATACCAGTGCGACGAATGCCACCCTTGCGCTTGTCAATCTTTACAAGGCGCTGGGTGGGGGCTGGAGCGCCGCACAGGTGGAGGTTCGTAAATGACCAGAGCCTCCTCAGTGCGCGCGCACGAACAGGCGCAAATACACGGGCCGGGGCACGTTCACGGTCACGGTCACGGTCACGCGCATCATCATGCCCCTTCAGGAAAAGCCATCGCTGGACTAACGGGCATCTTTTTCGCCGCCATGATGGCCGGTCTCAACAATCGTGTTGGCGCCTTGGCGCTGGTCGATTTGCGAGGTGCACTGGGCCTTGGTTTGGACGATGCCTCTTGGCTGACAACGGCATATACGGCCGGCGAGCTCATCGCGACACCCTTTGCGACCTGGTTCGCGATTACGCTCTCTGTCCGACGCTTCAACCTGTTGATGCTGGGTACCTGCGCGGCAATCGCTGTCTTGCTGCCTTTCGTGCAGAACCTGAACCTCCTACTGTGTCTGCGATTCGTTCAAGGCATGAGCGGCGGTGCCTTGATTCCGGTCCTGATGATGGCGGCACTGAAGTTCCTCCCACCATCGATCCGCGTGCATGGACTTGGGCTGTATGCAATGACCGCAACCTTCGTTCCGAACCTTGCCATCTGGCTGGCAGGGCAATGGGCAGACGGTGTGATCGACCTGCGTTGGGTCTATTGGCAAATCATTCCGCTGTGTGCTGTCTCAGCGCTCCTCGTGGCATGGGGCCTACCACACGATAAAATTCAAACGGCACGCTTTAAAGAAGCTAACTGGTTTGGTTTGCTCTGCGGCGCCGCGGCGCTAGGTTTGATCGCCGTAGCTCTTGATCAAGGCGTTCGACTCGATTGGTTCCGATCACCTTTAGTCATGGTGGCATTAGTTGCTGGCCTGGCACTCCTCTTCATCTATCTACTCACCGAGTGGCACACGCACGCACCGTTCAACAAACCGCAACTCCTGGGGCGCCGAAATCTCTGGGTAGGGTCCACTCTCTTTCTGTGCTTGCTCGTCGTGCTGATGTCGGGATCGTTCTTGCCAGCCACCTACCTTGGAGCTATCCAGGGCTATCGCTCGATGCAAACGGCTCCCGTCGGTTTAATCATCGCTTTGCCGCAACTCGTCTTGGGTTCTTGCGTGGCCTTTCTGTTGTATCAGAAATGGGTAGACGCCCGGGGTGTTCTTGCACTTGGTCTCGGCCTCATAGCACTGGCTTGTTTCTCGGGCTCCCACCTGACCTCCGACTGGAATCGAGAGCAGTTCGCTGTTACTCAGGTCCTTCAGGCGGTAGGTCAGCCAATGTCCATTGTCTCACTGCTATTTCTCATGACAAGCGTGGTCCATCCCAGCGAAGGTCCGTATTTCTCAGGGGCAATCAACTCGATAAGAGTGCTTGGCTCGCTCATTGGTGGCGCAGTGATCGGGCAACTTTTAAGCCTGCGAGGCCGCTTTCATAGCGAGATGCTGCTCGACCATGCGGCTTTGGCAGCTCATTCGTTCCAACAGACGTCGGATGTCTCTCAACTGATGACAATCGTCACGCAACAGGCGATGGTGCTTGCCGCTGCTGACGCCTATCGAGTGCTTGGGGGCTTGGCGTTGATCTTAATCCCGCTGGTGCTTCGCTTTAACTACATCCCCGCCCCGGACCTGAGTTCGTCGCCGGCTCATCCAGCTTCTTCACACGGGTAACTTAACATGGCATTGCCGAAGAAAATGAAGATCACCATTGCCGTGCTACTATCTGTATTGGCTGTCGGCAGTGTGGTCTATCTGAATCGACATGAATCGCGCGCGTCAAGTCAGTCCACTGATGATGCCTATGTGGAGGCAGACGTTACCACGATAGCGCCGCAGATATCCGGCACCGTGGATCGCGTTCTTATTGAAGATAATCAGCCGGTAAAAGCAGGCGATTTGCTCGTCACGATCGACGATCGTGACTTTGTTGTCGCCCTGGATTCAGCAAAGGCACAGGTGGCCAGTGCCAAAGCCAGCGTCGCCAGTCTGCAAGCCCAGTTGGCGCGTCAAGAGACCGCAATCAAGCAGGCGCAGGCAGTGATTGTGGCTGACGAAGCCGAAGTGAAACTCGCCAAAGCCAACCAAGGGCGTTATCACAGGCTTGCCTCGGACGGGGCAGGCAGTGTGCAAGCCCTGCAACAGGCCGATGCGCAACTGAGCATCCAACAAGCGAGCCTGGAGAAGAATCAGGCGGGCCTACTGGCGGCACGGCAGCAGGTGGATATTCTTCGCGCCGACCTGGAAAAGGCCGAGGCCGCACAGGCGCAAGCGCAAGCGGCGCAAGCGGGTGCCGAACTGAAGCTGTCCTACACCCGGATAGCCGCACCTGTTGATGGCACTGTCGGCCAGAAGGCAGTGCGCGTCGGCGCCTATGTCATTCCTGGAAAGCCGCTGCTTGAGATTGTTCCACTACAGGCCGTCTACGTATCGGGAAATTTCCGTGAAACGCAATTGGCTAATGTGCGTGCTGGACAAGGCGTACAAATAGAGGTGGACGCCTTGCCTGGTGAAACGCTGAAAGGAAAAGTCAAGAGTTTGGGCCCAGCCAGCGGGGTTAGCTACTCCGTCGTAGCACCACATAATGCCACGGGTAACTTCACCAAGATTGTTCAGCGACTGCCCGTGCACATCAGTATCGATCCGAACCAGCCGGCAGCAACCAGGCTTCGGGTAGGTATGTCGGTGATACCCACGATTCAGGTCGTCGAGTGAAAAGTCCGTTTCGCCGGAGTGAAACCGCATCCGGCCAACAAGTTTTCGGGGCGCCCCTGATGAATGACTGCCAAGATGCCGCGATGCCCGCTGTTACGCGTGATTCGGCGTCGCCCGTGGCGCGCTGGCTCCTGGCGGCTCGCCCCAAGACGCTTCCGCTCACACTGACCCCCGTGGTCGCCGGCGTCGCGCTGGCAATCACCGAGACTGGGACATTCGCCCCCTTCACCGCGCTTTGCACGCTGCTCGCAGCGATGGCGATCCAGATCGGGGCCAACCTTTACAACGACGCGGCGGACTTTGAGCGCGGAACCGACACGCCGGATCGCCTCGGCCCGCAGCGGGCGACGGCGCAGGGCTGGTTCAGCGCGCACCAGGTCAAGACCGCCGCGCAGCTGATGTTTGCCCTTGCCTTCGTGCTTGGGATCTTCCTGCTGGTACGCGGGGGTTGGCCGATCCTCGCGATCGGGCTCGCATCGCTTGCCGCCGGTTACTCCTACACCGGCGGCCCCAAGCCGATCGCGTACGGCCCTGTTGGTGAGGTCTTCGTGCTGCTCTTCTTCGGAATCGCAGCGGTCGGTGGCAGCAATTATCTGCAGACGTTGACCTTCAACTGGCCGGCGTTCTGGACCGGCGTTGCCCTCGGGTTACCGGCGGCGGCAGTACTGGTCGTCAACAATTACCGCGACCTGGAGACCGATCGGGTCGCCGGGCGGCAGACACTTTGCCACTATCTCGGTCGGCCGCGTACACGTATTCTCTATGCTGCACTCCTGATCGCGCCGATCCCCATCCTCACCACGGCTGGGCTGCCGGGCGCCACCTGGACCTTGTTCGCGGCGGTACCCCTGGCGCTCATGCTCATCATCCGGCTCTTCCGCGGCGCGAGCGGTGAGGCGCTGAACCTGCAGCTCGCGCGAACGGCCCTTTACCAGATGGCGCTCCTCGTGTTGCTGATCCTCGGGTTCCTGCTGGTCTGATGTGCGTGATCGAACAGCGACCGATCCGCCGCCACACGCTGCCTCTAGGCCGCGCCTGGAGATCCAGCCGCAGCGGCTTCGATCGTCGGAAATGGCCCATGGCGGGTGGCGATTTTGCAATGATAACAGTCAGAGAGGTATTAATGGCATGAAGGCTTCGTTCTGGCACGAACTTTGGGAGAAGGCCGAGATCGGCTTCCATAAGAAGGAAGTCGATGTTCATCTCGAACGATTCTGGAATCAGCTGGAACTGAGCGCCGGTCAGCGGGTATTCGTCCCCTTGTGCGGCAAGAGCCTCGATATGCTCTGGCTGGCGGGGGCGGGGCATCCGGTGACTGGGGTAGAGCTCAGCCCGCTGGCGGTCGAGGCATTTTTCGATGAAAATCAATTGAATCCCAAATGTTTCCAAACGGGGCCATTCGAGGTTTGGGAGGCCGATGAGATTCGTATGCTACTCGGCGACTTTTTCGATCTGGCGCCGCACCAGGTCGCCGATTGTGCCGGAGTCTACGACCGGGCCTCGCTGATTGCCCTACCCCCGGCGATGCGTGCAGATTATGCCCGTCATCTCGGCTCCATTCTACCACCCGGAACACGGGTGCTGCTGTTGACCCATGAATACGATCAGGCCAAGCGCGCGGGTCCGCCCTTTTCGGTCAGCGAGGCGGAGGTACGGCAGCTATACGAACCCTCATACGAGGTGGATCTCTTGTATCGCCATGACGCCCTCTCCGCGGAGTCACCCCTGCGCCAGTTCGGTCTGACATGGATGGAAGAGAAGGTGTACAGGCTGGCGCATCGCTGACGGTGCCTTGATCGTGATCGCAGCCGCGACGTCTCGCGGTGGGCGGTACGGGTCAGTCGTTCCGCCATGGCCTTCCCGGCAGCGGCGGCACAGCCATCGTTTTCCTTTACGGACGCAAAGGAGTCCAGTGCCGTTGAGACGGTCCACGGATGATTGGTGCTCTGATGCAACAGACTTTGGTGATTCTGCCGTCTTATCACCGGGCTGATTCAGCACTACCCTGATGCTCAGCCCGTCGTTTGCCGTGACGCGGACCGAGTTAACTGCGGCCCACGAACAACCAAGACAGGAGCATCCCGTGGAGAACCAGCAGGCCCTTGAGATCCTTGCCTTCACCGACCCCGTCTGCACCTGGTGCTGGGGCGCCGAACCCGTGCTGCGCAAGCTGCAGGTCGGATATGGCGATCAGGTGCGGTTGCGGCCCGTGATGGGCGGTTTGGTAGAGGATATCCGCGCCTTCTACGATAGCGCTAACGCGATCGGCGGCGACCCGCAGCGCTCCAATGCCCAAATCGCCGCCCACTGGCTGGAGGCATCGGAGCGTCACGGGATGCCGGTGCGTACCGAGGGTTTTCGGCTGTTCACCGCCGAGGTGGTCTCCACCTACCCGCAGAACATCGCCGTCAAGGCGGCCGAGCTGACCGCCCCGGCCCTGACGGCCCGCTATCTGCGGCGGCTGCGTGAGGCCTCCGCCGCCGAGGCGCGCGAGACCGGCCGGCGCGAGGTCCTGATTGAGCTGGCCAGCGAGGTGGGTCTCGATCTGGCGACCTTCATTGGCCACCTCACGGACGGCTCCGCCGAGTCGGCTTTCCACGCGGACCTGGAGACGACCCGCCAGTTCGGGGTACGCGGTTTCCCCACGTTCCGCCTACACTTCGGCGAGCGCGCCCTCTTGCTGCGCGGTTACCAGAGCTTCCAGGCCATGCAGGCGGTCATTGCGACGCTCTGCGAGGGCGCCCTCCAGTGGCAGGCGCCGACACCCGATGCCGACGGCCTACTCGGTTTCTTCCACACCTTCGGTCGAGCGGCACCGGTCGAACTGGCCACGGTCTTTGACCTGTCTCCCGCCGACTTGGAGCGGCTCCTCGCCGGCTTGGAGGCGGCCGGAAAAGTCCGCCGGGTGGCGGCGGGCAACGGCTGTTTCTGGGAGCCTATGGACGCCAGCCTCGCCTGCAATCCAGTCGCCGGCCAGTGCGCGGTCTGATCGATTTTTCCTTAACTCACTTGTCTTTCCGGAGGTCCTCGTGCTCTTCGATTCCATTCGTATCCGCTCGCTGCAACTGCGCAACCGCATCGTCATGGCGCCCATGACGCGCAGCCGCGCCGTCGATGCCAACACCCCAAACGCCCTGATGGCCGAGTACTACGCCCAACGCGCCTCAGCCGGCTTGATCATTACCGAGGGGACCTCGCCCTCGCCCAACGGACTCGGCTATTGCCGCATCCCTGGACTCTACAATGCCGAGCATGTCCGCGGTTGGCGACTGACCACCGACGCCGTGCATGTCAAGGGCGGGAAGATCGTCGTGCAGCTGATGCATACGGGGCGCGTCGCGCATACGGCGAATTTACCGGCGGGGGCGCACGTGCTGGGGCCCGTCGCTGGTGCTTGCCCCGGGGAGATGTACACCGACACGCTGGGCCTGCAACCCCATAGCCCCGCCCGGGCGATGAACGACGGCGATATTGCGCAGGCGGTCGATGAGTTCGCCCGGTCGGCGCGGCTCGCCATCGAGGCCGGCTTCGATGGCGTGGAACTGCATGGAGCGAACGGTTACTTGATCGAGCAGTTTCTCAATCCCAACGTCAACCAGCGCACGGACGGCTACGGGGGCAGCATTGCGGGCCGCAACCGGTTCGCGATTGAGGTGGTGCAGGCCGTTGCCGCGGCGATCGGCGCGGACAACGTCGGCATCCGCCTGTCGCCCTACGGCGCCTCAAACGGTACGGGAGCCTTTCCGGAGGTCGATGGTCAGTATCTCGCCTTGTGCCAGGAATTGGCACCACTCGGACTGCTCTATCTGCATATCGCCGACCACTCGGCGATGGGCGCACCCCCTGTGCCGGAGCAACTGAAGCTCCAACTGCGCGACGGCTTCGACGGGCCCTTCATCCTGGCGGGCGGTTTCGACCGGGCGACCGCGGAGGTGGCACTTGCCGAGCATTGGGCCGACCTCGTCGCCTTCGGCCGTCCGTTCCTGGCCAATCCCGATTTGGTCGAACGGTTGCGCGCGGGTGCGGCGCTGAACGCCCCCGATATGTCGACTTTCTACACGCCGGGAACCGAGGGTTATACCGACTATCCAGCGCTGGGGTCTTGAACCGATAGCCCATTGCACTGGCGTCGACCTGGCAGCGTATGCGGCGCGGCACCGGACCAGTCCCGCTGGTTGATCCGGGGCCACAGCGAAAAGGCCAACAGCCTCCCGGCAGGTTGGCCGCTAACCGGTCCTTTCCTGCCGCGAGTGCCGGTTGGTTGGTTGAATGGCGGTTGCTGGCCGAGACCCGTCTCCGGACATTCTAGCTTCCCCCGCGGAACCGACGCCTGGTCCAACCCTCGACAGTCCCAAACTCGCCAGGAAATCCCCGCCCATACGCCAGCACGGCGGTCCGGAGGGATTGGGGCACGGCATCGAATCAACTTCGGTTCAGATACTGATGAAGGAGTTGCTTCACCAGGTCCTGAACTGTACGCCCCTCCTGTACCGCCCGAATTTTCAGTTGCTGGCGCATCTTCGCCGGGATCTGAACATTGAGCCGCGCGGTGGGTTCCTCTGCGGCCAGCGCGGTCAGCGGCGCCGGGACCGACGGTGTCCCGCTGCCCGCGGCGGATTGCCCAGGGCGAGGTTTGACCTTCAAACGCGGTTCAGACATCGAACGCCTCCTGGATTTGCTTGAGCAAATGGTGGATCTCCCACGCGGTCGGTCCCGCGGGCTCGTCGTCCATGGCCGTCGACCCGTCGGCCATGGACCGCGCAAAGACCGTGCGATCGTAGATCGCCCCTTGCAGGATCGGGAAGCCGTAGGTCTTGATCGCGTCGGCCACCTCCCGCGCCAGGAGGGTGCCTTTCTTCGCTCGGGTTACCACGAAAGCCGCCGCGGGGCTACCGTCCGTGACGGTC
Organism: uncultured Lamprocystis sp.; assembly: GCA_964470155.1. Taxonomy (GTDB): domain Bacteria; phylum Pseudomonadota; class Gammaproteobacteria; order Chromatiales; family Chromatiaceae; genus Thiodictyon. Next base: position 4,034 of record CAYYAY010000070.1, on the reverse strand, counting down.
TGTCGCGCCTGGATCATCTCGACCAGCGGGTCGCAGGCCCAGATATCTAAAGGAGAGGGCTGGATCGGGATGAGCACCAGGTCCGCCGCCTTGACGGCCGCCGCGATCATTTTCTCTAGCTTGGCGGCGCCGTCGATGAAGACCCACTGATAGGGGGCGCCCAGGGAGACCAGATCGCGATCGAGCGTCGGCCGGTCCAGGCCGATCACGGGAAAGCCGGCCTTCCCGTCCCCCGCGTTGTGCCAGTCCCGGGCGCTGCCTTGCGCGTCGGCATCGGCGAGCAGGACCGTGTGCCCCTTCAGGTGCAGCGCCCTGGCCAGATGGGCGGCCAGGGTGGTTTTCCCGCACCCGCCTTTGGGGTTGAGGATGGCGACGACATTTGGCACAGGTTTAACTCCCTGGTTGGTCGGGCTTTATTACATGGTTTCAATGGTTCCTCGCTTCCCTGCTTCCTGGCTTCAGCGCCGTGTTCCTTCCTCGCTTCCTCACTTCCCCTGGACGCTCGTACCTTTGAAGCAGCCTGTCGGCAACATTGGATTGCGCGGCTGGATCGAGGCGACGCCGTCTGAGTTCGGCACGCCCCATTGCTTCCCACCTTCCTGCCTTCACCGCTTCGTTACTTCCTCGCTTCCCTGCTTCCGCGGGACGGTGAAGATTCCACCCGGCAAAAGGGAGGGGACGGCATCCGCCTGGTCCCTGCCCAATGCACTTCACATCCTCCCTATCTCAGCTTCTCGGCTTCCTACCTTCCTCACTTCCTTGTTTCCAAGGAACCTTGGAAGAGACCAAGCAACGATCCCTGCTTCCGTCACGCTGGCGCACCAGCCCCAAAGAACTGCGCCATCCCGCCCTGCCGTGCCCGCAGTTTGCGCAGATACCGCCGGATCATCCGCTCATCCTTCCAGCCCCCGGCCTGGAGAATCCCCGCCGTCGAGACGCCGGCCGCCGCCAGGTCCTGGGCCGCACCGACCCGCAGCGAGTGCCCCGAGAAGGCCGCCGCATACTGCAGCATCGCCCGCCTGACCTCCCGCCGGTCGCTGCCCGTTACGTCCAAGGTGCCATTCACGATGGCGATCCGCGCCACGGCAAGTTTGACCACCGTGTTGACCTCCGGCGCGCTCAGGCGCTGTGCCGTGACCAGCAGGACGGCGGCTGAGCCACGCCCGCCGTTGCTGCGCAAGCGGGTGAACACCGGCCCCGACTGAATCTCGCCGCGCGCCATCCAATTGCGCAGCAAGTCCGCGGTCAGCGGCGCCAGATACCGGGGCTCCGGCTCCGCCTCCAGTCGCTGCTTGGTCGGGTGCAGCATCACCAGGGCACCGTCGCCGTCCGCGAACTCCAGGTCCGCGACATCGATGGCCACCAACTCGGCACGCCGCGCCATGGTGTTGTGACCGACCGCCAGCAGGGCGGCATCGCGCAGACCCTTCAGGTCCGCGGGGTCGCGGGTCAGCACCGCCAGAGCGTCCAGCACATCGGCCCAGCGGAACGGCGCCGCCTGGTCCTGGCCGCCACTGCCGCGCGTCTTCGCCTTGACGGTGTTGCGCACCATCGGCGCCTTGGTCGGATCGGGCGCGTCGAGGAGGCGATGCAGCGTGCTCAGGGTGCTCAGGTAGCGCAGCACGGTCGCCCGGGCGCGGGCCGGTTCCCCGTCATAACCGCCCAGCATGTCCGTCACGAACCGCACCAGCAATTCGGGCCGGGTCGGGAGACGGATGCGGTCGCGCTCGTCCGGATACCAGGCCGCGGCCCGACCCAGGGCCCAGGTCCGAAAGACCGCCCAGTCGCAGGCCCAGGCGATCCGGGTGTTCGGCGCCGCGGCTTTCAATGCGGCCGTGATGGACAGGTCGGAGGTCGCCAGCCAATCGTCGCCATGGAAGATCGCGTGGGCAACCGCGCCCGGCAGACGGCCGAGGACGGGATCGAAGCGCCCGCAGGGTTGGAGCGCGGTCACACCCGCTCCATGGCCACGACGCCCGACTTGATGGACCGACGGGTCCCGCCGAAGTTGATGTCCAGGATGCCCTGGTCACGAATGCCAACGACCAGGCCATCGCCGAAGAAGGGGTGCCGCACCCGGTCGTTGATGCCCCAGTCGCCGGGGGGGACCGGTGCCGCCAACGGCTTTGCCGGCGGTTCGTAGCGTTCCTCAAGGCCCACTTCCCCCAGATAGCGGTTGAGCACCGGCGCCGCCTGGAGCGACGCCTGCGGTAAGTCCGCTCCGGGGTCGGCACCGGACAGCCGGCGGGTGATCGCCTCCCCGAGTGCCGAACTGGTGCGCAGATTGGCCTCGAAGGCGAAGGGGCTGGCAGCAGTCTTGGTCTGACCGGGACCCCGGGTGGGGATGCCCAACCAGGCCGCATCGAACTGCGCATCCGGCGGGACGACCAGCAGGAGTCGTTCCTGGACGCGGGTCATCGCCACATAGGCAAGCCGCCGCTCTTCTTCGGCACTGGATCGCCGTGACGGGAACAGCCCGTCCTCCAGCCCGGCGACAATGACCAGGGGGAACTCGCGCCCCTTCACCTGGTGAATCGACGACAGCAGCACCGCGTCACCGCCGGCCTCATAGCGTTCGCGGGACCGCCGCAGGGCATCCATGCAGGCGACGAACTCACCCACCGTGGTGCGGGTGCGCACTGCCCAGTCCAGGAGGGTTTGATAGGCCAGTTCCTTTTCGGCCGCGGCCTCACTGGTGGCAGCGGTTGCGAAGGCGCTCACCAGATCGGTTCTGGCGGCGTAGAACCGTAGCGCGTCGGCCGCCGGCAAGTCGGCCCAGCCCAGGGCTTCGTGCCAGACCTCGGCGCGCTCGCTGATCCGCACTTCGTGATAGGGTTTCTTGGCCTGACGGGCGGTCTCCATGAGTAGGGTCGGGGCCTGGGCGGGTGCCCGCACGATCGCATCCGCCAAGGTATCGAGCGTGGCCGCCGTCAGCCACAGGGTCGGGGTCGAGAGCATGTGCCGGACGATCTCGCGTGCGCGCGGCTCGGCGAAGAGGGTGTCGGCGGCGAGGCGCAGGTAACCCAACAGGCCGGCGATCTCGGGGACCCGGAAGAGGTCATCCTTAGCCTTCACGTAGGGGATGTCGCGCTCCAGCAGGGCCAGTTCCAGGCTCAGCGTCTGCGCCCAGAGTCGGGCGAGGACCGCGACCTCGCGCAGCGACCGCCCGGCGCGGCGCCAACCGTCGATGGCCGCCACCACCGCCGCCTGGTCCCCGGCCGAGGTGGCGCGGATGACCTCGATGCCGGTGTCCGGCGTGGACGGTGCCGAGACGCACAGGGTGTCCATGCGGTTGCGGTTGTGGCCGATCAACTGGGCGGCGGCCAGCGACACCCGGTGACCGAAGCGGAAGGTCCGCGACAGGGTATAGCGGGTCGCCCCGGGGAAGTGCCGGGCGAACTCGGCCCCCATGACCTCCGGGCGTGCGCCGCGCCAGGCGTAGATGCACTGCGAATCATCGCCGACCGCGTTCAGGTGCGCCCGGGTGCCCACCAGTTGGATCAGCAGTTCCACCTGGACGCGACTGACATCCTGGAACTCATCGACCACCACGACATCCAGCTTGTTCGTGACGATCCCGAGCGCTTTGGGGTTGGCACGCATCACCGCCACGGGGTCCGACAGCAGGTCGGCGAAGAACCGCAGGCCCGCGCGCTCGCGGGCCTGCTGGAAGAGGGTGAAGGCCCGGACGAAGTAGCCGCAGGACGGCAGCAGGCCAAAGGTCCGGAAGGCGTCGGCCGCGGACAGCAGGTCCGACTTGACCAGCCCGATGAAGGCGCGGAACGCCTCGAAGGCATCCTGGCTGGGGTACTCGTCGCTCCCCTCCTCTTTCAATGCCGCCAGGACGGCTTCGCGGGCGAGCTTCTTCTCCACGGCCTCGCTGGTTTCCAGCCGGCGGCGGGGCAGCAGTTCATGTTTCTCGAACAGCGCGGTCAGAGACAGCCCCAGGCTGTGAAAGGTGGACACCTTGGGCGCGGCACGGTGGCTTGGCAGTGCGCCCGCGAGCCGCGTCTGGAACTCCTTCGCCGCCTCGC
>CAYYAY010000069.1:0-31967 GCA_964470155.1 uncultured Lamprocystis sp. | reverse complement strand
GAACACGGCTGGTTTTCTGCTTCGTACGGCCCGTTTCTTCGTTTCACGGGGGGCCTGGGGCGTGTGGAACAGTTCACATCGGGTACACTCCAGCGCCTCAACCGGCATCTGTCGCTTTTTGGCGAAGGCATCGCATTGACCGAGGGGCTCGATTGGCTGACCTGGCTTAGCGCAGAAAGGAACTCAAGCTTCCAAGGTATCGGGCAGGAACTGCTCGATCCGCTGATGCAGTTTGTGAACCAGGAAGACTTCCTCCCCTCTGGGGTGCGACTTAAAGAAATTACGCCGAAACAAATCGTATTTTCAGACGCCTCGGGTGTATCGATCCCAGTACAGGATCTCAGTGATGGTTATCGTTCCATTCTGAGCATGACCTTTGAGCTTATCAGGCAAATTAATTTCGCTCCCGGTTTGGGCGGGGTTTTTGATCCGGATAATCCAAAACAGGTCCAAGCCAGTGGCGTGGTGCTCATCGACGAGGTTGACGCCCATCTGCATCCCACCTGGCAAAAGCGTATCGGCTTTTGGCTCTGCGAACACTTCCCCAATATACAGTTCATCGTCTCCACGCACAGCCCCTTGATTTGTCAGGCGGCGGAGCACGGTTCGATTCTGCTGCTACCCCGCTCTGGAACCGATGAGAAGGCCCGATTGCTGGATGGCAACGAATTCAAGCGCGTGGTCTATGGCAACGTGCTGGACGCCTACGGCACCGATGCCTTCGGCGCTGAGGCGGCCAATACCCGGTCGCCGACGGCGCAGGGAATGCGTGACCGTTTGGCCCAGTTGAACAACAAGGAACTGATCAAGGGACTGGACGAGGCGGAGCGCAAGCAACAGGTGGAACTCCGTGCTGCCCTGCCGACCGTCGCCTCACGGGTCGATTGAGTCATGATCAGGATACCGGACGCAGTGCTTCCCGCCCCGGCGAACGGGTTGCTGGAGCAATACCAGGCAGAGGTTGACGGGCAGAGCAACTATGCTGACCGGGTTGCGGCGGCCAAGTCGCTCTTCAGTCGCCGTAACAAGAAGACGAATCTCGCCTTTGCTGCCGTGCGCACTACCCTGACCGGTATGTGCAGGGGTCTCGGGCGCTGCATGTATTGCGAGGACACCCCTGCAGACGAGGTGGAGCACCACAGTCCCAAGGACCTCTATCCGGAGCTGGTCTTCGTCTGGCGCAATTATCTCTATGCCTGCGGCCCCTGCAACGGACCGAAGAACAACCGGTTTGCGGTCATCGATCCATCCAACGCGCGCCTGATCGACGTTTCCCGCCTGCGGGATACGCCCGTCGTCCCGCCGGCGGCAGGCGCTCCGGCCCTAATCGACCCGCGGCGTGAGGATCCGTTCGACTTCCTGATGCTGGATCTCCGCGATACATTCCAACTGACGCCCCTGCACGTCCCGGAGACGCCGGAGTACCTTCGTGCCGAGTATACGATCAGGGTCTTGCGGCTCAATGAGCGCGACCTCCTGGTCGCCGCGCGGGCCGATGCCTTCGGCGGTTACCGCGCGCGTCTGCGGGAGTTCGTCCAGCAACGGGAAGCAGGCGCTTCGCCAAGTGACTTGGCGCGCCTGGGGAATGGGTTTCGGACGGCGCCCCACGCCACGGTGTGGGCCGAGATGAAGCGCCAACAGCAGCACCTTCCCGAACTTGCCGAGTTATTTGCTCAGGCGCCCGAGGCTCTGGCTTTCTGATTCGGAGCATCGCAGCATGGGAAGCACCGACAAACCCGAGTCGTTCAAGCAGCGTAGCTGGGAGCCCCGCTATCGCAGCACCACCAGCGACCTGCTCCAGGACTTCTATCTCCCCGTCCTGCGCTCCGCCGTGCGCTATGACCGGGTGGCGGGGTACTTCCGCTCGACCTCGCTCGCCGCGGCGTCCCAAGGGTTCTCCGCCCTCGCCGGACACCAAGGGCGGGTGCGACTGGTGGCGGGTGCGGACCTGGACCCTAAGGACGCGCAGGTCATCCTCGATCATCAGGACAGCGAGCAGCTCGCCGAAACGCTGCTGGCCGCCCTGGCCGATCCTCACACCTGGCCGGAACCGGTCGAGAACGGCTTGAGTCTACTGGCCTGGATGCTGAAGGCAGGCTGCATCGAGATCCGCGTGGCGCTGCGCCGTCATCGCAAGACCGGCGTGGCCATCCCCTATGATTCACGCGAGGACGGCTATGTCCACGAGAAATGGGCTGTCTTTGAGGATGCACAGGGCAACCGGCTAATCGCCGAGGGGTCGCTGAACGAGTCGCGCACGGCGCTGCTGATCAACGCCGAGAATATCGGCGTGCACTGCGATTGGTGGGGACCCCAAGAGGCGGCCAGGGCGAACCTCTACGCGGCGGACTTCGAGACGATCTGGGCCAACCAGGACCCGGGGCTCTATGTGGTGGACCTGCCTCAGGCGGTACGCGAGCGGCTGATCGCGATTGGCAGCGCCGTCGTGGAGCCCAAGGAGGTTGACGGGTCCAGCGAGCGTCCGGTGGAGGCGCCACGACCGACCGCGCGGGAGTGGCTGGAGTTCGCGATCCTGCGCGAGGCCCCGCGGATGCCCAACGGTCGCTTCGTCGGGATGGCCACGGCCCCGGTGGAGCCCTGGCCCCATCAGGCCATTGTGGCGCGGCGGTTGATTGCCTCCTACCCCTACAGCTTTCTGCTGTGCGACGAGGTGGGACTCGGTAAGACCATTGAGGCGGGTCTGGCACTGCGCTCGCTGATCTTGTCTGGGTTAGCGCGACGGGTGTTGATCGCACCGCCGGCAAGCCTGGCCCGGCAGTGGCAGAGCGAACTGGCGACCAAGTTCTTCCTGCGCTTCGGCCGGGCGCTCGCTGGCGCCCAGGTTCGGCATGCCTATCTGCATCCGATCGAGGAACAGATTTCGGCCAAGTCGGTGTTTGCACCCGAGTGTGTCATCGTCTCCACTGGGCTGGTCCGGCGCAAAGACCGCCAGCGCGAGCTGGCGGCGCAGACCTGGGACATCGCCCTGGTCGACGAGGCCCACTGCGCCAGGCGCAGCAACTCGACGGCCGGACTGATGGTGCAACCCAAGTACGGGGACCTTTACCGGGCGGTCAGTCAGACCTTGCGCGCGCAGACCCGCGCCCTGTGGCTCGCCACGGCGACGCCGATGCAACTCGACCCGATCGAGGTCTATGACCTGTTTCGCCTGACCCGGCGGGTTGGTCCCTTCCAGGACGATCCGTCCCTGACCCAGGCGTATTACGAGATTCAGGGCCGTATCCAGCGGGGTGAGCGGGTCTCCGACGAAGAACTCAGCTTCCTGCGCCGGGTGCTTGCCTCGCTCCAACGGCATGATCCGGAAGTCGCCGGCTTTATCCGCCAGACAGTGCTGAGCCCGTCGAACCGAACCCAATATGACAACTGGCTGACACTGGGGATCAAGCCGACGGGTGCGAGTCTCAAGCAACTGTTGCGCGCCATTTTTGCCTCTGCGCCGCTCTCACGGGTGATGATGCGCCACAACCGCGCCCTGCTGCGGGTCTATCAGGAGCAGGGGCGACTCACTGAAAATCTCGCGCATCGGCACATCCTGCCCATGCGGCGCATCCAATACACGACCCAGGAGCAGGCGGCTTACGAGGCCCTGCAATCCTATTCCCAGGCGTTGTCCCAGCAGATCGCCGCCGCCAACGACCAACAGGCGCGGGTCTCGACCGGCTTCTATCTGAGCTTTCTGCAACGGCGCTTCGCCTCCAGTCTGCACGCCATCGGCGAGACCCTGCGGCGGCGTTTCAGGAGGAGGGCGACGCGGAAGTCATCGAGAGGTTGCTCAAGAACCGCAGCGAGGCGGATCTCCGCTGGGAGTTGGACAAGCTCGCCCTGATGCTGGCGGGCAGCCTGTACGACGCCGCGCCGGCATCGTCCAAGACGCAGGCACTGCTGGGCTACGTGGACCAGCGCCGGGACGGCGCGCGGCCCGGCCGGGTGCGTCAGACGGTGATCTTCACCCAGTTCTTGGACACCTTGGAGGATATCGTCCGGCGCCTACGGCAGGCCGATACCCGGCTGTTGGTCGGGACTTATTCCGGCCGCGGGGGACAATACACCCATCCCGAGACAGGCTCGTTGGTTAGCACCGAGCGCGACGAGATCAAGCAGCGTTTCCTACGGGGGCAGATTGATATCCTGGTCTGCACGGATGCGGCGGCCGAGGGCCTCAACCTCCAGACGGCCGACTTTCTGGTCAATTTCGACTTGCCGTGGAACCCGGCCAAGGTCGAGCAGCGCATCGGCCGGATCGATCGCATCGGCCAACTGCATGAGCACATCTACGTTCAAAATTTGTGCTATCTGGGCTCGGTCGAGGAGATCGTCTACGATCGGTTGCTCAACCGTCTGGGCAGTATGATCGCCGTGGTGGGCGACCAACAGATTTCACTATTGCCGGTCACCGACGAGGATTTCCGTCGGCTGGCCGAGGGCGAGGTCACCGAAGCGGCGTTGGAAGCCGAGGCCCGCCAGCGGATTGCGTCCAGCCAGCAGCGTATTTGTGAGACCGAACTGACCGGGCAGGAGGTTTACGCCATCTACCAGCGCCTGGAGCAGGCGCATGCGGCGGAGCAGTTGCCGGCGACCTTGGATGGTCTTTGGGGTGTGCTGACCGGCTCTCTCCACCTGAAGTCCCTGGGGTGTGCACTTGCCGCCAACCTGACGGGCAACCACCAGGAGCCGCTGTTGCTCCGCGGTGTTCCCGGTATCATCGACGGCACTGCGCTGACCACGGACCGGGGACTGTTCGATGAGGGCATCGAATCGCTCGGGAGGAGGTTGCGGTTCGCGACCTATGGGGAGCCGATCTTTGACGCGATCCTGGCCCTGAGCGCGGGATGGGCGGCGCCCGGTTGCGTACGGCGGATTGCCGTCAGACCGAAGGGACTGGACCTGGAGTACGTGGCCTTCGTTGCCGCAACACGGGATGGCGAAGGCGGCGCACTGCGGCTGATCTGCGATCTGGATGGCCTCGCAGGGCTCGATCTTGACGAATCGGCGACCGTCTCCGAGGACGACACGGCGCCCTTTGTTGCTCGACTACAGGACATGGCGGACGCGGAGTTTCGACTCACAGCCCATGTTGCCGATGTGGAGGCGGACAACGAGCGGTCCGGCCGCGCACAGGCCGCGTTGGGGCTCGGGACCGCCTATGGGTTCATCACCGGGCGCCGGAAGTCCGGCGGGGGCGATGGCAACTTCTGGAAAGAACTCGACGCCTGTCGTCGGCTGATCGCGGAGCGCACAGCGCAGGGCGGGGGCCTTTCGGTCCAGCGAGTGCCCAGCATCTACGATCAGGTGGCCACGGCCTTCGTGCCCTTCGAGGTCAAACGCAAGATCAGCGACGACAGCTTCTGGGTCGATACGGCGCCGCCGCCTTTGCTGAATGCGGCGTTTGACGCGGCGGCCCGGGTCGCGGATGGGATCAAGCGAAAGAAGTCGGATCTGACGACGGAGATGGCATTGACCCGGATCATCGCCGAAATGAAGCGACTTCTTTCATGAAAAACTTGAGCAAAACAGCCCCTCGGCCGGCCGCGGGGAGATCGACCATGCTCCCGCGGACACGGGGCACCGGGGTCAGGGAACCGCGGCAGCCGTAGAGCCAGCCTCTGCAAGGTAGCGGATGGGGCCATCGAAGCCCTCGCGCCGGATCGGCAGGTCCTCCGCGACGGGCTCATCGGCGAGCAGTTCGACCCGCCCCGAGCGCGGGTGCAAGGCCAAGGTCACGGGGAACAGGTCGGTCCCGAACAGCACGGTCCCGGCATAGACCGGCCGGCCGTCCTGATCCAGGCGCTCCAGTTCCCAGGGAGGCACGGCCTGCGCCGCGGGCGGCGGCGCCACGGCGAGCGGGAGATCGTCCAGACCGTCAATGACCTGGAGCCGCCCCGCGTCGACCCGCAGGACATTGCAAAAGAACCGCGTGTAGTCCGACTGAGCCGCCGGGGTGTCGAGACGGATGGTGCCGAACTCCACCAGATCGAATAGGGTCTGAGCCAGGCCATCCAGCAGGCGGACCTCCGCGGCCCCGGCCAGCAGGTCCAGTGCGCCCGGTCGCTGTCCATCCATGACCTGAACCTGGTACAGGTCGTGATCACTAAAGCCCGGATGACGGCGCAGGACGGCCAGGACCCGCAGGCCCGGTCGGGCCAGCGCCCGGGCGCCGTCCACGCACCGGTCGGCCAGCCGCCGCAGCAGGGCTGCGGCGGCGGTGCGGTCCAGGGTCTCCCAGGGGCCGGGCAGCAACCGGGCCGGACCGGGCGCGGGCGGGGCGCCGTAGTCAACCAACACGGCATCCAGGTCGATGTGGTCGGGGGTCGGGGCCGGTGCCTCCCAGTAGGCCCGCGCCTGGGCCTGCCGCGCCTCCTGGTCCAAACGGGCGGCGACGCGCTGGAGCAGGTCATCCAGGTCGCGGTCGGTCTGGTCCGGCTGGTCCTGGTAGAGATTGATCAGCCAGGGCTCCAGCAGCCCCCGTTCCTCCTGCGGCAGGTCGAGCAGGACGCGGGGGTCGCGGTCCGCCCGGTACGCCACCCCGGCCGCCAGCAGGCGTAGCGGCAGGGCGAGTTCCGCCCGGTCGCCGGCCAGGTCGCGCCAGGCGGCGCACCAGGCCTGGGCGGTCTGGTCGGTCACCCAGGCGACGGCACAGTGCCGCAGGCTGCGGACCAGGGCCTCGCCGAGCTCGGTGAGTCGGCCGTGCCGGACGAAGCAATCCAGCCAGAGCGCGATAAAGCGGCGCCAGATCTGGGGGTTCTGGGTGCGCAGGACGAGCGACCCGATCACCCACAGATCGCGGCTGGTCCAGGCCGGCGGACGGGACTCGGCCAGCAGCCGATCCAGTGCGGCGGCACCCTCCTCCCAGCGGTCCAGCCACAGCAGGGTGTCGGCCTGGTGCAGGGCGCGCTGGAACTCCTGCCGGGTTGGATAGGCCGGTTGGGGTTTCGCGAGCAAGGCCAGGGCCTCAGCCTCGGCCCGGGCGCGCGCCGCCGCCTCGCGCAAGCGGGCGTCCGCCGCGGCCTCTCCGGCCGGGTCGGCCAGCCGGTCGAGCTCGGTCCGCGAGTACCAGACCCGCAGGAACTGCACGAAGAGCCCGACCGGCTCGCCGCGCTGCTCCTTGACCTCCAGACACAGCCGCATCAGCGGCTCGCGCAGTTCGTAATAATTGGACCGGCCGAGCGAATCGGCGCGCATCACATCGCCCAGGTCGACCAGTTTGGCGAGTTGCGCCGAGACGGTCTGGGAGGTCGCCATGACCTGGCGGGCGATCTCCTTGACCGGGACGGCGCCGCGCAGTCGACGCAAGGTGTCGATGATGCCGCGCTGCAAGGGCGGCAACCGGCTCATGCGGGCCTGATAGTAGGGGGTGAGCGACTCCATCAGCCCCATGAAGGGCGCCACCAGGTCATCGAGCGAGTCGCAGGTCAGGAAATCGAAGAAGAACTTGTAGACCCGCGGGTTGCCGCTGGCCAGATCGTGCAGGGCGCGCACCCGCGCCAGACCGAGCGGGCTCAGGATCAGGTTGGCGAGATCGGGATCGCCCTTATGCAGCGCCAGCCGCGCCAGCATGTCCGCGGCCGCGGCGACCCCGAAGGGCTCCAGCATGTGGGTGCGGAAGAAACCGTAGAAGGTCTTCTTGCGCCCGCTCAGATCGGCGGTGAGGCTGGTGGTGCTGGCCAGGATGCTGACCAGGCCGTGATTCTGGATGAAGGCCCGAAGCTTGCGCTGGCCGTCCTCGCGCAGTGCGCCGAACAGCGCGTCCAGGTTCTCGATGATCAACAGCAGGGTGCGGCCGTCGAGCGCCTGCAACAGCAGGTCCTCCAGCGCCGATTCCTGCTGCGGCAGCGCGGCCAGGTCCAGGATCGCCTCCAGCCGGGCATCGAGCCAGTCGAGGTCCCCTTCGTCCTGGCGCAGCCGCCGCAGCACCAGCGTCAGCAAGCCCGCGTAGCCGACCGCGTAGGGGTCCTCCGGCAGCCAGGCGATGCGCAGCCGGGCCGCGAGTTCGCGGTCGGCCCGCACCCGGTGATAAACCAATGCGACCAGGTGGCTCTTGCCGCTGCCGCGCGGACCGATCAGCAGGCGCTGGTGCTTGTTGCCGCTCGCGGCGCTCGCGCGGATGCCGTCCATGATCCCGCGCACCAGGGGCTCGCGGACGACGAACAGGGCCTCCAGGGTCGCCGGGCTGAGTTGGCCGGGCGTGAAGGTGGAATGCTCCGCGGCCATCAGTCGAGCCCCAGGTCGCAACGCCACCAGCGGCGGATCAGGTCGAAGCGAAAGCGGTAGGCACCGCCCGGCACCAGCTCCAGATAGTGGTCGCGCTGCATCAGCCGCATCAGGTTGCGCAGCGGCGCGCGATCCGCGCCGAGCAGGGTACGGGCGCGGTCATTGTCGGGACGGCCCCTTGCTCTCCGGGAGCCGGAGGATGCCGCCCACCTCGAGTCCACCCAGGGCGGACCACTGTTCGGCGAGCCATCCGGTCGCCTTCTTGGTGGCGCCGAGATGGACGCGGATCGCCTGGGCCAGGCGCTCGACCAGTTCGGCCGCCCGGCTGACCGCACCGATATCCATGTAGATGACCCGCAAGTCGGGCGCGGCCTCGGCCTGCATCTTCCTGGCGATGGTGGTCTTAATGCGCGCGACGGCAAGGCGCTCGATTTGATGGGCTTCGGCGGGGTTGATGGGCATCGCTCTCGCTCGGCCCATCCTACTGGAGTCATCTCCGCGGTTCGCTCGACTCCGTGGCCCGCCGCTCGATCAAGGTGCGGGTCTCTTCCGTCAGTTCACCGGTCGCCGACAAACCGCCTTGGTCCTGGATCTGCCGTAACAGCATGCGGCACGCATCGCTTTGCAGATCCTGCGTTTTGTCGCAGGGATAGGCCCGCGCCCGCTGCGCCTGACGCTCCTGCTCCTGGACGGCCTGCGCGGCCCGCTGCGCAGCGTCGGCCCGCTCGCGGGCCTTCAGGGCAGCCACTGCCGCCGTGAGCGCAGCCCTTGTCTCAGCGGTCACGTCGCCGCTCGCCTCCAGACCCGCCGCCTCCTGGAATGCGGCGATGGCGCGGCGCGCCGAGTCCCAGAACCCGTCGCGCGGCTGTCCGCTGTCGCGTCCGTCAGCCTGCTTCGGGACGACACGCCAGGACGCTCCGGGAAGCCAAGGGTCGTAACCCAGCCGCACGAGTTGAATCGCGATCTCACGACGGTCATCGGCGGTGAGAGCAAGCGGCGCCCCGGCGCGCTCCGGGTGCGACTCCGGCAACACCGCAGCCGGCAGCTGCGCCGTCGCGGACGAAGCAGACGGAGCCGGCGCGGACACCGCGGCGTTCGCCGTCTCCGGCGTCGGATACGTCAGTCCCGCCCCGGCCGGGTCCGGCCCTTGGACTTCGGCAAGCCGCCGCCCAGACGTGTAGATCGGCACCGCCGCGACCACCCGGAAGCCGGTGTCGCTGGTCTTGTTGAGCAACGGCACTTCACGGCGCAGGGTCACCGCCAACTCGGCCGGTGCGGAATAGAAACTGCCGCCGCGCACCACATAGCCGCCGATCTCGCCGGAGGCGCCATCGATCCGATACAGATCGAGCATGATCTCCTCGACATTGCCCAGCATGTCGTGCAGTCCGAGCGGGTTGGCGCGCGGGCCGCCGATCGGCGCCGCGGCGCTTCCACCGTCCCGCTTGCCGATAAAACGCTTTTTACTCAAATCTTTACCGATCACAGCAAAGGCCAGGCCCGTGGGCATGGGATAGACGGACGCGGCAAAGTCGGCGGCGCTGACCGCCAGCCCGCCGCGGGCCGCGAAGGCCCATTCGTCCTCACCCGGCAACCGCACGGTGGCGGCAACGCCATCGACACGGGGCAGACAGGGACCGCCGCCGTCGCTGCAATCGGCCAGGCTGCCCTGCTGGTCGGCCAGCCATTGGGAGAGATCGAGCCCAAAGCCCTCCGCATCGCGGCGGTTGACGTCGACCTGCGGCAGGGCGGACTGCGCATCCGGGCGGGGACACGGCGACCGCCTGGCCGCCGCGTTCACCGTGTGATATTGCAGCCGGGTCACCTCGTACTTGCCGATCAGCAGGTGGCCGATGCCGGTCCGCTGGGGATCGAAGCGGCCTGCGACCCCATACAGCCGCAGCAAATCCGGGGGCAAGCCAGCCGCATCCGCGGGCGGAGCCCCGGTCGCGACCGGGCGCAAGACCATGGCCCCGCCGCAGGGCAGGGGCAGGATCACATCGTCCGGCAACGGGTTGGGATTGTATTGCCCCGCCGGCCAAGCAATGACCGGAGCCGGCGCGGCCCGCGGGGGCGCCGACTGGAACAGCAGACAGATCGCCGCCAACCCGAGACGCGGCCAGGGACCGGGCCCATCCGCTCGTTCGGTGATGGAGCGCGCGCGGTCCGGCTGCCGCCGGACCGCGCGGGGCACGGCATGCAGACCGGTCGGGAGGATCTTGGAAGTCTCGTCGTCGGCCATGTCCCTGTCCGCGGCTGCGCGCGGCCTGGTCGCATCTGGAGTGTTTAATTATGCCACGGGCGAAGCACCCGCGAACGTCGAACAGCCGACGTGCGGCGCAATACGGTTGGCGCCTGATCCCTGCGGGAACCGCTCACGACTGCCTGTGATCCGCAAGGGTAGAATGCCTGACCCCTTCACGCTGGCGGAGAATTCCTGATATGCATCACCAACCCGGTATGCGCCGTGCGGCCCTGGCCGCCTGCCTGTCACTGACGGGCATCCTGGGTGCGCAAGGGCAGGAGGCGCCGGCAAAGGCGGACCCGTCGGTGGTCATGACCGACACCGGTGCGGTGGCGGGGACCATCGGCGCCGGGGTGCGGGAACATAAGGGTATCCCCTTCGCGGCGCCCCCGGTGGGCGAACTGCGCTGGGCACCGCCGCAACCGGCCGCGTTGCGCTGGGTGCAGCGCAATATCGCGGCCTTCGGAGGCGATCCGAACAATGTCACCATCGCCGGCGAATCCGCGGGCGCTTCCGGCGTCTGCATGCATCTGCTGGCACCGGAACAGACCCAGGGGCTGTTCCACCAAGCAATCATCCAGAGCGGCGGCTGCTCACACCGGCTGCGCCAGGTCGATGCGGTGGCGCAGACCATCGGCCCGCCTGACGTGGTGACCAACCCGGGGATCGCGATGGGCGCGGTGCATTCTGCGGAGTTGCCTTACCAGTTCCCAGGGTTTTCCAATACCATGAAACGCGACGGACCTACGCGTTGCAGGGCAATTGAGTGCCACTTCATCTCGTAACCTCTTTTCGAGATAGGAGTCAAGTTATGGGCGGCCTTGGCGTTGATCATCGTTCCGGCAACAAGAAAACCGGAGGTCGAGGCTTTACCCGGTCGACATCGCGTCTGCGCGGTCTGGGTCCGGCTGCAGCCGCGATCTCTGGATGGATCAGCGCACTGCACGCACTGCGCGCGGGCATTCTGGTGGGCTGCCTGGCGTTTCTGTGCGGGACCGCAGGGGCGGGGACGCCCCTGCTCCTGGCGGGGTCCACGGTGCTGTATCAACGCGTTCTGACCCAACCGGGGGCGGCGGCGCGCGCGATACCGGGTACCACGGGCGGCCGCCTGATCACCGCCTTGAGCCGACTCTATGTCTATGAACGCCAGGACCTCGCCGGGCAGGAGTGGTTGCGGGTCGGCACGGATGCGGCGGGCCGCAACCTCCTGGGCTGGGTACCGGCGCGCGATACCCTGGCCTGGAACCAGCAGTTGACCCTGGCCCTGACCAACCCGGCGGGGCGCGAACGGCTGGTCTTTTTCCGCGATTGGGACGCCCTGCGCTCGGTGCTGGATGCGGCCTCGCCGTCGGCCGCGGGGCGGGCCCTGGTGCAGAGCATCGCGGCCGGCGGCACCGACCCGCGGGTGGTCGCGCTGGAGCCCGAGACCTATGTGAATCTCTATGAGCGGTTCTATCTGTTGCCGATCCTCGACCTCAAGGACTACAGCACCGCGGCCGGCAATCCGGTGCGCGCGGTCAAGGTCGCCTCGGTGACGCTGCCCGAGGCACGCGGTCGCATCGCGCCGGGACCGGCCTTGCCGGTCCAGGAGCGCGCGGCCGAGCAACTCCGGTCGTTCAAGGCCGCCATCGTCTTCGTAGTCGACTCCTCGCTCTCGATGGGTCCCTACATCGACGAAACCCGCGCGGCCATCACCCATTTCTACGAGCGCATCCGCACCGCCGGATTACTCGACAAGGTCGCCTTCGGGCTGGTCGCCTTCCGCGCTGAGAGCGCGAATGAAGAGACCAATGAGGCGCTCGACTATGTGGCGCAGGTGTTCGCCGCACCGACGCAGGTCCGCAACGGCGATGACTTTCTGACCCGGATCGCCGGGCTGCGTGAGGCCCCGGTAGCCACCGACTATTTCGATGAAGACCCCTATGCCGGTGTGCTCGCGGCGCTGGAATCGCCGGACTGGAAAGACCGGTTCGACGCCCGCCATCTCGTCCTGATCACCGATGCCGGCGCGCTGGACGGCACCTTCAACACCCCGGCCGGAGCGGTGCCGCCCAATGACCGGACGGGACCGGGGGTGGATTCCAGCACCGGACTGAATGCCGCGGCGGTGCAGCGCGAGGCCCAGCGCGCGGGCGTGGCCATCGCGGTCATGCACCTGCAAACCCCGGCGGCGCGGCACGCCGGCAATCTGGCGCGCGCCGCGGCACAGTACAAAGAACTGGCGCGCAATGCCATGACCCAGCAAGAGGCCTATTTCCCCATCGCCGACGGCGCCCGCAACCGCTTGCGGGCGGCGCTCGACACCTATGCCGGGGACGTGATCGCGCAGATCGAACACAGCAGCCGGGGCACCGCGACCGCATCCGGGGCTGCCGTCCCCGCGTCCGCGGCCGCCCCGACGGATGCCGACGCCGCGGACCAGCGTATCCGCATCCAGGCGATCGTGGCCTCATTGGGACATGCCATGCAATTGGCCTATCTGGGCGAGCGGCGGCAAACGGCCGCCCCCGAGGTGTTCGCGGCCTGGATCAGCGACACCGATCTGGCCGACCCCGGACTGCGCACGGTCGAGGTCCGGGTGCTGATGACCCGTGATCAACTCTCCGACCTGCGCGATCTGGTCGCCGCGGTGATCGACACCGCCCAAACGGATCTGGACGGCGCCACCAGCACCGCGGCCTTCTACGACCGGCTCGCCTCCATCGCCGCGACCTTCGAGCGCGACCCGGAGGCCACCGGCCGACGCCGCGCTCCGGAACTGGCGCAGCGCGATCTGCTGCTCGAGTACCTGGCAGGCCTGCCCTACAAGAGCGACGTGCTGGACCTCAAGAAGAGCGACTGGACCAGTTGGGGCCTGCAGCGGCAAGCGGATTTCGTGGACCGGCTGCGCAAGAAGGTGCTGCTCTATTCACGCTATTACGCCGACACCTTCGGTTGGGTCGACATCGCCCAGACCGACAATCCGCACCATCGCGAGGCGGTGTATCCGATTCCGCTGAAGGACCTGCCCTGAATGCTGCTGGACTGCACTGACCTGAGCTATCGCCGCGGCCACGGGGATCAGGCGTTCCGCGTGGTGATCCCCGCGCTGCGCCTGGGCGCCGGGGAGATGATCGCGCTCACCGGCGAGAGCGGCTGCGGCAAGAGCACGGCGCTGGAACTGCTGGGACTCGTCGTGCGGCCGCTGAGTGCCGCGCGGTTCCACTTCGCGATCGCCGGCGCGCCGCTGGATATCGCTGCCCTGTGGCGCGCCGACCGCCACGGCGACCTGGCGCGGACGCGCGCGGCGGCGATCGGCTTCGTGCTCCAAACCGGCGGGCTGCTGCCCTATTTGAGCGTGGCCGGCAATATCGGCATCAACCGCCGCCTGCTGCGGCTGCCGCCGCGGGATGCGGCACTCGACTCCATGATCGACCAATTACAACTGCGCGACCTGCTGGACAAAAGGCCGGCCCAACTCTCGGTGGGCCAGTCCCAGCGCGCCTCCATCGCCCGCGCTCTGGCCCACCGGCCGTGCCTGGTGCTGGCGGACGAGCCGACCTCCGCCCTGGACCCCCGCCTGGGTGACGAGGTGATGGACCTGTTCTTTCAGCTGGTGGAGCGTCTGGGCACCAGCGTGGTGCTGGCCACCCATGATCTCGATCGGGTGCGCACCCATGGCCTGCGCGAAGTCCGGGCGGCGCCATTGGCCGCCGGGTTCGGTTCGGCGTTCGCGGCCTGAATCACCGTCCACGAGTAAAGCCGCTCCAATATGCCCGAGACACCGCACCACGACGCTCCCCGGTCCCGCCTGGAAGGCTTGCGGCTGGCGCTCCAGGATCTCTGGCACGATCGCCGGACCACCCTGGTGCTGGTGCTGACCGTCGCGTCCATCATCGCCCCGCTGATGCTGCTGTTCGGGCTCAAGACCGGCGTCATCGCCACCCTACGCCAGGACCTGATCAACGACCCGCGCAATCTGGAGGTCGTCGTCTTCGGCGCCCACCGCCTGGACCAACGCTGGTTCGCGGCCACTGCGCAACGCCCGGATCTGGGCTTTCTGATCCCCCGCACCCGCACCATCAACGCGACCATCGATCTGGTGGACGGGGAGCGCCGCCCGTTCGATGCGATCGACATGATCCCGACCGCCGCCGGTGATCCCCTGCTGCCGCCGGATCTGCCCATCCCGGTCCATGCCGGCCAGGTACTGCTGACCGAGACCCTGGCCAAGCGCGTCGGCTGGACCCCCGGCGCGCCCCTGACCGGCTACTTCCGCCGCTCCCGCAACGGCACCCCGGAGCATGCCCAGTTCACCCTGGAACCGCTCGGCGTCATCCCGCAGAGCCGGGTCGCCCGCGAGGCGGTGTTCACCCACCTGGACCTGCTGATCGCCTCGGAGGACTACCGCGACGGCCTGCGCGCCGGCCTGAGCGACGCGGATTTACGCGTGCCCAGCGCCCGCACCCGCACCGAGTTCGCCGGTGCCCGCGTCTATGCGCGCGACCTGGACGCGGTCGACACGCTGGCGGCGGCTCTGCGCGCCGCGGGCATTGAGGTCCGCACCCAGGCCGAGCGGATCGAGACGGTACGTGCCTTCGACCGCACCCTGTCGTTCATCCTGCAGGTCATCGCCCTGATCGGCCTCAGCGGCTGCGCCCTGGCGCTGGGGGGTGCGCTCTGGGTGAACGTGGACCGCAAGCGCCGGGACCTGGCGCTGCTGCGCCTGTTCGGCTTCGGCAACGGCACCGTGGTGCTGATGCCCATGGTGCAGTCCGCCGTGATCGCCGCCCTGGCCCTGGTGCTCGCCGGTGTCACCTACCTGTTCGGCGCCGCCGCGTTCAACCGCACCCTGGGCCAAAACCTGGCTGGACAAGGCTATGTCTGCCGACTGGAGCCGGAACATCTGGCCGTCGCCGCCGCGGCCACCCTGTTGGTCGCACTGCTGGCCGCCGTGGCCGCCGGCTACCGCGCGAGCCGTATCGATCCGGCGGAGTGCCTGCGCGGCGGGTGATATACGGAACGGTTTTGAGTTTTCGGTTTTTCGTTTTCAGTTAAGGACTATCAGAGATTGGGTTACGAAAAACGAGAAACGAAAAACCAACAACGACGAGTATATTCAAGCCGCCCGGCGCAAGGTCTGCAAAGGCGGCCGGATCAGCAACGGCCAGGTGGCGAGCGTCCCGGCCAGACCGATCAGCAGCCCGGAACCCAAGACGCCGGTGACCCAGAGCAGCGGGTTGAAGCTGAATTGCAGCCCGAACAACTGTTCCGCCAGCAGCCAGCCGGTGACCTCGGCGAAGATGGACGCGAGGAACCCGGCCAGAAGCCCGGCGGCCGTGAACTCCACCGCGAGACTGCCGAGCAGGGCGTTGCGGCCGGCGCCCAGGGTGCGCAGAATGCCGTGCTCGGTGCGGCGCTCGGCCAGACTCGCCTGGATGCCGGCGAACATCACCAGCACCCCAGCGGCCAGGGTGAACAGAAACACATACTCCACCGCCAGGACGCCGCGGTCGACCACGGCGCGGACCTGGGTCAGCAGGGCCTCCACGTCCAGCAGGGTGACGCTGGGGAAACGCGCAATCAGCGCGGGGATCACCGCCTCCCGGTCCGCGGGCAGGTGGAAGCTGGTGATGTAGGTGGCCGGTTCCACCCCCAGCAGGGCGGGCGGGGAGACCACGAAGAAGTTGACGTTGAAACTGTCCCAGCGCACTTCGCGCAGACTGGTCACCGGGGCACTGACCTCGTGACCGGAGACGAAGAAGGTCAGACGGTCCCCGAGCGCAATCCCCAGGGTTTCGGCCAGGCCCTGCTCCAGCGAGAACTGGGGCGCGGTCTCCCCGGCCGCCCACGACTGGCCCGCGACGAGGCGGTTATCCACCCGGCCCGCCGGCACGGGCGCTTCGCTGAAGCTCAGGTTGAACTCACGGGCGACCAGGCTTTCGGCACGCGGATTCGGATAGTCGGACGGGTTGACCGGACGCTCGCCGATGCGGATCAGGCGCCCCCGAATCATCGGGTAAAGTTCCGCCTGGGTGATCCCCTGCTCCACCAGGAAGGCGCGCAACGGCTCGACCTCCTGCGGCTGAATGTTGATCAGGAACTGATTGGGCGCGCCCTCGGGCAGGCCCTGTTGCCAGGCCTCGAGCAGGTCCACCCGCACCACCGCGAGCAGGAGCAGCGCCAGGATGCCCAACCCGAATCCGGCGATCTGCAGCACGGCGAAGGTCGGCCGTCGGGTGAGCGCCGCGAGCCCGAGCCGCCAGACCCCGCGCGTCCGGCCAGCCAGACCGCTCGCCGCCTTCACCAAACCCAAAACGGCCAGGACCAGCGTGACCAGGGTCAGCGCCACTCCGCCCAGGAGCTGACCGGCCAGCACCGCGTCACCCGCCTGCCAGAAGACCAGCAGCGCCAGCGCCAGCAAGGCCCCCAGCACCGCCGCCGCGGCCGATGCGCGCGGGGTGCCCAAATCGCGCCGCAGCGCGCGCAGCGGCGGCACCCGGGTGAGTTGCAGCAAGGGCGGCACGGCGAACCCCAGCAACGCGATCAGACCGGTGAGCACGCCCACCGCCACCGGCATCAGCGATGGCGGCGGCAGATCCGTTCCGAACCAGTCGGCCAGGGCAGCGACCAACCCGAGCTGTCCGACCCAGCCGACCAGCGACCCCAGCAGGCTGGCCACCAACCCGAACAGGACCAGCCGCAGCAGGAACACCCGCAGCAGCAGATGCTGCGGCGCGCCCAGGCAGCGCATGATCGCCACCGCATCGATCTGGCGCTCCACCAGACGGCGGCTGGCAAGCGCGATGGCGCTGCCCGCCACCAGCAGGGTGACCAGGGTCGCGAGGTGCAGAAAGCGCGAGGCGCGATCCAATGCGGATTCGAACTCGGGCCGAGCGGTGCGCCCGTCGACCAGCGTGAGATTGGCCGGCAGACGGGGCTTGAGCCAAGCGGAAAAAGCGGCGGCCGCATCGACCTCACCAGCCAACAACAGGCGATGCCGCACCCGACTGGCCTCACTGACCAACCCGGTCGCCGCCAGATCGGCGTCGTTCAGCAGCACCCGGGGGGCCAGATTCACGAGATTGCCGCCCCGATCCGGCTCGTAACTCAGGATGGCGCCGATCCGCAACCGGGTCTCGCCCAACCCCACGGCGTCGCCGATCCGGGCCTCCAGCAGCCGCAGCAGCCGCGCCTCCACCCACACCTCGCCGGCCGGCGGTCCCTGTTCGACGGTGCGTTCCGGGTCGGTGAAGCCGTCGCGCAGGCGCAACCGACCGCGCAGCGGATAGGCCGCGTCCACCACCTTGACCTGCACCAACTGGGCACCGGCGGCGCCCATGACCACGCTCGGGAACTCCAGGGTGCGGGCACTTTCCAACCCCAGGGCGACCGCCTGGTCGAGATACGCGTCCGGCGGCCGGGATGACCCGTCGACGGCCAGATCCGCGGCGATCAACTCACCGCCCTGGCGGACCATGGCGGACTCGATGCGGTCGGTAAAAAACCCGACGGCGGTCACGGCGGCCACGGTCAGGATCAGCGCGGCGGCCAGCAGATAAAGTTCGCCGCTGCGCCAATCCCGGCGCAGCAGACGCAAACTGATGCGCCAGGTGGGGGACCTCATGAGCGCACCCCTGATCATGCGATATCCTCCAAGGCGCCGTCGCGCATCCGCAGCCGGCGGTCGCAGCGCTCAGCCAGTGCCGGGTCATGAGTGACCAGCACCAGGGCCGCGCCGGCAGCGGCGCGCAGGTCCAGCAGCAAATCAATGATGTGTTCGCCGGTGGCCTGATCCAGATTGCCGGTCGGTTCGTCCGCGAACAAGACGACCGGGCGCGGGGCATAGGCGCGGGCGATGGCCACCCGCTGCTGTTCCCCGCCGGAGAGCTGGCGCGGGTAGTGGCCGGCACGCGCGGCGAGCCCGACACGCGTGAGGGCCTCGTCGGCGCGTGCCTCGGCGTCGCGGGTACCGGTCAGCTCCAACGGCAGCAGCACGTTCTCGCGGGCGGTGAGCGTAGGCAGAAGTTGAAAGCTCTGGAACACGAATCCGACGCGCCCGGCGCGCAAGGCCGCCCGCCCGTCCTCGGTCAGGGCGTCGAGCCGCTGGCCGCACAGCCGGACCTCACCCGCGGTGGCGCCGTCGAGTCCGGCCAGGAGCCCGAGCAGCGTCGACTTGCCGGAGCCGGAGGCCCCCAGGATGGCCACCGCCTCGCCGGCCTGGATCTGCAGATCGAGACCCTGCAGGATGGTCAGATCCCCGCTGGGACCGTTAACATGCTTGCCTAAACCCTGGGCCTGGACTACAACCGCGACCGGAATGCCTGTCATGATGCGCCTATTGCTTACTGCTGTGCTGACGAGTGTGCTGGCGGTCGCCGGCGCGGGCCGCGCGAGCGACGCAACGACCACCGCGCCGGGCCAACCGCCGACGATCGTGGTCCTGGGAGATAGTCTGAGCGCCGCTTACGGCTTCGCCCAAGCTGATGGTTGGGTGGCCCTGCTCCAGGAGCGACTGCGCGCGCGCGGCCTCGACTATGCCGTCGTCAACGCCGGGATCTCGGGTGACACCACCGCCGGTGGACTGACCCGCCTGCCGGCACTCCTGGCACGTCACCGCCCGGCGCTGCTGCTCATCGAACTCGGCGCGAATGACGGACTGCGCGGCCTGAAAACCGAGGTTTTACGGGAGAATCTGACCCGGATGGTGCAACTCGGGCAAGCGGCCGGCAGCCAGGTCCTGCTCATCGGCATCCGTTTGCCGCCCAACTACGGTGCGGCTTACGAGCGTGCCTTTCAAGCCGTGTTCCAGGAAGTGGCTGCCGCGCACAGCGTGCCCCTGGTCCCTTTCCTGCTGGAAGGGGTCGCTGAGGATCGGGGGCTGATGCAGGCCGACGAGATCCACCCGACGGCCGCGGCCCAGCCGCGTATCCTGGAGAATGTCTGGCCCGTCCTGGCCCCGCTGCTGGGCGTGACCCAGCCAAATAACGACTGAATCGACCGCGGGACTGATCCCGCGCCAAGGCGATTTCCGGCAATCGCCGAAACACTCTGCCCGTCGTTGTTGGTTTTTCGTTTCTCGTTTTTCGTAACCTGATGCTTGGTAAACTCTACGAAAAACGAAAAACTGAAAACCAGTTCCGTATACACTCCCGGAGTCTTCCATGCATCGCATCACCATCGTCGGCTCGGGTTTCGGCGCACTGACCGCGGTCAACACGCTACGCGAGTCGGGCCTGAGCGCCGACCTCACGGTCGTCAGCCCCGCGGCCGAATTCGTCTACCTGCCCGCCCTGATCTGGGTCCCCAGCGGTCTGCGCACCGGCGATGACTTGCGGATCAACCTCAAGCAGTTCTTCAAGCGCACGGGGGTGACGCACCTGGCCGCCGAGGCGACCGGGCTGACCGATGGGGGACGTACCCTGCAGACCAGCGCCGGGCCGGTCACCAACGATGGCTTGATCATCGCCAGCGGCGGACGCTTCATCAAGAAACTGCCGGGGATCGAACATGCCATCACCCCCTGCGAGGGCATCGCCTCCGCACAGCGCATCCGCGACCGGGTGCGCGCCATGGAGGGAGGTACCATCGCCATGGGCTTCGCCGGCAACCCCAACGAGCCCAGTTCCATGCGCGGCGGACCCGTCTTCGAGTTCCTCTTCGGCATGGATCAGCAATTGCGCAAAGAAGGCCGGCGTGAGCGCTTCAAACTCGTCTTCTTCACCCCGGCGCCGAATCCCGGCAACCGGCTGGGGCCCAAGGCGGTCGGCAGTCTGCTCAAGGAAATGGCCAGGCGCGGGATCGAGACCCATCTCGGTCACAAGCTCAAGGGCTTTACCGACCGGACGGTGACGACCGAGGACGGCACCTTCGACGCCGACCTGATCATTTTCATGCCGGGCCTGACCGGTAACATCTGGTTCGATCATACCGACCTGCCGCGCTCCCCCGGCGGTCTGCTCCAGGCCGATGCCCAGTGCCGCGTGCCGGGGTTCGCGCGCGTCTATGTGGCCGGTGACGCGGGCAGCTTCCCCGGTCCGGATTGGATGCCCAAGCAGGCGCACATGGCGGACTTGCAGGCGCGTGCCGCCGCACGCAACCTGGCGGCCGAATGCCTGGGACGGGAACCGCGGGAGACCTATAAGGTCGAGTTGTTGTGCATCGTCGACACCAATGACCGCGGCATGCTGGTCGCCCGCAACGAGAAATATAATTTCGTATTGCCCTCCATGCGCCTCTTCCACTGGCTGAAGCGCTTCTTCGAGTGGTGGTATCTGCGGCAGTATCGGTAACCGGACCGGAGGACACCGTGGCCACCGACCCGCTGCGTGCCGCCATCGACGGCCGCCACCCACTGATCTATATCCACTCGGCCGAGGAAACGCGCGTCACCGAACGGGTGCGCCGCCTGGCCGTCGACCTCGATCCAGCCATCGCACTCGTTACCTGGACCTGCACCCGCGGACTCGAGCTGCAGAGCGGCGGCACGCCGCCGGCGCCCGCCGCTGATCCGGCCGCACGGGCGCCCGACACCCGCGACCCGGTGCTGGCCATCCAGACGGCCGCCGCCGCACCGGGGCGCGGCTTTTTTCTGTTCAAAGACCTGACGCCCTTCCTGGAGCGGCCGGAGGTGGCGCGCGCCCTGCGCGACGCCCACGCGACACTGATGGGACGACCAGGCAGCGCGCTCCTGTTGATCGCGCCGGAGGTGAGCATCCCGCCCGCGCTGCGCCCCAGCGTATTACTGGTTGAAATGCCGCTGCCGGACACGCAGGAGATCGGGGATCGGGTGCAGACCGTGTGGAACGGCTACACCACCAAACCCTTACCGGAGGATGCCCGCGACGCCCTGACCCTGGCCCTGCGGGGCCTGACGCTGGATGAGGTCCAGCACGTCATGCACCGCATCCTGGCCGGTCGGCACCTCAACCGCGACGCCATGCTGGCCGAGATCGGCGCGGCCAAGAAAGCGGCGGCGAGCGGTGCCGGCTTTCTCGACTATGTCCCCGATCTGGTGGACTGGGAGCAGATCGGCGGCCTGGCCGCCCTCAAGGATTGGATCGAACGGCGCACCCCGCTGTTCAACCAGCGCACGGTGGACAGCCGCCTGCCGGTGCCCAAGGGGCTCCTGTTCATGGGCATCAGCGGGTGCGGCAAGAGCCTGTGCGCCAAGCTGGTCGCCCATGCCTGGCGCGTCCCCCTGTTCCGGCTGGACATGAACCTGATCTATGCCGATCTCTACGGCAACCCCCAGGCGACCTTTCATAAGGCGCTGCGGACCATCGAGTCGGTCGCCCCGGCAGTGCTGTGGATCGACGAGATCGAGAACGGCCTCGGCGGCGGCGCCGGACAGGCCGACGCCGCCTCCCATATCCTCTCCGCCTTCCTCACCTGGATGCAGGAAAAACCGCCCCTGGTCTTCGTCGCCGCCACCGCCAACCGCATCGAGGCGCTGCCGGCCGAGATGATCCGCAAAGGCCGCTTCGATGAAGTTTTCTTCTTCGACCTGCCCAACGACGAGGAACGTGCCGCCATCCTCACCGTGCACATCCGTCACAACCACGGCGACCCGGCCGCCTTCGACCTGGAGCGACTGGTGCGCGACAGCCGTGAGTGGACCGCCGCCGAGATCGAGCAAGCGGTGATCGCCGGTCGCATCGACGCCGAACGCGACCAGCGCCCCTTCACCACCGAACACATCCTGGCCCGCGCCCGCACCCTGGTGCCGCTCTCGAAAAGCATGAACGAACAGATTCGCTTCATCCGCGACTGGGCCTGGGATCGGGCCACACCCGCCTCGAGCGCGCAGAAAGTGCGGTTCGATTGATGGCTACAGGGGCGACTGTAGGGGCGACTGTAGGGGCGACTGTAGGGGCGACTTCAGTCGCCCCCACCCATCGGTCAATCCTCTCTCGGAAACCACCTGTTGCGAGAACTGCCCCCCGACTTCTCACTGACCCCGACCCCGGCTAAACCGTCTCCACCGCATACCCGACCACCGTGCGCTGCTTCCGGCTGAACTCGATGCCGATGAGGTGAATGGGCTGACCGAGCGCCCGGTACTTGTCCGCGTAGCCGCGGGCCTTGAGCTGCGCAAGCGCCGCGCCCTCGGGACTGAGTTCAACGACCTTGAACTCGAACAGCCAGACCCGTTCGTTAAACTTCAGGGTCAGATCGATACGCCCGTGATTGCTCGCGTCCTCCGGTGTCAGGTCCAGCCCTAAGGCGGCGATGTGGCTGTAGAAGACGCTGGCATAGTAGCCCTCGTAACGGGCGATGGGGTTGTTGTCGTGCCAGTGGTGCGGGATCGCGTTGAACAGGGCGGTCACATGGTCGCGCAGGGCTTCGAAATCCGCGGCGACCAGCACATCATAGAGCCGGCCCTGGGCGCGCTCGGCCGCCGACGGGTCTCCCATCAGGCCTTTCAGCAGCGCGTCATTCAACGCCGTCTGCACCTCCAGGTTCGGATAACCAAGCTGGTATTCCGTGCGCGCGCCGGTGCGTCTGGACCCATGGAAGGTCAGATAACCGGTCTGCCAGAGCAGCGCCTCCGGGGCCAGGTGATCCACATCGAAGGCCGAGAGCAGCGCGACGGAACTGTGCAGTGCAGCGAGATCCGGCGTAAAGAACCCGCGCTCGGTCAGCAGAACGATCAGGAAGGTCGGCGTGCCGGTCTCGAACCAGAAGGGCGCGAAGTCGCGTTTCTGAAACAGCAACAGCAGATCAAAGGGGTTGTAAACGGGCTCGCCGGTCCAGTTGTAGCCGTTATACCAGCGGCGGATCTCGTCACGATCCAGCCCCGGCAGTTCCGGCGCAAAGACCGTATCCACATCGGCCTCGG
Source organism: uncultured Lamprocystis sp. (assembly GCA_964470155.1). Lineage (GTDB taxonomy): Bacteria > Pseudomonadota > Gammaproteobacteria > Chromatiales > Chromatiaceae > Thiodictyon. The sequence goes on along the minus strand of CAYYAY010000069.1, from coordinate 8,673 downwards.
TATAGCCGCACAGCGCCGAGTAGCGGGTATCGACGGTGATGTCGTTCAGATTGTTGAGCCCGGAAAAGATACTGACCTTACTGAACTTCGACACGCCGGTCAGGAACGCAAAGCGGATGTGGGCGTCCTGGTCCTTGATCACCGAATAGAGATTGCGCAGGCCATCGCGCATCTCGCGGGCGATGTCGGGGCGGGTCAGATTGTCCAGGATCGGCTTGTCGTATTCGTCCACCAGCACCACGACGCGCTGGCCGGTCGCCGCCCGTATCTCTTCGATCATCCGCGCCAACCTGCCGGGGTGGCTCGGCGCGCCGGTCGCGAACCCGAGCCGGCGGTCGATGGCGTCCAGCAACTCCCCAATGCGCAGGTCCAGTTCCTCACGCGAGCGCACCACGCCGCCGCCAAAGCTCAAGCGGATCACCGGATGGCGCACCGACCAGTCCCAGTGTGGATGGATGGCCAGCCCCCGAAACAGCGGTTCGTTGCCGGCGAAGACCTCGGCGATGGTGTCGATCAGCAGGGACTTGCCGAAGCGTCGCGGGCGGGACAGGAAGTAATACTTGCCCTCCTTGATCAACTGGCGGATGAAGCCGGTCTTGTCCACGTAATAGCAGTCGTCCTCCCGGATCTCGCGGAAGGTCTGGATGCCGATGGGCAGCTTGCGGCGGGCTTGGGTCATCGAAGCTGGTCTCGCGGCGAAGGGGTATGCCGCCACGATGCCGGGGCCGGCGAGGCAGGTCAAGTGCGACCGCCAGTGGACGTAGTCCATGAACAACCCCTTGCCGAACAGCAACCAGGACCGATCAGCGCTCACCGGTCCCGATAGATCGCCGCCGCCTCGGCCGCCAGGCCCCGGATAGTTTGCAGGGTCCAGTTCATCCTCATGCTGCGGATGTCCTTGTGCTATTGCTTGGGGTCGGCACACTGCCGACCCCTTTTTCCTTCTTCTTCGCTTCCTGTTATGCTTTTTCCGAGCAACGCGCCGCGCTGGATGTGGGCAACGGAGAACACTTATCTGAGATACGGAGCGAACGGAACGCGGATGTCCATGAACCCAAGCCCGGAGCCCAGCCCGCCGATCGGGCCTAGGCCCTGCCTCGCCGACCTGATCACCGGCCCGGCGCTGCGCGCGCCGGCCGACCTGCCGATCGGCGAGGCTGTGCGCTTGTTCGCCGGTGCGGCGGCGGGGTCCAGCCCCGCGCTGGTCGTCGTCGATGGCGACCGGCCGATCGGCATCGTCACGCCGACTGACCTGCTGCCCTGGCTCGGAGCCGATTCGCCGGACCGCACGCAGCCGCTCTCCAGCCTGATGCGCAGCCCGCTGATCGTGCTGCACGCCGATGCGACGCTGGAGGCAGCACGCGAACTGCTGATGCGGGCGCACATCGGCCGGCTCGGCGTCACTGATGCGGACGGCAGTCTGGTCGGGCTGGTCACCTGGTCGGCGCTGGCCACGGCCCTGAGTGGTGAACCCGAAACCGCACTCCCCTCCTGCGGCGCCACGGCCGCGAATCCCGCGGGTGACGACCCCGACGATCCCGGCCTCCCCCAAGTCCAACGCCCGCTGGCACGCCTGCACGACCTGCTGAAGACCACTACGGACCTGGTCTGGGACGTCGATCCCGCGGGCCATTTCACCTTCGTCTCCGAGCGCGCGCGCGACCTTCTCGGGTACGAGCCGGAGCGGCTGATCGGCCGTTCGATATTTGACCTGATGTCGCCGGCCGAGGCGCAGCGCGTCGGCGTGCAGTTCGCGGACATCGTGGCCGCCAGGCGTCCGTTTCGCGATCTGGAAAACCGCTGTCTGCATCGCGACGGCAGCGAGCGGGTGCTGTCCACCAGCGGCGTGCCGCTGCACGCGACGAACGGCAGGCTGATCGGCTACCGCGGCATGTGCCGCGACCTCACCGCAGCCTATCGCACCGCTCAGGCGCTGCACGACGGCGAGGGCCAGCTCCGGGCCATCTTCGATAACGCCAACGTCGGCATCATGCTGCTGACCGGCTACCGGATGCTCGAGCGCTGCAACGAGCGGTTCGCCGAGATCCTCGGCTATGACAGCCCGGACGCAATGCGCGGGCTCAGTATGCGCGCCTTGCATCTCGACGAGGACCACTTCGCCGCCTTCGGCAAGGAGCATTACCTGTCGCTACGCTTCGGCCAACGGCGCCACATCGAATACCAGTTGCGCCGGGCCGACGGCAGTCCGGTCTGGTGTCTGCTCTCGGGGCGGGCGATCGATACCGCCTCCCCGGCGGACCTCGGGCTCGGTGTCATCTGGACCGTTGAGGACATCACCGAGCGCAAGGCGCGCGAGGCCGAGTTGCTCGCGCTCAATGCCCGCCTGGCCGAGGATCAGACACTGTTCAACGAGGGACCGGCGATGGTGTTTCGCTGGCGGCCGGAGCCCGGCTGGCCGGTCGCCGAGTGCTCGCCGAACGTCGAGCGCTTGCTCGGCGTCAGCATCGCCGACCTGACCGCCGGGCGGGTGCACTTCGCCGATCTGTTGCACCTGGACGACCAGGCGCGCGTGACGGCCGAGGTGGCGCGCCACGTCGCCGCGGGCGCCGCCGAGTACGAGCAGTTCTACCGGCTGCGCGGCGCCGGCGGGCAGTGGCTGCATGTCTACGACTACACCCGCGTGCTGCGCGCGGCCGACGGCACGGTGCGTGCCTACCATGGCTATCTGGTGGACCTGACCCCGCAACGCCGTCGCGAGGAGGAGTTGCGCGCCCTGATGGACGGCATCCCGGACCTGATCTTCTTCAAGGACGACCGCGGCCGCTACCTCGATTGCAACGTGGCGTTCAGCGGCTTCATCGGCCGTTCCCGCAGCGACGTCCTCGGGCACACCGACCAGGAGCTGTTCACGCCGGCAATCGCCGAGCTGTTCCGCGCCCATGACCGCGCGATGCTGGCCAGCGGGCTGCCGCATCGCAACGAGGAGTGGGTGATCTGGTCCGATGGCACGCGGCACCTGCTCGATACGCTGAAGATGCCCTACGCGCGGCCCGGCAGTGACGTCGCCGGGGTACTCGGCATCAGCCGTGACATCACCGAACACCACTGGCAGACCCGCGACCTCGACCGGGCGCAGGCGCTGGCGCGGGTCGGCAGCTTCTTCATCGACCTGGTCGCCGGCCGCACCCATTGGTCCCCGCACCTGTACCGCATCCTCGGGCTTGAGGTGGCCGACGCTGCCCCGAGTGATGCCAGACTGCTGACGCTGGTGCTGCCCGGGGACCAGCCGCACCTCGCTGAGACCTTCCAGCGGCTGCGACGCGGCGACCTCGAATACACCGAGCTCGACTACCGCATCCGTCGCCCGGATGGCGAGGTCCGCTGGCTGACCAGTCGGCGCGAGTTGACTCGCGATGAACATGGCGTGCCGGTGCGCATCGACGGCGTGATTCAGGATGTCACCGCCCAGCGCCTGGCCCAGCAGGCGCTCGCCGAGAGCGAGACCCGCTATCGGACCCTGTTCGAACACATGGCTCAACCGCTGGTCGTCGTCGATGGCGACGGGCTGATAGCCGCGGTGAACCCGGCGTTCTCCGACCTGCTCGGCTATCCGCAACCCGCGGCGCTGATCGGCGCGGCGCCGGGCAACCTGTCGCCGCGCTGCCAACCAGACGGTGAAGCCTCCGGCCTCAAGGCCGAGCGGATGGTCGCGCTGGCACGCGCGCACGGGGTGCATCGCTTCGAGTGGGTGCACCAACGCCGCGACGGCACCGGTGTCCCGGTCGAGGTGACGCTGAACCCGATCCTGCTCGGCGGACGGCAGGTACTGCTCGCCAGCGTCTACGACCTGCGCGACCGCCGGCGCGCCGAGGACTGGGAGCGGCGCGCCGCCACCGTGTTCAGCGCGACCACCGAGGGCATCCTGCTCACCGACGCCGTGGGACGCATCGTCGCCGTCAACCCGGCGTTCACCGCCATCACCGGCTATCGCGAGGACGAGGTGCAGGGGCGCCGGCCCAACGTCCTGCAGTCCGGTCGCCAGGACCGCGGTTTCTACCAGGCGATGTGGCGCGAGCTCAACGAGACCGGCCGCTGGCAAGGCCAGCTCTGGAACCGCCGCAAGGACGGCGAGCTGTTCGTCGAGTGGCTCAGCATCAGTGCCATCCGCAACCCGGCCGGCCAGGTACAGAGCTATATCGGCATCTTCAGCGACATCACCGCAGCCGAACGCACCGCCGAGGAACTCGAGCACCTGACGCACCACGACCTGCTGACCGACCTGCCCAACGCGACCCTGTTCCGCGCCCGACTCGATCAGCTCATGCGCACCGGGCTCGCCGGCGCCCAGCAAGTGGCGGTGCTGGCGCTGAACCTCGACGGCTTCAAGCACGTGGTCAGCGCCTACGGGCACCGGCAGGCCGACGCCGTGCTGGTGCAGGTGGCGCAGCTGCTGCGCGACTACCTGCCGGCCGACGCGACGCTGGCGCGCCTCGGTGCCGATACCTTCGCCGTGGGCATCGCGACCGTGCCGGGACCCGAGGCCGTCAGCGAGCACGTCGCCCGCATCCAGGCCTTGCTGCACCGCGGGCTGCGCGTCGAGGGCGTCGGCACACTGGCCATCGGCGCCGGCCTCGGCGTCGCGCTCTGTCCGTCGGACTCCCGCGACGCCACCGAACTACTGCACTTCGCCGATTCGGCGCTGGTCACCGCCAAGGCCGGCGGCCCCGGCGCCTGGGCCTTCTTCCGCCCGGAGATGACCGCGCGCGCCGGCGAGCGCCTGCGCCTGGGGCAGGCACTGCGCGCCGCGCTCGCCAAGGGCGAGCTGGTGCTCTACCTGCAACCGCAACTTGACCTGTCGAACGGCCTGGTGGCCGGGGCCGAGGCCCTGATCCGCTGGCGCACCGCCGACGGCGTGCTGCACTTGCCGCAGGACTTCATGCCGGTGGTCGAATCGAGCGATCTGGTTTGGCCGGTCGGCCGGCGCGTCATCCAGGAGGCCGCGCGCATCATCGCCGACTGGCAGAGCGCGGGGCTGACCCCGGTCCCGATCAGCGTGAACGTCTCCAGCGCGATGATCGGCGGCGGCCGGCTGGCAGACGCGATCGTCGGCGCCGCCGCGGCGTTCGGCATCGACCCGCGGCTGCTCGGCATCGAGGTGCTGGAGAACGTACTGATCGGCAACCCCGAACGCGCCCGTACCGAGATCGCCGCGGTGCGCAGCCTGGGCGTGGCCGTGGCACTGGACGATTTCGGCACCGGCTACTCCAGCCTCGCCTACCTCAAGCGCTTCGCCGTCGACGCGCTGAAAATCGACCGCGCCTTCATCGGCGACCTGCGGCCGGAGTCCGAAGACCTGGCCATCGTGCGCTCGACGATCTCGATGGCGCATCACCTGGGGATCCAGGTCGTCACCGAAGGGGTCGAGTCGACCGACCAGCTCGTGCGCCTGGTCAGCCTCGGTTGCGACTTCGCCCAGGGTCACCTGATCGGGCAACCGATGCCGCCGGAGGCCTTCGCGGACCTGCTGCGGCAAACCGACCTGCGGCTCGGCGACGTCCCGGTGCAGGACCTGCTGGCCCGGCGCGCGTTGCTGGTCGAGGACGACCCGATCCAGCGCACCATGCTTGCCGCGTTTTTCCGCGACCTCGGCTGGCGCCTGTTCGCGGTCGCCAGCGCCGAGGAGGCGCGCGAACGGCTGGTGCACAACGACGTCCACCTGCTGATCGCCGACTACCGACTGCCGGGCGAGAACGGCGTCGGCCTGCTCCAGCACGCCCGCGCGCATTACCCCGAGGTGGTGCGGGTGCTGATTTCGGCGTCGGATGACCCGGAGGTGATCGCCGAGGGCATCAACCTCGGCGGCATCTTCTACTACTTGCCGAAACCCTGTACCCGCGCGCAAATCGCGGACCTCTGCGAGGCCGGCTTCGCGCTCGCGCGCCTGCTGCGCCAGGCCGGGCCGCTGGTCGCGAGCCAGGTTCAACACTGAGCGGGTCAGCGCAGTCCACCGGTGAACTCAAGTACAATAAGGGCCAGCAAACTCGCCGATTAGGGACCCGCCGCCGCGGCACCAACACGGCGTCTCACGTAGGTCGCTGCTTGAAACCCCGTCCCGACCTGTACATCATCGAGTAGGAGACCCCAGATGGCGGAGCCGCTACACCCGGCCGCGATAGCGCACTTGCCCCCCTTCATCACGGCACCGGGGGAGACCGACGTGTTGTTCGTGGTCATGGCCATCTTCGTGGTGCTTGCCCTGATCGGCATGGGTGTCGTTTACTTCAAACTGCACGCGTTACCGGAGCAGCTGGCGCACCGCGGCCAGAAGGTGCAGTTCCAGATCGTCGCGGTGCTGGCGCTGCTGGCGCTCTTCACCCACAACCACGCCTTCTGGATCGCCGGGCTCTTGCTCGCTCTGATTCCGTTACCGGACTTCACGACGCCGCTGGGGTCCATTGCCCGTGCGCTCGAGCGCATCGCCGAGTCCAAGGCGCCGGGGACGGCTCCAGCGTCCCCGCCGGCACCGCCAAGCCCGCCGCCGGCCGAACCGCCGGTCGGGCCGCCGGTCGGGCCGCCGGGGGAGTGAACCATGTTGGAACTTCTCCTGTGCTCGTCACTGACGATCCTGCCGGACTTCCTGTTCCGCCGCTTCGTCCAGGGCAAGCGGCTCGGCCGCGAGATCACGCTTTTTTCGGTCTGGTTCGAGCTGCGCTGGGGGATCACTCTCTGCCTGATCCTGACCCTGAGCCTGATCACCACGATCTTCTATTTTCACCCCTCGACCAAGGCCGCCACCTCGGTGTTTCGGACCGTTACCGTCCTGCCCGAGATCAGCGGCCGGGTCGCGGAGACCTTCGTCGACATCAACCAACGGGTCAAGGCGGGCCAGCCCTTGTTCCGGCTGGACGCAACAGAACAGGAGGCGGCGGTCGAAACCAGCCGCCGCAAGATCGCCGAGATCGAGGCCGCCATGATCGTGGCCAAATCCCAGTTGGCGGAAGCGGACGGTCGGATCGTCCAAGCGCGCGGCGGGCTCCGGCAGGCCGTCGACGAGCTCGCGGCCAGGGCCGAGGTGCAGCGGCGCAGTCCCGGTTCGGTCGCAGCGCGCGACGTTGAGAAGATGCAAGTCAACGTCGAGACGCAGCAGGGCGCGGTCGACGCGGCCCTGGCGAGTCGCGAGGCCATCGTGTCGGAGCTGGAGTTCCAACTCCCGGCCCAGCGGGCGAGCGCCGAAGCGGCACTGCGTGAGGCCCAGGCCGACCTCAAGAAGACCTTGATCGGGGCCGGGACGGACGGGATCGTGCAACAGTTCGCGTTGCGGCCCGGCGACGTGGTCAACCCGATGCTCAGACCCGCCGGCGTGCTGGTGCCGGACCGCCGGGTGACGGCACTGTTGGCCGGTTTCGGGCAGATTGAGTCGCAAGTATTGAAGGTGGGCATGATCGGTGAGGTGACCTGCATCGCGATGCCCTGGCAGATCGTTCCGATGGTCGTGACCGAGGTCCAGAACGTCATCGCCTCCGGCCAGGTGCGGCCGACCGACCAGCTGGTCGATGTCCAGCAATTCGCCCGCCCCGGTACCATCACGGTCATTATGGAGCCGCTCTACGCGGGCCAGCTCGACGCCTTGCCCCAGGGCGGCAGTTGTATCGCCAACGCCTACACCAACAATCATGATGCACTCGCCGACCCCGCAATCGGCGCCCTGCGGCGGTTCGGGCTTCACGCGATCGATGCGGTCGGGCTCGTGCATGCGATGATCCTGCGCATCCAGGCGCTGCTGCTGCCGATCCAGACTCTGGTCTTGGGTGGGCATTGACGCGGGCACCACGAGCGCCGGCCGTGCAGTCGGCGCGCGCCTGGTACTGGTACGTTACGGCAAGCAGTTGGACGAGCCCGGGCGCCAGCTCGTCAAGACGGGGCTGATCACCTGGACCTTCCCATCCGCATCGGCGTCTTCAAAACGATGAACATCCTGACGGTGGGTCTGGTTACATCACGCAACGGTCGAATCGCCAGGCTACGTTACCGCCACCCGCGCCCCGACGCCGCCGCGGTTCCAACGCGGACTTACAGATCATGACGTTACCCAGGGTCCACGTCCGCCAAGACCGCCACCGCCTCAGCCCGCCGGGAACAACCCCGCGATGGTGGTCTGAATGGCCACGGCGGCGGCATGCGGGTCGGCGGCATCGCGGATCGGCCGGCCGACGACGATATAGTCGGCACCATTGCGGAACGCCTGCTCCACATTGACGACACGTTTCTGATCGTCGGCGTGCACGGTGTTGTCGACCGGGCGGATACTCGGCGAGACAATCAACAACTGGTCGCCGAGATCCTCGCGCAGGCGTGCCGCCTCCAGGCCCGAGGAGATCACCCCATCGCAACCGAGCCGCAGTGCCTTGCGGGCGCGCGACAGCACCAGCGCTTCGACATCGCACTGAAAGCCCAGCGACTCCAGGTCGGAGCGGTCCAGACTGGTCAGGACGGTCACGGCCAGAATCTTCAAGTCGCTCTTCTCGCGGGCGGCAGCCTCCAACATGGTGTCATTGCCGTGCACAGTGGCGAAATCGACGCCGCGATCCTTGAGTTGCCGGACCGCGCGGGCGACGGTTTCCGGGACATCGAAAAACTTGAGGTCGCAGAACACCCGCTTGCCCTGACCGCGCAGCCATTCGATCAGCTCGAAATAGCCGCCGGCCATGAAGA
>CAYYAY010000068.1:0-32290 GCA_964470155.1 uncultured Lamprocystis sp. | reverse complement strand
GCCATCCTGGCCTGGCGGCGTCGGGGCTGGAACAGTCAGGGCTGGAAGCCCTGACGACGCCCGAACGTCCGGCCTGTCCTGCGCGACGCTTTATCCTCGCATTCACGACGGATCCTGTGGGACCTCCCGATGCCGGTAGAGTTGGCGTATGACCGGAGCGAACCGGGCTTCCAGGTCGTAGCGTTTGACCTTGGTGGTCGGCGTGATGAGACCATTCTCGATGGTCCAGGGCTCCAGGCTCAGGTGCACCGCGCGCACCTGTGCGTAGCCCGGGAACGGCCGCAGACGCTCCCGCATCCGGGCCAGAATGGCGGCGACGGCCGTCGGGTGTTGCAGCGCGGCCGGTGCCCGCGGATCGAGCCCAAGACCCTCGGCCAGGGGTGTCCAGAGGTCCGGCTCCAACACCAGCAAGGCCGCCAGATAGGGGCGTCCCTCGCCCAGAATCACCGCCTGAGCGAACAGCGGATCCATGGTCAGGGCCATCTCCATCTCGACCGGGGACACTTTCTCGCCCGCCGAGGTGACCAGAATCTCCTTCAGCCGTCCGCGGATATAGAGGTAGCCATCCCGCATCTCCGCCACATCGCCGGTGTGCAGCCACCCGTCCGCGTCGATTACGGCTGCCGTCGCCGCGGGGTGGTTCCAGTAGCCCAGCATCAGTCCGGGCGTGTGCACGAGCAGTTCGCCCGCCGGTCCGATCCGGACTTCCAGTCCGGGTAAGGGGCGGCCGACTGAACCCGGAATGCAGTCCTCGGGCCGGGTGTTGCTGAGCACGGGTGAGGTCTCGGTGAGCCCGTAGCCTTCGGTGAGCGGCAGCCCGAGTCCGATAAAAAACCGCGCCACCACCGGCGACAGGGGTGCGCCGCCGCTGACTGCGACCCGCAGACGCCCGCCGAGCCGCTCCAGCACTGCAGCGCCGACCAGGCGCCGCAGCAGGCGCAAGGTCAGGCGCTGAACCAAGCCGAGCACCGGGGCCTGCCCCTGGCGCGCGCGAAATTGCCGCCAACCCAGGTCGACGGTGGTGTTGAACAGCCGTCGTTTGAGACCCCGTTCGCCGAGCCGGGTCTGGATGGCCAGGTAGATCTTGTCGTATACCCTGGGTACCGCGAGCAACACGGTCGGCCGCACGATCAGCAGATCCTGGCGCAAGAGTTCGACCGAGCGTGCGAAGCTGATCCGGCTGCCCGCCATCATGGGCAGGTAGTAGCCAACCGTGCGTTCAAAGCTGTGCGCGAGCGGCAGGAAGGAGAGGAAACTGTCCGTGGGCCAGGCCGGAGTGCGGCGCAGCACGGCCTCCGCCGTCCAGAGGATACCGCGATGCGACAGCATCACGCCTTTGGGTCTCCCGGTCGTCCCCGAGGTGTAGACGAGGGTCGCCAGGGCGCCCGGTGCGGTGATCCGCTCCGGCCCAGCGGTTGCGGTGTCGGGCAGCCAGTCGGTGAGGTACCGGACGCTCGCATCGTCGGTCGGGGCCTCGCGCAGCAGGCAAAGCACCCGCCGCAGATCCGGGAAGGATTGACGCCTGGAGGCAAGGGCCGACCAGCGGCGGTCCGAGTCCAGGAGCAGCAGCCGGGCGCCGGAATCGCCAAGGATATGCGCCAGATTGTCAGGGCTGTCGGTGGTGTAGAGGGGTACCGGGACCAGGCCGAGACCAAGCGCGGCCTGGTCGAAGCAGACCCAGTCGACACTGTTGCGCAGGCTCAGCGCCACCCGGTCGCCGGGTTGCAACTCTTCGCCCATCAGTCCCTGTTGCCAGCGCGCGACGCGTGCCGCGACCTCCGACCAAGTGTAATCGCGCCAGGTCTTGTCCTCGAACTGCTGGTAGGCGACCGCCGCGGGGGACTGCGCGACCCGCCGCCGGAACAGCCCGGGAAGCGTTCCGGCCGCATCGCAGCCGATGCAGCCAATGGGCGTGGTGGATTCATTGAGGTGCATGATGTGACCCCTATGGATTGCCTGAGCTCAGTTCAGCGAACTGCTAAGGCACCGGTACCCCCGAAGTTGATTGTCAGTCTGAGAGCAGCGCTACGCCGGTCCCTTGGTCTGCCATGAGGACTGCTCGCGTCGCGGCTCTTTCGTTCAGTATAGCCGGCAGCATCCGCGCCTCCTCAATTGAGGAGGCGATGGCCCGATTCGTAAATGCAAATCCCGCACAACTCTATCGCGGCGGTGCGTGATCGCAATAAGTCGGTGTAGGGTACGCATCGCGTGCCTAATCCCAGCAGTGGCTTCGGCGTGGCGGGTACGCGATGCGTACCCTACCGGATTTTCACGCGGGACCACGGGCCGCTGGAGCGGCCGGACGGCATTCCCACGCTGGAGCGTGGGAACGAGAACGAGAAATGCTTAACGATGCGCTTTGACCTTCAGATGCGGGTCAACCGGCGGGATCACGCTCATGTTCGGGGTTCCCGGCAGCCGCGGCAGCGTCATCTCCGGGAACTCGCCGGTCAGCGCGTTGAGAAAGGCCACCAGGTCCGCCGTCTGGGCCTCGGTGAGGTCCTTGTTCAACTGAACTTTGGCCATGACCTGCACCGCCTGGTCCAGGGTGGGGACCTGGCCGTTGTTGAAGTACGGTGCAGTCAGGGCGATGTTGCGTAGTGTCGGTACCCGGAACAGGTGTCGGTCGGCCGCTTTCTTGGTGACCTCGTAGCGGCCCGGATCCTTGGTCAGCTTGTACTTGGCGTCATAGGCACTGCCCGGATAGGTGGGAAACTTCATAAAGAAGCCAGTTCCGATCGGTAGCGTCGGGCCGCTGAAATTGGCCCCGGAATGGCAGGCGGTGCAGCCCAGCGTGTCGAAGGTTTGCATGCCGCGGATTTGCTGTTCGGTCATGGCGGTGGCGTCGCCCTTCACATAGCGGTCATAAGGCGAGTTGGGGGTAATCAGGGTGCGTTCGAAGGCGGCGATCGCCTTGACTGCATTGTCGCCGGTGACCGGGTTGGTCTCGCCCGGGAAGGCGGCCTCGAACAGCGGCTGGTAACCGGGAATCTTGGCGACCCGGGCCATGGCTTCGTCCAGGCTCGCCATGCCCATCTCGATGGGGTTGGCCACCGGTCCCTTCGCCTGATCTTCCAGGGTGGCGGCGCGCCCGTCCCAGAACTGGACCGAGTAAAAGGCTGCATTCCAGACCGTCGGTGCACTCCGGCCACCGCGGGCGTCGTGCATACCGATGGAGTTGGGGCGGTTGTCGTCCCCGCCGGCCATCACATTGTGGCAGGAATTGCAGGACAGGGTGCCGTGCTCGGAGAACCGCGGATCGAAAAACAGGATCTTGCCGAGTTCGATTTTGGCCTCGTTCGGTGGGTTGTCCGCCGGGAATGGGGCTTGATCGGGTAAGACCTGCCAGTCGGCCGCGAGGGACGGATTGGCGACGCTGAGGGTCATGATGCTGCCGAGCAGCAGAGTGGCTTTCAAACGCATACTGAATCTCCTTGGTGCGCTATGGGGTCGGTTAAAGGGAGCAGATGGGCGGCGAAGCCGCGGGGGGGACAGTCGTTCGAGCGTGACGGTTGGCGTTCGCGGCATGTTCCGCGATGTCGTCCAGCTCCACGCCGAGGCTTGCGGGATCCTGATGGACGGTGATGTCGGCGCCCGCAAAGTGGGCACGGATCGCTGCCTCGGCGTCCAATGCGAGGCGGTGGGCGCTTGCCCGCGGTAGGTCGTCATCCAGTGCGAGGCGCCCGCGTCCATGGTGGAGTCCACCAGGGAGGCGAGCACACTCACCGAGTCGGTCATGAGCCAGGCCGCGAGTTTGGCCGGGATGAGCAACACGGCCGTGCTGACTGAGGCATAGGTGGCGAGGCGCAGCAGTTGCCCCGTCTGGTCCGCGGACAGCGCGGCGACTGCCGGGGACGGAGGACTGTTGATCATTTCCGGACCCATGGGTTTCTGCTCCTGTGCGCGTGGCGCTTCGCGGCCTCTGCTGAGCGGCATTATGAGCCCGCATTGCTGACGGTTTGCTGACAACTCCCGACAGAGGGTCTTCATGGGTGTTGCGTTAGTTTAGACCCGCCGTTGTTGGTTTTTCGTTTCTCGTTTTTCGCAACTCAATCTTTGATAGTTCTTAACTGAAAACGAAAAACCGACAACTCACAACCGTTCCGTATAGGTCCCGACCCCGGCCCCCGAAGGACCGGCTCCCGGCTGGCTTGGGCCAGCAACAGGGTCCCGACGCTATCGCACACCTTTCCAGGAGATCGACAATGACTAACCCCATCGATACCACCGCAGCGGGCGGTAACTGTACACCGCATCAGTTGGCGCCCGCCAACGCAATCGAGCGCGTCCGCGTCTGGGACCCCTTCGTACGTTTCTTCCACTGGGGGCTGGCGGTTGCCGTGCTGATCGCCTTCCTGACCGAGGATGACCTCCAGGGTCTGCACAACTGGGCCGGCTACACCGTCATCGGGCTGATCGCCGCCCGTATTCTGTGGGGTGTCATCGGTCCGCGGCATGCCCGCTTCTCGGACTTCGTGCGAGGGCCCCGCGCCACCCTCGCCTATCTCAAGGATATTCTCCGCGGGCATCCGGCGCGTTATCTGGGACACAACCCGGCGGGTGCGGCCATGGCGGTCGCCCTGATCGCCGGCCTGATCGCGACCGCGCTCACCGGTGTGGCGACCCTGAATAATGAGGGAATGGAAGACGTCCATGAAGTGATCGCCTACGCCACCCTGTGCCTCATACCACTGCACCTGCTTGGCGTGCTGCTGGCAAGTCGCCAGCATAATGAGAATCTGGTCCGCGGCATGATCGACGGTTACAAGCGCAAGTAAGTCGAGAGTCGGCATGCGGCATCCAGGGACCGGATGCGGTGCTCGGTGGCGCTTGCGCCAATGCCAGTTCCGCTCCGAGTCTCGGACCAAATACCAATCAAATTGAGAGAGCACGTGATGCAGTGTCCCGTATGTGACGAACGAATGAAAGAAGTCGAGCGCCTTGGTGTCTCTATCGACATCTGCCCCGGATGTAAAGGGATGTGGCTGGACCGGGGCGAGTTGGACAAGCTCATCGCGATAAGCCGGCAGCCCGATGGGGTCGGTGGTCAGGTCGCCGCGTTATCCCCCGGCACTGCAACGGGTGTCAGCTTCCTTGGCGGAGTGATCCCCGGCTTTGGGCAGGCGCGCTCCGACCAGGATCACGACCATGACCATCGCCGCGAGAAAGGCCATGACCACGATCATGATCATGATCATGATCGGGAGCGATACTCCGTCGGCGATCACGATCGGGGTCATGGGCAGCACCAAAACCGACGGCGGGGTTCATGGCTTGCGGAACTCTTCGGTGGTGACGACTGAGGCATCCTCACCCGCCCGGTCAGGCGGACCCCGCAAAACGCGCGCCGGAGCGCCGGGTGGCCTCGGCGCCCTGCGGTTGGCAGCGGACAATGAGGCTAGGTCAGGGCCGCTTTAACCGGATCAAGGGCTCGTCTTCTCGTCTTCATCCGATTGCGGCTCGACCGCTTGCTCAGCCGTTTGGTCAACCGTTTCATCAACCGCTGGTGCTTGGTCGTCACTGGGTGCGGTTTTGCGCTTGCGCTTCTCTTCTTTCTTCTGCTTCTTGGCAAGGTCGCGTTGACGCTTCTCGAACGCATAATTGGGAGTGGCCATGTGACACCTCTTCGACCAGGTTAAAGGGACAGGATGTTCGGCGATTTCTGTCAATCGCCTTAGTAATCGGCGACGGCGCGGGTGTCGGAGCGGCCCAGCCTCGCGAGATGATCCGCAGTTTACCCTAAGGCCGCTCGGGTGGACGGCCGGCGGTGACGTTTTCTCGGTGTTGTCCGCGCCAAGCCGCGGCCGCTCGGCGGTCTGGATGGCCGCGCCGGGAGCGCGGTTCTGATCCGCCGCCGCGCTTCGGGCCTCAGGCACCCAGACCGGGCAGGTGCAGGGTCACCGCGAATCCGCCCAGGTCGGCGCGGCTGAAGGCCAAGTCGCCGCCATAGGCGTCGCAGATGTCCTGCGCGATGGCCAGGCCCAGACCGGAGCCCTGGGTGCGCTCGTCCAGCCGCAGGCCGCGCTGGCCCAGGTCTTGGAGCGCATCGTCCGGGACACCGGGGCCGTCGTCCTCGATCTGCACCCGGATGCGGTGGCCGGTCTCGGTCCGCACCCGCACCCGCACCCGTGTGCTGGCCCAGTTGGACGCGTTTTCCAGGCAGTTGCCCAGGAGTTCGGTCAGGTCTTCCGGAAGGATCGCCACCGCGAGTTGGCCGGGACCGTCCAGGTCCCAATGCAGTCGTGACCCGTTGGGGGTGCGCTCCAGGGCGCGGACCACGCGGCTCAGTGTGTCCGGCAGATCCGCCCCCGGCTCAGTCGCCCGGCGCACGGCGCCGACGCCTTCGCGGGCGTCGGCGCGGGCGCCGGCCCGTGCCCGAACACGGGCGCGGATCAACTCCCGATCGACGCGTCGGCGCATGGTTTGGGCCAGTCCGTCCAGATCGTCCGCCAACGCGGTTTGACCCAGGTCGCGCAGACGCTCGGCATCGGCCGCCAGAACCACCAGCGGAGTTTTCAGGCCGTGGGCCAGATCAGCGGTCCAGGCGCGCGCGCGCTCGATCGCCCGTGCCTGCGCATCGAGCAGCGAGTTCACTTCTTCGGCCAGGGGCTGAACCTCGTCGGGATAATCGGCCGGCAGGCGTTGCGCCTCTCCCGAGCGGATGGCGCGCACGCCCCGGCGCACGGCGTCCAGCGGGGCCAGGCCGATGCGGACCTGACCCCAGGCGGCCAGACCCAGTACCGCGCCCAGCAACACCAGATAGGGGACGCTGTCGGCGGCGAAGTCGCGGCTTGCTTGGGCCAATTCCCGCCGGTCCAGCGCGACCGCGACCCGCACCTGCCGCTCGTCTGACCCGACCCGGAACAGCACCCCCCGCTCGAGAACCAGCAGTGACTGACCGGCCGGTCCGGGCAGTTGATGACGGTGCAGCGCGCCGTCCGGCAGGGTGTCCGCGGGCAGATCCAGTACGACATCCCAGAGCGAACGCGAGCGCAGCAAGGTCGGCCGATCCTCATCCTGAATCTGCCAGTACAGACCGCTCAACGGAGTCTGGAAACGCGGATCGGCCAAGGCCAGATCGAACCGGAGACGTCCGCCCGCGGTGGCCTCCAGGTGACCCAGGATCTGGCTCAGGGTCTCGTCGAGCTGCGCCTCCAGCCGCCGTGCCACATGGTGCTCGAACAGCGCCGTGAGTCCGACCCCGGCCGCGACCAGGGCCAAGGTGATCGACAGGGCGGCCGCCAGGAGCAGTCGAAAGCGTAGCGAGCGGCGGGTCATCGGGTCGCTGCCGCTAAGGAACCGTTTCGTTACTCATCAATTTGATGGTGAGTCGATGCATGCTCGGGATCGTCCACCAGGTACCCGAAGCCGCGGCGGGTCTGGATCAGATCGGCGCCGATTTTACGGCGCAGTCGGCCGACCAGGACCTCCACGCCGTTGGTGTCGCGCTCGATGCCGTCGGCGTAGATCTGATCGGCCAGTTCACCCTGTGAGACCACCGAGCCCTTGTGGTGCAGCAGAACACACAGCAGCCGATACTCCTGGGGCGAGAGATGGATCGGGATGCCGTCCAGGGTCACCCCCATCTGCCGGGTGTCCAGGGCCAGTCCGCCGACCCGCAGGACCGGCGAGGTCTGCCCGGCGGCACGCCGCAGAATGGCGCGCAGGCGCGCCAGCAGTTCTTCCACCCGAAACGGCTTGGGCAGATAGTCATCGGCGCCGGCATCGATCCCCTCCACGCGCTCGCTCCAGTCCCCGCGGGCGGTGAGGATCAGCACCGGCAGGTCGCGGCCGGCGGCGCGCCAGCGTTTGAGCACCGCGAGCCCATCCATGCCCCGCAGCCCCAGGTCCAGGATGACTGCCGCGTAGGGCTCGGTATCGCCGCGAAACCAGGCATCTTCGCCATCGCCCGTGTGGTCCGCCAGATAACCGGCGGCGGTCAACGCGCGGATCAGGATAGCGACGGTGCGGGGGTCGTCCTCGACAACCAGGATGCGCATCACTCTTTCTCCTCATGGTCCAGGATCGCGCCGGTGCGCGCATCCAGTTCGATCTCCTGGAGCCGACCGCGCGGGTCCAGGATCTTCAGTTCATAGACCCAGCGCCCGTGTTCCCGCTCCAGTTCCGCCTCCAGTACGCGGCCGGGGACTTGGGCTGCGACCCGGGTGTAGACCTCGGACAGGTTGAGGATCTCGCCGCGCTCGGTGGCCCGTCGGGCGCGATCATGGCTGTGATCGTCGTCTTCCCAGTCATGTGCACGAGCATGAGCAGCGGACCACCCGGTTGCCAGCAGCAGCGGCAAACCAAGGATCAGGCGAAAGTGATGAGTCTGCATAACCTTGATTGTAGGCCAATCCATCCTGTCGATCCGCTGACAGTCCTGCTCAGTCGGCGTTCATGGTCGATCCGGCATGCTGTGCCCAAGCGCTGGATCGAGACGCGTATCGAACCAGGAGCCAAACCTACCGGGAGTAACGACTGCCATGAGCAACACCAACGAACCTGTCGCCGGCCATCTGGGCCCGCGCGCCACCGCGACGCCGTCGGCGGATCGCGTGCGCGTCTGGGATCCCGTTGTGCGTTTTTTCCATTGGGCGCTTGGCGCCGCCGTGCTGCTGGCGTTTCTGACCGAGGATGAACTGCTGGGACTCCATACCTGGGCCGGCTACGCCGCGCTCGCCCTGATCGGTGTACGGTTGCTGTGGGGCCTGATCGGTCCGCGCCACGCCCGTTGGTGGGATTTCGTGTGCGGTCCGCGCGTTACCCTGGCTTATCTGGGAGATGTCCTGCGCGGTCGGGCCAACCGCTATCTGGGTCACAACCCGGCTGGTGCGGCGATGGTGATCGCGCTGCTGACGGGCGTCACTGCCACCGCCGTCACCGGCATGGCCGTGCTGGGTGCCGGGGAGTTCGCCGGACCCCTCGCGCCTTATCTGCAGGGGGTCTCGGCGGCGACGGCACATGACCTGGAGGAGGTCCATGAGTTCATCGCCTACGCGACTCTGTGTCTCATCCCCCTGCACGTGCTGGGGGTCGTCCTGGCGAGTTTGCAACACCGCGAAAACCTGATCCGCGGCATGATCGATGGTTACAAGAGAGGAGTATCTCAATGAGCGTGAAACCAATGACTGTATTGGCACTGGCCGCGGGTCTCGGTCTGGGCGTCCCGGTGGTGTCCGCGGTCACCGGCGACAACCTGATTGCGACCTACCAGGGGCAGGGCGCCGGCCCCTTCAGCGCCGCTGCCGGCGCGCGTGCCTGGACCGCGAAACACCAGCCGGAAGGGCCTGGCGAACAGCGCAGTTGCGTCACCTGCCACGGAACGGATCTGACCAAGCCCGGAAAACATGCGACGACGGGCAAACCCATCGAACCCCTGGCCGTCTCCGCCAATGCCGAGCGGCTGACGGACCCCGCCAAGGTGGAGAAGTGGTTCGGCCGCAACTGCCGCTGGACCCTGGGGCGCGATTGTACGCCGCAGGAGAAAGGCGACTTCGTGCGGTACATCCAGTCGCTTTGAGATGCAACAACCGGAGATCGGACTGATGAGCAGAGCATTCATTGCCGCCGCGGGCGCGGCCCTGATCGCCCTCGGGGCGAGCGGTCTCGCCTGGAGCGAGCACGACGATGACGACCACGACCGCAAGGGCCATCGTGAAGGCAAGGGCCTGCTGGCCCGCGGCGACCTGGCGCCGGTGACCAACGCGCAGTACCGCACCGAGTGCGGCGGCTGCCACTTCGCCTTCCAGCCGGGACTGCTGCCCGCCGCGTCCTGGGCGCAGGTCATGGGCACGCTGGACAATCACTTTGGTGACGATGCGACCCTGGACCCGGCGGTCAATGCCGAACTGCTCGCCTACCTCGAGGGGAATGCCGCGGACCGCAACGACCGGGTCCGCTCGCGGGCCTTCGCCGCGCGGCCGACGCAGGGCGAGGGGCCGCCGCGGATCACCCAAACGGCGTACTTTCAGCGCAAACACGATGAGATTCCGACGCGCTATGTCACGGACAACCCCAAGGTCGGCAGCTTCGGCAACTGTCAGGCCTGTCACCGCGAGGCGGATACCGGCAATTTTAATGAAGATCAGGTGAACATACCGGGTGTCGGACGCTTCGAGGATTAAGACGATCCGTCGGTCGTCGGTCGTCGGGGATTTCGCCGTGAAAGTCGCGTAGCGACCCCGTGGGAGCGGCGTCCCGCCGCGATGGGGCCGGGCGCGCAGCCGCAGCGTTCGAGGTTACCGCGGCACCGCATCGCGGCGGGACGCCGCTCCCACGAGGGACGGGAGCCTTCAGTTCGCGCTTCACAGGCACCGGCCGGAACCATGGTCAGGACCGACGACTGCTGAAGATCACTCCGGCTGCTGGAAGCCGGCCGCTCGAGGATCTACCATGCGGCCCCGGCGAGTCTCCGCTCGCCGAGTCCATTTCCACACAGACAGGCGGCAGCATGAGTAAGATCCATTTCGTCGGCGGTGAGAAGGGTGGGGTCGGCAAGTCCGTCCTGGCACGGCTCCTGACTCAGTATCACATCGATCACCAACGTCCCTTTACCGCCTTCGATACCGACCGTTCCCACGGCGCCCTGCTGCGCTTCTACGCGGGTTTCAGCCGGCCCATCGCGCTGGATGAGTTCGAGAGCGCCGATCAGTTGATGGAGGCCGCACTGGCGGCCGACCAGGATGTCCTGGTGGACCTGGCCGCCCAGACCTCGCTGCCGCTGCACCGCTGGATCGAACAGAACGATTTGCTCAGCCTGGCCGCGGACGAGCAGGTGCCGGTGGTGTTCTGGCATGTGCTCGACGACGGCGCCGACGGTATCGCCCTGCTCGACGCCCTGTTCGAGCGTTACAACCACGCGGCTTCCTATGTGGTGGTGAAGAACTACGGTCGCGGCAAGGACTTCTCCGCCTTCGAGTCGTCCCCGGTGCGGACGCGTGCCCAGTGGCTGGGGGCGGCGGTCATCGAGCTGCCGGAGTTGCACGCCGGCACCATGCGTAAGATCGATCATCAGGGCACCAGTCTGTGGGCCGCGACCCACAACCGTGACTCCGGCCTGGGTCTCATGGACCGCCAGCGGGTGAAGGTCTGGGTGCGTCGGGTTTATCAGCAGCTCGATCAGGTCAGTGCCGACCTCTTTACCCCCGTGCCGACACCGGTTCCCGAACCGACTGACCCGGTCTGACGCCGCGGCGTCCGCGGGTCTGTCTGGAGATCCGAGGCGAGGACTATAATCAGGGACAACTGCGCAAGTCACCGCCGCGTGCGGCGGCGGACTCAACGCGTCGGCGCGACTTACGGACACAGACTCATGATGGCGATCTCAAGTTCGATCACTCCGGCGCAGCGGCGCTGGCTCAGGGGCGAGGCCCATCCACTGAAACCGGTCGTCATGGTTGGCCAGGCGGGACTCACCGAGGCGGTACTGGCGGAGCTCGAACTGGCGTTGAGTCACCATGAGTTGCTCAAGGTCAGGATCAACGTCGGGGACCGAGCGTTGCGCGATGCCATGCTAACCCCGATGGTCGAGCGCACCGGGTCGGTGCTCGTGACCCGCATCGGCAATGTTGCCGTGCTGTTCCGGGCCAACCCGAAAAAGCGCAGCCCCATGGTGCTGCCGGCCGCCTGAGTTCGGCGGGTGGGCCTTGGTCAAAAAACCGGCCATCACGCGATCTGCACGGTCGTCGGTCCGCACAGCGGACCCTACAGGTCACGACGTTACCGCCGGGTCCGCTGTGCGGACCGTCCGCGGCAGCCGCGGCTGTTCAGGGCGCAAGCTGTCTCAGCAACTCCTGGGCCTGGGCCTGCTCCGGAAACGCGAGCTCCGTGATGGCCATTAAGATCGTCTGGGCCTGGGCCGGAGCGCCGTCCGCCGCCAGGGCGCGCGCGTAGTGGAAAGCGACTGTGGGTTCCTTGGGCAGGGCGGTGTAGGCCTTGGCCAGCGCCTGTACCGCGCCGCGGGTGTCACCGACGGCGAGCAGCGCCACACCCAGGGTGTCCGCCACCGCCGGGTCCTGCGGTGCGGCCGCGGCCGCCGCCCGTGCGTAGGTGACGGCCTCGGCCGGCTCCCGATCGCTCAGCAGCATTGCCAGGTTGTTGTTGTATTTGGCGTTTTGCGGTTCTTCCCGCAGCAGTTCACGGTAGGCCAGGAGCGCTTGCGCGACCCGCCCGCGCCGGGCATCGAGCTGGGCCAGCAGACCGCGGGCCTCACGATCGTCGGGATGGGCGCCGACCCAAGCCTGGGCGGCCTGGCTTGCGGGGAAGAGTTCACCGGCCTTGACCTGGGCATTCAGGAACTCTATGAACAGCGCCCGGTCGTCCGGCCTCGCCTGCACCAAGTCCCCGAATAATCGCAGTGCGTCCGGGTAATGCTCCGCGGCGAGTGCGAGACGGGCCTGCAACAGGAGAATCGCGGCGCCGGTGCTGGTGGGTTCTCGAAGCGTGTTCACGAGAAGGTCTTTGAACGGCGAATCCGGTGAAGCGGCAGCCACGCGATCGAGTGTTTTCGCCGCCAGCGGGGATTTGGGATCGATCCGGTAGCCTTCCAGTAACTGCCATTGCATTTCCAAGACCCGATTGCCGGCGGCATAGGCGGTGGCGAGCAGGAAGTGGGCCGGCGCCGCATCCGGCTGCAACTGAATCAGGGTTTCCAGTGTCTGGACGGCCTCGCGGGTCTGACCGGCCGCCAGCTCGGCTTGCGCCTGCACCATCAGAAAGGCGGGGTCGGCGGTCGCGGCCTGCGGTCGGTCTTTGATGAGGCGCTGCGCTGCAGGGATCGCGCCCGCGGCGAGATAGCCGCGCGCGAGGTTGAGCCGCAGGGCTAGGTTCCCCGAATCCTTGGCGAGCGCCTCACTCAGCCGTTCGAGCGCGGCCGTGCGTCGGCCCGCCGTGACCTCCAGTTGGGCCCGCAGCAGTAAGGCGTTGGTGTGCCCGGGCTGGGCGGTCAGCACCTGTTCGCACAGCGCCCCGGCGACCTGGGGATCAGGCTCGCGCCGCGCGGCGGCGACCAGATTGAAGGCCGCGTCGGCAAAGCCGGGTTCGCTCTCCAACGCACGCGCAAAGGCGCCGCGTGCCGCCGCCGGGTCACCGTTGACCTGATGGGCAAGGCCCAGGGCGTTCAGGGCGCGGGGATCTTGCGGAGCGATGGTGATCAGGCTCTCGGCCTCGGTCAGTGCGGCCTTGGGGTCCGGCTTCTCAAGGTAGATGCGGATCAGCATCAGCCGTGCGATTTGATTCCCTGGGCTCGCCTGCAGCACCGCCCGCAGTTCCGGCTCAGCGCCGACCTGATCCCCGGCCGCCAGCATGGCTTCGGCGAGACGCAAGCGGGTCAGGGCGCCATCAGGACTTGCGGTGACCGCCGCCGTCAAGAAGTCGCGCGCCTCAGCCGCCCGCCCCTGGCCCCGGACCGCCTGACCCAGGAGTTCCTTGATTCCGGGGGCCGCATCCGGCTGATCGGCAAAGGGCCGTAACACAAGCTCGGCACCCGCGAAATCCTGATTCGCGAGCCGCACCGCCGCCAGGGCGGCGGCGCGGGTCGGTGTTGTCGGACCGGCGCGGTAGGCGCGTTCCAGATATTCCTCCGCCTCATGGTAACGGCCCAGTTGGTAGAGCGCGGTGCCGGCCAGATAGGCCGCCTGGGGGTCTTTGGGCCGTTCGCGCAAGTACAGCAGGAGGTCGGCCAGGGCCTGTTCCGGTTGTTCTTGCTTGAGCAGCAGAATGCCGCGGGCATAGCTGAGCCCCGGAAAATTGGGACTTTGCTTGGCGGCTGCCGCGATATCCGCCGCGGCCTCATCCAACCGACCAAGTTCCAGGCGAGTCATGGCGCGCTTGTACTGGGCCATCCAGTCACTGCGGCCGTAGGTGATCGCCTGGGTGAAGGACGCGTCGGCTTCGCCGAACTGTCCGTCACCGAACTGAACCTCACCAAGCGACTCCAAGACCCGCGCATCCTGCGGGTGCAGCGCCACGGCCTGGTTCAGGAACTCCCGCGCGCGCTCCTTATTGCCCTGCGTCAGCGCCAGCTTGGCCTGACCCAGCAGGGTCCGGGCGTGGTTCGGGACGAACCCCAAGGCCATGTGGAACTCGGTGTCGGCTTGTTCCTGTTGGCCCAGCGCGAGATAGGCTTCACCCCGAATCGCGTGCAGTTGCGCGCGGTCGGCCGGATCCGAGGCGGCCAAGGTCGCGGGGTCTTCGACGATCTGCGTGAACTTGCCTTGCAGCAGTCGCGCCTCGGCCAACTCGACCTGATAGTCCGCCGACGCGAAACGCCCATCTCTTGAGGCCCGCTGCAACGTCTGTTCAGCGGCCGCTCCTGCCGACTGGTCGAGATAGACGCGGCCCAGCAGCAAGCGGGCAGCGGCGTCGGAGCCGTGACGCTCCAGATGATCTCTAAGCAGAATCATGGCGGTGCGGGCATCCCCCGCCTGCCAAGAGGACATGGCGTCGCCGATGGCGTCCGCGCGGACCGTGATTGCATGAAGCAACAGCAAGGGCGTGACAAGCGCGGCAATCAGGGCCGAGCGCAGGCTGGCGATGAACGACATAAGCACCGGGTTACGAAAAACGAGAAACGAAAAATCAACAACGAACAATGTAACGGGCGGATCGAGGCGGAAGGCTGGCGAAACCTCAGCGGCGCGAATCGAAAGCACGCGTGGCAGGCATGGCGCTTGCCTTTGAGCTGCAACCGCGTTTCGATCGGAGATTGCCGATCAGCGGTGTGACCCGGAGCGCTTGCCCCGGCGGACCAGGGCCAGTAATCCTGCGCCCAGCAGGAGCAAGGTTCCAGGCGAGGGGGCGGAGTTGCCGGTTTGGAAAAGATCGACCGAGCCGTCCCAAGCCACCGGCCCGTCAAGCACCAGTCGGATCGCACCAACGTTCTCGAAGTCGATCCCGGTAAACTCGGTAAAAGGGATAAAAAACCGATCGATGGGAGCCGGGAACTGATAGACGTAGGTGTGGTTGTTGTTGTCGAGATCCCAGATGGTCAGGGCCAATTCGACGTTCTGATCGATGGTCGGGATGGTGAACAGGAATCCGGTGTCATGATCCGCCAACAAGTTCACGCCGCCTAAACCTGTCGTGTTCACCAAAAACGGGTCATCGGTCGTGCCATCCCAGATCACGGTGACGGTGCTGTCGACCCGATCGGCATTGCTGACCGACAGCAGGTTGGAGCCGCCCGGCGTCACGCCGTCGAACTCATCAATGAGGGCGGCAGCAGTCCGGCTTGCGGTTGCGCCCGTCACATTCGTCACATTGAACTTGCGGGCGCCGCCGATGGCATCATCGACCAGCCCGCCGATTCCCAGATTGCTTCCGGGGGCGTTTGCCACGAGAATCATCTCGTGTTCGTTGAACCCGTCAATGACCAGAGCCTGAGCTGACCAAGCGGCGAGAAGGCAGGTCGCGGCAAGGGCAAGCGAAAACGATCTGTTCATAGCGTCAATCTGGATGTCCGGTGGACTGAGCCGATGGCGGCACTTTTGCCGAGAATAAAAGCATGAATCGCGCCACCAATGTAAATACTAATTCTAATCAGATGTCTAGCACGAAAAAAGGCGCCTTGCAACCTTTGGGAGCGAGGCGAGTGTAAGATATTCTGACAGCGATAGATCGGGAGGACGGGGTCCCGCCACCAGTCATGGCGGCCGAATGCGCGCAACCGCCGCGGCTGCTCACCGCCCCCAATCCCCCGCAACCAGGCTATCATCTTCCAAATGCCGAGCTTGCGCGAAAAGATGGCCCAGTGCGGATTCGAGTCGAACGACGACTACGAATTCCAGGTCCGTTGTGTCCTCGAAGGTCCGACCCGGACCCTGCGCACGCTCGCGATCGAAGGTGACGGCGAGCGCCGCAAGACCGCCTTCGCCACCGCGCTGGCGCGCGCGCTGGAGTTTCCCCACTGTCTCTATCTGGACTTCACCGAGGCCCATCCGGCCCTGCCGGAGGTGATCCTGCCGCCCAGCCAGGACGAACTGGGTCGTTCCGAGCCGCCCATCGACGCGCTGGACCAACGGGTCAGCGAAGCCTGCGCCCAAAGCGAGGGGGAGCCGACGGTCCTGATCCTCGATCAACTCCAGGCCGCCGACTTCCGTGAGCATATCCGCATCCATCGGCTGATCGCGGATTGCTTCTGGGACGTGCGTGGTGGTCGCTATTTCGCCAACCCGCGTCATCTGCTGCTGTTTCTGATTTCGGAAACGCCACTCTATCACGCGATTCAGAAAGCGAGTTTCCGGGTCTGGGTGGGTCGGGTGTCGGAACAGCAGGTCGCGTACGCACCCGCGGAGTTTGGGTTAGGCGCGGAAGCGCTACCGCTGTTCGCCGCCCTTGCCGAGCTGTTTCAGGCGCTGGGCACGGCCCCGACCCGCAGCGAGTTCGAACACATCCTGACCGACCTGCAACTGCATGTCCGCACCGTCGAGCATCTGCGGCTGAGTCTCTACGGCCGGGCGGAGGGGGTCACCCGCGAGTCGATCGCGCAGCCGTTATTGGCCGGACCCTTACAGGCCGTGGTCACGGCGACGCAGGACCTGCTGCTGTCGGACCATATCGAGTTGCGTGGCGAGTAGTCGCGCGGCGCCGCACTGCCGCTTTATGTACACTTTAAGAATCCGCGCGGCGCAGTGCTTGATTAGGTGTCGTCCGGGTCGATCGCGATCTGGCCGAAGAGATCCGGGATGTCGCGCCGCGGCCTTGGTTATGGACACGGCTGTCGTTCCCCGACGCAGTTGGGCGGAAAGCTGATCCACAGATGATGGTCTCGACCGTGATGCGCCGCCCGCGGATGGTTGGATGCCTATTGCAGATGTCCGGATGGACGGTGATGCGGCCGTCCAGGTAGTCGAGGGGCATGATGTCGTCAAGGGCAGCGTTCATGGGGTATGTCTCCGAATCGCGATGGGCGTCAGTCCAGTTCCGGGGTTGCCGGCGACGGCTTGCCGAGCAGTCGCCTCGGCCTCACCTTCCGCTCGACCGGGTGCAGCGCCGCGCCGATCCGTCAGTGCGTACCCCGGATACCCCACTTCACCGAACCTGGCCGGTCATGCCCCGCCGTCCTGCCGCCCCACCGAGAGTGCCCCCATGAATCGACACGACCGAATCGAAGCCGCCGTGACCACGGCCCTGACCCCGCTGCATCTGGAGGTGGTGGATGAGAGTCACATGCACGCGGTGCCCGCGGGGGCGGAGTCGCATTTCAAGCTTCTGGTGGTCAGCGATCAGTTTGCCGGTCAGGGTCTGGTCGCCCGTCACCGGACGCTGAACCGATTGTTGCGAGAGGAGTTCGACCACGGGCTGCACGCCCTGGCGCTGCACGCCTGGACTCCGGATGAGTGGCTCGCCAAGGGCGGTGCGGCTCCGGAATCACCCCTGTGTCTCGGCGGATCCAAGCGCGCGTCCGCGGCCTGACCCACATCACCAGGGTGTTGCGGGCGTTCTGTTGGTAATATGCCCGTCCAACAGGACCCCCGTGCGGCGGCGATCGTCGGATGCGCTGCCGCGGACCGCCTTTGTCAACCTTGCCGACTGGCATCCGGAGTAGACCCATGACCTCCAAGTTATTGATCACTTTAGTTCTCGGCGCCGCCTCCTGGTCAATGCCGACCTGGTTGACCGCCGCCGAGACGATCGAGATCGGATGTGTGGCCCCCTTGACCGGGCCGCAGGCGCACCTCGGTAAGGATATCGAGAACGGCGCGCGGCTCGCGGTGGATACCATCAACGCGTCCACGCCGACCATCGGCGGCCAGCCGGTGCAGTTCGTGCTCTTGGTGGAAGATGATCAGGCGGACCCGAAGACGGCGACGGTGGTCGCTCAGAAGTTGGTGGACGAGGGGGTCAAGGGGGTGGTCGGACATCTGAACTCGGGGGCCAGCATCCCGGCTTCCCGCATCTACGCCGAAAACGGCGTCCCGCAAGTGTCGCCGGCGTCCACCGCGGTCGCCTATACCAATCAAGGGTTCGACACCACCTATCGGCTCATGGCCAACGATTCCCAGCAGGGTAAGGCCCTGGGTCAGTATGCGACACGGCTGGGCAAGCGGGTGGTGGTGGTCGACGACCGCACCGCCTACGGTCAGGGGCTGATCGACGAGGTGGTGAAAAGCGTCGAGGCCTCCGGCGGCAAAGTCGTCGGACGCGAGTACACGACCGATAAGTCCACCGATTTCACCGCCATTCTGACCTCGCTGAAGTCCAAGCGGCCCGATGTGGTGGTCTTCGGCGGCATGGACCCCCAGGCCGCCCCCATGGTGCGCCAGATGCGCACCCTCGGCATGAAAACGCCGTTCATGGGCGGTGACGGCATGCAGTCGGCCGAGTTCATAAAGCTCGCCGGGCCGGCCGCGGAGGGGGCCATCGGGTCCTCGCCGGGACTGCCGCTCGCGCAGATGCCGGGCGGCGCGGAATTTACCAAGCGTTTCGGTGAGCGCTTCGGCAAAGTGCAGATTTACGCTCCTTTTTCGCACGATGCCGCGGTGGTGCTGATCCAGGCCATGCTGCGAGCCGGTTCGGCCGAACCCAAGCAGTACCTGCCGGAACTCGCCAAGACCCAACTCGATGGGGTGATCGGCCCGATCGCCTTCGACGCGAAGGGCGACCTGCGCGACGGCCCGGTGACCCTCTATCAGGTGAAGAACGGCCAATGGCAGCCGGTCGAGACCATCGGCGGACCCGCGGCCAAGTAGCCGTCGCGCCCCCGCCAGCCCCGGCCGATCACCGATGGACGTCCTGCTGCAGCAACTCATCAACGGATTGATCCTGGGTAGTCTCTATGCCTTGGTGGCCCTCGGGTACACCATGGTCTACGGCATCCTGGAACTGATCAATTTCGCCCATGGCGAGATCGTGATGGTCGGGGCCATGGTGTCGGTGAGTGTGCTCGCCGCGCTCACCGCGGCCGGGGTGCCGGTCGCGCTGGCGCTGCCGCTGGCGCTGGCCGCGGCGGTGGTGGTGTGTGTGGTGACCGGTGTTCTGGTGGAGCGGGTGGCTTACCGACCCCTGCGCAATGCTCCGCGGCTGGCCCCGTTGATTACGGCGATCGGGGTTTCCATCGTCCTCCAAAACTTGGCGATGATTTTCTGGGGGCGGCAGTATCTGTCATTCCCGCCGGTGATCGAGGTGCAGGTCTACGATGTGCTCGGGGCCACGGTGAGCAATATTCAGATCCTCATTCTCGTCGTGGCCGCGCTGACCATGGGCGGGTTGCTGTTGCTGGTGAACCGGACCCGTCTCGGCCGCGCCATGCGTGCGACCGCCCAGAACCGCGAGGTGGCGGGGCTGATGGGGGTGGATGTCAATCGGGTGATCGCCGCCACCTTCATCGTGGGGTCGGCACTGGCGGCCGTGGCCGGACTGCTGATCGCATCCTATTACGGCATCGCCCATTACAATATGGGGTTTATCCTGGGGCTCAAAGCCTTCAGCGCGGCCGTGCTCGGGGGCATCGGCAATATTCCCGGCGCCCTGCTTGGCGGGCTGCTGCTGGGGGTGATCGAAAGCCTGGGTGCCGGCTATATCGGCGACTTGACCGGGGGCTTTCTGGGTAGCCACTACCAGGATATCTTCGCGTTTCTGATACTGATCCTGGTGCTCACCTTCCGGCCCTCCGGGCTCTTGGGTGAGCGCGTGGCGGATCGCGCGTGATGCAGCATGATTGGACTGCTGCCTGACCGACTGTACCAGGACCGGCACATCGCCTGGGCCGCCTTTGGCGTCCTGGCGGTGTTGCTGATTGCCTTGCCGTTCCTGGTCGAGGCCGGCCTGGGGCGCACCTGGGTACGCATCCTCGATTTCGCGATGCTCTATGTGATGTTGGCCCTGGGTCTCAACATCGTGGTGGGTTTCGCCGGGCTGCTGGATCTGGGTTATGTCGCATTCTATGCGGTCGGCGCCTATTTCTACGCCATCCTCGCGTCACCGCAGTTCGGACTGCATTTGCCGTTCTGGGCCCTGCTGCCCATGGGCGCCGGGATCGCCTGTTTGTTCGGCGTCCTGTTGGGTGCTCCCACACTGCGCCTGCGCGGCGACTACCTGGCCATCGTGACCCTGGGTTTCGGTGAGATCATCCGGATTTTTCTTAATAATCTCAATGCCCCGGTGAACGTGACCAACGGCCCGCAGGGCATCAACATGATCGACCCGGTGCGCATCGGCGGCCATGCGCTCACCCGTCCGATCGAGATTCTTGGAGTCCAGATTTCCGGTCCCCACGCCCATTACTATTTGTTTCTGGGGCTGACCCTGCTCGTGATCTTCGCGGCGATCCGACTCCAGCACTCGCGGATCGGGCGCGCCTGGGCGGCGATTCGCGAGGATGAGGTGGCGGCCGAGGCGATGGGCATTCATACCCGCAACGTCAAACTGCTGGCGTTCGCCATGGGGGCGACCTTCGGCGGACTGGGCGGCGGGCTCTTTGCGGCCTTTCAAGGATTCGTGAGCCCCGAGTCATTCACCCTGATGGAGTCCATCATGATCCTGTGCATGGTGGTGCTGGGCGGCATGGGTCATATTCCGGGGGTGATCCTGGGGGCCGTCCTGCTGACCATGCTGCCGGAGGCGCTGCGTTACGTCGGGCCGCTGCAACAGGAACTGATCGGTCGCGTGGCGGTCGACCCGTCCGATCTGCGGATGCTGCTCTTCGGTGTCGCCCTGGTGTTGGTGATGCTGTTCCGGCCCCAGGGGTTATGGCCGTCGTCGCTGCGGGCACGGGAGCTGCGTCCGGACAATCCCGATCAGGTCCGCCAGGAACAGGAATCGCTTTATGACGCCGAGCGCTGAGCGGGACGGCGGCGGGGGCGGGGAGCCGCTGCTCGCCGCGCGAGCCGTCACCAAACGCTTTGGCGGCCTGACCGCGCTCAGCGAGGTGTCGCTCACCGTTCAGGTCGGCGAGATCGTCGGTCTGATCGGCCCCAATGGGGCGGGTAAGACCACCCTGTTCAACTGTTTCACCGGGCTCTATCACCCCAGTGCCGGGACCGTCCACTTGGAGGGGCGGCCGCTGGCCGGGCTCAAACCACACGCGGTGGCGGCCATGGGGCTGGCGCGTACCTTTCAGAACATCCGGCTCTTCGCCAATATGAGCGTGCTGGAGAACGTGATGGTCGGGCGTCATGTCCGCACCCGTGCCGGAGTTTTGGGTGCGGTGTTGCGCGGCCCGCGGACCCGGGCCGAGGAGCGGTCCATCCGCGCGCGCTCACTGGACCTGCTGGACAGTGTTGGGCTTGGCGGACGCGTCGGCCAACTCGCCCGCCATCTCGCGTACGGCGATCAGCGGCGCCTGGAGATTGCGCGTGCACTGGCCACCGAACCGAAGCTCCTGGCGCTCGACGAGCCCGCGGCAGGCATGAACCATACCGAGACCACGGCGCTGAGGGGGCTGCTGGAGACGATCCGCGCGCGCGGCGTGACGCTGCTGCTGATCGAGCATGATGTCCGGCTGATGATGGACCTGTGTGACCGGGTGGCGGTGCTCGATTACGGTCGCAAGATTGCCGACGGTCCGCCGGAGCAGGTGCAGCGTGATCCGGCCGTGATCGAGGCCTACCTGGGGGCGGGTGCGGCATGAGCCTGCTCGAGGTCCAGGGGCTCGCGGTCCATTACGGCGGTATCCGCGCCGTTAAGGGGATCGACCTGCGGGTCGAGGAAGGGGAGGTGGTCTGCCTGATCGGCGCCAACGGGGCCGGCAAGACCACCACCTTACGCGCACTGGCCGGTCTGCTGCGCGCGGCCGCCGGCTCAATCCGTTACGCGGGAACCGAGGTGACCGACCTGTCGGTGCACGCGCGGGCGCGGATCGGGATCAGCCTGGTCCCCGAGGGCCGCGGCATCTTCCCCCGTCTCACGGTCGCGGAGAATCTGGACATGGGAGCTTACAGCCGCCGGGACCGGGCGGGGATCAGCGCCGACCTGGAGCATGTCTACGGTCTCTTTCCGCGCCTCTACGAGCGTCGCGCCCAGACCGGGGGGACCCTGTCCGGGGGTGAACAGCAGATGCTCAGTCTGGGGCGTGCGCTGATGAGCCGGCCGCGCCTGCTGTTGCTCGATGAGCCCAGCATGGGGCTCGCCCCGCTGGCGGTGCAGAAGATCTTCGAGACGATTCGCTTGATCGCTGCGGCGGGCATGACGCTGCTCCTGGTCGAACAGAATGCCCGTCTGGCCCTGGAATCCAGCCGCCGCGGTTACGTTATGGAGGGCGGGTGCATCGTCCACCAGGACGACGCGGCGGCCCTGCTGGCCAGTCCCAAGGTGCGCGCCGCCTATCTGGGGGGTTGAGCGCCGTCCAGCGCGGCGGGAAATCCCGACTTTACCAATTTTTCCCAAGGTCTTATGCTCCGCATCCCGTCACGGTGCCGCACGCTTGGCATGACCGCAACCCGATAAGAACCCGGAATATGAAGTTCGTATTCGATCTGCTCCCGATCATTCTCTTCTTTGTTGCCTACCAGTTCGCCGGCATCTACTGGGCCACCGGCGTGGCGATCGGCGCTGCCGCCATTCAGGTCGGCTGGGTCTGGCTGCGCCGTCGCCGGGTGGAGCGGATGCACCTGGCGACCCTCGGCCTGCTCGTGATCTTCGGGGGCTTGACCATCGCCCTGCGCGACCCGATCTTCGTCATGTGGAAGCCAACCATCGTCGATTGGCTGTTTGCGGCTGTCTTCCTGGGCAGCCAGTGGATTGGCGGGCGACCGCTGACCGAGCGGATGATGGGGCACGCGGTCGTGGTACCGGATGCCATCTGGACTCGGTTGAACTGGGCCTGGGTGCTGTTCTTTCTCGTTTCGGGGATTGCCAATCTGCTCGTGGTCTATTGGGCCAGCGGTTTCTATCAGGCCCAGCAGATGCTGATCCAGGCTACCGGCAGCACGTCCATCGATTTGAGCACCTGCGCTGCCCAGTACGGGGGCGACCTGCTGGCCCTCTGTAACGATGCTCAAGGCCGGGAAGAGGTCTGGGTCAATTTCAAACTGTTCGGTATGATGGGGATGACTATCCTCTTCGTCATTGCCCAGGCCCTTTATCTGGCGCGCCACATGAAGGACGAACCCAAGGCCGTGGAGGCCGACTAACGTGCTTTATGCCATCATCGCTGCTGATCATCCCGGGAGTCTTGAGGCCCGCCTGCACGCCCGCCCGGCCCATCTGGAGCGGCTGCACGCCCTGCAGGACGCGGGTCGACTGATTCTTGCCGGCCCTCATCCGGCGATCGACAGCCCGGACCCCGGGCCGGCCGGATTCACCGGCTCACTGATCGTCGCCGAGTTTCCAGACCTGCAGGCGGCCGAAGCCTGGGCCGGCGCTGATCCCTATGTCGCTGCCGGCGTCTATGCGCAGGTCCAGGTCAAGCCGTTCAAACAGGTCTTTCCGGCTTGAGCCGGATTTTCATTTCCCGACTGACGACGGACCCGTGGAACTTGTGGACCCAGGTTCCGCGGACCTGGACTTCAATCACCGATCGCTATCAACTGACGGAACTTTAAGCAATGTTCAAGACTCGCGTATCTCTGCTGATCAGTGCCCTGCTCGCTTCCGGTCTCTGTTTGGCGGAAGACAAGGCCCCGGCCGCCGCCGCGGCAGCGCTGCCGGCAAACGTCACCATCGCCACCGTCAATGGTGTCGCCTATCCGCTGGACGTGTTCCGCATGTTTTTCATGGAGCGGCTGCAGGAAGCTCAGGGTGAAAACGATCCGGCCTTTCAGCAGCAGGCGTTCAACGAATTCATGACGATGGTCGTCGCGGCCCAGGAGGCGCAGAAGCGCAAGCTCCAGGATGTGCCGGATGTGACCGCCGCGCTCGAAGTCCAGCGCTTGAAGGTCCTGTCCAATGCGGCGCTGGCGGATATGGCGCGCGGCATTCAGGTGACGGATGACGAGCTGAAGAAGGCCTACGACGAGGTCAAGAAGAACGCCACCCGCACCGAGTACAAGGCGCGCCATATCCTGGTCAAGGACGAGGCCGAGGCCAAAAAGGTCATCAAGGAGTTGGATAAGGGTGCGGATTTCGGTGAGTTGGCCAAGAAGAAATCAGAGGGGCCGACCGGTAAGAACGGCGGCGATCTCGACTGGTTCAATGCCGATCAGATGGTCAAGCCGTTTGCCGAAGCAGTGGCCAAGATGAAGGCCGGAACCTACACGAAGGAGCCGGTGCAGACCCAGTTCGGCTGGCATGTCATCGAACTCCAGGAGACCCGTACCGCCGAGCCCCCGAAATTCGAGGACGCCAAGCCTCAACTGACCGCGCTGGTGCAGCGCCAGAAGCTCGGCCAAGCGATGAGTCAGCTGCGCGACGGAGCCATGGTCGAACTCAACGAAGAAGTCGTGAAGGTTGCGCCCAAGACCGATGAGGCCGCTCAGCCTGCCAAGAAGGACGAGGAGAAGAAGTAACAGCAGGTAGGATGGGCATCGCTCTCGCTCTGCCCATCCTACCGAGAGGCCCGGCGGACCCATCAGTTCCGATCATACCCGTCACAGCGAGCACCCGGATTTGTCCACCGACGTCACGGATGAAAAACAACATCTGTGACATCTGTGGATCAAATTTCCGCCTCAAGCGATCGGCTGAAGCTGCCCGCAGCGATGATCAAAGCTGACGTCAGGCCCCCGACTCCAAGGCCGCGATCCGCTGCTCCAGCGGCGGGTGGCTCATGAACAGGGCCTGAAGACCCCCACCGATGCGTCCGGAGATTCCGAACGCGGCGAATTCCCCGGCCGGCAAGTCGCGCGGCTCGTGGATACGTTGCAACGCGCGCAGGGCATCCGCCATCTGGCGTCGGCTGGTCAGGCGCGCCCCACCCGCATCGGCATGGAACTCGCGGTAGCGCGAGAACCACATCACAATCATGGTCGCAAGGAAGGACAGCAGGATCTCGGCGATCATTGAGGTGATGAAGTAGCCGATACCAGGCCCTGAGCGCTCGTCATTTGGGCCGCGCAAGGCCGAGTCCACCAAGCTTCCGATAATCCGTGACAGGAATACCACAAAGGTGTTGACCACCCCCTGAATCAGGGCCAGGGTCACCATGTCGCCATTGGCCACATGGCTGATCTCATGGCCGATCACCGCTTCCACCTCGTCCTTGGTCATGGTCTGCAGGAGCCCGGTGCTGACCGCGACCAGGGCGGCGTTGCGGTTCCAGCCGGTGGCGAAGGCATTGGGGTCCGGGGTGTCGAAGATACCGACCTCGGGCATCTGGATTCCCACCTGCTGCGCCTGGCGGGCGACCGTGTCCAGCAGCCAGTGCTCGAATGGGGTGGTCGGCTGATCGATGATCTGCACCCCCATGCTGCGCTTCGCCATGAACTTGGACAGGAAGAGCGAGATCAAGGAGCCGGAGAAGCCGATGATTGCCGCCATCACCAGCAGTGAAGTCATGTTGATGCCGCCGCCGGCTTGCAGCGCGCTGTCCAGGCCAAACAGCCGGAAGACCACGCTGATGACGATCAGCACGGCGATATTGGTACCGAGAAACAAGAGAATACGCATCATGGTCGAGACTCCCATGGGGTGATTACAAAGGCACGCATACCATGCCTTCAAGGCGGGTCGCGCGCAATCAGCAGAATGAATCTGCCGCAATATGGCCGTGATCATCGTTCCGGCCAGCGTCCGCTGAGACCTTGGGGCGGAAATTCTATCCACAGAGGTCACAGATGAACACCGATGTTCGTCTTCATCTGTGACATCTGTGGATCAATCCGGTTGATCCTTCCGGCCGGACCAGTGCTCATGGCGGGGCAGATGGGGACGGGCTCAGATCGAACCCAGGGGCTGGGTCGACGCTGCAACCTGGGTCAGGGTGCCCGCAGCCGCTCGAATGCCGTGCTGGTCTGTTCCCGCAAACCCGCATCGTCACGGATGATGAAATAGGCGGCAATGCGCTGCGCCTCCGCCAGGGCCGGTCCGCGCTGCTCGCCCAGCACCAGCAGGGCGGTGGCGAACCCGTCGGCCATCATGGCGCTGTCTGCCCCGGCGGGAAGAATCGCGGTGGTCGACGCCAGCCGCTGGGCGACCGGGGCACCGGTTTTGGGGTCGAGATGATGCGAGAAACGTTGACCGTCGGCCTCGAAGAAGTTGCGGTAATCCCCCGAGGTGGAGACGGCTTGATCCGTGACCGGCAGGATGCGTTGGACCGCCTGTTTTCCGGGGGTCGGCTGCTCGACGGCGATGCCCCAGGGCAGCCCCTTGGCGTTGGTCCCGCGCACCCGCAGGGTGCCGGCGACTGCCGCCATGTAGTTGGTCGCCCCCACGCCATCCAGATAGGCCGCGAGCCGATCCGCCCCATAGCCTTCGCCCAAGGCCGAGAGGTCGATATAGATATCCCCGCGTTGCTTGCGCAGGGCCGGCGGGTCGGCGCGCAGTTCAAGCTTGCCGTAGCCGACCCGTGCCAACGCCGCCCGGACCCGTTCGGGCGCGGGGACCGCGTCCAGCCGCTCTTCCGGACCGAAACCCCAGAGGTTCACCAGCGGTCCTACCGTCACGTCAAAAGCACCGCCGCTCAGTGCGCTGATGCGCTGGCCGGCAGCGATCACCCGGTAGAGGTTGGCGGAGACCGGAATCCAGTCGGTACTGGGATTGCGGTTCAAGCGTGACAGTTCAGACTCGGGCTCATAGGTCGAGATCTCGGCGATGACCGCCGCGAGCACCTGCTCGACCCCGGCGCGCAGGGCCGCGCCGTCCAACCCCGTCGGGGGCTGCACCACCTTGACCGCGTAGTAGGTCCCCATCGTGGGGCCGGTCACCTCGAGCTGGGGCGCCGGCGTCGGCCCACAGGCCGCGAGCACGCTGCACAGCACCACCACCAGCCACCCCAGGATCGACCGTCCGGATTGGTGGCGGCCGAGGCACCTTGAAACCTCACCGGAGGTTGTAGATCTCACAACAAGATCCATCCGGTGGGCCGGTGTTCCTTTGCGCAGGACGAACGCACAATGCTCGACACTATCCACTAACCACTATCCCGCGCTCAGGGCCGGGCATCCACCTCAGGTCCTTCCTTGGGTGTCGGCATCAGGTCCTGACGGCTCACACCCAGCAGGATCGCCGCGTTGCTCGCGATATAGATGGTGGAATAGGTGCCGGAGATAACGCCCACGATCAGTGCCAGGGAGAATCCGCGCAAGGTCTCGCCGCCGAACAGATAGAGTGACACGACCACGAGGAAGACGGTGCCGGCGGTGATGACGGTGCGCGACATGGTCTCGTTGACCGACTGATTCATGATGTCGAGCGGTGTGCCTTTACGCACCTTGCGGAAGTTCTCGCGCACCCGGTCGAACACCACGATGGTGTCGTTCAGCGAATAGCCGATGACGGTCAGGATCGAGGCGAGCACATTGAGATCGAATTCGAGTTGGAAGAGCGAGAAGACCCCCAGTGTGACGATCGCATCGTGGACGGTTGCGGCCACTGCACCCAAGGAGAAGCGCCACTCGAAGCGTAGCGCGACATAGATCAGAATGCCGATGACCGAATACAGGACGGCCAGCCCGCCTTGTTCGGTCAATTCCTCGCCGACCTGGGGGCCGACGAACTCCACCCGTCGCAGTTCCGCCTTCCCGTCCGCGGCCGCCGACAGCGTAGCGAAGACCTTCTGACTCAGGGCGGCGTTATTGGTCTCGCCACTGGGCGGGATGCGCAGCAGCACGTCGCGCGTGCTGCCGAAGTGCTGCACCGTGATGCCGGTCAGTCCGCCCGCCTCCAAGGCGTCGCTGAGCTCGGCGATGGCGGTCGGTTCCTGGAACCCGACCTCGATGACGGTCCCGCCGGTGAAGTCCAACCCGAGGTTCAGCCCCTGCACCGCGAGCGAGATGAAGGTGATGCCGATGAGCACGCCGGAGAAGACCAGCGCCTTCCAGCGCTGGGACATGTAGTCGAGATTGGGAAAGTTGATCTGACGCATGGGAGGTCCCTCAGACGGGCAAGCTTTTCAACCGCCGACCGCCCCAGATCCAATTGATCATGGCGCGCGAGCAGGTGATGGCGGTGAACATGGAAGCGATCAGACCCACGGTGAGGGTGACCGCGAAACCCTTGATGGGGCCGGTACCGAAGCTGAACAGCACCACCGCGGCGATCAGGGTGGTGACATTGGCGTCGATGATCGAGGACAGGGCCTTGTCGTAGCCCGCCGCAATGCTTGCCTGGGGCGAATTGCCGTTACGAATCTCCTCGCGCATCCGTTCGAAGATCAGCACGTTGGCGTCCACCGCCATACCGATGGTGAGGACCATGCCGGCGATACCGGGCATGGTCAGGGTGGCTCCCAGCAGACCCATGACCGCCACGATCAGCACCAGATTCAGCAGCAGTACCACATTGGCGACGACCCCAAACCAACTGTAGTAATAGGCCATGAACACCACCACGGCGAGAAAACCGATAGCGACCGACAGCATGCCCTGATCGATATTGTCCTGGCCCAGGCTCGGACCCACGGTGCGCTCCTCCACGATCTGAATCGGCGCGGCCAGCGCGCCGGCGCGCAGCAACAGGGCCAGGTTGTGGGCTTCCTCGGAGGAGTCGAGGCCGGTGGTCTGGAAACGCTTGCCGAAGGGCTCGCGGATGTTGGCGACGCTGATCACCTCTTCGACCTTCTCGGTACGCTTCACCGGCTTGCCGTCCACCTGTTGGGTGGTGGTGCGGTTTTCGATGAACACCACGGCCATGGGTTTGCCCACGTTCTCGGTGGTCACATCCCGCATGCGCCGCCCGCCGGGTCCGTCCAGGTTGACCGAGACCATCGGGGTGCCGCTCTGGGCGTCGAACCCCGAGGCGGCATCGGTGATCTGATCGCCGGTGACGATCACCCGCCGTTTCAGGAGCACCGGGCGGCCTTCGCGGTCGTGGTAGAGCCGGCTGCCGACCGGGACCCGCCCGGCCTCCGCATCCGTGGCGCTGCCTTCCGTATCGACCAGACGATACTCCAGGGTGGCGGTGGCACCGAGAATTTCCTTCAGCCGGCCCGGGTCCTGGGCGCCCGGCAACTGGACAACGATGCGCCGATCGCCCTGACGGGCGATGTTGGGCTCAGCCACACCCAGGGCGTTCACCCGGTTGCGCAGGGTCGTGACGTTCTGCTGGAGAGCGAAATCCTGGATCTCTTTCTGCTGGGCCGGCGTCAGGGCCAAGGTGATCAAGAAGGCTCCGCCTTCATCCACCGACGCCATCACGAGGTCGCGGAACTCCTTGGCGATGACTTTCTGACCCGCGTCACGCGCCCCGGCGTCGGCAAACTTGACGACGACCTTGCCCTGTTCGCGGCCGACGGTCAGGTAGCGTACCTTGGCGTCGCGCAATTGGGTGCGGATGTCCTCGACATAGCGTTCCAGCGACTGATCCACCGCGGACTCCATGTCCACGTCGATCAGCACATAGATACCGCCGCGCAGATCGAGCCCGAGATTCATGGGCTTGAGGCCCAGCGCGCGAACCACCCCGGGTAGGTCGGCGGCGATCGTCAGGGCGCCGCGGTAGCGGTCCGACAGGGTGCTCTCGATCACCTCGGCGCCGCGCAACTGGTCTCCGGAGCTGTTGAAACGGACCAGGAGTTTGCCGCCTTCGAGCGTGTCGATCCGCTTGAACGGGACCTTGGCGTTCTCCAGGGCGGCGCGGATCTCATCGTTGCCGGCGGCGGTCATCGTCGCCTTGCGGGCGGCCGAGATCTCGATGGATGGGTCCTGAGAGAACAGGTTCGGCAGGGCCAGGATCAGGCCGGCCAGGAGGGTTCCCAGGATCAGCAGGTTTTTCCACAGGGGATATTGGTTCATCG
The DNA here is from genome assembly GCA_964470155.1 of uncultured Lamprocystis sp. GTDB lineage: Bacteria > Pseudomonadota > Gammaproteobacteria > Chromatiales > Chromatiaceae > Thiodictyon. Next base: position 2,523 of record CAYYAY010000068.1, on the reverse strand, counting down.
CATTTCCAATCGCTTGCGCGGCGGGGGAGGGTCGCGCGGTGCCGGGCCGGGGGTGCGCCGTACTGACGCTGAAATTGAAACTGGCCGGCGGCAGCGGATGGACGATGGAAGCACGCAACCGGCCTCCATGCGTCCGCGAGACTCCGGTTAGAGGTCCTTGAGTGAACCTTTGGGCATCACCGCCTCGATCGCGGCGCGGCGGACTTTCACTTGGATGGCGTCGGCGATCTCGACCTGAACGAAGTTGTCGCCCAAATCGGTGATCCGTCCGGCGAGGCCGCCCATGGTAACCACCTCGTCACCCTTGGTCAGGGCATCGATCATGCGTCTGTGTTCTTTCTGCCGCTTGGCCTGGGGCCGGATCAGGAGAAAATAAAAGACCACACCGAAGAGGACGAGCGGCAGCAGGCTCAGCAGCGGGTCGGTCACGGCGGAGGCGGCGGTTGCCGCATCTTGGGCCATGGCGTCGGAGATCAGGAGGCTCATCGAGGTTATCCCCGTGGTTACAGGAGGTTGAATGGCTTGGGCCGGCAGCGCAAATCCGGATTAAAGCAGCCCTGCATTATGTCATAGGACCAGCGAAATCGCTCGCCTTACTGCTAAACCGCGCCCGCCGTGGTATGCGATCGGGCCGTCGTGCGGAGCACGCTCAACCGGACGGCGGCCTCAATGCCGCTCCTCGCGGCTGATATCGCCCCCCGACCTGATATCCGGACAGACCCTGGCTGTAGGGGCGGGTGAGAAACCCGTCCCTAGGTCAGGTTATCATGTCCGATGGGTATATAATCGGCATCGCTGCCGTCGTCGCAACCGCCGCCGGGCAGCGGTCAGCGGAGCGGGTCGCTGCCGTGACCGCGCCCCGCTAGGACCAGCGCCCGCGGCTGGTGTCCCTCAGGCCATTTCCTGCCCTGTCCTTAACCGCGCAAGCGTGCCCACTGCTGCATCCGCCCGTTCCCTGAGGACATCCCTGAGAACTCCATGCGACGGTCCGCCTTGTTTTTCCTCGCCCTGCTGTTGGTTCTGTCCACCGGTCCGGCGCGGCCGCCCCCGATCGCCGCTGCGCGGGGTGCCGCCGCGAGACGAGAAGCCAGAATGCAGATATACGAGAAACAGGCTCATGACCGTGAACATGGGTCAGTGATGCGCCGGCTCAGATCCGGCCGCGACGGCCTTGTCCGCCGCCGACTCCGCGTCCCGCGCCGCGGCCGGGACCTTGCCCGGCTGCGCCGCCGTTGTTCCGGCAGGCACCAGCACCGCGGCCGCCGCCGGGTCCGCGTCCCCGCGGCTGCAGTTCTCCACGCGCTGCCGGGGTTTCGGCGGGTCCGACAGCGGCTCCGGTCAGCGGTGTGTTTGGGGCTTCGTTGCCGCCGCCGGGTCGCGCGTCCGCGGCCACCGGGAGGCCCAGGTTGCGGCACCAACCGGCGCCCCGGCGGCGCCGGCGGCCGGCAAATCCACGCCCGTTGTTCGTGGTGAGATCAAGCGTTTCCATTGTGCGTTCCTCGTGATCGGGAAAAAGCCGTCAGGCCTGACGGACGATCACATTAGAATGCAAACGCGTGCGTTTCTCATTGATAAGAGTCGTGTAATTTAGTGGGGTAAACAGAAAACAGAGCGGATCTCACGCGAAGCCGTCAAGACACCAAAGTTGTCAATGCGTTATCCGCGCTGGGTGACTCACCCGAGTGGTGGTCTGGATGCCTGGTCGGGTGTGATCGGAAGTGATGTGGCTTGTATGAACCTGGCCTTTCGGTAGGATGGGCAGAGCGAGAGCGATGCCCATCCTCAAGCGCCGCGGTGGCCGGATGGGCATCGCTCTCGCTCTGCCCATCCTACGCGCTGCCCCCGGCCGTTCCCAGCACCAGCGGGCTAGAACGAATCTGCCGTGGCCCCAACTCAAGTTCAAGGTCACCGGGCCGCCTTAGTAATACTGTCTGATGTACCCATAGGCTTTGTCGGACAACTCCTTGTCGCTGTGGAGCTTGTACTTGAACAGCGCGCCCCGCAGGGCCTTTTTCACCTCGCGTTCGCCGGCGCTGGCTTGTTGCCAGCCGGGAAAGCGCACGATGCGCACGATCTGGTCGATGTCCTCGACCACGCGCTCGACAACGACCGGGGTTGCGTACCTCTTGGAACAGTCTGTAGGTTGGGGGTGAGGAACGAACCCCAACATCCTCCAGTCGACATGAGCGTGTTGGGTTCGTTCGTCACCCCAACGGCGATGATCGCCAGGCTCACCCCTGCACATGAAAGTCGGGCTATGCTTACAGAGCCGAGCCAAGGCCGCGAAGTTATAGGCATCCACGGGGTGGTTCTTGACTGAGCACCGGAGGCCCGGTTAGCGTCGTAACCTTATCGTGTCTCTGCGAGATTGCGAGGTTTGTTCATATCTCCGGCCCCGCCCAACTTTCATGGCAGCCGACAACGCCTTACCGCCATACACGAGGTCGATATCTGCTATGAACCGCAAGCAGGTTCTCGTCAGGACTGCCAAGGGCCAGGATGAAGTCCTGACCAAGGCGTACC
>CAYYAY010000067.1:0-33326 GCA_964470155.1 uncultured Lamprocystis sp. | reverse complement strand
CGGACGCGGAGCGCCCGCCCGGCATTCCCACGCGGAGCGTGGGAACGAGAAACCGTGCCGTCTGCCAATGTCGAAATTCGATCGCTTCGTCGATTACGACAACGACAACGACAACGACAACGACAACGACAACGACAACGCGTGTTTAACTGATTTCTGAGTCATGACCGACCCAGCGCCGGACCCTTCACGACCAGCGGCAAACCGGCGACCATGAACAAGACCTGATCACAGCGGGCGGCCAGGTCCTGATGCAGGCGCCCGACCAGATCGCAGTAGCGGCGCGATAACTCGCCCAAGGGAATCACGCCCATGTTGGTCTCGTTCCCGACCAGGATCAGGCGGCCGGGCGCCGCGGCGATCACTTCGGGCAGACGCTCCAGCGCGTGCTCGATCGGTGGACCGTCGGCTTCCATGAGCAGATTGGTCACCCACAGGGTCAAACATTCCACCAGCAGACAGCGCTGCGCGGCTGCCTCGACGCTGATGCGTTCCGCCAGCTCGAGCGGTTCTTCGACCAGACGCCACTGGGCGGGGCGGCGGCGCCGGTGTTCGTCAATGCGCCGGGCCATCTCCCCGTCGCCCGCCCGCGCGGTGGCGAGATAGGTCACCGGCAGTCCGCTGCCATGGGCCATACGCTCGGCCAGCCGACTCTTGCCGGAGCGCACCCCACCCAGGATCAGGGTGAGCCGCGGCGTGGCCTCGGTCACAGCTCGATGCCCTTCTGCGCCATCACCCCGGCGTCGAAGGCATGCTTGATGGGCCGCATCTCGGTCACGGTATCGGCGATTTCGATCAACCCCGGGGGCGCGCCGCGGCCGGTCACCACGACATGCTGATGGTCGGGACGCGCGTCCAGTGCATCAATGACCCGATCCAGCGGGACCAAACCGAGCTTGAGCGCGATGTTGAGTTCATCCAACACCACCACCTGCATGCTCGGATCCGCCAGAAAGCCGGCTGCCAGTTCCCAGGCCGCCAGGGCGGCGCGGCGATCCAGTTCCGGGTCCTGGGTTTCCCAGGTAAACCCCTCGCCCATCACATGGTATTCAACTTCGGGAAAACGCCGGAAAAACGCCTCCTCCCCGGTTGCGAAACTGCCCTTGATGAACTGCACCACGGCAACCTTCATGCCGTGACCCAGGGCGCGCGCCACCACACCGAAGGCCGAGGAACTCTTGCCTTTTCCGTTACCCGTATTGACCACCAGGACCCCGCGGTCGATGGTGGCGCCGGCCACGCGCGCGTCGACGATTTCCTTGTGACGCTGCATGCGGCGGCGATGGCGCTCGCGCGCGGTATCCTCGGTCATCAGGAACCGACGCGGCCGGACACCTGACGCGGGTTCAGCATCAAGTGCGCGATCGCCGCCAGACCGACATAACCGAAGAGCGCGGCCAGGGTGCCCGGCAGGTAGCTGACCAGACTGTGGCCCAGGCCAACCAGGCTGGGCTCGAAGCGGCCGGACAGCAGATAGAAACCGCCGCTGGCAAAAGCCTCCGCCGCCACCCCGCCGATCAATAGGACCGCCCCGAGGAGCGGCAGCGTGGCCGGGTCGGGGCGATGACGCGGCTGGTACCAGCGCCCCAGTGCCCACAGGCTGCCGTAAGCCGGAACCAGCATCGCATAGGCCGGGCTGAAGCAATAACTGCTGACCCCGCCCCACCCGATGGCCGTCAGATCGATGGCGGTGGCCAATGCGAACAGCGCAAGCGGCACCCACCGGGCGCGCAGGTAGAACCCGGCCAGGAAGAAGACGGCGAGCGAGGCATCCGGCAGATGGTGCCCCAGCGGTGCGAACTGCTGACCGCGGGTAGCGGCCATCAGCCCGGCGAGGGCCAGCAGGATCAGGATTCGGGAACGGGACTGCGTGGTGTCGGTCATTCGGGGCGGACTCCGGTAAGGCTGCGCGGGCGGGGGACGTTCCGGGTGATCACCCGGATGATCGCCTTCGGACCTGATAACCGGACCTGGGAGGGGTGGGTTTCAAACCCGCCCCTACACCAAGGTTCTGCCTGGACATCAGGTACGAAGGCCATAGCTCCCATTGTAGGGCGTCGCGCGCAAAGTCACTAGCCGGTTTCCGTCCACCCCCAGCGATCGCTGTGGACGCCGATCCGCATCCCGGCGAGCACGCTCGAATCCCTGGGGCTTGCAGCCATGGAACCACACGGAAGGCACCGGATCAGCAGCGTTCCAGTACACAGATGCAAGCGCTTCTCCGATTTCGATGCTGCGCCCGCAACCGGGCGTTTTCGCAAGATCAGTCGCAACTTTCGATGCAGACTGCAAGCCGGGCGATGCAATCCCGAACGGCACGCCGAGGCGGCGGATCAATGTCCCTGTCGAAACGAATCGATAAGGTGGCACGATATGTGCTTACCCCTCCCTAACCAACCGCCGGGAACCACATTCTGATGAATTCCCAGGGCCCCGCGCGGCGGCGATCCGAACCCACCCGGGTTTGCCCGCGGTCTACCGGTCGAGTGCGCGACGAGCCGCGTCGCCAATAGACCGCGCCGAGAAGTGTCGGACACCTTGGATCAACCACCTCAATGATCGAGACCCTCACACTCGCAGACCTGTGTCAGCCCGGAAGCACGCGCGCATTGTCCCCGGACGATCGGGTCGGGTGGGCCCTGGCGATCATGGCGGAACAACAGTTGAGCGCGATCGTGGTGGCGGTGGACGGCTGCCCGGCGGGAATCTTCACCGAGCGCGACCTCCTGGGGCTGATGGCCCGCGGCGATTACGATCCCGAGGCCCGGCTGCGCGACCTGATGACTCCTGATCCCGTCACCGTTTCGCCCCAGTTGACCTTCGCGGAGGGCTACGCCCGGATGGCCGGACAGGGCTTCCGGCACTTGGTGCTGACCGACGGCCAGGGTCGGCTGTACGGCGTGCTCTCCGAGACCGACTTCGCCCATGCCCTGGGCGCCGAAGAGCTGATGGGTCCCCGCACCGTCGCGGACCTGATGACGCGCGACCCGGCGACCCTGTCTCCGCACGCCTCGGTCGCCGCGGCGCTGACGCTGATGGCCGAGCGCAACATCAGCTCGGTGGTGGTCGCCGAGGGAGGACGGGCCCTCGGGATCCTGAGTGAACGCGATGCCATCCGGCTCGCCGGTGCGAACCTGGATCTGCGGGCCACACCGCTCGCCGCACGCATGTCCTGCCCGGTGCACCGGATCAGCCCTGACCACCCCGCCCATGAAGCGAGTCCGACGATGCAGGCACTCGGGGTCAGGCGTCTGGTGGTGGAGGACGCCTCCGGCCAGCTCGTCGGCATCCTCACCCGACGCGACTTGCTGAGGGACATCCAAGACGTCTTTGTCCGCCTGTTGCGGCGCGTCGTCGCCGACCAGGACCGGGCGCTGCAGGACGCCCGCCGACAGTTGAGTGAACAATCCGTCCTGCGCTCGCTGCTGACGCATGCGCAAGACTTGGGAATCGTGGCGGCCGATGCCAACCAGACCATCCGTTTCATCAACGGTGCGGCCCTCGACATCTTGGGTCTGGGCACCGCGGCGGCCGGGTCGCTGTCGCTCCCCGAGCTGCTTACGGCGGCCGGGCCGGCAGCCGAGGGTATCGCCGAACGGCTCGCCGCGCTGCACGCGACCGAACGCCTGTCCCTTGACCTGAGCCGGGCGGCGGACGAGGGTCCGCGCTGGCTGCGACTCGTCGCCTCCGCCATCCGCAATGCGCTGGGGGAGCGCGAGGGCTACCTGCTCACCGTCCAGGACCGCACGCGGGAACATGCCGACACCGAGCGGCTGCGCGCCATCTTCGATCAGTCCCCGGCCGGCATCGCCCTGGGGGACATCCAGGGCCGCCTGGTGCTGGCCAATCCTGCCCTGTATGAGATCCTCGGTTACCGGGAGCATCCGCAGGAGCTCGTCGGTCGCCATTTCAGCGATTTGACCCTCCCCGAAGATCGCGGCCGGGATATCGCGCAATTCGCCCGACTGCACGCCGGTGAGCTCCCGAGCTACCGGATCGAAAAACAGTATCTGCGCCGGGACGGAACCACTGCCCGCGTGGAGGTGACCGTCTCCGCCATCCGCGAGCTGTCGGGTCGGATGACTGCCTCGCTGGCCATCGTTAATGATATCAGTGCATTGCGCCTAGCCCAGGAACGTCTGCTGGAAGCTCAGGCAATCGCCCATGTCGGGAGTTGGGAACTGGACATCGCGGACGGGACCATGATCTGGTCCGACGAGACCTACCGACTGCTGGGTTATACCCCAGGGGAGGTCGAAGCCGATGAAAAACGATTGCTCGCCGCCATGCCCGCCGCGGACCGCCCCGCCTGCGCGGCGGCGCTGGCCGCGGCCGTGGCAAGTCCCGACGGACACTACCGGTTTGAGCATCGGGTGCAAGGCGTCGACGCAGTGCCGCGCATCCTGCTCGCCGAGGGGCGCATCGCCCGCGACGCCCAGGGCCGCCCCTTGCGCCTGAGCGGAACCAGCCTGGATGTGACCCGGCAGCGGGCCACCGAGGAGGCGCTGCGCGGCGAACAGACTCGGCTGGCCGCGGAGCGCCGCCGCTTGGCGAATATCATCGCCGGCACCCGGGTGGGTACCTGGGAGTGGGAGGTCCAGACCGGAGCGACCGTCTTCAACGCGCGCTGGGCCGAGATCGTCGGCTATCGCCTGGAGGAGCTCGCTCCGACCACCATCGAAACCTGGAGCCGTCTGGCGCACCCGGAGGATTTGCCGATCAGCAACGCGTTACTGCAACGCCACTTCCGCGGCGAACTCGACACCTACGAATGCGAGGTGCGGATTCGCCACAAGGACGGACACTGGGTCTGGGTCTTCGACCAGGGACGGGTGGTCTCCTGGGGTCCGGCCGGCGAGCCGCTGCTGATGTCGGGCATCCATCAGGACATCAGCGAGCGTCACCGTGCCCAAGAATGCCTGCGCGAGAGCGAGGCGCGACTGCGCGCCGTCTTCGATAACGCCCCGCTCGGCATGGCCCTGGTCGGAGCGGATGGCCGGGTCACCCTGGCCAACCAGGCGCTCGGTACCTTCCTGGGCTGCGCCCCGGAGCGTGCGGTGGGGATGCCGGTCTACGGGATGAGCCCGCCGCAGGAGCGGCGCGCCGACCGCATCATCCTGGCCGACCTGATCGCCGGGCGGCGCACCAGCTACCGGGCAACCAAACGTTATCGGCGCGTAGACGGCCGGGACGTCTGGGGGGACCTGCGGGTCACCCTGTTGCCCAACCGGCCGGGGGAGCCGCCGAGCCCCCTCGGCATGGTGGAAGACGTCACGGATCTCTATGCCGCCAACGCGCAGCGCCAGGCACTCGAAGACGCGCTGGGACGCTACACCCTCCAGCTCGAGGAACTGGTCGACGTGGCGAACCTGCCGCTCGCCCTGCCGGAGCAGGTGTGCGCCCTGCTGGGTCTAGGCTGCCGGAGCCTGGGCATGACCGCGGCGCTCCTGGGTCAACTGGACAGCGGACACCGGGTGCTGGCGACCGTGCGCGTCGACGACCCGGACGGCCGGCTGCCGCGCCTGGGGCGGCGGGCGCTGGACGACATCCTGGGCGGTCAAGGGCAGCCGCGGGTCCTGGGACCCGAACGCCTGACCCGATCGACCCTGGCGGCCGGGTTCGTCTCCTGCATCGGGGTCGCCTTTGACTGCCCGCACCCGGACGGCCCATCGGATACCCTGATCCTAACCCTATGGTCCACCGACCCCCCGCTGAACCTGGGCGGGCCGGAGCGCCAGATCCTGCGGCTCGTCGCCCAGCGGGCCGCCGCGGTGTGCCACAACGAGCGTCTGCAACGCAGCCTGATGCAGGCCAAAGAGCGCGAGACCATCGGCCATCTCGCGAGCGGAGTCGCGCACGATTTCAACAACCTGCTGGGCGTCATCGACGCCAATCTGTGCTATCTGGAAAGCCGCCTGCAAGACCGTAGCGCCGATCCGGAACTCGCCCAGGTGCTGGAAGAGATCCAGAGCGCTCTGGGGCAGGCCAAGGTCGTCACCTCCGGCATGCTGTCCTTGAGTCGGGCCGGCGGGGTCCCGCTGGAGTCCGTGGATCTGGCATCGACAGTCGCGGACCTGGTGCGCATCCTGGTCCATCTGCTGCCTCCCGCCATTCAGTTGACGGTCCAGATCCCGGCCGATCTGAAGACCCGCAGCAGCCGCGGCTTCCTCCAGGCGGCCCTGCTCAACCTGGCCCTGAATGCCCGCGACGCGATGCCCAATGGGGGCGAGCTGCGCATCGCGGCCCAACCTGGCCGCTGGGACGCCGGCGCCCGGCTGGCGGTCGGCAGCGCGCCCGCCGGTGGCGGCGTCGAGCTCAGCGTCACCGACACCGGCGCCGGTATGCACCCCGAGGTCCTCGCCCGCATCTTCGAACCGCTCTTCTCCACCAAGGCAACACAACGGGGGCACGGACTCGGGCTCTTCATGGTCCAGGAATTCGTATCCCGCTCCGGCGCCGGCTTGACCGTGAACTCCAGTCCCGGCGAGGGTACCCATTTTAGTCTCCTGCTGCCCCCGGCGGGCGACGCGGTCGCGGCAACGCGGTGAGCGTCCCGACTCGGCGGCGGGCGCCGATCCCCGAGTACGTATAGGGATCAAACACCGCGTCTCTCCGGCGTAAAGTCCTTACGATAGATCACTCGTTTTAACCGACCTGGGGGCTGCGACTATTGTCAATGCCGACGACGCGGGGAATTTGTAAACTGCCTGTCAATCCATTCTGTCCTATCCACCATGGCATCCGCGACCGACAACCCGGAGCGCCGATCGTGATCGGTTGCAGCAGACGTACATTCACTGGAGTCCTCTATGTCGAACCAAATGCTTCGCGCCGCTGCACCGCGTCCCGCACGCTCGCGGCGGTCGTCCCTCTGGCCCTGGATGCCGGTCCTCTCGACCGCCGCGGCACTGAGCGTCCTGCTGGTGATGACCTCGCCCCTGCCGCTGCACTGAGGCATGCCCGGAGCCCCCATGACAACGCCAACACAACCCGATTCCCGACTGGAAAACTTCCCCATCTCGTTCTTCGCGATGGTGATGGGGATGTCCGGTCTGACCATCGGCTGGGAAAAGGCCCAGCACATCCTGGGGGTGGACCTGGGGATCACGCCCTGGCTGGTCGGTGTCACCAGCCTGCTGTTCCTGACCCTGGTCATGCTCTACGGCACCAAGCTGGTGCTGTACCGCCAGTCCGTGCTGGGCGAACTGCGCCACCCGGTCAAGCTCAACTTTTTCCCGACCATCTCCATCAGCCTGCTGCTGCTCTCGATCGCCTTCCTGCCGCTGGCGCCGGAGCTGACCCGCTGGCTGTGGCTGGCCGGGGCCACGCTGCACCTGGCCTTCATGCTCTACGTGGTGAACGTCTGGATGCACCATGACCACTTCAAAGTGCAACACATGAACCCGGCCTGGTTCATCCCGGCGGTCGGCAACGTGCTGGTGCCGGTGGCCGGGGTGCCGCTGGGATACATCGACGTCTCCTGGTTCTTCTTCAGCATCGGCATGCTGTTCTGGGTGATGCTGATGACCATCATTCTCTATCGGGTGCTGTTCCATGACCCCATTGATGAACGCCTGATGCCGACCCTGTTCATTCTGATCGCTCCGCCCGCCGTCGGCTTCATCGCCTACAGCCGGCTGGTTCCCGAACTGGACGCCTTCGGACGGATTCTCTATTACGCCGGTCTGTTCCTCACCCTGCTGCTCTTCACCCAGGCCGCCCGCTTCCTGAGGCTGCGCTTTTTCCTCTCCTGGTGGGCTTATTCCTTTCCCCTGGCGGCGATCAGCATCGCGAGTCTGGTGATGTTCGAGCGCTCGGGCAATGATCTTTACCGCTATCTGGGGCTCGGCCTGCTCACCCTGCTGACCGGCATCATCCTGATCCTGCTCACCCGCACCGCCAATGCGGTGCGGCAGGGCGGGATCTGCGTGCCCGGTCACTAGGGAAGGATTCCTTAGGGAACGCCTTCGGCATCGTTGTCGTTGTCGTAATCGTAATCGGATAAGCGATTCAAGTTTGGTATGAGCAACCGCTGTCTGTCGGGTTTCGATTCGCTCGATTACGACAACGACAACGACAACGATCGTGTTCATCGTATAAGGCCCTTCTGACCCAGACCGGAGATCCCATGTCCGAACCCACACCCGCCGAGCGCCCCTGGCTCCCCCTGGCACCCATCGCCCTGGTTCTGCTGTTCGGCGCCGGGCTGCTGCTTGCATACCTCGTCGACCCCGCGCCGATCGAGCGGCACCCGGCACCCGAGACAGCGGATGCCCGGACCGGCGCCGCCCTCCCGCCCTGCCGGCCGACCACCGGGAACGCTGAGTTACTGACCCTCAGACAGCGGGTACTGGACCTTGAGCAGACGATTGCGGATCTCGCAACCAGCCACGCGGTCGCCTTGGCAGCCGCCCGCGATGAGGCGGCGTCACCGGTCGAAGCCGAGGCGGCGGCAGGCCGCGGCCCGGAGGATGCGGGGCAATCGATCGAGGGCGATGCGGCGCTGGGGGCTCGGGTGACCGACCGCGGCCTGCAAGTCACCCTTGCCGAAACCGACCTGCGCTTCAAACCGGGGCAAGTGACCCTGCCGTCCCCGGTGCCGGATAGTCTGAAACGCATGGCCGCGTTCCTTGAGCAGAACCCGCGAATCCGGGTCCAGATCGAAGGCCACACCGACAGCAAAGGCACCGCCAAGGCCAACCTGACCCTCTCCGCCCAGCGGGCCGCATCGGTCAAGGCCGCGCTGGCTGCCTTGGGTATCGCCGCGGACCGGATCACGGCCACGGGCAAGGGCGAGACCCAGCCCATTACCGAAAACCAAACCGCGGACGGGCGCAGCCGCAACCGGCGGGTCGAGGTGCTGCTCATCAAGCCCTGACCGTCACTCCCGCGCGACCAGGTCCCGATACGCGTGCCAGGTCCCATGGCCGACCAGGGGCACGGCCACAAAGAGCCCGAGATAGAAGGTCAGGAGCCCGGCACCCCCGATCAGCACCAGGAGCGCGGCCCACAGCAGCATGGGCGCCCAATTGAGGCTGACCGCCCGCACACTGGTGCGCATGGCGGTAAAGCCGTCCACCTGGCGATCGATCAACATCGGGATCGTGATCGCGCTGATACAAAAGGCACAGACGGCGAAAAAGGCGCCGACCAGGGTGATCGCGGTCAGCAACCCCGTGTACTGACCCGACAGCACGACCACCGGGACGAAATTCTTCCAAGTGGGAAAAGGATCCTGGAACAACATGATGAAGAGAAACACCGACGCCAGAATCCAGAGCTGCATCGTGATGAACAGAAAACCGGTCGCGACTCCCAACTGACCCTGATTACGGCGCACCGCTTCCAACGCCTGACAGTGCCGCGGCGACTCACCCCGTTCCAGATGGGCGCTCATCTGATAGAGACCGATCGCCAGGAGCGGCGCCATCAGAAAAAACCCGGCTGTGAGAAAGGGCACCAGGAAGGTCAGATGACCCAGCACGGTGAGCAGGACGATCAGCGCGCTGATCACCACAATCCCCGCGCCGTAACGCAGACTGTAGAAGGGCGCCGACTTGATATCCTGCCAACCTTTCGCAAGCCAATGCCAGGGATGACCGAGGGTCACCCGGTTCACTTGCGGGTCCCTCCCGCCGGGGACCGGCGGCATGATCGTCTCGTTCATTACGGATCGTCCTCTTTATTTTGATGGATCAGCGAGCCCATGGGGCTGACCCAGTATAGACCCGCCCGAGCCCAGCGCCGCGGCTCCCATCCTGTCGCCTGCGCAAACCCTAGCGGTCACCAGGGCACCGACAGCCGCTCCACCACATCGCGTCGCGCCAGGACCCGCGAACACAGATCCCACCGCGCAATGTCCTCCGCGCCGCGGGTCTCGATGACATGCCCCTTGGGGTCGATCCAGACCTTCTTGGTCCAGGGCCAGACCGCGCTCGGGATGCCGAGCCGATCCGCCAGATCCGCCTGCCGTTGCAGGGTCATCTTTGGGCACGACCAGAATCTCCACCCGCCCGCTGGTCAGCAGGTCATGCAGTTTCAGCGCTCGGGAACCAGGACCGCCTGGTCATACCTCGCTGCTGTCGCCAGGAAAAAAATCCGGGGACAGTGACTGCTCCAGGGTATATGGACACTGGCTCGGAAAGGTCCGCCGATCGATTCCGGTCTCATCCTCTGCCTTGAGCTTCGCTTTTTCATAAGCCGTCTGGATCTTTTCCGCCACCAACGGCTGCAAGCTGGGGCTGTCTTCAAGCAGATCAGCGATGTCCATGCGTTGCGTCAATATCGTATTGCGCCAACTGCGCGTCCTCTTGGACGCCTGGTACTGCCACTTGAGTAGGTGCATCAGCAAGACGGCAAGGCGATTCAACAGTTCACGCTTCTCGCTCCTCGCCATCGCCTCCAACTCCTCGGCAATATGTTCGACATCGACTTGGTCGAATTGATGGTTGCGCATCAATTGCGCATTCGCGTTCAACCAGCCGAAAAAATCATGGTCGTAACTCTGCGCAACAGTCATGCTTCGACACTCCTAAATACGTTTCAGAAGGCATCCGCGTGGGCCAGGCCGGCGCAGTGGGTCTTGCGCAGCGCCGGATTGTTGGGCAGGCAAACCCTGGGGCCAGGGTGATCCCCCGTCTAATCCCGGATCCTCAACTTAGCCTTTGCGGGATCGGGGGTCAACCGGCGCCCGCGCTACGGGTGCGATCAGAACGGATGGGGCCGGGCCTCTCGGTAGGATGGGCATCGCTCTCGCTCTGCCCATCCTACGTGCTACGCTACCGGCGGCTGTTCCGCGCAGGCTAGGCTCGACTCACGCGACCCACATCCACCGCCGCAGCGGACCGACCGGACTCGGGTCCCGCCGCATCCGCCCCCGGCCGCCGCGGCAGCAGCCGCTTGAGCAGGCGCAGCAGATCATCAACATAGGTAAAGACCACCGGAATGACCAGCAGGCTCAGCAAGGTGGAGGTGATGAGCCCGCCGATCACGGCAATCGCCATGGGCGAGCGGAAGCTCGGCTCAGCACCCAGGCCCAGGGCGACCGGGAGCATGCCGGCACCCATGGCGATGGTGGTCATGACAATGGGCCGGGCGCGCTTGTGGCAGGCATCGAGAATGGCGCCGCGCCGGTCCAGGCCATGCCGGCGGCGGGCGGCGATGGCGTATTCGACCAGGAGAATAGAGTTCTTAGTGACGATCCCCATCAGCATCAGGATGCCGATGACGGAGGGCATGGAGAAGCTGTTCTGGGTCAGCAGCAGCGCAATGAAGGCTCCGCCGAATGAGAGCGGCAGTGCGACCAGGATGGTGACCGGCTGCATGAAGTCATGGAACAGGAGCACCAGCACGGCATAGATGCACAGCACGCCGATCAGCATGGCGGTGCCGAAGGAGGCGAACAACTCGGTCATCCGCTCGGCATCGCCCTGCTCAATCCGCACCACCGCGGGCGGCAGGTTATTGAGTGACGGCAGGGCATTGGCCTCGTCGAGCACGGTGCCGATCAGGCGCTGGCCCAATTCAACGTCGATGTTCACGTTGCGCATGCGATCCACCCGGTTGATCTGGGCCGGACCGCTGCCCAGTCGCAACTCGGCCACCGCCGACAGGGGCACCGATCCGGTCTTGGCCGGGACCCGCAACTGGGCGATGGCGTCCAGATCCTGACGCAGTCCCGGGTCCAGCCGCACGCGGATGGGAATCTGGCGCTGCGGCAGGTTGAGCTTGGGCAGATTGACCTTGAAGTCGCCGGAGGTGGCGACCCGCACCGCGCCGGCCAGGGCCGCGGTGGTCACCCCCAGGTCGGCGGCGCGGGCGAAGTCCGGGCGGATTTGGATCTCCGGACGCTGCAGGCTGGCCCCCGAGACGATGTTGCCAACCCCCTCCAGGGTGCGCAGATCGCGCTCCACCGCCTGGGCGGCAGCGGCCAGGGCCAGTGGATCGTCGCTCGCCAGCCCGACCTGGAGCTTGCCGCCGGGTTCGCTGCCGCCGATGGAGATGCGCACCCCGGGCAGGGCCTGCAAACGCTCGCGGACTTCCTGCTCCACCTGGGTCTGTTTGCGGTCGCGATCGTGACGATTGACCAGTTTCAGGTTCAGGGTGGCCAGGCGCACGTCCTTGGCGCCGCCCTCCGCCATCGGACCCTGGCCCGCGACACTGCCCACCGCGGTGAAGCTGCCGGTGATCTCCGTCATGGGTGCCAGCAAGGCACGCGCCCGCTCGGCCGCGAGCCGCGTGTCCGCCAGGGCGCTGCCGGGGGGGAGTTCCAGCTTGACGATGATCAGACCGCGATCCGCCGCGGGCACAAATCCCTTGGGCAGCAGAGGCAGAATCTGCAGCGAACCGATGAAGAAGAGGATCGCGATCAGCGCCGTGGTCCGGCGATGGTTCAGACACCAGCCGACCGCGCGCAGATAGCGGGTCATGATGAACCCGTCGTGGTTACCCGCGGGGTGGGCCTTCAGAAAATAGGCCGACATCATCGGCGTCAACAGTCGCGCCACCAGGAGCGAGGCGACCACCGCCACCGCGGCGGTGATGCCGAACTGGACGAAGAACTTCCCCGGAATACCGCCCATAAAAGCGGTGGGCAGGAAGACCGCCACCAGGGTGAAAGTGGTCGCGATGACCGCCAGCCCGATCTCGTCGGCCGCCTCCATCGCCGCCTCGAAGGGCGGTTTACCCATCCGCAAATGCCGCACGATGTTCTCGATCTCGACGATGGCATCGTCGACCAGAATCCCCACCACCAGGGCCAGGGCGAGCAGCGTCAGGATGTTGAGACTGAAACCCAGCCACAGCATGACGGCGAAGGTGGGAATGATCGACAGCGGCAGCGCCGCCGCCGCGATCAGCGTGGCCCGCCAGTCGCGCAGGAACCAGAAGACCACCAGGATCGCCAGCACCGCCCCCTCCCAGAGCAGTTCCATGGACCCCCGATAATTGTCCTGCACCGGATCCACGGTGTTGAAGGCTTCCGCGATCCGCACCTGCGGGTGCAGGGCCCCAAGCCGCGCCACCTCGGCCTGCACGGCGGCCGCCACCGCCACCTCGCTGGCGCCCCGGATGCGCGTGACCTCGAAGGCGACCACCGGGGTCTCATCGAGTATGGCGTGCGAACTGCGCTCGGCGAAACTGTCGCTGACCGTGCCCAGATCGCCGATCCGCACCCGCCGACCATCGGCTAGCGGGACCTCGAGATCCGCGATGCCGGCCACGGTGCCCACCGCGCCCAGGCTGCGCACCGACTGGACCGCCCCGCCGATGTCGCCGCGCCCACCGGAAGCATCCTGCTGGACGCGCTTCAATTGCGCCGAGAGATCCCCCGCGGTCACCCCCAGTGCCTGCATCCGGGCGCTGTCCAGATCGACGTGAACTTCCCGGTCCACCCCGCCGAGCCGCGCCACCCGCCCCACGCCCTTGACCGACAGCAACGCCTTGGAGATCTCGTTGTCGACGAACCAGGACAAGGCCTGCTCGTCCATCCGCTGCGAGGCGACCGTGTAAGTGGCGATGGCCGAGCCGGAGGTGGTGACCTTGGAGACCACCGGATCGGTCAGATCCTGCGGAAGATCGGCGCGCACGCTGTCCACCGCGTTGCGCACCTCGTTCAAAGCGACCTCGGAATCCTGGTCGATCTGGAACTCGACGCGGATGGTCGCGGACCCGTCGGTCAGCGTCGTGCGGATATGCTCGATGCCGCCCAAGGTCGCGACCTGATCCTCGATCTTCCGGGCGACCTCGGTCTCCAACTGCGTCGGGTCCGCCCCTTCCAGCGTGGCGGTGACGGTCACGGCAGGCAATTCGATATCCGGAAAATTCTGAATCCCCAGACCGCGAAAGCCCATGATCCCGATGACGGTCAGCAGCACAAACAGCAGGATCGCGGGGACCGGGTGACGAATCGACCAGGAAGAGACGTTCATTGTGGTGTTGCCGTGAGGGTCGATACCGAATCAGGACGTGCCAGGGTGAGTCCATCCGCGGCTTGCGATGCAGGCGCGGGCTCGACCCGCACCCGGTCGCCGTCGTTCAGGAAGGCTCCGCCGCTCGCCGCGACCTGCGCATCCGGCGTCAGACCGCCGAGGATCTCTACCCGACCCTGGGCGCGACGCCCGGTCTCGAGCTTGCGCTGGGCGACGCGGCCGTCGGCCAAGACCTCGAAACTGAAACTATTGCCGTCGCGCAGCACCACGGCGGACTCGGGCAGGCTCAGCGCGGCCGTCACCCCCAGGTGGATACTGCCCCGCGCGAACATCCCCGGCCGGGCCGGGCTGTCCGGCGGAATGTCGACATAGACCAGACCATAGCGGGTGTTGGTATCCAGGGTCGGGGCCGCGATGCGCACCCGACCCGACACCTGCTCCCCGCCGGGGAGTGTGAGCGCCGCTTCCTGGCCGGGCACGACCTGCGCCAATTGCGCCGCGGTGACCTCCGCCCGCCATTCGACACGGCCCTGACGCACGATGCGGAACAGCTCGGTGCCGGGTTGGACCACGGTTCCCAGGGTGACGCCGCGGGCGGTGATCACGCCATCGTCGACCGCCAGGATATGCGTCTGCTCCAGGCGAATCCGCTCCATCTCCCGCGCCGCCTCGGCTGCCGCCAGATTGGCCTGGGCCGCCTCCTCCCCGAGCAGATACTGGGTGCGCTGCTGTTCCGGCATGGCCCCGCGATCCTTGACGGTGCGCGCGCGGTCGGCGTTGGCGCGTGCCTCCGCCAGACTGGCCCGCGCCTGGGCCACCTTCGCCTCCTGCTGGGCCAGTTCAGCCTTCACGGTCTCCTGGGCCAGACGCGCCAGTTCCTGGCCGCGCCGCACCCGATCCCCCACATCCACCGCCACCGCCACCACCCGCAGACCGCCGGTCTCAGCGGCGATCACCCCCTCCTGCCAGGCAAAGAGCCCGCCGCTCGCCTCGATCTCCCGCGGCCACTCGGCCGCTTGTGGGGTGACCAGGGTCACCGCCAGCGACGGACGCGGCACCGCCGCGCGGGACGGTTCCTGGCCGGCCAGGTCCGCGGCCCGGACCGGGTGGTCCAGCCCCACGACCGCAAGCAGGCCGGCCGCGACCAGCGCGGCAGGAATCGCCAAGTAGGCTAAAGTCTTTGAGATCCTCATCTCACCGCTCCAGGGTCGGCGCGCGGATGGTCCTGCGGTTCCAGTCCGATCGCCCGGTTGATCAGGTCAATGACGGTGCGGGTGAGCAAGTCCAGGCGCGCGGGGGTGTAGTCTTCCCAGTCGACCTGTCGCCACAGGATCGGGCGCGAAAAGACCAGATGGCCGACCTGCCCGTAGAGCACATTGGCGGTGAGCCGCACGGACTCCGCCGCGGGTGCCAATCCTTGGGCAGCCCCGACCACCCGCGCCAGCAGATCCAGCAGGGGTGCGGCCCGGCGGCGGTACAGCAGCTCGAAAAGTTCGCCGGGAAAGGCGAGCTCCCGCGCCAGCAGCACACTGAACCAGCGGAAATTCTCGTACGTGGAAATCCGCCTCACCATCCCGCCGGCCAGGATCTCGACCGCGGCCCGCAGCAGCGTCCGATCCACCGCGGTCTGTTCCAATAGCCGGGCGACCTTGGCCAATTGCTCCGCGAAGCGCGCCTCATCGTCGTCCAGCACGGTCTCGAAGATGGTCCGATAGAGCCCCTGCTTGCCGCCGAAATGGTAATTGACCGCGGCGACATTGACTTGCGCGGCGGCGCTGATGTCGCGCACGGACACACCCCGAAAGCCATGCTCGGCAAAAAGACGCAGCGAGGTGTCGATGATGCGCCGCCGGGTCGCCGCGGTGCGGGGATCGGGGGCGCGCAGTTGAGTCGCGGGATGGATCGCGGGCATGGGCCGCCGTGGGCATGGATTCAGAGGCTGCAGTCTAACCGATCGCCTCATTTTTTCAAACAATCGTTTGATACAGACCATGACACATTTGGACATCGCCGGAACCCGCACGGGTGTCATCAAGGGTTGACGTTGCGTTAGACTGACACCCCATCAGCCGTCCCATACCGCCGCCGCCCACTCCTGGATCAAGGCCGCGACACCATGCGCACGGCGTTACGCTTCCTGCAGGTAGGTCACTAGATGCTCGCACCCCTTGCGCTCTTGGAGCAGTTGCAGGCCCGACTCGACGAGGCGATCGGGCTTATCCCGACCGACCGGACCCCAGGGTTCGCCTCGCTTGTGCTCGAACTGCCGGAGGCGATCGCACTGCCGCCCGATTTGGACTGCGCGCGCTTCAGCTTCTCGCATGGCCAGGCCGGGGAACTGCGCGCGGGCTACGGGGTGGCGGCGCAGTGGACTGCTCAAGGAGCGGAGCGCCTGCGGGTGTTGAGCGCCCGCGCGCGCGATCTCACCCGCCACTGGCCGCACCTCGACCCGGATGAGACCGGGTTTCTCGGCTTTGCCATGCTCGGTTTTGCCGCCGCGCCCCATCCGGCGCCCACGCCCGTCCCGGCGCGCCCCGCGGACCGGACCGCGGACGCGTCGGCGGATCTGCCCGATGCCCTGCTGTGGCTCCCGGAACTCGGACTCTGCACGCGCCGCGGCCAAGCCGCGCTGGTGCTGACGACCCGACTCCCGGCGACCCACGCCGACCTGCGTCGGCGCTGGCGCGACTGGCTGGCGCGGCTGGTCCCCGCGCTCGCTGCCCCGCTGCCCGAACCGCTGACGTCCAGCACACTCACCAATCTCGGCAGCCTGCCGGACCTGCGCGACTGGCGGGTCCTGGTCGAGTCCGCCCTGACGGCGATTCGCAGCGGTCCGCTCGACAAGGTCGTCCTGTGCCGCCGCATCGGGCTGCGCGGCCGCCGGCCCTTCGACCTGCGACGGCTGCTGGCCGCGCTGACCTATCTCTTTCCGTCCTGTCAGGTCATCAGCATCGAGCGCGGTGAGACCCGGTTCGTCGCCGCCACACCGGAGCGCCTGCTGCGCGTCCGTGGCCGGCAGGTGGAGGTCGACGCCATCGCCGGCACCGCGGCACGCTCGGCCAGCGCACCGCGCGACGCCGCGCTGACGGCCGCACTGCAGGCTTCCGGCAAGGACCAGCGCGAGCACGCCATGGTGGTGGCGGCGGTGCGCGAGGTGCTGGATGACTGCTGCGCTGCGGTCCAGGTGCCGGCCGTCCCCAGGGTCATGCAGTTGCACAACGCACAGCACCTGTGGAGCCCGGTGAGCGGCCGACTGCGCGATGCGACCGACCTGTTTACCCTGGCCGAGCGCCTGCATCCGACCCCGGCGACCAACGGCAAGCCGCGGTTGGAAGCGCGGCAGTGGCTGCACCGCATGGAGCCCCTGGAGCGCGGCTGGTATACCGGCGTCGCGGGCATTCTCGAGGCGGGCGCGAATCCCCACCTGGACGGCGAACTCTGGGTGCTGCTGCGCTGCGCGCAGATCCAGGGGGACGAGGCACAACTCTACGCCGGGGCCGGGATCGTACTCGGCTCTGATCCCCTGGCCGAATGGCGCGAGACGGGACACAAACTCGCCGCCATCGCCACCGCCTTGCAGTTCGCATGACCGGGTCCCCATCCCCATCGGTCGCTGACCCGGCCGCCGCCGATCCGGCCGTCGGCGGGGTGCGCTGGTGCCTGGCCCTGCTCGACGGCCTGCTGGCCGGCGGGGTACGGGACCTGGTGCTCTCGCCCGGCTCACGCTCGACACCGGTGATCCTGGCCGCCCAGCAGCGCCCCGGCCTGACCTTGACCCCGATCCTGGACGAGCGCAGCGCCGCCTTTTATGCACTGGGTCTGGCGCGCGCCCGGGGCCGACCGGCGGCGCTGCTGGCCACTTCCGGCAGCGCCCCGGCGCATTGGTATCCGGCGGTCATGGAGGCGAGCGAGTTCGGCATCCCGCTGATCCTGCTGTCGGCGGATCGGCCGCCGGAGCTGCGCGGCTGGGGGGCCAACCAAACCACGGATCAGACCCGACTGTTCGGCAACCAAGTGCGCGAGTTCCATGATCCGGGGGCACCGCTGGACAGCCCCGCCGCCCGCGCGGCACTGACCGCGCTGGGACGACGTGCCGCCGCGCTGAGCCAGGGCCGACGGCCGGGGCCGGTGCACATCAATCTGCCCCTGCGCGAACCGCTGGTGCCGCGCGGGAGCGGTGCTGCGGCGGCTGTTGCAGCGGAGCCGCCGCCGGGGGACCGCCCTCCCGATCGCCTGAGCATTCCGGCCATCCCGTCGGCACTGCGTGAGCGTCTGCGCGGCCGCGGTCTCATCTATTGCGGCCCCGACATCGACCGACCGGGTTTCGCCGCGGCAGCCCAACGCTGCGCCCGCGCCCTGGGGGTCCCGCTGTTGGCCGATCCATTGTCCGCGGTACGCTTCGGTCCGGTGCCCACGGACACCCGGCAGCGCCCCAGCCCCCGCATCACCCGCTACAAGACACTGGCGCGTAACCCGGCGGCCGCGCACGCCTTGCGACCGGACTGGATCCTGCGGTTCGGCCGCGCACCGATCTCCAGGACCGTGCTGGAATGGCTGCCGGGCATCCCGGTGATCCTGATCGACCCGGCCGAGCGCTGGTCCGATCCATCACACGACCTGGCGCAGGAGCGGTCGCTGCATCTGGCGGTCGACCCCGGCGCACTGTGCGACGCCCTGGCCGCCGATCCGCCCGGCCGCGCGGATGCACGCTGGCTTGCACTCTGGGTGCAGGCCGAGCAGCGACTGGCGGTCCTGGCTGCCGACTACCTGGCGCAAGCCCCCTGGTGCGAGGCCCAACTCATCACCGACCTGGTGGCCGCCCTGCCGGCCGGTGACGGGCTGCTGTGCGCCAACTCACTGCCGATCCGCCAGTTCGAGACCTGGTCCGGCACCCGCGCGGCACCGCTGCGGGTCTTCGGCAACCGCGGTCTGAGCGGTATCGACGGCCAGCTTTCGACCCTGGCGGGTCTCAACGCCGGTGGAGTCCCCACCACCGGATTGCTCGGGGACCTGTCGTTCCTGCACGATCTCTCCGGCTTGTTCCTCGCGACAGGGCTCGACCGGCCCTGCATCGTCCTGAATAATGGGGGCGGCCGCATCTTCGATTATCTGCCGCAGTCCGGCCTGCCGGATTTCGAACGGCTGTGGCGCACGCCGCGCCCGGTTGATCTCGGCGCCCTGGCACGCACCTTCGGGCTGCACCACCAGCGGGTCAGTGACGCCGCCGGCTGGCAGGAAGCATTGGCCGTGGGACTCGCCGGGCGCGGCGGCCAACTCATCGAGGTCATGATCGACGCCGACCGCAGCCGGGAGACCCATCTGGCGTTCCGACAGCGGATCGCGGAGGCGGATCTGCTGGGTTAGGAACAGCAGTCGTCGCTTGGGGCCACCGGCCGCTGGAGCGGCCGGACGGCATTCCCACGCTGGAGCGTGGGAACGAGAAAACGGCTCACGAATACGTTAAGCAAGTTCTTCTGAAACTCTCTCTCCGGAGTCATCTCTAATGCAGCAGCAAGGCGACCAGCCGGCCGTCCACTGGGAAACACCGCCCGGACCGGTCTATGGTGATATCCTCTATCAGCACTGGGCGGGCGTCGCCAAGATCACCATCAACCGGCCGGAGGTCCGCAATGCCTTCCGCCCCGAGACCGTGCGGGAGCTGATCGACGCCTTCCACCGCGCCCATCAGGACCCCTCGATCGGGGTCATCGTACTCACCGGCGCCGGCGACCTGGCCTTCTGCTCCGGAGGGGATCAGCGGGTTCGCGGCAACGAGGGCTATCGCGACGGCACGGGGGTCGAGCAGCTCAATGTCCTGGATCTGCAACGCCAGATTCGCACCCTGCCCAAACCCGTGGTGGCGATGGTGGCGGGCTACGCCATCGGCGGCGGCCATGTGCTGCATTTGATCTGCGATCTCAGTATCGCGGCGGACAATGCCCGCTTTGGTCAGACCGGACCCCGGGTCGGGAGCTTCGACGGAGGCCTCGGCGCCGGACTCATGGCCCGCACGGTCGGCCTCAAGCGGGCCAAGGAGATTTGGTTTCTGTGTCGACAATACGACGCGCAGGAAGCCCTGCAAATGGGGCTGGTCAACACCGTGGTGCCGCTGGCCGACCTGGAAACCGTGACCCTGGACTGGTGCCGGACCATGCTCGCGTTGTCGCCCACGGCCCTGCGGATGCTGAAAGCCGCCTTCAATGCCGACACCGATGGCCTGTCCGGTATTCAAGAACTGGCAGGCAATGCCACCGCACTCTTCTACACTACAGAGGAGGCCCAGGAGGGGCGCGACGCCTACCTGGAGCGCCGTCCGCCTGACTTCGGCAAGTTTCCGCGACGGCCCTGAGCAGCGATGATCCGGTATGCAACGCACATGAGCCCGACGGTATACCCGTCGTTGTTGGTTTCTCGTTTTTCGTTTTTCGTTTTTCGTTTTTCGTAACCCAATGGTTGATTGTCCTTAACCGAAAACGAAAAACCGAAAACTCAAAACCGTTCCGTATAGCAACACGATGCAACAAGATCCTGAAACCTTGACCGCGCCGCGCGACCTGGCACCGGCCAATCGGGTCGACGGAGCCGTGTCGACCCTTGGCCGCTGGGTCGCCGCGGCGCGCCCCAAGACCCTGTTGCTGGCTGCAACGCCGGTGCTGGCCGGCATCGCCCTGGCCGCCATCACGACCGGGACCCTGGCGCCGCTGGTTGCCGCCGCGACCCTGCTCGCCGCGCTCGCCATCCAGGTCGGCACCAACCTGCACAATGATGCGGCCGACTTCGAGCGCGGCACCGACACCCCGGAGCGGGTAGGTCCGCCGCGCGCCACGGCTCAAGGCTGGTTCACCGCCCGTCAGGTACGCACCGCTGCCCATCTGACCTTCGGGCTTGCTTTCGCACTCGGGCTGCTGTTGGTGGCGCGCGGCGGTTGGCCCATCTTCCTGGTCGGTGTCGCCGCCCTGGCCAGCGGTTATGCCTATACCAGCGGCCCCAGGCCCATTGCCTACGGCCCGTTCGGCGAACTCTATGTGCTGGCCTTCTTTGGGATCACCGCGGTCGCGGGCAGCTATTATCTGCAAACCCTGACGCTGGACCGACCGGCCGTGACCCTCGGCCTGGCCCTGGGTCTGCCGGCGGCAGCCGTGCTGCTGCTCAACAACTATCGCGATCTGGAAACCGACGTTGCCGCGGGTCG
This sequence comes from uncultured Lamprocystis sp., assembly GCA_964470155.1. Lineage (GTDB taxonomy): Bacteria > Pseudomonadota > Gammaproteobacteria > Chromatiales > Chromatiaceae > Thiodictyon. Next base: position 12,206 of record CAYYAY010000067.1, on the reverse strand, counting down.
GCACACCCTCTGTGACGTGCTGGGACGACCGCGGGCACGGGTCCTGTACGCACTGCTGATGCTCCTGCCCCTGCCGCTGCTGCTCGGTGCCGGACTCCCTGGGGCGACCTGGCTGGCCCTGGGTGCCCTGCCCCTGGGCCTGCTGCTGATCGCCCGTCTCTACCACGGCGCCCAGGGCGCCCAAATCAACCCGATGCTCGGCCAGACCGGGCTCTACCAGGGCCTGCTGACCCTGCTGCTGATCGTCGGGTTCGCCTTCGGAGGCGGCGCATGAGCAGTCCCCGCGTCCCGTGGCCCGAACCATGACCGCGCCCCTGATCGAGCGCGTGGATCTGGTGCCCTACCGGCTGCCGCTGTCCCGGGTCTGGGCCAGCGCCCGCGGCAACTTCCGGGAGCGGCGCGGCTGGCTGGTCAGCGTGGGGTGCGGAGCGCTGCGCGGCTATGGGGATTGCGCCCCCTTGCCCGAGGCGGGCACCGAAACCGCCGAGGCGGCGGCGCTACGCCTGCCGGAGCAACGCGCCAGGCTCACCGGCATGGCACTCGACCAGGCCCTGGACACCCTGCTGACACCCGCCGACCACCGCACCCCCGCCGCCGATTTCGCCCTGGACTGCGCCCTGTCGGACTTGCGCAGCCGGCTCGCCGGGACCAGCCTGCGCTGCTGGCTGGCGGCCGACGCGCCCGCCCAGGTACCGGTCAACGGCGTCCTGGGGCCGCTGGCGGAGACGACCCGCGCCGATCTGGAGCGCGCCGCCCGCGCCGGCTTCCGGGTGGTCAAACTCAAGGTCGGGATCGCTGCACCGGACCGCGAACTGGAACGCCTGGACACACTCGCCGCAACCCTGCCCAAAGGGCTTGGTCTGCGTCTGGATGCCAACGGCGCCTGGGAGCCGGGGACCGCCACCCGCGTCCTCAGCGCCTTGCGCGGGCTGCCCGGACAGCCCGTCGAATCGCTCGAAGAGCCTTTGCGGGAACCCGACTGGGCGACGTTGGCGCGGCTCCAGTCGATCGCCGGATTCCCCCTGGCCCTGGACGAATCCATCCCGCTGTTGGGCATCGACTTCGATCCCGCCGGCTTCCCGGTCCGGCGCGCCGTCCTCAAACCCGCCGCCATCGGCGGCTTGCGCCGCACCCTGGCCTTGGCCCGGCGCCTGTCGGCGGCGGGGATCGAGGTGGTGGTCACCAGCCTGATCGAATCCGCGGCCGGTCACTGGCCGACCGCGCAACTCGCCGCCGCCATCGGTAGCCAGATTCCCCAAGGACTGGCCACCGCCGACTGGCTGGCCGAGAACCTGGGTCCGCCGCCCCGCCCGGTGGCCGGATACCTGCGGCTGCCCGAGACGGTTGGCTCCGGGTTTGCGCCCTATACCACCTGACAGCGCACGTCGTTGTCGTAGTCGTTGTCGTAGTCGGATCAGCGATTCAGGACTTCATAAACTCGATTACGATTACGACAACGACCGATAGTGATGCAGAACCCCCCTCGCGAATCCCCGACTTGCTTTATCCACGACCTGCGCATCCGCCTGCACGACACGGACGCGGCCGGGGTGCTGTTCTACGGTTATCTGTTCCGGCACGCCCACGATGCCTACGAGTCCTTTATGGAGCACATCGGGTTTGCGCTACCCGCATTGATCGGGACCGGACCGGCCCCGCTCCTCCCGCTGCCGATTATCCAGACGCAGGCCCGCTACCTGCGCCCGCTGTGCCACGGCGAGGCGGTCCGGATCGAACTGCGGGTGGCCGAGGTGCGCGACCGCTCCTTCGCCCTGGATTACCGCTTTTTCGACACCCAGGGGCGCACCTGCGCTACGGCAAGCACCGTGCATTGCCTGGCCGATGCGCAGAGGGTTCTGCCCGAAGCACTGCGCCGTGAGCTGACCGCTCGGATCGCGGACCTTGACCATCGTTCCAGCCGGGTGGACAAGCGCTAGCCCAGTCCATCGCGGCGTGACGCCGCTCCCACGGGCGACTGTCATTTGTCCAAGCCGGTGCGCGGCGCACCATATCCTCCGCAAAACGCCCTCGCTTGGTGCGTCTTTTTCCACATCGCCATCAGCCAACGCGGTATATCACGTCGGTGCGGCCACGCGCATCCAGCCGTCTCACGTCCGCAAACCGGCCTCGGCACGGCCATCGACACCGGCCAAACAGCAAGGCCCCGACACCCACCCGCGGAACCGCTGTTGTCCGGCATAGTTCGTGCTTTGCCTTGCACCAATTTCGCACAAGACAACCCAACGACACGAGGTGATTTTCGATGGAAACACTGCGGGACGGTACTGACGTCCTCTTCATTTTGATCGGCGCCGTGATGGTACTCGCCATGCACGCCGGCTTCGCTTTCCTGGAGTTGGGCACGGTCCGCGCCAAGAATCAGGTCAATGCCCTGGCCAAGATCATGAGCGACTTCGCCGTCTCCACCCTCGCCTATTTTTTTGTCGGTTACTGGATTGCTTACGGTGTCAACTTTTTCTCTAATGCCCAATCGTTGCAGGTCGAACATGGCTTTGCCCTGGTCAAATTTTTCTTTCTCCTGACCTTTGCCGCGGCCATTCCCGCCATCGTCTCCGGCGGCATCGCCGAGCGCGCGCGTTTCTACCCCCAATTGCTCGCCTCCCTACTGATCGTCAGCCTGCTCTACCCGTTCTTCGAGGGCATGGCTTGGAACGGGAATTTCGGCATGCAGGCCCTCATCGAAAGCACCTTCGGCAAACCCTTCCACGACTTCGCCGGTTCGGTCGTGGTCCACGCCGTCGGCGGCTGGATCGCCCTGGCCGCCGTGCTCCTGCTCGGGCCGCGCCAGGGGCGCTACCGGGCCGACGGCGGCATGACCGCTCACCCGCCGTCATCGATCCCCTTCCTCTCCCTGGGCGCCTGGACCCTGACCGTCGGCTGGTTCGGCTTCAACGTCATGTCGGCCCAGACCGTCGAGGCGGTCAGCGGGCTGGTCGCGGTCAACTCGCTGATGGCCATGGTCGGCGGCATCCTGGCGGCCCTGGTCATCGGCAAGAACGACCCCGGCTTCCTGCACAACGGACCGCTGGCCGGCTTGGTCGCGGTGTGTGCCGGTTCCGACCTGATGCACCCCATCGGTGCCTTGGTGACCGGCGCCGTGGCCGGCGGCCTGTTCGTCTACGCCTTCACCCTGACTCAGAACAAGTGGCGCATCGACGACGTGCTGGGTGTCTGGCCGCTGCACGGACTCTGCGGGCTCTGGGGCGGTATCGCGGCGGGAATCTTCGGACTCACGGCGCTGGGCGGAGTCGGCGGTGTGACCTTCGGCGGCCAGGTGGCAGGGACCCTGATCGGGGTCGCCATCGCCTTCGGCGGCGGCTTCCTGATCTATGGCGGGATCAAGCTGCTCATGGGGCTGCGGCTCAGTCAGGAAGATGAATACATCGGCGCGGACCTGAGTATCCATAAAATCACGGCCCAACCCGACTACAATCGCGGCGAGGTCTGACCGCGCCTGCCCGTGGGGCGCGCCCGGCCGCGCCCCGCACCCTGCCCTCCATTGCTCCGGACCGGTGGGAGCGGCGTCCCGCCGCGATGAGGTCGGGCGTGTCACCGCCGTTCGAGATCACCGCGGCACCGCAGCGCGGCGGGACGCCCCTCCCACGGGGGCCATACATCGTCCGGAAGAGTTGAGCTCATTCTGCTTATTTTTCATTCATCCGGAACCCCCAAATGAACCCGCTAGTCACCTCTGCCATCCTCGCCATCCTGCTGTTTTTCGCTCTGATCGCCGCCCAATATGTGGGACGCCTCATCGGCCGGCGGCGTATCGCCCGCGATGGCGGAGAGGACAAGACCGCCAGCGGCGTAGTCGAGGGTGCAGTCTTCGCCCTACTCGGTCTGCTGCTGGCCTTCACCTTCAATGGTGCGGACAGCCGTTTCGAAACACGTCGCGCCCAAGTCGTCGAGCAGGTCAATGCCTTGAGTTCCGTCTGGATGCGCATCGACCTACTGCCGACGGCGGACCAGCCCCCGATCCGGGACCTTTTCAAACGCTATGTCGATGCGCTCAGGATGGCGCCCGAGAGCATGGGAAACCCCACCGAGCTCAGCCGGTTCGCCGCTAAGCTGGGGTCACTCCAGGTCCAGATCTGGCAACTGTGCGTCGAGTCGGTCAACCGCGACGGCCGACCCCAGGTCGCGACCCTGCTCCTGCCGCCCCTGAACGAGAGCTTCGACCTCAGTACCGCACGCCTGGCGGTGGCCCGCATCAACGTCCATCCAGCGATCGTCGGCATGCTGATCGCGCTGTCGATGATCGCCGGGTTCCTGGCTGGTCATACCCATGCCGCCACCCGTCGACCGGACTGGCTACACATGATGGTCTTCGCCGCACTCATCTCGGCGACCCTTTATCTCATCATGGACTATGAGTACCCTCGCTTTGGCGGCCTCATCACCCTGAATTCGGCCGACGTTTTCATGGACGAACTGCGCGCCGGCATGGCCGACTGATGCCAACACGGGGCGCGGCGGAGCTCCGTCGGGCCTTGGTCATAAACCCGGCCACCGGGCGATCGGCACGGTCGTCGGTCCGCACAGCGGACCCTACCGGTCACGGTGCCTCGGTGTGAGAGTAGGTAACGGTCAAGAACGAGCTAAACACAATCGTTGTCGTAGAATGAACCGCACCACGCACCTTACCGCCCCCGAGCGAACAGCCGGTCCAGTTCCCCGTGGCCGATCTGGACCCAGGTCGGACGCCCATGGTTGCATTGATCGGCACGCTCCACCCGCTCCATGGCGCGCAGCAGGGCATTCTGCTCGTCCAGGGTCAGGCGTCGGTTGGCGCGCACCGCCCCGTGACAGGCCATGGTCGACAGGACCTGATTGACCGCGGCGGTCACCCGGTCGGACGCCCCGTGCACCGCCAGATCGGACAGCAGATCGCGCACCAGGCGCTCCAGGTCGGCATCACGCAGCAGCGCCGGAACCTCGCGGACCGCCAGGGTGCCCGGACCCAAGCGGTCGATCACCAGCCCCAGACGCTCGAGAAATTCGCGCTGGGCCGCCAGCAGATCGGCCTCGCGCGGGCTGACCTGCACACTGACGGGCACCAGCAGCGGCTGGCGAACGATCGGGCCGGCAGCCCAGGCGGCCTTGAGCCGTTCATAGCCGATGCGCTCATGGGCGGCATGGATGTCGACGATGATCAGACCCTGGGCGTTCTGCGCCAGCAGGTAGACGCCATTGAGTTGGGCCAGGGCGAAACCCAGCGGCGGGCTGTCGGTCGCCCCTGCCGCAGAGGGCGGCGGCACTGCCGGACCCGCCGGCGACACTTCCGGACGCTGGAACGCGAGCCCCGCGGCATAGTGCGCCGCCGACCCCTCGGCCACCCGCAACCCCAGGTGTCCGGTGCGCCAGGGCGCGGATGCGTCCGGCGGCGGTACCATCCGTGAATCATCGACGGGCGCCGCGACCGCGGGCACCATGGCCGAACCCATGGATCCCGCCGCCAAGCGCCGCTGCAACCCGCGATAGATGAAATCGTGGACCTGGCGCCCCTCGCGAAAACGCACCTCGTGCTTGGCCGGGTGGACATTCACATCCACCAGCCGCGGCGGCAGCGCGAGCAACAGCACAAAGGCCGGATGCCGACTGTGGTGGAGCACATCACTGAAGGCCTGGCGTACCGCATGGGTGACCAGCTTGTCGCGGACCATGCGCCCATTGACATAAAAGAACTGCTGATCCGGCTGACCACGGGAGAACGCCGGCCGCACGATCCAGCCGGAGAGACGCAAGTCCACTGCCTGTTCATCCACCCACAGGGCCTGCTCGCCGAAGCCCGCACCGAGGATGGCATCCAGCCGCCCGCGCACCAGCGCCGGGTCGTCCGCGGCCGCGGGCAGTTCCAACACCGTGCGGCCGTTATGCCGCAGCGTGAAACCCACCTCCCGGCGAACCAGGGCGATGCGGCGCACCACCTGGTCCAGGTGGCCGAACTCGGTCTTGTCGGTGCGCAGAAACTTGCGCCGCGCCGGCGTGTTGTAGAACAGGTCGCGCACGTCCACCGTGGTCCCCGGCGGGTGGGCGGCCGGACGCGAGGCCGCGGCTTCACCCTCCGGACCCACGGTTACCTCGTGCGCACTCCCCTCCCCCCGCGCCCGCGAGATCAGCGTCAACCGACTCACCGAGGCGATACTCGGCAGCGCCTCGCCCCGGAATCCCAGGGTGGCAACCGCTTCCAGATCGTGCAGGTCGGACAGTTTGCTGGTGGCGTGTCGCGACAGGGCCAGCGCCAGTTGTCCGGGCGGGATACCGCGGCCGTCATCGCGCACCCGCAGGCGCTTGATGCCGCCCTGCTCCACATCGATGTCCACCCGCGTGCAGCCGGCATCCAGGCTGTTCTCCAGCAACTCCTTCACCACCGAGGCCGGACGCTCCACCACCTCACCGGCGGCGATCTGATTGATCAGATGATTCGGCAGGACGCGAATTCCGGGGTCAGCCGTCACCCGGACTCCCCCCAGGGATGGTCAACACCTGACCTACGCGAATCACGTCGCCGTCCAGGTTGTTGGCCGAGCGCAGCGCCGCCAGGCTCACCCCATAGCGCTTGGCGATCACGGCCAGCGTATCCCCGGCCGCGATGGCATGTTGACGGCCGCCGAGGGCACTCGCCGGGACGGCCGCGCCGCCGGCCAAGGCATCCGCAGCGGCCTGCTGGGCCGCCTCCTGATTCGCACCGCGCACCAGACGGCGTGGCCGGTACTTGTTGAAATACTGCTTGATCCCCGCCAGGATGGCTTGGGCCAGGCGTTGCTGGTTGGCGGCGTTCAGGAGGCGCGCCTCCTCGGCCGGATTGGTGATGAACGCCGTCTCGACCAGCATGGACGGCACATCCGGCGACTTCAGCACCACGAACCCGGCCTTCTGGACCTCCCCTTTGTGCGTGGCGCCGAGCCGGCTGAGATTGCTCAGCACTGCCCGGGCGGCGTCCGCGCTGTGTTCCAGGGTCGCATTCTGAGCCATGTCCAGGAGCACGCCGGCCAGCACCTCATCACTCGCCCCGAGATCGACCCCGCCGATCAGATCGGCACTGTTCTCTTTATCCGCCAACCACTTGGCCGCCTCGCTGGTGGCCCCGCCGCGGGACAGGGTAAAGACCGAGGACCCCCGCACTTTGGGGTCGGTGAAAGCATCCGCGTGGATTGAAACAAAAATGTCCGCCTCATGCTTGCGCGCCTTACGCATCCGTTGGCGCAGCGGCACGAACACATCGCCGTCGCGAATCATCACCGGCCGCATCCCCGGCTCCTTGTCCACCAGGGCGGCAAGGCGCCGGGCGATGGCCAGGGTCACGTCCTTCTCACGCGTGCCGCGGGCACCGATGGCCCCCGGATCGGCGCCGCCGTGGCCGGCGTCGATCGCCACCACCAGATCGCGCGCCGGGCTCGCCCGGCTGCTCACCACCGGACGGGACGGGGCGGCCGCACGCGCCGCGCTGCCGCCTTTGGCCTGGCCCTTCGGGATCAAGTCCACCACCAGCCGATGTCCGTGGCCCGCGTCCGGGGCCATCGGAAAACTCTTCGCCCGGACCGGCTGCTTGAGATCGAGGACGATCCGCAGGTCATCCCCCTCACGCACCCCGCTGCGCAGACCGATAAGCACCGGGTCATCCGCGCCGGCCGGGGGCGCCTGACCGGTCAGTTCGGCATCCGCGATGTCGATCACCAGCCGGTCCGGGCCATCCAGCGGAAAAATTTTGTGGGTCACGGGCGCGCTGAGATCCAGCACCAGCCGCGTCTCACCTGCTGCCGGGGTAATGCGCACGCCCTGCACCGCCACCGGCCCCGCCGGCACGGAGAACGGCAAGATGGCGAGGAGCGCGGACAGCACGATGAGGAGCTGGAGCTTCACGGTGTAGACCCTGTTAAGAGTGCGATTTGCAGGGAGACAGCACTCTGAATATAGCACGGTCAGGAAACCATTCCGAACGCGCCTAAACCCCGTCGATCGCCGCCGCCAGCGTTTTGACCGCCAGGATCTCCAGTCCCTCCACCCCTTCCTTCGGCACATTACCGGCCGGCACGATGGCGCGCCGGATACCGTGCTTGACCGCCTCGCGCAAGCGCTCCGGACCATTGGGGACGGGTCTGACCTCCCCGGACAGGCCCACCTCGCCGAAGGCTACCAGATCGAGCGGCAACGGACGATCGCGATAACTCGACAGCACCGCCAGCAGCACCGGCAGATCCGCCGCCGTCTCGCCGATGCGCACCCCGCCCACCACATTAACGAAAACATCCTGGTTGAACATCGCCACCCCGCCGTGACGGTGCAGCACCGCCAGCAGCATCGACAGCCGGTTCTGATCCAGCCCCAGGGCGACGCGCCGGGGATTGGCGAGCGGACTTTCGTCCACCAGCGCCTGCACCTCGATCAGCAGCGGTCGGGTGCCCTCGCGGGTCACCATTACCAGACTGCCGGGCACGGGCTGATCGTGACGCGCGAGAAAGATGGCCGAGGGGTTCTTGACCTCCCGCAGACCCCGCTCGCCCATGGCGAAAACACCCAACTCGTTGACCGCCCCGAAGCGGTTCTTGATCGCCCGCACCAGCCGGAAGGTCCCGCCCGACTCGCCCTCGAAATAGAGCACCGTATCGACCATATGTTCCAGCACGCGCGGACCGGCCAGCGCCCCCTCCTTGGTGACATGACCCACCAGGAACACCGCCGTATCGGCGCGCTTGGCGAAACGCACCAACTGCGCCGCGGTCTCGCGCACCTGACTGACCGAGCCGGGCGCCGATTGCAGCAGATCGGTAGAGAGCGTCTGGATCGAATCCACCACCATCACCCGCGGCGGCTCGCGCTCCGCCAGCGCCAGCACCCGCTCCACGCCGGTCTCGGCGAGCAGCCGGATGCCGGCGCCCACCACCCCCAGCCGCCGGGCGCGCAGCCCGATCTGCTGCGGCGACTCCTCGCCGCTGACATAGAGCACCGGATGCTCCGCCCCCAGCGACTCGCACGCCTGCAGCAGCAGGGTCGACTTGCCGATCCCCGGATCGCCGCCCAGCAGCACCACCGAGCCGATCACCAGTCCCCCGCCCAACACCCGGTCCAGTTCACCGATACCCGTGCTGGTGCGCACCCGCTCCTCCGGACGCAGATCCGCCAGCTTATGAATCACCGACTCGGTCGGCCCGGCCGCGGCGAACCCGCCGCTCCGTCCACCCGTGCGCGATGGCCCCGCGGGCGGGCGGACCACCTCCTCCAGCGTATTCCAGGCCCCGCAGTCCGCACACTGCCCGCTCCATTTCGGCTGCGCGGCGCCGCAGGCGTTACAGACATAGGTGGCGCGGGTCTTGCCGGGGCCGGTAGCCATAGCTGGTGACTCTGAATCTCTTGACTGCTCTCAGTCCGCGGCCGGAGCGGGCGATGCCGGCGCGGGCCGGTCGCCGCCGTGCGTGCTGCGGTCCTCGGCGATGACCGCGGGCAACCACGATGGCAAAAGCATGGCCGGCGCGTCAAGCGCTACCGTCCGTCAGCCCGGATCGCGCGCCTTCACGCCAAGCCGACACCCGGACCCCTAACCAACGCAATCTGTGCAGAGCGAATTACCGGCTCGCTCATCGCTCCGTCCACTTGTGGCCATTCGTCGCTCACGACATGATGATGCCCGGATCAACGGGTTGACAGTGTCGCCCAGCGGGGGCTAGCGTTCCTTGGCAACCACACGAGGAGCCCACCATGAGCGCGCGTCCACAACCGCGGCCGACCTTGTACGAACAGCTTGAGGCCCTGCCCGAAGGGCTGACCGGGGAAATTCTCAACGGCCAACTCTACGCCCAACCGCGCCCAAGCGGTCCGCATGGTTTCACTGCCTCGTCACTCGGATATGACCTGATCGGCCCCTTCCAGCGGGGCCGGGGCGGTCCTGGGGGCTGGTGGATCATCGACGAGCCTGAACTTCATTTCATCCACAACGCGGAAGTCGAGGTCCCCGACCTGGCGGGTTGGCGCTGTAGCCGATTGCCGCTGATTCCCACGGATCATCGCTTTACCGTCGTGCCGGATTGGGTCTGTGAGGTCCTGTCGCCCGCCACCGAGAGCAAGGATCGCGAGGTCAAGATGCCCATCTACGCCCAGTTCGGGGTCGCCTACGCCTGGCTGATCGATCCGCGTGCGCACACCCTGGAAGCCTACGCCCTGGATGGCGGGGTCTGGCGCGAAATCGGGCGTTTCGCCGGCGGTGCACGGGTGTCGGTCCCACCCTTCGAGGCAGCAACGATCAATCTCGATGACCTGTGGGCACCGACTTAGCGGCGCGCTCGTACCCCGAAAGTTACGACAGTACGAGGAAGTCTGCCTCGGATTCCTCGATGAAGTGGCGAATCGCAATGTAGCGTTCGCGCAGTATGGTTTCACTCTCGGCAACGCTGCAATTCCCGATGCGCAGCCAAACGACCTTAGGGGGAGAACCCAGCAGGAGGCTGCGCTGATGGAAGTCGGCGTCTTTTGATACGATGGTGAACCCATGCTGCGCCGCGTATTGCCAGACCTCGGTGTCCGATGCTCGGTCCATGCCGATCTGATGGACATGTGCGCACTGCGGGTAACGATCAGCAAGCATACGCATGAGCCGGGGTGACAAATTGTGATCAAGCAGGAGCTTCACAAGCTCGGGGCCGTCATGAGGCGACGCTCGAAGTCCGCGGCGAACGCAAGCGCCGCGCGGATGTCTTCCGGCTCCAGCACCGGAAAATCATCGAGAACCTCGGCTTCGCTCATCCCTGATGCCAGGTAGCCCAGGATATCGTAGACGGTAATGCGCAGGCCGCGGATGCACGGCTTTCCGGCGCGCTTGTCCGGCTCGATCGTGATGCGATCCCGGTAATCCATGATGCGACTCCGCAGCACACTGCGAATAGAGAGAAGAAAAGCGCATCGTCTACCTGCGCCCGGCATGATGTGACGATGCGGGAGCCTGTTGACCGCACGGCCCCGGCTGGTTACTGATCACGCAATAACAGGAGCTTCGTTGACCAGTCGGTACCCGCTTAGCATAGCCCCGCCCGCGGACCCCGACAAGGAGCAGCACCTGACCAACCCCGCCCCACCGGCGCCCGCCGTGGGACGAGTGCCCGGTTGCCCGTGCCGGCCCGGGTGGGGCATCACGATTGATCAATCGCCGCTGGCGGGGTTGGGTCACGAGACCGCGGAGAGCGGGTACATGCGTCGCCACGGTGCCGGCTACAATGCCGCTCACGACGCGGCATAGGCCCGTTACCCAACCCCCCCGCCGACCAGAGGACTGAGATGCACGTGCACACAAGCAACGGTTGGTGGATGGCGTCCCGGATCACCGGCGGCGACGATCATTTTCTCGGGGTGCGCTTTGGCCCGCCCGGAGACCTGGCTGGCATCGATGGGCGCGTAGCCGCGGAGGTGCAGCGCGCGGTCGATCAGACCAACGCCGAGCGTGGCACGGCACTGGCGGTGGCCGCGATCAAGGTGGCGCCGGACGCGCGTTTCAGTCGCGCGATCTATGCGCGCCTGGCCGTGGCGATTGCGACACAAGCCGCCGCGGTCCGCTCGGCCGACTGAAGTCGCCTCGTTCTTGCTCCCACGCATTGGAGACATCATTGAACGCCGCTACCGCGCTCATTATCCCTTCTGATTTCGTGTTGGACGAGGGGGTGATCACTTCGGGGATCGGTCCGCAAGAGGCCGGCGATCTGTCGGATATCGTCGGGAAACCGCCGGCCGATCCCAAGCCCCAGGACGAAGATGCTCTCACAAAGACACAAAGACACGAAGAAGAAAAGAGAGATAAGAAGCCATGAAAGGCTCCTCTACCTTTGTGTCTTTGTGTCTTTGTGAGAGGATTTCTTCGCTTTCTTCCGTGTCTTCGTGAAAACCCTTGATCGGGCTCCCCGGCTCAAGCGCGTAGAATGCGCTGAGAGGGAAATAGCGGACGTATCCGGAAAGCCCCAGCGCGGCCGACGTGGCACGCTGCGTCAGCCGGAAATGCTCGGAAGACATCGCGCGCCAAACCGAGCAGCGCGACATTCTGATGATCCTGTTACAGGTGTTCGACAGTGGACGTGGATAAAACGCAGGCGATCCTCGAAGAGGTCATGACCCACGCGATCACCGCCGGCCAACGGGCTCGGGTGGAGCTCGTAGGTTGCCGTGAAAGTCGGGCGGGCGCAGAGACAAGAACAATCCTCGCGGTC
>CAYYAY010000066.1:0-33573 GCA_964470155.1 uncultured Lamprocystis sp. | reverse complement strand
TTGATAGTTCTTAACTAAAAACGAAAAACCGAAAACTCAAAACCGTTCCGTATACCAACCAAAGGAGAAGCCCATGTCGCTCGTCACACAGACCCCCCAATGGCAGGCCCTGGAACGGCACTGGCAGCAACTGAAAGATACGCGGATGCGTGACCTGTTCGCGGCCGACCCCAAGCGCGCCGCAGCCATGACCCTGACCGCCGCCGGACTGCGGGTCGACTTCTCCAAGAACCTGATCACGCCCGAGACGCTCAAACTCCTGTTCGACCTGGCGGCGGCAGTGGACCTGCAGGGCTGGACCCGCCGCATGTTCGCCGGCGACCAGATCAACAACACCGAACAACGGGCCGTGCTCCACGTGGCCCTGCGCAACCGGTCGAACCGGCCGATCTATGTCGATGGCGCGGACGTGATGCCGCAAGTCAACGCGGTGCTGGAGCGCATGGCCGTGTTCGTCGCGCAGGTCCGCTCCGGCGACTGGAAGGGTTTCACGGGCCGCGCCATCACCGACGTGGTCAACATCGGTATCGGCGGCTCCAACCTCGGTCCCAAGATGGTCTGCGCCGCGCTGGGTCCTTACCTCAGCGACACGCCGCGCGTCCATTTCGTATCCAACGTCGACGGCACCCACCTCGCCGAGACCGTCCGTCATCTCGACCCCGCCACCACCCTGTTCGTGGTGGCTTCCAAGACCTTCACCACCCAGGAAACCATGACCAACGCCAACAGCGCGCGGGACTGGGCCCTGGCGGCGCTGCAGGACCCGGCGGCGGTGGCCCGTCACTTCGTGGCCGTGTCGACCAATGGCGACAAGGTCGCGGAATTCGGTATCGACACCGCCAACATGTTCGGCTTCTGGGACTGGGTGGGCGGACGCTACTCACTGTGGTCGGCCATCGGCCTGCCGATCGCCCTGGCCGTCGGCTTCGACCGTTTCGTGGAACTGCTGGAAGGCGCCCATGCGATGGACGAGCACTTCCGGGACGCGGACCTCAGTGAAAACATCCCCGCCATCCTGGGCCTGATCGGGGTCTGGTATGCCAACTTCGGCGGCGCCCGCACCCACGCCGTGCTGCCCTATGACCAGTATCTGCGCTTCCTGCCCGCCTATCTGCAACAGGGCGACATGGAGAGCAACGGCAAGCGGGTCACCCGCGACGGGGTCGCCGTGGACTACAGCACCGGCCCCGTGGTCTGGGGCGAACCCGGCACCGACGGCCAGCACGCCTTTTATCAGCTCATCCATCAAGGCACCCAGCTGATCCCGGCGGACTTCATCGGCGCCATCCACAGCCATAACCCGCTGGGCGACCACCACGCCAAGTTCATGGCGAACTATTTCGCCCAAACCGAGGCGCTGATGCGCGGGCGCACCTTCGAGGAGGCCCTGGCCGAGTTGCGGGCCGCCGGGATGCCGGAGGAGCGCGCGCAGTTCCTGGCCAGTCACCGCACCTTCCCCGGCAACCGGCCGACCAACAGCATCCTGATGGATCGGCTCACGCCGCACACCCTGGGCGCCCTGATCGCACTTTATGAACACCGCATTTTCACCCAGGGCATTCTCTGGGGCGTCAACTCATTCGATCAGTGGGGCGTGGAACTGGGCAAACAGCTCGCCGGGGTGATCCTGAAGGAGCTGCAGGAGGGCCGGATCGGCGCGGCGCATGACGCCTCCACCAGCGCCCTGCTCGAACACTTCATGCGCGGGGCGCGCGGTTAGTCGGGCGGGGATGCGGATGAACCAGCCCCACTATCAGATCGCACCAGGCCACTGGGATCAGGGCGGCGCCACCGTCACCGCGGCGGGGGTGAACTTTTGCGTCTTCAGCCGGCTGGCCGACCGGCTGGAGCTCCTGCTGTTCGATCGCATCGAGGCCGCCGCGCCCTTCCAGATCATCTCACTCGACCCCAGGATCAACCGAACCTTCTACTTCTGGCATGTGCTGGTGCTGGGACTCCCCGACGGCACCTGCTACAACTGGCGCGCCGCGGGCCCGTGCGACACCCGCGAGAGCGGCTGTCGGTTCGATCCCGGCAAGGCGCTCCTGGACCCCTGGGCGACCACCGTGAGTGATCGGCTGTGGGACCGCAAACGCGCCCGGGTCCGCGGCGACAATCTGGACAGCGCCATGCGCGCCATGGTGGTGCGTGACGACTATGACTGGGAAGGCGACGAGCCCATTCATGTCCCCATGAACCGCGCGGTCATCTACGAGATGCATCTGGCCGGGTTCACCCGCCACCCCGCCTCGGGCACCACCCATCCCGGCAGCTATCGGGCGCTCATCGAAAAGATCCCCTATCTCCAGCAACTCGGCATCACCCATGTGGAACTGCTGCCGATCATGGCGTTCGACCCCCAGGACGTCCCGCCCGCTACCGCCGGGCGCGGGCTGACGAACTATTGGGGCTACAGCACCCACAGCTTCTTCGCTCCCCACCCCCACTTCGCCGTGGATCAGGCGCGCGCCCGGGATGAGTTCCGCGATCTGGTCAAGGCCCTGCACCGGGCCGGGATCGGGGTCCTGCTGGATGTGGTCTTCAACCACACCGCCGAGGGCGGTGTGGACGGACCGACCATCAACTTCAAGGGTCTGGGCAACGAGGTCTTCTACCATCTGGATTTCGACGACCGGCGACTGTACCGGGATTACACCGGCTGTGGTAACACGGTCAACTGTAACCACCCGATCGTCACCCGCTTCCTGGTGGACTCGCTGCTGTACTGGGTGCAGCAGATGCATGTGGACGGCTTCCGTTTCGACCTGGCCAGCGCGCTGGCCCGCGGCGAGGACGGCAATCCGCAATACCACGCCCCCTTGCTGTGGCAAACCGAGTTGTCACCTTACCTGCACCGTGCCCACATCATCGCCGAGGCCTGGGACGCGGCCGGACTCTATCAGGTGGGTGACTTCCCGGGCTTTCGCTGGGCCGAGTGGAACGGACGCTATCGGGACCTGATGCGCGCATTCGTCCGCGGCGACCCTGGCCTGATCCCGGAGGTGGCCACCCGCCTGGCCGGTTCGAGCGACCTCTACGAAGCGCGCGGGCGCCTGCCCATCAACTCGGTGAACTTCGTCACCTGCCATGACGGCTTCAGCCTTTGGGATCTGGTGAGCTACGACCGCAAGCACAACGAATCCAATGGAGAACAGAACCGCGACGGCAGCGATCACAACATCAGTTGGAACTGCGGCGTCGAAGGGCCGAGCGACGACCCCGATATTGTCGCGCTGCGCCGCCGCCAGGCCCGTAACTTCATCGGTATCCTGATGCTGAGCCAGGGGGTGCCGATGCTGCTGGCGGGCGACGAAGTCCTGCACACCCAACGCGGCAACAACAACACCTACTGCCAGAACAACGCCTTGTCCTGGTTCGACTGGGACCAGGTGCAGACGAACCAGCCCATGCTGAACTTCGTCCGCGGCATGATCTGTCTGCGCCGACGCCATCCGAGCCTGACGCGCGACCGCTTCCTCACCGGCCAGGCTGAATCCGGCCAGACGCTGGCCGACATCACCTGGCATGGGGTCAGCCTCAACGCCCCCGCCTGGGATGATCCCGCGGCCCGCACCCTGGCCTTCACCCTGGCGGGGACCACGGCGGAGGAAGCGCCGCTGCACGCGATGTTCAACATGGGGGAGGAAGCGCAGACGTTCGCGGTACCGGTGCTGCCGGGCCGGCATTGGACCCTGGCGGTCGACACCACCGCGGAACCGGGCGTCTATCCGCCGGATATCCCGGCACCGCTCGTCGGCGGAGGCATCCGGGTCGGACCGCGCAGCCTGGTGGTGCTCGAAGCACAGGATGTCAAGATCAACTCGTAGCGGTACATCAACCAGAGGACTCACGCCATGCAACTCGGAATGATCGGTCTCGGCCGGATGGGCGCCAATATGGTCCTGCGCCTGCTGCGCGCCGGCCACCAGTGTGTGGTCTACGATCGGGATGCCGCGGCGGCTGCCGCGCTGGTCGCGGAGGGGGCGGTGGCCGCCGCCGACCTGGCCGATTTCTGCGCCCGGCTCACCCCGCCGCGCAACGCCTGGATCATGGTGCCGGCCGCGGTGGTCGATCGTGTCATCGATGACCTGATACCCCACCTGAGCGCGGGCGACACCCTGATCGACGGGGGGAATTCCAATTATCGCGACGATCTGGCCCATGCCGACCGGCTGCGGCCCCTGGGCATTCACTTCGTCGACTGCGGCACGAGCGGCGGTGTCTGGGGACTGGAGCGCGGTTACTGCCTGATGATCGGCGGCGATACCGAGGCGGTGGAGCGTCTGGATCCCATCTTCGCCGCCCTCGCCCCCGGCCTCGGCACCATCGAGCGCACCACCGGACGCGACGGCCCACCGAGCCGCGCCGAACATGGCTATTTGCACTGCGGCCGAAACGGCGCCGGTCACTTCGTCAAGATGGTCCACAACGGCATCGAATACGCCCTGATGGCCGCCTACGCGGAGGGCTTCAATCTACTCAAACATGCCGGCGTCGGGCGCGCCGACCGGCCGGCCGATGCCGAAACCGCCCCCTTGAGCAATCCGGAGCACTATCAGTACGACATCGACCTGGCCGCGGTCGCCGAGTTGTGGCGGCGCGGCAGCGTCGTCGCCTCCTGGCTGCTGGATCTGAGCGCCAACGCCCTGCTGGCCGATCCGGACCTCAAGCAGTTCGGCGGACGGGTGTCGGACTCCGGCGAGGGACGCTGGACGGCACTCGCCGCCATCGAAACCGGAACCCCGGCGCCGCTGCTGACGACCGCGCTCTATGAACGTTTCAACTCCCGCGGCGAGGCCGACTTCGCCAATCAGTTGCTCTCGGCCATGCGCTACCAGTTCGGCGGGCACCACGAACAACCCAAGACCATATAACTTTTTGCTTAGCCGACCTCAGGAGAGCCCCGTGTCACACCAGCACATGAGTTCCGAAACAGCAGCGCCGGCCCCGCCCTGCGTCATGATCATCTTTGGCGCCGGGGGTGATCTGACCAAGCGCAAGCTGATCCCGGCGCTGTTCCACCTGTGCCACGGCGGACTGCTGCCGGACACCTTCGCGGTCCTCGGGCTCGACCGGCTGGAGTTGGATGACGGCACTTACCGCGACCTGCTGGCCGCCGAGGTCCGCCAACACGTCGGAAGCGCCTGGAACGCGCAAACCTGGGATCGGCTGTGCGCTCAACTGCACTATATGAAGGCCGATTTCACCGACGTCGCGAGTCACATGGCGCTGTGCGAACATCTCACCCGCCTCGACGCCGATCGCGGCACCGAGGGCAATTATCTGTTCTATCTCGCGGTGCCGCCCAGCCTGTTCGGCGGCATCACCCGTCTGCTGGGTGAAGTCGGACTCACCGCCGAGGCTGCGGACGACTGGCGCCGGGTGATCATCGAAAAGCCTTTCGGCCACGACCTGGAGTCGGCCCAGGATCTGAACCGGATGCTCCACGAGACCATGGACGAGGAGCAGATCTACCGCATCGACCACTATCTGGGCAAAGAGACGGTTCAGAACATCATGGTCTTCCGATTCTCCAACGGCTTCATCGAGCCGCTATGGAATCGCCAGCACATCGACCATGTGCAGATCACGGTGGCCGAATCGGTGGGCGTCGAACACCGCGGGGCCTATTACGAGGAAGCCGGTGCCCTGCGCGACATGATTCCCAACCACCTGCTGGTCCTCCTGGGGTTTCTGGCGATGGAGCCGCCCAACTCATTCGACTCCTGTGCGGTGCGCGACGAGATCAATAAAGTCCTGGACGCCATCCAACCGCTGACCCCCGAACAGGTGCTGACTCACGCGGTGCGCGGCCAATATGGCGAGGGCAGTATGCCGAACGGGGAACAGGTACCAGCCTATCGCAGCTCACCCGGGGTGGCCCCGAACTCCCGCACCGAGACGTTCGCCGCGCTGAAACTCACCATGGACAACTGGCGCTGGGCCGGCGTGCCGTTTTATCTGCGCACCGGCAAACGCCTGCCCGCCCAATACACCGAGGTCGCCATCCAATTCAAGAAGGCGCCGACCACCATGTTCAAAGGCATGGATCTCGAGGACATGAATCCGGACATGATGGTGCTGCGCATTCAGCCGGACGAGGGCATCCAGTTGGGCTTCAGTGCCAAGGTCCCGGGGCCGACCATGCGCATCGGCACCGTCAACATGGACTTCTGTTACGCGGACTACTTCGGCAACGCTCCCGCTACCGGCTACGAAACGCTGATCTACGACTGCATGCACGGGGATGCCACCCTGTTCAAGCACGCCGATACGGTCGAGAAGGGCTGGGAGATCGTCGAGTCGGTGATGGACGTCTGGCAGGCCCTGCCGGCCCGCAACTTCCCCAACTATGCCGCCGGTACCTGGGGACCGGAGGCCGCCGAGGACCTGTTGCGGAACGACGGTCGGCGCTGGCGGCCGATCACCACCCCGGGCACGACACGCTGCGGACAATGACCCTGAGAACCTGTTTGCTGCTGATCGCGATGGCGCTGAATGGCCTGCCGGGTGCCGGATCGGCCCTGGCCGGCGACCCGCAGGCGACCGCGGCGGACTGGGCCTTGATCCCGGCCTGGTGCCGGTTCGCAATGTCCGCGCGAAAGACCGACAACCGGGTGAACCAGATCCCCGACCCCCAACTACGCGCCAAGATCCACGCCCTGGACAAATCCGGCTGCAACGGCTTTCATCATTATTGCTGGGGGCTGATCTGGGCCAATCGCGGTTACCTCTACAACGGCGAGGATTACAACCTCAGGCGCAGTTATTTCGCCTGGGCGATTTCCGATTTTCAATATATTTTCGCCAATTCGGAACCCGGCAATACCTGTTCGCTCTTTCCGGAAAGCTATACCAAATTGGGTGAAATGAAGCTCCTGATCGACAAGCCCCGCGAGGCCGAGAGCCACTATCGGGAAGCACTCCAACTCAAGCCGGACTATGCGCCGGCCTATGCCGGACTCAGCGACCTGTACGAAACCCAGGGTCACATCGACAAGGCCGTCGCGGTCTTACAGGCCGGTCTCAAGGTCAAGCCCACATCCAGCGCCTTGAAGAAAAAACTCGCCCGCCTGCAGGCGCGTACCGCCGGCGCCGCGGGCGAGGTCCGGCAGTCGCCTGATTAACGAGCCACAGCGATGGGTTTCGCTGCGCTCGACCCAGCCTAATAGAAACACGCTCATGTACAAACTCGTAGTCTGTGACCTCGACGGGACCCTGCTCACTCCGGAGCATCGGCTCGGCGACTACACCCTGGCGGTCCTCGCCCGGCTGCGCGAACGCGGTGTCGATCTGATGCTGGCCTCGGGCCGCCACTTTCAGGACATCCGGACTTACGCGAACCAACTCGGTGGGCACGGCTGCCTGATCTCATCCAACGGTGCCGCGGTCCACGACCGTGAACTACGTTTGGTCGATTGCTGGTCACTGGACCCGCCGTGTGTGCGGGAACTCATCAGCAACCCCGCGTGGGCCGACGTGCACACAAATGTCTACCGCACCACTGACTGGCTGGTCGCCCGCCCGGAGCCTTACCTGCTGAGCTACCACCAGGACTCCGGGTTCAGCTATCGCATCGTCGATCTGGCGACCATCGACGGCACCAATGCGCTGAAGGTGTTCTTCTTCGGCGACCATGAGCGGCTGCTGGAAATCGAGCGGTCGGTGCTGGACCGCTTCGGTGATCGCGTCACCACCACCTTTTCGCTCCCCGTGACGCTCGAGATCATGGCCCTTGGCGTTTCCAAGGGCGCCGCGCTCGCCGGGGTCGCGCAACGAATGGGGGTCGACCTGGCGCAGATCCTCGCCTTCGGTGATGGGATGAACGACCTGGAAATGCTCACCTGGGTCGGCACCGGGGTCATCATGGCGAATGCGGACCAGCGCCTCAAACTGGCGCTGCCGGGACTCGAAGTCATCGGCAGCAACGCGGATGAGTCGGTCGCCCGGCATCTGGAGCAGTTGTTCCTGGTCGACTGAACTCCCGCGCGATCACTGGTCGCGCCCACGCCCTGTGGGAGCGGGCCTGCGGCCGCGCTCCATCCCGGCAGATTCCCGGTGCGGGCCTTGCCCAAGATCCCACTTACTTCGCCGATCCGCTGCACGAATGCAGGCAGACGCCCCCCGGCCCTACCTTGCGCCCGCTGACCCTCGGGAATCCGGATCCTCTCCCGCCATCCCACCCAGCGGCCGCGTCGAGTGCGGCCCACCCGCGATCACACCACCCCCGACAAACCTCCGGATGGTCTGGCGCCGCACCTTCGGGGGGACTTGCGAGCCCAATCACGGCAATCAATGCGCCCTTCACTATTCTTTACCTCAGAGGCTTCCGATACCAACGGGGACCAAGACGATCGGCGGAAATTCAGGTCCCGGAGCGCGCGGGATCTCGATCTGCCTGCGAGGTTCGCCAACAGAGGCATCGCCGGACGATGTGACCAGCCGGCCGACATGGAAGGCGGACCGAACACAAACGCGATGGTGCCTGTTCAACAAATCGCCAAAATCCGGCCAGCGGCCACCCCGGTGCCAGGCGCGGAACACGAGCGAAACGAAATGAAAGCGCTTAAATATGCCCATGGAGTCACCTTAATCGAGTTGATGATCACGCTCAGCATGATTGCGGTAACACTCGGCCTTGGGGTGCCGACGTTCCGGAATTTTCAAGTAAGCATGCAACGTGCCCAAGTGATTGCTGAACTCGTCACGTCCTTTACGCTCGCTCGTAGCGAGGCGGCTCGCCGCGGCGGCTCCGTGGAGATCTGCGTGTCGCCGACCGGGACCGCTTGCTCGACCAGCGATAATCCGGGCTGGCATCACGGCTGGGTCGTATTTGCCGATACCGATCAGGATAATACGATCGACCCCGAGGAGATCATCCACATCGCCCGTTTCGAGCACCCGACCTTTTCGCTCACCGGCGACAGCTCAGTGATTGGCGGGATCGTGTTCGACAGCACCGGCTGTCCTGAGGATGTCGGTACCTTCAGCTACTGTGACCAACAGGAATCACGGGAGATCGACCTGAACTACATCGGTCGCTTGAAAATCGTCGAAAATGATTCGGGTTGCTCATGAACGCGCTGGCCCGCATCCCGCCCGAGCCCGAGCGTAACGATCAGGGTCCGCCCACGCGATCGTGCACGCGGGGTTTCACCTTGGTCGAGGTCCTGATCACTGCCGGAGTGACCTTGATCGCTTTCGTCGGATTGGCGACCGTCCAGATGCTCGGGTTGCGCGCCGCCACCAGTTCGTTCGAGCGCTCCCAGGCGACCGTGCTCGCTTATGATATTGTCGATCGGATGCGCCTGAATCGCGAAAACAAACCCAAGCCTATTGACAGCGCTCTGGGGGGCGGCTACGACCAAATACGCGTCTGCAAAAGCTGTTCGGTGGACAACGCCGTCACGAGCCCGGCGGGTTTCTCCAATCTCAATACACCGACCGCCAACAGCAATCTTAGCGCTTGGTGGAGCGCCATCGACCGTTCCGGACTACCGAACTGGTTTGCCGGCATTGCCCACCAACCACAACAATCGGTCTTCACGGTGTCGGTGCAATGGGATGACGCGCGCGCCGAGAATGGCGCCGACGATCAGGAAACAACACGACCCTCGTGCCTGGGAACCGACATGTCGGCTTCCACACAGGAGGTGTGTGTGATGACGCAGCTATGACAGTCGACCCGATCCGCCGGATAGCGCTGGGGCCGACATCGCGGAGACTCCGGCAGCGCCTGGGCCGGGTGGCAACCGGATTCTCGTTGACCGAAATTCTGATTGCCCTCGTGCTCGGTCTCGTGATCATTGCCGCCCTCAGCCAACTCTACACCGGCACCAAGCGGACCTATGGCCTGAGCGACGCCATTACGCGGATCAACGAGAATGGCCGTTTTGCCGTGGACTTCATCACCGCCGACGTGCGCATGGCCGGCTATCTGTCCTGCGGAGGCTCATCCGCACGCATCGCCAACACCATCAATGGCGGCGGCAAATGGTTTTTCCAGACCGGAGGCCTCGAAGGTTTCGAGGGCGGTGTCGATACTCCCCCGTTCGCGGATGACGACGAAACCGCTATTGATGAGAAAGGCGTCCCGGTTCCTGCCGATCTGCAGAACATCCTGCCGGGTACGGATATCCTCGTGATCAGGCGGGCGACCTTGGACATGGAACAACAGGTGCTTCAGGACGACACCGCAACCCACGGCATCACGCTCGATGCGAACCATGGGTTCATGCCCGGTGAAATCCTGGTCATCTCCAACCCCAGTTGCACTCAGGCATCCCTGTTCCAGGTGACCGGGACTTTGGCGATCGACCCCGACACCGGCACCGGCGGTGTCAAGTATGGCGTGGTCGCGAGCGATAGGGACCCGCCCGACCCAGGAAACTGTACCGACCGCCTGTTCGGCTCGTTCGATTGCGGCAGTCTTGCCTATGCCGAGAGCGACGCCTTTCGATCCGAGTCCATGGTGACGCCCTTCATTGCCCACGCCTATTACATTGCCGATACCAATCCACCAGCGCTCGCCCGCAAGCGTTTGATACCAATCAATCGGCAAGCGAAAATCCTCTCAGAGGAACTGATCCAGGACGTTGAGGATTTTCAAGTGCTTTATGGTTTCGATACAGTTGCGGACAGTAACCATCAGGTCGATGCCTATTTGACGGCAGATCAGGTGACCGACTGGCGCCGAGTGATCAGTGTCCATTTTGCACTCCTGCTGCGCTCAAGCGAGGAGCATGTGCGCACCGCGGATGCGAGTCTGAACTTTGCCTTGCCGGGCAAGACCGTCACCTTGGCTAAGGATCGCCGCTTACACCGCAGCTTCGGCAGCCTGGTGGCCGTAAGGAATCAATTGCCATGACCGCACTGGCTCCACCGGCGGCGCGCGGACCGCGGCCCAACCGCGGCGCAACCCTGATCATCGGAATGATCCTGTTGCTCTTCATGAGTGTCGTCGGTCTGACCGCGCTCAAGGCAATCCGCACCGATGAGCGGATCTCCGCCAACCTGCAGGATAAGTATTTGGCTTTCCAAGCCGCCGAAGCCGCGTTACGGGAGGCTGAGCATGCGCTGTCACAGCCCAACCTTCCCGCCTTCTATCGTTTCGATCAGGATGATATTCCCAGCCCCTATGAGTTCAACACTGACAATGCCCATGAGTACACCCGCGATCTGACCGGCACGGCGCGTGTTGCACAGCAGCCGCTCTACATCGTCGAGCAAATGGAGGGCGGCGTAGAGCAGGGTTCGAGCCTGCTCGTCGGGGTCAAGTACGGGCGCGAGTGGCGGGCGGCCTATCGGATCACCGCCATCGGTTTCGGGGGCTCGGCGACCACCCGCGTCGTCCTCCAGACAACCTATCGACGTTAAGCGATGTGATGGCCACCCGCCGGCCAAGCGGAGCACGAGACATGAACAAACAACTCCACCATATTCTATGTGGACTTATCGCCATCACTGCCGGCCTCGCCTGGGGGGCTCCCAGTGATCTTGCCCAGACCCCGCTCAGCGTGACCCAAACGGTCCGGCCGATGGTCCTGCTCGCCTTGTCGAACGACCACCAACTCTACCGCAAGGCGTACAACGACTATTCCGATCTGGACAGCGATGGAGTAATCGACACGACCTATCAGAGCGGCTACGAGTATTACGGCTATTTCGACCCTAAGAAATGCTACGTGTACAGTGTCGCCGGCTACTTTGAACCGACCGGAAAGGCCACCCTCGGCCATCGCTGCAATCCTGGGATCTCCGGTCAAGACAGTGGCACCTGGAGCGGTAACCTGCTGAATTGGGCAACGATGACACGGATGGACATCCTGCGCCGGGTGCTCTACGGCGGCTACCGCTCCATCGACGACCCGGCGCGGACGATCCTGGAGCGCGTGCTGCTGCCGACCGATTCGCATGCCTTCGCGAAGGTCTTTACCCCCACCGGCGGCGCCACCGAAATGGGACGGCACACACCCTACAGCGATGATGGAATTATCACCTTCTGTAACGTCACCTGGGCGACCAGCGGGGAGAGCCAGTCGCTGAACACGAGCACATCCCATCCACTGATCCGCGTCGCCAAAGGGAGCTGGTCCATGTGGTCCTCCGGTGAAGTGACCGAGTGTGCTTGGCGCGAAGCAAAGACTGCCGACACGACCGCGCCCTGGGAAAACAGCAATAGTAACGTCAGCCCGGTACGCGTCGGGTCCAAACTTTATCAACTGAATGCGCGCGTCGCGGTCTGTGTTTCCGGATGGCTGGAGGACAACTGCCGGGACTATAAGGACGACAGCGGCGTCGTCCATAACAAACCGATCGGTCTGCTTCAGAAGTACGGTGAAAACGGCTCATTGCGCTTCGGACTGATGAGCGGAAGCTACAACAAGAATTTGTCCGGGGGCGTGTTGCGCCGCAAGATCGGATTGATCGCAGGCAATACGGCAGCGAATGCCGCGTTCGATGAAATCAACTTGAAGACGGGGCAGTTCATCAACACCGGCATTATCAGCACGATCAATGCATTCCGGATCAACAAATATAGCTTTGCCGACCGCAAGTACTCGGACTGCAATACCTACGGAATCCCGCTATGCACGCTCAAGCCCAATGAGTATTGTTTAAAGAACGGGGTTTGCACGAACTGGGGTAACCCCGTCTCCGAGATATTCTTCGAGTCGCTGCGCTATCTTGCCGGCAAGGGTGCACCCTACACGCCCTTCAACGCCGATGACCACAGCTACTTTGGTACGCTGACACCGATCAACACTTGGGACGACCCCATGCCCGTGACCGAATGGTGCGCCAAGAGCAACATCATCTTCCTGTCCACCGGGGTGAACTCATTCGACCGCGATGAGTTCTCAAGCGATTTTACCGATCTCAACCTGACCGCCGGCACCAACCTGATCGGCGCTCAGGAGGATATCGGCACCAACCTGATCATCGGCGGCAGCACCACCGGGCAATGCACGGCCAAGGCCGTCACCGGGTTAGCCAATGCCCAGGGCGTGTGCCCGGAAGGGCCGACCCTGGACGGCGGCTACCAGGTGGCGGCATTGGCCCACTTCGCCCATACCACCGGTCTGCGCCGCGTGAAGGATCAACAACAAAAGGTCAATACCCAAACGGTTGCCTTGGCGCGCGACCTGCCTCGCTTCAATATCCCGGTCGGCAACAACACCGTGACGTTACTGCCGCACATGGAAGCCAGTAAGGACGGCGCCGCAATCCAGAGCACGGCCGGTTGGCGTGTCGGGACGCTGCAGGATCTGATCGTGGAAGACCTGACCAAGGACCAGTCGGGCCGGCCCGTCAGCGGCAGCCTGCGGGTCATCTGGGAGGACTCCACTTGGGGCAACGACTACGATATGGACGGCGTCGAGCGGATCCAGTTCTGCGTCGGCCCGACGGCCTGTACCCAGATCTGCAACGCTTGCAGCACTCCCTGCAACGTGACCTGCAACAGTTCCTGCACCACCAGCTGCGAGACGAAATACCAAACATGTCGCAATGGCTGCAGTACCTCCAGTTGCAGAACCGACTGCTACAACAAGCGCACGACCTGCAACGCGGCCTGCCCCGCGACCTGCACGACGACCTGCGCCAATACCTGCGCGAGTGAATGCAACCCCACCGTCGCAGAGAATGAACTCAAGATCACGACGTCCGTCCAGCAGGCGTCTGCCGGCAACGCACTGTTATTCGGCTATACCGTCGCCGGGACCGTCAGCGGCAGCACCCCGACAAACACGAAATGCGATGGCGCGTACCACGGCGACGGCGTCTATCGGGAGGTCGTGCGTACCGGCGGCAAGAACTTCAGTATGCTGACTGACCCGCAGGATACGCCGTCCAACAAGCCGACCGACTGCGTCCGGAAATTTCAGGCCGGCATCAACACTGCCCGACTCCTGGAGCATCCGCTGTGGTACGGCGCCAAGTACGGCGGCTTCATCGACGCCAACGGCAATGCGCTCCCGGACGCCAATAGCGAGTGGGACGCCAATAACGACGGTGTTCCGGACCGCTTTTTCTTTGCCGACAATCCGGCGCAACTGGGTAAATCACTGGAGAACTTCCTCGAAATCATCGCCACCGTCTCCTCCTCCGCCGCGGTCGTCGCCAACTCGGTGACTCTGCAAGAGAATACCTTCATCTTTCAGGGTCGCTACGACAGTGCGGACTGGTCTGGTGATTTGGTCGCCTTCCCGGTCAATTTCGTTGATGGGTCGCTGTCCACGCTGGTCTGGAGTGGCCGGTCGCAGATCGACATCCAAAGCGCCGCCGGCAACCGCCGGATCATTACCACCAACGCGGATCGCGTCGCCAACGCGTCCGCCACCATTGGCGTTCCTTTCGCGTGGGGCAATACCACCAGCGATGACGACGACGGCATTGCCAACAGCCAGAAGCGCGCCTTGAGTGGCAATTGTGTGGACTGCACCGCAGAGGAACTGATTCTCGGTGCGATCCGGCTTGACTACCTGAGAGGCGGTCGGACGCACGAGGCGGCCAATGGGGGGCTGCTCCGCACCCGTATCCATCTCATGGGAGACGTGGTGAACTCCAATCCGATCTATGTGGGCGAGCCCGCGGCCTTCTATCCGGACGATCTGGATGCAGCGCCGTACAGTGCCTTTGCCGCGGCGCAAGCGGCGCGCCAACATGTCATCTATGTCGGCGCCAACGACGGCATGTTACACGCATTCACAGCAATCAACACGACCACCGGCGGCCGTGATGCCGGTACCGAGATCTTCGCCTATGTCCCGCGCGCCGTCTACCCGAAGCTCGCGGCCCTGACGGCATCCAATTACCGGGACTATCACCAGGCGTACGTGGACAGCGGCGCCACGGCGGGCGATGCCTATTTGCCGGGAAAAGCGAGCTGGAGCACCATCCTGGTCGGCGGCCTTGGCGCGGGCGGGCGCGGGGTCTATGCGCTGGACGTGACGCGCCCTGCCGACTACCTGGTCAGTGCGGAAGACGCGGCCACGCAGGTCCTGTGGGACATCACCGGCGACGATGCCGGCTTCGCTCATCTCGGTTACACTTACGGCAAACCAGCAATCGTGCGCATGCCGGACGATACCTATGGGGGTCGCTGGACCGTGGTGTTCGGCAACGGCTATGAGAGCCCGGCCGGCAAGGCCGTGCTTTATGTGGTGGACGCCGAGACCGGGACACGCCAAGCCGAGATCGTCGTCGATGATGGTCCGGACAACGGACTGTCCAGTGTCGCCCCGGTCGACTATAACGGGGATGCGCGCGTTGACTACATCTATGCCGGCGATCTCAAAGGCAATCTCTGGCGCTTCGAGCCTGGCGGCAACGCGGGGATGATGATCTCCTTCGCCGGCGATCCACTCTTCAACGACGGGGTCGGCAGCGTCGAGGGCGCCGTCCCGGTCACCACCGCGATCACGGTCCGTCCCGAGGTCGTCAGCCACCCGGTGCGCGGTGTCGTCGTCCTGTTCGGGACCGGTTCCTATTACCGCAAGGGCGACGGCGGCAACAGCGACCCCAAGAACGACCGCATCCCCCATCCCAGTATTATCAATGCTTTTTACGGGATATGGGACAGGCGCGACGGGACCAGCAACATCGAGCGCAGTCATCTGTTGAAGCAGCAGGTTCTGGGAAAGGCCGTCGCGGGCACCTTTGACGTGCGGGTCACCACCGACAATCCAATCAACTGGCATCTCGGCACGGGCAAGCCGACTACCAGCGACCCGCCCACCCACCTGGGTTGGTACCTGGAGCTTCGCCAACCATTGGACGGCGCCGGCGAGGGTGAGTTGCAGGTGACCAACCCGCAGGCGCGCGGCGGACGGATCATCTTCACCACGTTGATACCCGCCGATACCACCACCGCACTTTGCGATTTTGGCGGCGACGGCTGGCTGATGGAGCTGAACGCGCTGACCGGCGGACGCATGACCGAGGTGGTGTTCGACCTCAACTCGGATACCTACTTCAATGCCGCCGACCTGGTGACGGTGCGGGAGCACGGGACTGACGTCAAGCGCGCACCTTCCGGCAAGAAATCGCTGGTCGGCATTATCCAGGAACCCGCCATCATCAGCGCCGGCACCAAGGAGTATAAGTATACGAGCGGCGCGCGCGAGGCGGCGATTGAAGTGACGCTCGAAAACCCCGGCGACCCGGAACGCGGCCGACGCGCGTGGATGCAACTGCACTGAGGCCTTGATCATCATTCCGGCCGGCAGGATGCGTCAGACGGTCAGGTGCGTTGTGGCACGCACCACCGACGGTTGGTGCGGCTCGTTCCTCACCGCACCCGACGAAGGATCCTTGGCCGGAACGATGATCGACACCCGCCGCACATTCCATGAACAGGTTCGGAGAAAGATCCATGTCACGTCGCTCGCAACGGGCCTTCACTCTCGTTGAGTTACTGGTTGTCATCTCGATCACCGCCATGCTGGCCATGATCGCCTATCCGAGCTACCAGAGCCACATTCGTAAGGTGCGGCGGACCGACGCACAGCAGTCACTGCTGCAGGTGGCCCAGCAGTTGGAGCGCTGCTATAGCCGCTATCGCCGCTACAATCATCCCGACTGTCCACAGGTATCGGACGACGACTCCACTGCCATCAGCCCCACCTTTCACAATGACACGGCCGCGACAGACGACGACAGCTGGTCTATCGACGGTCATTATCTGCTCTCCGGCACGCTGGCCGTCGAGGCGTTCACCCTGGTCGCAACCCCCCGTGACCGCCAGGCGGACGATACCGACTGCGCCAGATTCCAGTACGGCAACACCGCGGCTCGTTCAGCATTCAATGCCGCAACCACTCCTGAAAACACGACCGATCTTTGCTGGTAGCGTTGTTGCATCGCTTCTCCGAGTACGACAACGACTCGGCACGCGTTCAGGGTTCGACTGCCTGCGCAGGAACGGGAATGCCCGCTACCAGCCCCGCGGTCGGCCAGCCATCCGCCGGCAGCCCCCGCCGCAACTGCTCCTGACGCACCGCCGCGCGGGTCTTGGCGCCGAGGATGCCGTCTACCGCGCCGACGGCATAGCCGAGTTCCAGGAACTTTTCCTGCAACCGCTTGAGTTCATCGATCGATAGACCGGGCTCCGGCGTCCCACGCCGGGCCGCGGGCGCCCCGGCCAACCGGCCGGCGAAATAGGCGGCTGTCGTCGCGTAAACCATCGACTGGTTCCAGCGCTGAAAGCACGCGAAGTTCGGATAGGCAAGAAAGGCTGGACCCTTGTGCCCCATGGGTAGCAGCAAGGTGGCCGGGAGTTCATCGCCGATCAGATCGGCCCCAAGTGCGCTACGCACCCTCCAGGCGGCCCATTGCCGTCGCGGCCATGCGTCGGCGGAGGCGACCTGCTCCCAGGGCAAAGTCTCCGGAATGCTGACTTCGTCCAGCCAGGGTTCACCGGCGCGCCAACCCAGCTGCTGGAGCAACCGCGCCGCGGTCAAGATGACATCGGGCGCACTGGTCTTCAGGTCCACCCGCCCGTCGCCATCCCCGTCGGTGCCGACGGCCAGATAGTCCGCCGGCAGCAACTGAAGCTGGCCCAGTTCGCCGGCCCAGGCACCGGTCAGGGCCGCGGGCCGCAGATACCCCTGGTCGACCAGTCGCAACGCGGCGAGCAACTGGGGCCGAAACAGGTCCGGACGCCGGCAGTCATGCGCCAGGGTGGCCAAGGCATCGAGCGTGCTGAACCTGCCCTGCACCGCGCCATAGTCCGACTCCAGCCCCCAGAAGGCGGCAATCGCCGGTGCCGGCACACCGAAACGCTGCTGCGCCGCGGCGAAGGACTCCGCGAAACGCGCTAACTGCGCCTTGCCGGACTTCAGGCGAGAGGCGTTCACCATGCGCCCGGAGAACGTCTGCCAATCCTGGCTGAACACCTGCTGGGACCGGTCGCGGGCAAGCACCAGTGCGCTGCGCTGCACCCCGGCGAGCAACTCGACCGCGGATTGGCCGACCCCCGCGGCGCGCGCCTGCACCCGCACGCCTTGCAGCCAGTGACCGAATTCGCCGCCGCACTCGGCGCGCCCCGGCGGAGCCACGCCCGCGACGCTCCACAGCAACACCAGACCAATACACCACATCTTCATGCGATCCTCCCCGTCGCGCGGCACCTACCGGCCCCGACAACCCGGTCATAGTGATCGCGACGCAACAGTCGCGTCGTCTACCCAATCCGCCCGGAACCAGGGTACCGCGCTACAAGCAATATTCTTGCCAACTATTCAAGGCATCATCCGACTAGCCAACTAGGCTTTGCAAATCAATTCGCAATTTGCGCAATTGCCAATTTACGCCTGAGGCGCGCCTGAGTCGCGCGGCGCCTGCCGGGATGCGAGAACTGCCGGAGCACGCCACCACCATCACCGTCACGTGGCGGGAAGAACGCATACCCGACATAGAGTTGCCGTTATCCCTCGGGCGCACCGACCGGACCGGAATGGCACGCGTGGTGCGCATCCACAATGGCATGTCTCATGCATATGTAAAATTACCGTAACGCGTCACTGCCTGACTCCAGTCCCCGACTGAGCAGGAACGCTGTCCGCGCGTCAAAAATTTCGAATCACACGCATAGCCGCCAAGAGAATACGATGAAAACATTGAAAAAGATGCACGGTGTCACACTGGTCGAGCTCATGATCACGGTCAGCACCGCCGCCTTGGCCTTGGGTCTCGGCGTACCGGCGTTCAGCGGTGTCCAGGCCAGCATGCAGCGCGGCCAAGCCGTCTCCGAGATGGTCTCGTCCTTCACACTCGCCCGCAGCGAGGCCGCCCGCCGCGGCGTTTCCGTGTCGATCTGTGCGTCGACCGACGGCCAAACCTGCACCGCGGGCGACCTGCCTAACTGGCGCACCGGCTGGATCGTATTCACCGACGCCGACGAAGATCACGTGGCCGACACCGGCACCGATGAGATCATCCATGTCGCCCGCTTCGATCAGACCGCGTTCTCGATCGTTCCCCCGTCCACCGCCGCCGCCACCGAGTCGCGCCCGCATGGCGTCACCTTCCGCGGCACCGGCTACCCGGACGTGGCCGGAACTTTCAATTACTGTGACAGCGGCGAATCCCGCGGCCTGGACTTGAACTATCTTGGCCGTATCAACATCAACGAGAGTGACGCGGGCTGCTCATGATCGTCCGCGCTCGCCGTTACGGGGGCTCCGCCATTCGATGTCGCTGGTCGCGGGCTGACTCGCGCGGCTTCACCTTGGTCGAGGTCCTGGTCACCGTGGTGGTCACGCTCGTGGCCTTCGCCGGCCTGGCAACGGCCCAAGTGCTCGCGCTGCGCGCCGCGGGCAGCACCTTGACGCGCTCCCAGGCCACCGCCCTCGCCTACGACGTCGTTGATCGGTTGCGGGTCAACCGGGGTGAGACCGGACTTCCGGTCACGGCGCTCGGCGGCGGGTACGACGACGCGACACTCTGCAATACCGACACCCGGAGTGCGAACGATCAGCGCCCGTGCCAATTCGGCACCCTCCCGGCGTTCGATGACGACGATCGGGTCACCCTCGACCTGCTCGCCTGGTGGCAGGCCATCGACTCCGCCAAGCTCCCCGATTGGTACGCCGGAATCAAACGGACCGACGACCGCTTCCTGGTCGCGGTACAATGGAATGATTCCCGTGCCGAGAACGCGTCCGCACCCGAACGCAACTCCTGCCTCGGCCCGGTGATCTCAGGCGCCATCCAGGAAGTCTGCGTGATGACCCAGCTATGAGGAGCGAGCAGCCCCAACGCGGCTTCCGCCAGGGTTCGACTGCGCCGGGCCCCGGCATCGCCGCGCGCGGCTTCAGCTTGATCGAGATCATGATCTCACTCACCCTCGGCCTGGTCGTGATTGCCGCCTTGGGCCAACTCTACGCCGGCACCAGGCAGGCCACTGTCCTGAGCGACACCATGGCCCGGCTCGACGAACATGGGCGCTTCGCGGTGGATTTTATCGCCGCCGACCTGCGCATGGCCGGGTATCTCTCCTGCGGCGGCCCGACCGCGTCCCTGGGTAACGCCGTCAAGGGCGGCCAGCCCGGCGGCAGTTGGCTGTTCCGGACCGGCGGGATCGAAGGTTATGACGGCGACGCCACCGCAACCAAAGCCCCGCCGTCCGACTTCACCGGTCAGTTCAAACCGGGCACCGATATCCTGATCGTGCGGCGCGCCGCCATCGATGCTGAACGCAGCGTGATCAAAGACAATGCGACCGCGGCGAAGATGCAGCTTGGCCTCAAACACGGGTTTGAGGTCGGCGAAGTGCTGGTGGCATCCAATCCGGCCTGCACTCAAACGTCCGTGTTTCAGGTGACCGGCGTGACCAATCAGGCAAATCCGGACGACACGGAAAATGTCGACACCATCCGGCATGATGTGTCGACGTCGGTGCCGGGCAACTGCACCGGCCGACTGTTTGGCAATTTCGACTGCGACAGCCCAGGCGACGCCCAGATCGGCGTCTTCCGTCCCGGCTCAATGGTCAACCGCTTTGCCGTCCATGCCTATTATGTGACTGCTGGTGCTACGCCCACGTTGACACGCAAGAGTCTGGGACTCGTCGACGGCCAGGTCGGCGTGATCACTGAAACACTGATCCGCGATGTGGAAGACTTCCAAGTCCTTTACGGCCGTGACACCGTGAAAAACTCCAGCCTGTCGGTGGACGACTATGTGACCGCCGACCGGGTGACCGACTGGGAGCAGGTTGTCAGCGTGCGCTTCCTGCTCTTGCTGCGCTCGCCGGAGCCGAACATCCGCACCCAAGCGGCCAGTCTGACCTACGAGAAACTGGTCAATGCCGACGCCGCGGCCAGTCAGCGCACCAGCACCGCGCCGACGGATCGCCGCTTGCGCCGCGTCGTCGGCAGCGTGGTTGCGCTGCGCAACAGCAAGTATGTGCCGTGAACGCCCGGTTGCCCGCCAATCTCCTGATGAGCGAGCGCCGCAGCCGCGGCAGCACCCTGATCGTCGGGATGTTTCTGCTGCTGCTGATGAGCGTGGTGAGCTTGACCGTGCTCAAGGCCATCAAAACCGATGAGCGCATGGCCGGCAACCTGCAAGACCGCAACCTGGCGTTCCAAGCGGCCGAGTCCGCACTGCGCGAGGCCGAGGAATTGCTGGCGCAGCCCTCGCTGCCGACTTTCGTCGGCAGCAATGGGCTCTACAGCTTCGACGACCCGCAGGTACCGGCCGCGTTCGACCTCACCAGCGCCAATGCCCGCACCTATGGGCATGACCTGATCGGGATCGCACTGCGACCGCGTTATATCATCGAACGGATGGAGGCGGGGGTGGAACAGGGCAACAGCCTGGGCCTCGGGGTCCCCGTCAAGCGCAGCCTGACCTTCCGCATCACCGCGCTGGGTTTCGGCGGCTCGGCGACCACCCGCGTCGTGCTGCAAAGCACCTATCGACGCTGAAGGAACCGCCAAACCAGCAATTCCGGCTTTGGGTGGCGGCGGCCGGCAGGGCCTTGATCACGGTTCCGGCCACGGGAGCTCCTAGGGTGGACAAGCGCAGCCCACCAGCGGCGGCGCGGGATTCGGTGGACTGCGCTAGCGCTTGTCCACCCTGCGGCCTACCGCTCACATTCGGAATTACTGCCAGAGCCGGCCGGCGGATGTTGACTTACCGACATTGCAGTGGAGTCAGGAACGTTCCAGCGAGGACCAGACATGAAGTACCCATCACTGAGCGCACTCATCGGCTTGCTCGCCGCCGTTGGCCCGGCAACCGCCGCGGCCGTCAGCGAGATCTCCCCTACCCCGCTGATCGTCACTCAATCGGTCAAGCCGCGCGTGCTGTTCGTACTCTCCAACGATCACGCGCTCTATTATAAGGCCTATACCGACTGGAATGACCTGACCGGCGACGGTATTCCGGACACGACCTATGTCCCCACCTTCAAATATTACGGGTACTTCGATCCCACCAAGTGCTACGACTATGTGACGGCCGCGGGGCGCTTCGAGCCCAAGGCAGTCACCACCGACCCCAATCGCTATTGCGATACGGTCGCCGGGGCATGGAGCGGCAACTTCCTCAACTGGGCGACCATGTCGCGCATGGACATCGTGCGCAAGGTGCTCTATGGCGGCTACCGGTCCGAAGACGATACGGACACGGTCCTCGAGCGTGCTTTCCTGCCGAGCGATGCGCACAGTTTTGCCAAGTTCTATGAGGGAACGGACATCGCGAAGCTCACGCCCTTCACCGAGAATGCCCTGACCCTGTGCAATACCAACTATGCCGACTCCGGCCAATCCCAGAACATCACGACCCCGCCGCAGATCCGTGTTGCGCGCGGCGATTTCCGCTATTGGGCGGCTAATGAGCGGTGGCAATGCACCTGGGATAACGAACGGGGGGACAGCTCCAGCGGAAACAACGCAACCAACTCAAATACCAGCGATCCGAATAAGAATAACGACGGACTGGGAGAGAAAAATTACAATGCGCGGGTCCAGGCCTGTGTCGCGACACTGCTGGGTTCTGAAGAATGCAAGCGCTACCCCGCCGGTAATTACAAACCGGTAGGCCTGCTGCACACCTATGGCGAAGATGACAAGCTCCTGTTCGGCCTGCTGACCGGGTCGTACGCCAAGAATAAGTCCGGCGGCGTACTACGCAAGAATGTCTCGTCCTTCGCCAACGAAGTCAACGTTGCGACGACCGGCACTTTTACCAATGTCACGGGCATTGTCGATACCCTCAACCGCTTTCGCATCGCCCGCTATGAATACGGCGACGGCAAAGGCTATTACGTTACGACCGACAGTTGCGATTACCGTCTCGCGTCATTCTCCGACGGCGCCTGCAGCAACTGGGGCAATCCGCTGAGTGAGATGTATCTGGAGTCGCTGCGCTATATGGCCGGACTGGACGCGACCAAAGCGTTCGAAGCGGCCGATCAGAATTACATCGCCGGACTGACCAGCCCTGACTGGGATGACCCTATCGATAGCGCCAACTGGTGCGCGCATTGCGACATCATCCTGATCAACGCCAGCGACGCCTCTTATGATGGCGATAGCCTGTCGACCAGCGGGCTGCCGAACACACCGGACCCGGTAGCCTTGACCAATACGCTGGGGGTTGCCGAGAAAATCGCGGGTAACAGCTTCTTCGTCGGCGAGAACGGCACCGACAACAATCAACTGTGCACCGCCAAGAAAGTCGATGAATTAGGCAAAGTGCGCGGCGCCTGTCCGGGCGCACCGCGACTCTCGGGCAGCTACCTGCTGACCGGTCTTGCCCATTGGGCGCACACCAGCGATCTGCGGCCCGCCATGACCGGCGCACAACAGATCACCACCCGGGCAATCACGCTGCTGCCTGGCGTCCCGAATCTTGAAATCCCGATTCCCGGAGATAAAAAGAACAAAGTCTCGATCCTTCCAGCCTGCCGGAATTTGGACCTGAAGCCAAGTTCACCGCCCGCGGGGGGCTGCGCTATTGTCGATTTCAAGATCATCGCGCAGGACAGCGACGCCGGCACCGGCAAGATCTATGTGAATTGGGAGAACGGCGAACAGGGCGGCGATTACGATCAGGATCTGAAAGGAACGCTGAGCTATGTGATCACGGGCAGCACCATCACGGTCACCAGCGATACCGACGCCCAGTCCGCGAATGGGGTGAGAATGGGCTTCGGCTATGTGATCAGCGGCACCACGAAGGATGGCTTCCATGCCCATTCCGGCGCCAACGGGTTCTTTTACAACGATCCTGACGGAGTGCTCGGTTGCACGAACTGTCAAGTCGACGACGCGCCGACGCACTTCAGCTACACCCTCGGCTCATCGTCTGCCAGCCTGCTGAAAGACCCGCTGTGGTATGCGGCAAAATATGGCAGCTTCGCCGATATCGATAACGATCAAAAGCCGAATAAACAAGCCGAATGGGATGCAGACCAGGACGGCAACCCGGACGGGTTTTTCTTCGCCAGCAACCCGACCGAACTGGGTCCGTCACTCGCGCGCTTCCTCGACATCATCTCCACCACCTCATCCTCCGCTGCGGTCGCCGCCAATTCAGTGACGCTCACCAGCGGCACCCGACTTTATCAGGCGCGCTATGACACCGCGAACTGGACCGGGGACCTGATCGCCTTCCCGATCAAGCCAGACGGTACACTCGCCGGTGCCGCCTGGCACGCGCAGGACCAGCTCGGTCTGCAGGCCAAGGCCGGCACCCGCCGCATTCTCACCACGAACGAGGACACCGGCGACGGCGTGCCTTTCCGGTGGGGTGATGAAGAGAGCAGCAACAATGACGGCATTGCCGCCGCCCAGAAAGCGCATCTGAACCGGACCTGCCCAGCCTGCACCGCGGACACCGCGGGCGAGCAACGGCTCAACTACCTGCGCGGCAGCCAGGCGAACGAGATCAGCCAGCCCAACGGCACGCTGCGCACCCGCGCTGCCTTGCTCGGGGATATCGTCAACTCGGAACCGCTCTATGTCGGTCCGCCGGCCGACTATGTTCCGAAGGATCTGGAAACGCACAGCTACCAGGACTTCGCCAACACCTATGTCGAGCGCGCCCCGGTGCTCTATGTCGGCGCGAACGACGGGATGCTGCATGCCTTCATGGCCGACACCGGCGCGGAACTCTTCGCCTACGTACCGCGTGCCCTCTACCCGAAGTTGAGCGCACTCACCACGCCCGCTTACCAGACCAATCACCAGTTCTATGTCGACCTCGGACCCACGGTCATTGACGCCTATCTGGGCGCCGGTAAGCAATGGCGTAGCGTGTTGGTCGCCGGACTCGGCGCCGGCGGGGCCGGGATGTTCGCGATCGATGTGACCGATCCCGCGGGATTCCAGGGCAGCGAGGCCGCTGCGCGCCTGCAGGTGCTCTGGGACATCGTCGGCGGGGATACGGACTTCGAACATCTGGGCTACACCTTCAGCAAGCCGGCGGTCGTACGGCTACCCGGGGACAACCACAACGGGGTCTGGGCCGCGGTCTTCGGTAACGGCTACGAAAGTGCCGAGGGGAAAGCCGCACTCTATCTCGTGAACGTCGCCACCGGCGAACGATTGGAAGAACTCCTCGTGGAAGACCCGGAGGAACTGGGGAACAACGGGCTCTCCAGTGCCATGCCGATCGACTATGACGGCGATGCAAAGGTGGATTACATCTATGCGGGGGATCTCCAGGGCCGGCTGTGGCGCTTCGAACCCACGACCGCGGGCGGCTGGAAAGTCTCGTTTGACGGTAAACCGCTGTTCACGAATGAAGTGACGATCGAGAGCGTCAGGACCTACCAGCCCATCACCGTGCGCCCGGAAGTGGTCCGCCACCCGCGCGGCGGCGTCCTGGTGCTGTTCGGCACCGGCTCCTATTACCGGACCGCCGACCGCACGCCCAATACGGACCAGACCAAGGTCAATGCCTTCTATGGGATCTGGGACCGCTTCGACGGCACCAGCGACATCCGCGTCGCGCATTTGCTGCAACAGCAAATCCTCGCGGAGCAGACCGTCGGTAGCTACAAGGTCCGCGTGACCAGCGACAACCCGATCCTTTGGCATAAGACCAGCGGAAAACCGGAAGGCACGCCGCCGACCACCCACCTGGGCTGGTCGCTCAAACTCGTGGACCCGATCGCGGATGCGCTCGGGGAGATCCAGGTCACCGATCCGCTGGCGCGCGATGGCCGTATTATTTTCACCACCATGATCCCTTCGGACGTGGCCTGCGACTTCGGGGGCAAGGGCTGGCTCATGGAACTCGACTTGCGGAACGGCAGACCGGTGGATGATGTGTTGTTCGATCTGAACGGGGATGGGGTGTTCGATACCGCGGACATGGCGACGATCCAAGACAACGGTCTCAGCAAACTCGCGTCGCCGACCGGCCTGACCACACTAACCATGTCGCCGATCGCTCGTCCGACGATCATCGGCGCCGGGTTGCGCGAATTCAAGTACCTCAGCGAAACCAAAGACGCGGCCGTCGAGAAGATCACCGAGAAACCGGCGAACCCGAAAGGCGGACGACGCTCCTGGCTGCAGGTGCATTGACCCCCGCCGCCGGCCGGACCTCAGTCCGACCGGCGGTCCCATGAACCTGAAAACAGCGAATCTCACGCCAAATTGCATCGGTGGGCCAGGTCTCCTTTTCCGCGATGACGGCTCGTCTGCCGACCTAACGGAGCGGCAAGTACCGAACCTGCCCCTCCCACCCGCCTGGCACACTGCATATTGCGAGCAAATGGATCTCCTCGATGGCTAAGCTCAGCGGGACTTTACGACTGACCTCAAAGACGCCCGGTATGGGCCTGGACTGGCGAATCCGCTCGTACGCGAAGGCGGTGACGGTACTCACGTCATGCGTGAGCAATACCCGCTGATTCCGGGCGGCCCACTCCAGGACAGTGGGATCGTCGGTTCCCGTCAATCCGACGTCTTGGACGCGGACGATATCCACCTCACAGTCTCGCCGAAAAACACCGCGAACAATATTATTGTTGAAGTTCTCGTCGGCAAGCAGCCCTAGCATGCTTAGGGTCGCGGCATCTGGCGGGCCAACAGACGGGCACGAATCCCCACGGGGCTGAAAAGTCTTTCGTTTGCTTGGCGAACCGCGTGGGCGCGATCCTCTCTGGCGCCAAGGCAGGCGTGCACCTCCGCTTGGTGGTCAAGGTAATAGCCGATCACGGCGTAGATCTGGCCCAATGACAGAGCGGGATATTGTTCCGCGATTTCCTCGGCCGCGAGCCCATCCTAAAACGCGGCGACGACGGTATCCAAGGTGACGCGCGTCTTGGCGACTCGGACCGCGCCGTCGGTGTCGATGACCAAGGGCAGGGGTTCGGACGTGAATACCATGGACATCGGGGCGCCTCCGAAGCGGTTAGGGCAAGTCACCGGAAAGCCTGGGGTGGGTCAGGATCGCCGCTTGTCTGCCGGAATCTTAGCAGGTTCATGCGGTCCCGGCTGCGGGAGAGTGAACCGGCCCTCCGCACACGCCAGGTCGAAGCGCGTGTGGTCGGTTACCGTGTGACTGGAAGGCCGGAATCGCTACCGCGTCCGGGTACAAGCCGGGAGTCAAGCTCCGGCCAAGCCGCGCGGAAGGCGATTTCCGGTAGGGGATCGACCGACGTTTAGAGGGCGACTAAAGTCGCCCCTACAATCGCCCGACAGTTGTCCCGACAGTCGAACGGAAGGCGGCGTGCGCCACAACCGCACCCATCGTCGCTCGCCCACGGCGGAAGTCGGCCGGCGGCGCGCACCTCGGCCGGTGCCTGAGCGATCAGGCCGGAACGCAAAATCACCCGCACAAATCCTTCCCGCGCGACCACAATCGCGGCTGACGCGACGTTGCGCCTTGTCACCCCCGCCTTCGCCGTGTCTAATCGACCCCTAAGCGACACGCCAAGAGTCCACGCCAAGAGTCCCCGTCCATGTCTCTTACCAATGCCGCAGAAGTCCTGGCCAGCCCCGGACTGGTCGATGATTACCTGCCGCTCCCCAACTGCTTCGATGAGATGCGGCCGGGCG
The DNA here is from genome assembly GCA_964470155.1 of uncultured Lamprocystis sp. Taxonomy (GTDB): domain Bacteria; phylum Pseudomonadota; class Gammaproteobacteria; order Chromatiales; family Chromatiaceae; genus Thiodictyon. Next base: position 6,046 of record CAYYAY010000066.1, on the reverse strand, counting down.
CGGGGGAGGTGCGCCCGCAGTGGCGCTATCTGCTGGATGCCTTGCGCACCCTGGGCCCCGCGGGGATCGAGGAGCGCTACCGCGAAGCGGCGCGGATGTTTCGCGACAATGGGGTCACCTATAACCTGAACGGCGACACCAAGGGTATGTCCCGACCCTGGGAACTGGACCTGCTGCCGCTTTTGATCCGCAGCGAAGAATGGGCGGTGCTGGAGCGCGGCCTGATGCAGCGTGCCGAGCTGTTCAACCTGATCCTGCTGGACCTCTACGGCCCGCGCGAACTGATCAAGCGCGGCCTGCTGCCGGCCGAACTCATCGACGGCTATCCGGAGTACCTGTTCCCCTGTCACGGCATTGAGGTCGCCGGTCGACGCCCGCTCGTCCACTATGCCGCCGATCTGACCCGCACGCCCGACGGGCAGTGGCGGGTGATCGGCGACCGCGCCCAAAGCCCGCTCGGTGCCGGCTATGCGCTGGAGAACCGGGTGGTGCTGTCGCGCGTCATCCCCAGCCTGTTCCGCGACTCGCACGTCCATCGCCTGGCCGGGTTCTTCCGCACCATGCGCCGCACCCTCACCCGGCTCGCCCCGGGGCGGGACGGCCACACGCGGGTGGTGGTGCTCACCCCCGGCCCGCAAAGCGAGGCCTATTTCGAGCACGCCTATCTGGCGAACTACCTGGGGTACACCCTGGTGCAGGGCGGGGACCTGTCGGTGCGCGACGGCGCGCTCTGGCTGCGCACCCTGGGGCGCCTGGAGCGCATTGATGCCGTCCTGCGCCGCATCAACAGCAGCGACAGCGATCCCCTGGAGTTGCGCGAAGACTCTTACCTGGGCGTGCCCGGTCTGGTGCAGGCGGTGCGGGCCGGCAATCTGGTGGTCGCCAATGCGCTCGGCAGCGGGGTGCTGGAGCACCCGGGCCTGATGGCCTTCCTGCCGGGGCTGTGCCGCCACCTGATGGGTGAGGACCTGCACCTGCGCGACACCCCCACCTGGTGGTGCGGTGATCCGCGGGCGCGGACCTATGTGCTGGCCAACCTGAATGCGCTGGTCGTCAAACTGGCCGGCAAGCCCCCCGGTCGGCGCTGTGTCTTCCCGGCCGAGATGGATGCGGCGGCGCGCGCCGCCCTGGTCAGCGCGATCCAGGCCGCTCCGCACCGCTATGTGGCTCAGGAGCGCGTCACACCCTCCACCGCCCCGACCCTGATCGGTCAACGCCTGGAACCGCGTCCGATCACGCTGCGCACCTTTCTGTGCGCCGAGGATGACGGCTACGCGGTCATGCCCGGCGGGCTCGGACGGGTGGCGCTCGCCACCGGCGGGGCCGCCCTGGTCAGCAACCAATTGGGCGGAATCGGTAAGGACGCCTGGGTACTCGCCTCGGAACCGGAGCGCCAGGAAACCCTGCTGATCAGCGGCGAACCGCAAAGTCCGACCGTGACCCAGGAGAGCGAGGTCTCCAGCCGGGTGGCCGACAACCTGTTCTGGATCGGGCGCTACGCCGAGCGGGCCGAGGGCCTGGTGCGGTTATTGCGCATGACCATCTTCAAGCTGTCCGAACGCGCCGATCTGGTGACCACCAAGCCGGACACCTATTTCATGCGGTCGCTGCTCGAGGCCCTGACGCATCAGACCCAGGCGTTCCCCGGTTTCATCGGCGCCGGTGCCGAAGCCCGACTGCGCAGCCCGCTGCCCGAGTTGCTGTCGCTGATCGCCGATCCGGCGCGGCTGGGCGGTCTGCCCCAGACGCTGCAGGCCCTGGGATTGGCCGCTTATTCGGTGCGCGAGCGCCTCTCGGTGGACACCTGGCGCATCGTCAGCGATATCGAGACGCGGCTGCACGCCCTGACCGGCAACCCGCCGACCCAGCCCTCGCAAGCCCTGGACGAACTCGACCCGCTGGTCACCTCGCTGGTCGCCTTCTCCGGGCTGACCCAGGAGAACATGACCCACAACGAGGGCTGGCATTTCCTGGAGACCGGGCGCCGGCTGGAGCGCGGCGCGGCCCTGGCCGGTCTGCTGCGCTCGACCCTGACTCCGCTGAACTCCGAACTGGATGAAGCGACCCTGATCGAAGCCATCCTCGGGGTCACCGACAGCACCATCACCTACCGTCGCCGCTATCGCGCCGGCACCCGGGTCGGCGCCTTGCTCGATCTGGTGTTGCAGGATGAAGGCAACCCGCGCGCGCTGGCCTATCAACTGATCGCGCTGGAAAAGCTGGTCACCGAGATGCCCAAGGGGGAGTTGGCGGTGGGGCGCACGCCGGCGCAGAAACTGGTGATGAAGTGCCTGACCGGGGTGCGTCTGGCCGAGATCGACACCCTGGCACAGGCCGACCCGCACACCCATCGGCGGATCATCCTGGAGCGCGTCCTCAAGGACCTGGAGTCCGACCTGGCGGCGATTTCGGACGCCTTGACCGGCCAGTATTTCCGCCATGAGGAGCAACCCCACAGCCTGTTGCGACGGGTCGGGGTGGTCAAGTGAGGGACGCACGATGAAGTACCGTATCAGCCACCGGACCCGCTATCAGTACGCGGAACCCGTGTCGCTCTGTCATAGCCTGGTTCACCTGAAACCGCGCCAAGGCCACTATCAGCGCTGTCTGTTGAGCCAACTGCGGGTCGACCCCTGGCCGGCGGTCAACCGTGAACACGAGGACTTCTTCGGCAATCGGGTGAACTATTTCTCGATCCAGCAGCCGCACGAGGCGTTGGAAGTCACCGCGGTCAGTGAAGTCGAGGTGACGAGACCAAACATCCCGGACCTGTCACGCACCCCCGCCTGGGAGCTGGTCCGTGACCTGCTGGGCGATCGGGAACACCCCCGGTTGGCAACGAAACAGGTGTTCACCCTGCCCTCGCCGCAGATCCCCCTGGACACCGCCGCGCGCGCCTTCGCCGCCGCCTCCTTCACCCCCGGCCGACCGCTCTTGGAAGCCACCTGCGACCTCATGGCACGGATCTTCACTGAATTCGCCTATGACCCCCACTTCACCACCATCGCCACCCCGATCGCCGAGGTCATGGAGCATCGGCGCGGGGTCTGCCAGGACTTCGCTCATGTCGCCATCGCCGGCCTGCGCGGCCTGGGGCTCGCCGCCCGCTATGTCAGCGGCTACCTGGAAACACTACCGCCCCCCGGCCAGGCGAAACTCCAGGGCTCAGACGCCTCCCATGCCTGGTTCGCCGTCCTGGTCCCCGAACTGGGCTGGATCGATTTCGACCCCACCAACAACCTGATTCCCGGCGAGCAGCACATCACCACCGCGCTGGGCCGTGACTTCCACGACGTAACCCCCATGCGCGGGATCTTCTACGGCGGCGGCTCGCATGAACTGACGGTGGCGGTGGACGTGAATCGGGTGGAGGGTTAGGAGGGGACGCCGTTGCTGTATCGATCGTTGTCGTAATCGTAATCGTAATCGTAATCGAGATGATGATCCCCGAGAGGATGCGTTGGTTCCGTGCGTGGCGATCGAAGCCTTTCAAGCGCTTAACGGCCTTGGACGCCCAAGCGACGGAGCGAATCGAAACCCGATCGGCATCGGGCTGCTCATGCCTAACTTGAATCGCTTATCCGATTACGATTACGACAACGACAACGACCGGGACGCCAGAGGCGTTCTCAAATGAGCTTGTTGCGCTTATTCGTGAACGATTTCTTGAGGAAGCTCACGCACCCGCAGAAAACTCGCGAACCGCGGCAATCCCTGTTCCGTACGCCCGTGGAACTGATAGGTCACCAGACTGCCGAGCGGCGGCGGCGCCCGGCGCTGGGCGTCGCTGAAACCTGTACCGATCCGAAACCGCCGCCCGTCCGCGTCCTCCAGCAGCAAGGCGCCGAGCATTCCGGCGTATTTTCCCTGGCCGGGGAGATGGCCAATGACCCGCGCCTCCGCGTCCTCGTAGGGCTTGACCTTGAGCAGGTCGGCCGAGCGCACACCGCGGTAGAGGCTGGAATCGCGATGCAGCATCAGTCCCTCACCGCCGTCCCGCACCACGGCCGCGAGCCGGGTCATCAGGGCGGCATGGTCCGCCACCCGCGACTGCTCGACCGGTGCCAGGTAGGGGCTTGGGGACTCGGCGAGCAGGGCGCGCAAGGCGCGGAGCCGACGGCCGAACGGTTCCTGTGAGGCCGGCAGATCGAACACCATGTAACGCACCTTGGCCCAGGCGGCCGGGTCCGGCTCCAGCCGGCGCACGGTGCCGGACAGCGCCTCGAACCCCTCGCGGCCCAGCCACAACTCCCCGTCCAAGGGCACCGCGGGAAAGCCGGCGGTAAACCAGTCCGGCGCCGCGATCACATGGCCGGCACGGGTGATCAGCCGCTGACCGTCCCAATAAGCCCGCACCCCATCGAGCTTTTCGCTGACCCAGTAATCGGACAAATCGATGCCCGGGGTGTAGACCTCGGCAAGCATCAGGTCCGGTTTCGCGGGTTGCGGCTGGGCCCGCGGGGCGGACCCGTCCGCCCCAGGAAGCGCAATCGACGCATCCCCGCCGCCGGATGCCGCGGGTTCTTGGGCGAGCACGCTAACGGCAACGGCGAACGCGAACGGGAGCATAAGCCACCGGGCGCGGCGTCTGAACGGGTCCGGTTCAGAGCGCAGACGGGGGGTCGGACGCGACCTGCTGTTCATCGAGATTCGATTCTGCTCACGACTGCCAACCTTCATGGTTATCCAGCAGTTCCCGCAGGACCGCCGTCGCGTAGGCCCCGGCAGGGAGTTGAAAGGTCAGCTCGCAACCATTCTCGGCCCGCACCCAAGCGAGATCCGGCACCGGCAGCCGCAGCGCGCGCCGCTCCTGCTCCAGGCCGAAGCGGGCCAGGCCCGCGGACCAGCCGGGCAGACCGGCGACGACCGCCTCTTCCAGCAGACGCACCGCGCCGCCGGTAGGCGGATCGCCGCGGCCCCACAGCGGGCCGGTGGGGTGGAGATCCTGACGGACACACCGCTCGCTCAAGGTCGCATCGATCGCCTCGACCGGAAAGAACGAATGGCTGCCGGCCAGGTTGAGACAGTCACCCGGCAGCGGCTGATCCCAATCGCCGCGCTGTACCCGCTCGGCCAGCACCTCATTGAAGATCTGCGAACGGGCGGCGGAGAGCCACAGACCCTGTTGATGACGCGAGGGACGGCGGATGGCGCCATGGAACAGCGCATCGGCGCGGGCCGGATTGGCACCGTCGCGGCCAAAGCGCTGTTCACCGAAATAATTGGGGACGCCCTTGATGCGCAGTGCCGCGATCCGGTCGGCAAGCTGAACCTGATCGACCGCCCACTCGCGCACCAGGATGCGAAAGCGATTGCCGGCCAGGCTGCCGCGACGCAGCTTACGGCGGTGCGCATGGACCGCCAGGACCTCGATCCCCTCGGCGGCCAGCACCGACCAGTCCGGGTCCCGGTCACGCGGGCGCGGCAGCGAGAACCACTGACTGGTGACCGCCCGCCGATCCTTGAGCCCGGCATAGCCCAGGTCTTGCTGAGCAATCCCGGCGACCTCGGCCAACCGCCGCGCCGCCCATTCGGTGTTGATGTCGGTCTTGCGCACCCACAACAGCAGATGATCGCCCTCGCCGTCCGGCGCAAAGCCGAGTTGCTCATCCACCACGAAATCCGCCGACTCGACCCGCAGCCGGCCGCGGCCCAACGCCGGACCATGGGCGCGCGGCAGTTGGTGAAAGGGTGTTCTCACCGATCAGTGCTCATCGGCATCGAACACGATAACAAAACACACGGGCGGGTCTTCAACCCGCTCCGCAGCCAAGGCCAGGTCTGACCGTCAGGTGCGAAGGCGCAATTCGTCATCAAGAACTCCAGCATCCATCAGCTGCGGACGGTCCGCAGCGCGGACCGCCGACCGTGCCGGTCGCGCGGCGGCAGGGTTTGTCACCAAGGCCCAACCGTCTTCGACAAACCCGGAAAGTGGTACTATCGCCATTGCCCGTGATAACCGGACCTAGGGGCGGGTTTCAAACCCGCATCTACACGAAGATCTGTCTGGATATACGGAACGGTTTTGAGTTTTCGGTTTTTCGTT
>CAYYAY010000065.1:0-34218 GCA_964470155.1 uncultured Lamprocystis sp. | reverse complement strand
TCAGAGCCGTCGCCGAATCGGGGAAGGCGTCAAGCACCGCCAATTGGTCGAGAATACGCTGGTCGCCTTCGGAATGGGCCTTGACCGCCTCCAGCAGAAGCCACTGTTGCGGGTAGTAGCCGCGGATTTCTTGCCATTGCATGACTGCGCTCTTGAATGGGGGAAATCATAAAACCGGCCACCTGCCCAAGGCCCCGGCTCACGAGCAACATATTTTTCAGCGACTTAAGGCCGCATCTCCCACACAAATGGCGTGGTCTTGGCCGGATTTATGATCAAGGCCCGAATGGCACTAACTTAAGCTCAACCTTCTGAAAATAAAATGGAAAACTGGGGTTGCCTCCCCAAATGGTAGGCTGTAAGACACGATAGAGCAACCTGCCACCGTGGGAGCTAGCCACGATGCATTATAACAGAATGATTTACATGGAGAGTCCGCTTAAGTCAGTGCCATTCGGCCCTGGCCTCTTTTGCTTTTCTCATAAATTAGTTCTTGGTTTAGCCCTGCTGACAAAGAACGCTGCAACTTCAGACCCGAGTTGGTCTAGCAGCTTCTCAGAGAGAGGCTCTCCAAAATGAGGGCTGAGAGCATTATCCACAATTCTTAGAATTTCGCGTTCATATGCTGCCTGATAGTGCTTTTCTAAGAATCGCGAAAAAATATCGGAGTAAACGCTACGAGCAGAGCTCCCGGGCTTTCTGTGCCCCTCATTAAACTGTGGAATCATTGAGATATCAAAACTCGGCATCCTTGCTTCCGCTGGATCAGAATCCCGAAGGGGATTGACTTGGTACCCAACAAGGAAACGCGGTCCTTCGTATTCTGCTGTCAATCTGACTAGGTGACTAATTCCGCCAAAGAACTGGACAATACCGTCAACAGATGCGCCATTGCTGCTGATGCCGATAAAATGATCAAACGCGCCGAGAGCGACGTTCGGAAGCTCAATTCTTTTCGGAAGCCATCTGATGAAGTCTTCTACTGAACCGGTCCCCGCTAATACGAAGCGCCGCAGACTATCAAAGCAAGGGAGCAACGCTATCGCCGGATGTGTCGCTCCCAATAGATTAAATGCGGACTTCAATAACCCACGAAAGTAGTCGCTCCCGCCAATGCTTGAGCCAAGATGCAATTTCTCTGAGAAATACTGCTGTTCACGACTGAAGTTTTCCTCGGTGATTAGGAATTCAGTAGTGGGAAAATCTTCGCGCAATTTTGCAATAGCCCACTGCCTCTGCTTCATTTCTCCAAGCTTGATTTGAGCGATGTAGGAGCCATCCCCAACAGGCCTAATAGACACAAGCGGTACTGCGATCTTCGGTACACCTCCGGGCAATATGTGATATCTATTTCCTTCAAGTGTGTCGATGTTCTTTAATGTGGGTCCGGAATCACCACGGCCGCCTTTAGTCCCCAAAAGGTTCCGGATTTCTCGTAGTCCGAATTCAAGTCCAAGGTCGATTGTCTTTCCAAACATGGCCTGTGCTTCATTGCATACAATTTCATTTGACGTCCACCTGCATCCAAGAAAGTTCTGCAATATATGCTCTCCGTCGGCAAATTCAAATTCCGTTCCTGTGTAAATGCATCGCTTAATCATGTTGATGAGTTATTAATAAGGGGGCAGAAAAAAAGTATTCGAATTTCGGGGAGCAGCATGGCTAAGTGACGGTTCAAGAACAGGCTATACGCATTAATTAACGACATGCCAGATAAAACAGCCGCTTGCGAAAAAATGCCTGTTCACCTTGTTATTGAACCGTTACTAACCTCGATCGTATCGCCGGAAAGGCTAAACCGGGAGGTCTGATCGTGTGACATTTTCGCACCCCATGCCTTCCGAAGCGCAACAATCTCAAGCAGCCAACGGTACCCGCAGATCAATCTCATCCCAAGGCACGAAGACGCGCTGGCGGTCGTCGATCTCAAGGATACCTAGATCAACCAAGGTCCCGACATCGGTGCAGCCAGGGATCTTGTCCTGCTCGACTGGTTCAGCAAGTTCCCCGATGGGTGTGGGTCCGCGGCGTTTGACCGTCTGTATCAGTTCCCAACGCCTTGGCATCAGGGTACTGAGCATCTCAGACAGGCTCTCGAAGCCAATGGATTCAACTGGAGTGACGGCTTCGCCCCGTTCCAGGCGTTCCCAGGTTTGCGCGAACGCTTCCATCGCGGCCTGCGGGGTCGAGATCTCGATGCGAAGGATGCGTCGTTCAGTCATCGGTCAGTCATCGGTCAGTCTCCTGACATCGGCCCAGAAATCGTCGAGCAAAGCCCTGACGCTGACGAAGGTATAAGGTTCTTCCCGTCCTGCCAGGTACTTGTGGTCGCCCTTGCCGCGCTCGTTGTCGTAGCCGACGATACGCTGCCGGTCCCGAATATACACTAAACGGTACTTCAGCCCATGCGGGCGCTCCGCGTCGGCCTTGGGGAGTTGCCAGATGACCATTTCAATCAAGCCGGAGCGGAAAGTCTGACGGCGCTCGAAGTGCTTTCTGGCGTTCATTGTTCTAATGACGCCACGATTGAGGGCAGGGGTCAAGCCCTGAGCCATGCGCTGTGCGTATCCGTTGGCGGCGTGGATGCACCAGTTGGGACTGCTCGTACTCGCGGTCGCTGGGCAGCAGGTCCGGGCGCAGCAGGTGGAGCAAGGTGTAGAGATCGGGGTCGCCGAGTTGGGTTGGGGTGGCTTCGATCCGGACGACGGCCTCGGCGTTGTCGCAGAACCAGCGGACCGCCCGGTAAGCCCAGGTCTCGGTGTTGCGGATGTGGTGGGCCTCGTCGACGATGATCAGGTCGAAGGCGGGCGGCGGGTCCAGGCCGAGCAGTCCGCGCCGGGGGCGCCGCCGCTCGGTGTCGCCCATGAGCAGGGCCTCGTCCAGCAGCGAATAGGGCAGGATGGCGCGGGCATATTTCTGCGGCCAGATGCCGTCCAGGTGGGTCTCTTCGATGCAGTAGCGCAGGGTCGGGCCGTCCAGGTGGTCGAAACGCTCGTCGAAACGTTGCATCAGAGCGGCAGCGGCCTCCTGGCCCAGCTTGGGCGCGTAGGACGCGGCGCAGGTCAGGATACCGAGCGGCCAGGGCTGGTCCAGCGGCGTGCCGTCACCGGCACGTCCGGGGAGAGGATCGCCCAGTCGGTCGAGTCCGGCAGGGGCCGCGCGGCGTGGGCGGCGTACATGGGATCAGCGGACAGGGTGGCGAAGAGCGCACTGGAGCGGCACAGCAGGCTCTCCTGACCGCGATTGCCCTGCTGGAAGCCGCCGCCGGGGTGGAGTTCGTTGGCGAAATTGAGCACCAGCACGCGCCGGACCGTCGCCGTGAGGCGCTGCGCGGCAGCGAGCGTGCTCTCGTTGACAACCTGGACTTGGGTAACTGTCCGCTCGCCAGGTCGCCGAGATTGGTGGTCCCACGAGGGCCAATCTGCTCTGGTGCGATCTCAGGTCGAGACGCTCATGGCACTGGCCCTGGACGGCCTGACCGCGGACGACCTGGTCCACCACGGCGGCGCCCGCAACGAGTAAGATGAATGTCCCCCGTGGGAGCGGCGTCCCGCCGCGATGGGTGCTGCGGAGACCTCGAACGGTAGGGCTACGCGCCCGGCCCCATCGCGGCGGGACGCCGCTCCCACAGGGTCGCTGCGCGACTTTCATCGTCAAGCCTCGACATCTTGTACGACGCCCGAACACTGGTCACAACGATGATAAACGCCTGCGAGAGCATCCTTGGCGCTGCGATAAACTCGATTACGACCAAGACACCAAAGGCGTTCCCTAATGGACAAACCGCGCCATCACGGTGATCCCGCGTGGCACTGATCACCGTCGGACCCTTCAACCGGGTCGAGGGCGACCTTGAGGTCCGGCTCGAGATCGCCGACGGGCAGGTCACTCAGGCTTGGGCAAACGCGCCGCTGTACCGGGGCTTCGAGCAGATCCTGCAAGGCAAGGACCCGCGCGACGCCCTGGTGCTGACCCCGCGCCTGTGCGGCATCTGCTCCGTCTCGCAGTCCATGGCCGCCGCCTATGCCCTGGCCGATGCGAAGAACCTGCACATGCCGCCCAATGGCGAACTCGCCACCAATCTCATGCTGGCCGCCGAGAACCTGGCCGATCATCTCACCCACTTTTATCTCTTTTTCATGCCGGACTTCGCGCGCGCGGTCTATGCCGCCGAGTCCTGGTACGGACCAGCGGCGGTACGCTTCCGCGCCCATACCGGGACGGCGGCCCGCGAGTGGCCGCCCGCGCGCGCGCAATTCCTGCACCTGATGGGCCTGCTGGCCGGCAAGTGGCCGCACTCACTGAGCCTGCAACCGGGCGGCTCCGCCCGGCCGATCCAGGCCCAGGAGCGGCTGCGGCTGCTGGCCATCCTCGGTGCCTTCCGCCGGTTCCTGGAGACCCGGACCTTCGGCGATACGCTCGACGCCATCGTCGCCCTGGACAGCGGCGCGGCCCTGGAACGCTGGGCCGCCGCCCGGCCGCCGCACGGCAGCGACTTCAGACACTTCCTGCACTGTTCCGATCAGCTTGGCCTGGACCGGCTCGGCCGTGCGACCGACCGCTTCATGAGCTTCGGGAACTATCTGATCGGCGCCCGGCGGTTCTTGCGCTACGGCCTGTGGGACCAGGGCCCGCGGCATCTGGATCTCGCGACCATCACCGAGGATCTGAGCCACAGCCGGATGCTCGGCGGCGAGGCGCCCCTGCATCCGTTCCAGGGGGTCACCCTGCCGGATCTGGACCGCCCCGCCGGCTACACCTGGTGCAAGGCACCGCGACTGGATGGACAGGTGGTCGAGGTCGGCGCCCTCGCCCGCCAGATGGTCGACGGGCATCCCTTGATCCGCGATCTGGTGGCGCACAGTGGCGGCAATGTGCAGAACCGGGTAATCGCACGCCTGCTGGAAACGGCCCGGGTGACCCTGGCCATGGACGACTGGATACGTCGGCTGGTGCCGGGCGAGCCCTTCTGCAACCACGGCGAATTATCCGACGAGACGGAGGGCGCCGGTCTGGTGGAGGCCGCCCGCGGCAGCCTGGGCCACTGGCTGCGGGTGCGCAAGGGACGCATCCACAGCTATCAGATCATCGCCCCCACCACCTGGAACTTCTCACCCCGCGACCGGGAGAACATCCCCGGTGCGCTGGAACAAGCCCTGATCGGCGCCCCGGTGCGCCCGGGCGAACGCACCCCCATCAGCGTCCAACATATCGTGCGGTCATTCGATCCCTGCATGGTCTGTACCGTGCATTGAGGACGCCGCAGCGCTGCTCCGAGACACGGCCGCGATGACCAAGCCGGCGTCGGCAAGGCCCCCGTCCTGCGCGTTGCGCCGCCGCGGCCTCAACCCGCCTCCGCGGCCCCACCCTTGCGATACGCGTCCACCTCCTCGGCGGTCAGCGAACGCGCCTCTTCTTCGAGCATCACCGGGATATCGTCGCGCACCGGATAGGCCAGCCGGCCGGAACAGGAGATCAGCTCCGCGCGCGCCTTATCATAAATCAGCGGCCCCTTGGTCACGGGGCACACCAGTATCTCCAGCAGATTCTTGTCCAGCATACGGATTCTCCAGATAGTCTTGAACTCGACAGCGATTGCACGGAGCCGCTGCGCCGCCACACCGCGCGGCCGGCTCAGCGCCAACCGCCGATGATGGACTCAGGGCACGGCCGCGGTAAAGCGTGGAGTGATGGCGCCCTCGCGGCGGCCGCGATCGTCGTTGCGGCCGCAGGGGTGGGTTTCAAACCCGCCCCTACTGTCCGGATATCAGATACGACGGCTCTACGCGCCAGACTCCGCCACCGCCAGCGCGCTATGACGGCGCGAGTACGCGAAGTAGATGACGAGCCCGAGCGCCAACCACAGAACGAAGCGCAGCCAGGTGATCAGCGGCAGTTGCAACGCCAGGTACAGACAGGAGGCGGCGCCGAGCAACGGGATCAGCGGCGACCAGGGGGTGCGGAAGGGGCGCGGCAGGTCCGGATGGGTATAACGCAGCCAGATCACGCCCAGGCACACCAGAAAGAACGCGGCCAGGGTGCCGATATTGACCAGCTCGGCCACCTCCCCGATCGGGGTGAACCCCGCGATGGCCGCCATCAACAGTCCACTGATCAGGATCACGCGGACCGGGGTCGCGGTGCGCGGGTTGACCCGGGCAAAGAGCGGGGGCAGGAGCCCGTCGCGCGACATGGCCAGAAACACCCGTGTCAGCCCGTAATAGAGCACCAGCATCACCGTCGTCAGCCCGGCAATGGCCCCGGCCGCGATCACCCCGGCCGCCCAGGGATAGCCGAGACGCAACATCACATCCGCCACCGGCGAGCCCACGTTCAGCGAGGAGTAGGCGACCACCAGGGTCAGCAGTCCGGCGACCAGGATATAGATCACCGTGCACACCGCGAGCGAGACCAGAATGCCGATCGGCAGGTCACGCTGAGGATTACGCGCCTCTTCGGCCGCGGTCGAGACCGCATCGAAACCGATATAGGCAAAGAAAATCAGCGCTGCCCCGCCCATCACGCCGCTCCAGCCGAAGGGCATGAAGGGGCTCCAGTTAGCCGGCTCCACATGGGATGCGGCGACGATCACGAACACCGCGATGGCGGACAGCTTGACCAACACCATCACCGCATTGACCCGCGCGCTTTCGCGCACCCCGATGCTCAGCAGCACGCCCAGCGTCAGCACGATGAGCGCGGCCGGCAGGTTGATCCAACCGCCCGCCAGCGGACCTTGCTGCAGGACAGCGGGCAGCGCCAGCCCGACCGCCTCCAGTGCATTACCCGCGTAAGCCGACCAGCCGATGGCGACCGCCGAGGTCGCGACCGCGTATTCCAGGATCAGGTCCCAACCGATCATCCAGGCGACGATCTCGCCCAGGCCCGCGTAGCTGTAACCATAGGCGCTGCCGCAGCCGCCGATGGACGCGGCCAGTTCCGCGTAAGCCAGGGCGCTGAAGGCGCAAGCTGTTCCCGCCACCAGATAAGACAGGATGATGGCCGGTCCCGCCTGAGTCGCCGCGGCGACTCCGGTCAGCACGAAGATCCCGGCACCGATGATGGCGCCGATCCCGAGCAGGGTCAGGTCCACCGGACCGAGTACCGGGCGCAGCGTCGGCCCACCCAGGCGGTGATCCGCGTTGATCGATTTGGTCCGCAGCAGTCCCGACAGTCGCATACGACCTCCGACAAAATGCACCTGAATACCGGATGAAGCGCGTCTAGCCGCCCATGAGCGCACCTTAACGCGGAAGGATGATCGCATACCTTGATTCCCGCGTGGTCGAGCGGAGCAGGCCGATCCTGTCGGCGATTATCGCGATTTCCGGATAAAAGCGAAGGTGTATGGTTCGCGACGCGAACCGGTTCAGGGCGGACGGCACGGTTCAGGTTGGGTCCTGCTCATGGCCGAAACATACCTGATAATCGACGCAGTCCGCACAATTGGGCGACTTGCAGATCGGCACCGCGGCGCGCTCACAGAGTTGGCGGTAGAAAAACTTCTTCCATTTCATGTCCCCGACGTTGCGCTTTGCCAGGTCCGGAAACTGTTCCGTCATCAGCCGGGTCAACAAGGGCCGGTTCGGCAGCCCCATATCCTGCCACAGGTGATTGTCGCGCATGGCCGCGGACGCAATCGCGTGGCTGAGCCAGGTGAGCCGCTCGCTTGGTTCCCGCCGGAACTCCATCAGCAGGTCCAGGAGATCCTGAAGTTCGTCCAACGCGGCAGGGTCGCGGCCGGGATCGCCATTCGTCAGTTCAATCGCCGGAAAGTAGGCATCCAGCAGCCGGCGAAAGTCCGACTCCGGCAACCCGCGGATCAACGGACACTGACCGGCAGCCAAAGCCCGCCCGATCACGCCCGCAAAGGCCAGGGTCAGCGGATCCGTCGGATCGCGGGCAACCCGCAGCAGGGTCTGAGCATCCTGCGCCGCCAGATGTGCACCAACCAAGGGCGCCGCAGGCCAAGCGGGCGCGGGTTCAAGGGCCGTGTCGGCAGCCGTCGTGGAGGAGGCCCGCGTGGGAAGACTGACGAACCCGGTTGCTTGTGCTTGGAATACCATAGGTCCTTCACCTTATTGACGTTGGTTATTGGCCGTCCCGCGACAGCGGCTGGCCGGTTCCGTTGCGCGCGCAAGCCGCACCGTGCTCGACTCAGCCGCCAGTGCATCGTCGACCTCGTGTTGCGGGAGGCCGCGGCGGTCGGTCGCCGACCGCGGCCAACCAAAGACGATACAAGAATCAAACCAGGCGCGGAGCGCCCGCACCTGCTCCCACGCAGGAGCGTAGGAGCCGGAAGGGCTTAACTCAACGGATGCTTGAACAGCCCTTGGTTCCGAACAGCGACGAGGATGCGGCAACCTCAGTTATCCACCCCAACGATGACGCTGGAAGCCGGGAAGATGGCGCAGGCCGGGGTTTGCTCGGCGATTTGCAGGCGGTCGAGCAGGTCGGCGGCGATCACCCCGCGGACCGTGACACCGGACGGCAAGGCGATGACGACCTCGGCCGGCCCGTCACCGCGGGTGATGCGCTGAACCAGACCGCACAGGGCATTGGTGCCGGGCGCGGCCTGCGGGTCCGGTGCACGGCCGATGCCGACGGCGACCGCCTTGATCAGCGCCCAGACCGCGCGCCCGGGGCGCAGGCTCAGGGATTCGACACTCTCGTTGGTGACCCCCGCGCTGAGACGGTCGCCGCCCTGAATCTCGATCTCGATCTGCGCCTCCACGGTGCGCGCGGTCACCGCGACGATCCGGCCGAAAAACTGATTACGGGCGCTGGTCCGCATGGCAAGCCGCCGCAGCAGGTCGAGCGCCGCGCCCGAGTCGCCCATGGCCGCGTTGATGCCGTCCAGAAAGCGCCGGTACTCACCGGCAATGCTGCGATAGGCCGCGATCAGGCGCCGACCCTCGTCGGTCAGTCGGGCACCGCCGCCGCCCCGACCGCCGGTGGCGGTCTCCACCAAAGGCTTGGGAGACGCGTTATTGATCGCATCCACGGCGTCCCAGGCGGCCTTATAGCTGACGCCGACGCCCTTGGCGGCCTGCGTGATGGAACCGCGCTCACCGATCTGCTCCAGCAGGGCGATGCGCTCTTCTCCAAGGAAAGCAACATCATTCACGTCGAGCCAAAACGCGCCGTCGACCCGCAGCGGGCGCTCGCTCTTCAGGGACTTGTTCGGCGTGCTCACGCAGGTGCTTCCTCTCATAAATATTAGTAAATTCATATGATTAACATTGAATTGCCTGGCCATGTTACGCTTCACTCCGGCGGCCTACAAGGCGCTGGAACGGGCGCCGGCGATTCCATGTTTGGGCGCATCGCGCGACTCCTGGTGATCAGCACCGCGCATCCGTCATCAGTCTCGCTGCCGACGTCGGCCTGCACCGATCCAGCGTGAGGACGGGAGGCGATGTTATAGTTTCGCTGCAACCAACCCAAAACAATCCGGAGGACAGTCCCATGGCGGCGAAAACGATACTGATGCTGGTCGGTGACTTCGTCGAGGACTACGAGGCGATGGTCCCGTTCCAGATGTTGCAGATGGTCGGACACAAGGTCCACACGGTTTGTCCCGATAAGCAGCCGGGCGATCGGGTCCGCACCGCCGTCCACGATTTCGAGGGCGACCAGACCTACAGTGAGAAACCTGGACACTTGTTCGCGATCAACACGGACTTCTCGCTGGTGGATCCGGCGCGGTATGACGCGCTCGTCATCCCCGGCGGCCGGGCCCCCGAATACTTGCGGCTGAACCCGCGGATCATCGAAATCGTGCGCCATTTCGCCGCCGCGGATAAGCCGATCGCCTCGGTCTGTCATGGCCAGCAGATTCTGGCCGCGGCCGGGGTTCTGGACGGCAAGCGCTGCACCGCCTACCCGGCCGTGCGACCCGATGTGGAGCGCGCCGGCGCACTCTGGTGCGAGGTCAACGAGACCTTCTCCAACGCCCATACCGACGGCCGCCTGGTCACCGCCCCGGCCTGGCCGGCCCACCCCGAGTGGATGCGCAAATTTCTGGAGGTCCTGGGCACGCGCATCGAGACCTGATGGATTGCCTCAAGACCGCGGCCATCACTGGGGCGCGACCGGCGGTCGCGCTGAACCCAGTGCCGGCCGGCGGCCCGCGCTCCCAGGAAATCGGGCCGGCGTGATAATCAAGGCCCAATCGCCTTACAGATAACGCGGTGCACACTCATGGATCACCAAGTGTTCGTTTATGGCACCTTGCTGCGCGGGGAGGTCAATCACCACTTGCTGAGCGGCGCCGAGTGGCTCGGCCCGCACCGCACCGCACCCTGTTTCACCCTGCTGCGGGTCGGCGCCTATCCGGGCGCGGTGCGGGGCGGCGGCAGTGCCATCCAGGGCGAAGTGTTTCGGGTCGACAACGCCGGGCTGCATCGGCTCGACCGGCTTGAAGAGTATCCCAGGCTTTACGACCGCCAACTGATCCCGACCGTCTACGGCCGCGCCTGGTGCTATCTGTACCGCGGACGGCGGCGCGATCGGCGGGTGATCCAGGGCGGCGACTGGCGGGCCTTCGCCGCTGATCCGGACTCCTGGCGCGCGGCTGGTGTGCGCCGCACCCGCGACGCCAAGAACCGTCCCCGCCGACCGGTCACCGCAGCACCGCGGGCGGGTGCCGAGGACGCGCCACGCCGCGACACCAAGCCAACGGCATGAAGCTCTTCCAGCGTTTCAGTGAGGCGCCGGTGTGGGTCGCCGGCGCCACGCCTCTGGTCGGCCGGGTGTTCGACAGTCTGCGCCGCGCCGGGCGGCGCGTCCGTGTCGCCGCCCTCGCCGAGCTGACCGATCTCAAACCAGGCGCCTGCCGAACCCTGGTCCTGGCCGATCCGCCGGAACCGGGAAGCCTGGTCGCACACCTGATTCAACGCCGGGGCGGCAGCCGCGGTCGCCGGTCCGCGCCGCTGCGGCTGATCCTCATGTATCCGGCCGACCCGCCGCCGCCCTTGCCGGAGCTGGACCCCGCCGGACCGATCACGCTGGAAACCTTCGCCATCGAAGATCGCGCCGCGCGGGTGCTGCTGGCGCGCTGGCCCCTGCACTGCGGTCTGGACCCCTGCTTCGACCAGCGTCCCCACCTGCTGGTCGCCGGGTTTGCGCCGCCGGCACGCGCCCTGGTGGTACAGGCGCTGCGGCTGATGCCCTACGGCGAGGAGCGGCCCGCGATTACCATCACCGGCACTGACCCCGCGGTCCAGGCACGTTTTGCCAACGCCTATCCGCAGGCCGGCCAGGTGGCGGACCTGCGCTGGATCGATCGGAACCTGGAGGGTCTCGCCGCGCTGCCGCCGGTCACCCAAGTCCTGGTGTGCGCCGCTGCGTCCGCCGCCGGGCCGCACGACGCCATCGCCCTCGCTCAGTGGGTCTCCGGACGGCTCGCCGCAGACCAGGGGGTTTCCCCGCCGATCCTGCTGGAAGTCGGCGACGCGATTCCGGACGGCCGCCTGGCGGACTGGGACGGCCAGACCTTTCCCTTTTCCTACCTCGCCGAGGCCTGCCGCCCCCAGGTGCTCCTGGACGGTCGCGGCGACGCGCTCGCCCAAACCATCCACGAACACTACACCGACAGCATCGCCGCTCAAGGACGTGATCCGGAGCGCGAGCCGGCCGGCCGGCCCTGGTCCGCACTCAGCGCCTCTTACCGGGATGCCAATCGGCATCAGGCGGATCATCTCTGGGCAAAACTCGCCGTGATGGACTGCCGCGCCGTGCCCGAAGAACGGGTCGGATCCTTCGCCTTCGCCCCGTTGGAGGCCGAGCGGCTGGCGGTCATCGAGCATCTGCGCTGGGCCGCGGATCGCCATCTGGACGGCTGGAGCTATGCCCCGGTGCGTGATAACGCCCGCAAACATCACCCGCAATTGATCCCCTACCGGGATCTCAGCGAACCCATGAAAGACCTGGACCGGTTCGCGGTGCGCGGGGTACCGACCCTGCTCGCCCGCTCGGAACTCGGAGTGGTCCGCATGCTGATCCTGGGTATCCCCGAGCCGCGCACGGCGCTCCCCGCGGACACCGTCGCCGCCGGCTTAGAGCGCTTGGCGGAGCAAGTGCTGGACCGGCTGACCGCGCGTTATCCGGATCGTACGCTGGTGTTTGCCGCCACCCTCGCCGAGCCTGGCGCACGCCTGATCACCCGTCTCGCGCTCGACCGCGCCGCGGCCGGCGTGTTCCTGCTCTGTCCGCAACCGATCGCCCACACGCTGGCCGCGCAGCCCGATGACGCCGCCCGCCGCGACCTGCTGGAACTGATTGCCCGCGCGGAGCGGCGGATCAGCCTGCCGGCCCCCGGCGAAGCGGCACGCTGGTTCGCGCGGCGTGCCGATATTCAACTGGTTGTGGGGTCCGGCCCGCTGGAGAACACGGGGGCCAAACGCGTCCTCCTGAACCCGGTCGAGCGCCGCGTCGACTGGAATTTCGACTATTGATGAGGCGCACGGTGCCCATCAATGCTGATCCGCCCGGCCACCCGACGCCGCCCGGTGATGAACTGCGACCCGCCCCGCTGATGCGCTTCACTGACCGCCTGCTCACCCGCCTCGCGTGGATCGGTCTGGCCGGCCTGATCCTGCTCGCGCTGTTGATGACAACCGTGCGCCTGGCACTGCCGATCACCGACCACTACCGCGACGCGATCGTACAAAGACTGTCACAGCGGCTCGGTTACCCGCTGCGGGTCGAGACGCTGACCCTGCGTCTGTCCGGTTGGTTTCCCCGACTGGTGCTCGGCAACGCGGTACTCACCTGTCCGGAGAACGGCAGCGACCTCCTGCGTCTCCAGGCCATGGAGCTACAGTTGGCACCTGTTGCATCGTTACGCACCGGAAGACCCCAAATTCGCTCGCTGACGCTGGTGGGCGCCCGGCTCATCATCGAGCGCAAACCGGACGGGCGGATCAGCGTGGCTGGACTGGGCGCGCTTCACACCGATGACCGGCGGGCCCTGGAACTGTTCCTGGACCAGGGACGGCTCAATCTCACCGCAAGCGAGGTCCTGGTCCGCGACGACGCACTGGGGAGCGCGGGGATTCGCCTCACCGACGTGCGGCTGCGTCTGCACAACACCGGGTTGACCCACCAACTGGAACTGATCGCCCAGGCACCGACCGCGCCCGCGGACGCCGGCGCGGCGCATCCGCCGGCCACCCGCGTGCGGATGCTCGCCGACCTGCAAGGCGATGCGCGGGATTGGCGCGGCTGGGGTGGTCAGGTCTATCTCCACCTGGCGGCAGCGGATCCGGCCGCTTGGCTGCCCTGGACGCTGGTCGATCCGGCTTTGGTGCACACCGCCGAGGTCCGGTTGGAGAGTTGGAACGCGATTCGTGCGGGCGCGCTCACCGAGAGCATCAACCGCATCGACGTCAGCGGCCTCACGCTGACGACTCCCGGAGTGAGCCGCACGGACCCGGTGTCAGCGCCTGCCGATCCCGCGCACCGGTCCGCGGCTCCATCGGCAGCGGTCACCGTGGAGCAACTCGGCGGACTGATCCGCGTTGCCCCGCTGGCCGACGGCTGGCGGATCGGGGTGGCCGACCTGGAACTGCGCGTCGACGGGGCCACGCTGCACGACCTGGACCTCGACCTGCGGCTGTCCGCTCAGGGCCGCCTGTCGGCGTTGGACCTGACTGCCGCCGCGTTCGAACCGGCAACCGTCACCAAACTGCTGCGCGCCTGGCCCTGGCAGCCGCCCCTAAACCCCGCTCTGCTCGCGGACTTGAGCCCGCGCGGCCGGATCGAACGGCTGGCCGTGCAGTTCGCGGTACCGCCGGGGGGGGCGCCGACCTGGCGCGCGGCGGCACTGGGTCATGGACTCGCCCTGGAGCGGCACGCGCGTCTCCCCGGCTTTGCCGGCCTGAGCGCCCGCCTGCGGGCGGATCAAGACGGCGGCGGCCTGCAACTCGGCAGCACCGCGCTGGACCTTGACCTGCGGCCCCTGTTCGACCAACCCCTCCACCTCGATCAACTCAGCGGGTCCCTGACCTGGCAGCGTGATCCCGACGGCGGCGTGCAGGTGCAAGGCCGCCAGCTGGTGCTGGAGAACGCCGACCTGTCCGGACGCGCCCGCCTTGCCCTGGACTGGCCCGGACCCGCCGCCGACCCCGCGACCGGACCCTTCCTCGACCTGCGCGCCCAGCTGTCGGACGCCGATGTCGCCCAGGTACGGCGCTATCTGCCGGTCGGCGTGATCAAACCGGCACTCACTCGTTGGCTCACCCGCGCCCTGGCGGCGGGATTGGTGCCCCAAGCCGATCTCCTGGTCCGCGGTCCGCTCAGGCGATTCCCTTTTCGTGAACAAGAAGGGCGCTTCGAGTTACTGCTGGACTACCAGGACCTGGTGCTCGACTACCGGCTCGGCTGGCCGCCCATCGTCGCCGCCGTCGGGGAGCTGCGGTTCCTGAATCAGGGGCTCGATATCCGGATGGACACTGGGCGCATTTACGACACCGCCTTGACCCAGGGACGCACGGCCATCCCCGACCTCTGGAAGCCGACGCGGCTGCTGATCCACGGCGAAGGCGCTGGACCCTTCGCCGACGGCCTGCGCATCCTCGGCGAAAGCCCGCTGGCACGACACCTGGGACCGCTCGCCCGCGTCTTCACGGTCCAGGGCCGCTCGCAACTCGTCCTGGACCTGGACGTCCCTTTGATCAAAGGCGGCATCCTGGGCGTCGACGGACGTCTGTCCTGGCCCGAGCCGGCCGGCCTCAGCCTGACCGGCACTCCGGTGGCGCTGAGCGAACTCGACGGCGAACTGCGCTTTACCGGCAACTCACTGCAAGCCGAGACCATCCGCGCCACGCTCTGGGGACGGCCGGTCACCGTCGCCATCGCCACCCGCAACCCCGGCACGGCCCCATTGGCCACTACAGCAATCCGTGCTCACTCACGGATGCCGGTCACCGAGTTGGCCGCCCGGTTCCCGACCACCGCCTGGCGCCTGGCCTCCGGCGACCTCGACTGGGACCTGGAGGTCGAGCTGCGCAACGCCGCTCTCCAGGAACCCGGCCAGCCGCTTGCGCTGCGGCTGCACTCGGATTTGCGCGGGCTCGGGCTGGACCTGCCGCCGCCGCTGGGCAAAACCGCGGACCAGACACGTGCGCTGGAGTTGACCGGCACGCTGGTCCCCGGCCACCGCCTGACCATCCAGGGAGGTCTGGACGGGCTGGCCCTGGACCTCGACCTGGACTTGGGGCCGGCCGCACCGCAACTCGAACACGGTCGGGTGACCCTGGGCAGGCTGCCGGACGCGGCGGCGTCCGCCGCCGAACCGTCGCCGACACCGGCCCGCGGCCTGCTCATCGACGGCACGGTGACGGAACTGCACCTGCCAACCTGGTCCGCCTGGTGGAAGCGGATCGGCCCGACGCTCGGCGCCCGGCCGGACGCGGACGCCGGAGCGCGCCTGGACCCGCTGTCCGTCGATCTGCGCATCGCCACCCTGGACCTCGGCGGGCCGCGTCTGACCGACACCCGGCTCCAAACCGCCCGACCCACCGCCACGCCCTGGGACTTGCGGCTGGACGCCAAGGAAGCCGCGGGGCACATCCGTCTGTCGACCGCCTGGTCCGCCGCTCCCTTGCATCTGGATCTGGAACGTCTGGACCTGAAGGCCCTGGTGCCCGCCGGGACGGCGGCGGAGACCGGTCCCGCGACTCCGGCCCGCCGCCTGCCCGCGGTCGATCTGCGGGTGGCGGACCTGCGCTGGGGCGAGGCCCCGCTCGGTCGGCTGCGCCTGGACCTGCGGCCCGACGTGGCCGGACTGCGGCTCTCGCGTATCCGCTTCGACGGCCTCGGCGAGACCCAGGTGACCGGGGATGCCGACTGGATGGAGAGCCCGACGGGCGGCCGCAGCCGGCTGTCACTCGACCTCGCGGCAGCGGACACCGGGCCCCTGCTGCGCGCTCTGGACTATTCGGCTGGACTGAGCCCGGCGGCCGTGAAAGCCCGCCTGCGTCTCGGCTGGCCGGGCGGTTTCGAATCCCTCGATCCGGCGCGCTCCCAGGGCCGGATCGAGCTGGATATCGGCCCCGGACGGCTGCTCGCGGTCGAACCCGGCGTCGGCCGGGTGCTCGGCTTTCTCAACCTGGGAGAGCTCGGCCGTCGTCTCACGCTGGACTTCAGCGATCTCTATGAGCAAGGGTTCGTCTTCGAAAGCATGCTGGGCCGCATCGACATCGCCGACGCCCAGGCGCGACTGGAACGTTTTGAGATCGATGGCCCGGCCAGCGATATCCGCGTCAGCGGCTTCACCGACCTGCGCGCCCGCACCTTTGACCAGACGGTCACCGTCGAACCCAGCATCGGCACCAGTGTCGCCCTGGCGAGTACCGTCGCCGGCGGCCCGGTAGTGGGGGCGGCCGTCTACCTGCTCGACCGCGTCTCCGGCGGCACGCTCGACCGGCTGGGCAGCTACCAATACCGGATGACCGGTCCCTGGGCCAAGCCGCAATTCACCCGGATCGGGTGGGAGCCGTTCGCGGGGGGCGCTGACCCCGGAGTCGCGAATGCCGGAGCGGGCGCCACGCCGGGGGAGAAGACCGGCGCCGCCGCGGCGGCCCGCCCGAACCCGCCAACCGCCAAGCCGCGCCCAAGCGGTGATAACTCCTTTCTTGAATGAGCAGGGCGTCGGCGAGCCGCGGGGTAGCACCCTGTGTCAGTCAGCGTTCCCGCCCCCGGAAAACCGCAGGCTGCTCCTGCCGGGTTTCCGGCCGGACTCGTACGGAACTGCCTCGACAGCGCACGAAGCCCGGACAGTGGCCGGGTCGATGATCACGGTCTAACACCCGTCGTCGACTCGCCGCGTTTATGCCGGCCGTCGCCGATACCATAACCCTCGTCGCCCCAGGCGTGACACAGATTCCAATTTGTGAAACGATTTGCCGAAAGCCGGCCACACAACGTGCGCCGCCGGGCGTCGCATCACAAGCTGAGACGGCACTCCAGATCAACAGCCTGCAGCGCCCGGCGGCAACCCCCGACAGCCTGCTCGGGAGTCGTCGCCGGCGGTCTCTGCGTCGACCCGCGAGACACGCAACTTGCTCAAACGACGTTCCAGCGCTTGCCGGCGCCGGTCGTACCGAGCACACACCAGGTCCACGTGACCATCTGCGAGGGAATCCTGATGACGCATCGCACCGCGACTGCCTGCCAACCGCCGCACCGGATCCGTGCCCTCGCCAAGGCGATCCATGCCTGTCGCAAGCCAGGTCCCACTCGCCAAGTCGCATCAGCGGCCGGCCTGGCGCTGCTGCTGGCAACCCCCATGGCCGGGTCGGCCGCCGACTTCACCGTCGCCAACCGCAATGACGCCGGCCCCGGCAGCCTGCGCCAGGCGGTACTCAACGCCAATGCCAGTCCTGGGCCCGATACCATCCTGTTCGACTCCAGCGTCACCGGCAGCATCCTGCTGACCTCCGGGGCGCTCACCGTCACTGATCCGCTGACCCTGGAGGGCCCGGGACAGGATCTGCTGACGATCGATGGCGGTGCGGCGTCGACCATCTTGCAGGTCGAGGATTCCCTGTCCATCGCGCACCTGAAGTTGGCCAACGCGGGTGCTGACGCCATCCAAGCATCCCTGATCCAGGGGAATACGGTCATTGCGGTACGCGAGAGCATCATCGCAGGAAGCGCGGCCGCGGGGATCGCCGTGAGCGCGTCCTACGCGGAGACGCCGTATTCGGCAACCCGTGTCGAGTCACAACTCATCGTCGAGAACAGCGTCATCACGGGCAATGCCACGCTCGGGATTCGGACGGACGCGCTATTATTGCATGACATGACCGTCACTGTCACCAATTCGAACATCTCGAATAATGGCGGTTCAGCACTCGATGCGTATGGCTACTGGAACGCGTCGGTCACGATGACGATCGATGATTCCATTATATCCACAAACGGACGTTCCGGTATTTCAATCGGCGCCAGCTCTGTCCAAATCCGTAACACCATCGTTTCCGGAAATACCCTCGACGGCATTTCTGGTTCACATTGCGATACGCGCAGAAATCGCCTGCGGACCTATATCAATGCCAATAACAGCGTGATCGCAGACAACGGGCGCAACGGGGTCGTCGCCTGTATGCTTGAACTGCGAAACAGTACCGTTACACACAACCTTGGATACGGCATCCAGAGCAATTTCGATTATTATGGCGGCGGCAGCCTTGCCATCGACGCCAGCACCATCGCGAGCAATCACAGCGGCGGGGTATTCATCGACCTCGTCTTTATGTGGTCTCATGATCCATGGTATATGGACTTTGTGATAAGCAATTCCACTATTTCTGGTAATCACAGTCCCGCCGACGGTGCCGGGATCGCGATCGCTGGTCCGCCTGCCGACGCCGTGCTGATCAGCAACAGCACGGTCACCGGAAATACCGCCGCGGGCATCGGGGGCGGCATCGCTTTCATCGCGGACTATAGCGATCATAAGGCAATGACCTTGACCCACTCAATCGTTGCCGGCAACCGGGCCAGCGCCGATCCGGACCTGTCGACGTCGAGCCCATTTGCAGTCGACTATTCACTGATTCAGGACCCGGGGCATGCCCTGCTGACCGAGACGATTCCCGGCTCCAACGTGTTCGGTCTCGACCCATTACTCGGTCCGCTGGCGGACACTGGCGGTCCCACCGAGACCCACGGCTTGTTGCCCGACAGCCCCGCGCTCGACCGCGGCGATCCGAACTTCGCACCACCACCGGCCTTCGACCAGCGCGGGGAGGGGTTTGACCGCGTGGTCAATGGGCGGATCGACATCGGTGCGGTCGAGATGCAGGCAGGTCCATCACAGCCAGGCGGTGCCTGGCTGCGCTCACTCGGCGACACCAACGACGACGGCACGCCGGAGATTGCCGTCGTCACCCGGCTTGACGGCACAAACCGGGCGACGGTGAAGGACGCAGCCAACGGAGCACTGATCAGCCGGTTCGAGTTCACCACCGCGTTGCGTCCGGTCGACGTCGAGACGCTGCCCGTCTTCGGTCAAGGCCGCGCCCCACACCTGGTGCTGCTTGGTGCAGATCCAGCCCAGGCCGAGACCCGCGACGCGCTCACCGGCAACCTGGTCGGAACGGTGACCTTCGAGCCGAGTGCGATTCCGATGGATCTGACCATGCTTCCCGACCAGGACGGCAACGGTAATCCGGAACTCGGGATGCTCACCCAGGGATCGACGACGGTCGAGGTGCGTGATGCGGTGACCTGCACCCTGTTCAACACCCTGTCATTCGCCCCTCAACTCGACCCGCGGCAGGTGCTGGCCCTGCCCGACCTCAACGGCAACGGCAGTGCCGAGGTGGGCGTGAGCCTGCTGTCCACGGCGGGCAAAGCCGACCGCGTCGTGATCAAGGACGCGGCCACCGGCGCCCTGGTGCAAACCCTGTGGTCCGGTGTGGGGCTGGTGCAAGCCGCGGTGGTCCCCGACCGCAACGGCAACGGTGCACCCGAGGTGGCGCTGCTGTGGCGCAACCCGGCCGTGGGCACCACGCAGGTCTGGGTGACCGATGCCGCCACCGGCCAACGGCTCGCTGCCGTGGCGGGGATCAACCAGGATGTCGTCCCGCTAACGCTCGCGGTGGTCGCCGATCTCACCGGCAACGGCATCGAGGAATACGCCGTGCTGGGCCGCACACCGACCACCGGCCAGGTGAGCACAACCCTCCTGGATGGGGCGACCGGCCGGTGGGTGAACCGGATCTGGTATAGCAAAGAGTGCACGCCGCTGGATCTGGCGAGCATCGCCGACGTGAACGGCAATGGCGCCGCGGAACTGGTGATGCTGGGCCGCTGCGGCCCCGAGGGCCAACTGCGTGCCGTCATCAACGACACCCAAAGCGGTCAGGTGCTGCGGCGGCTGGACTTCTAGCCTGGTGGCCGATGACGGGGTTCGCGTGGCGGGTGGGTCGGGCGGCAGCCCGACCGCCACGCCGCGGACCCGCTGCCGGACCGCGCCGCACGCCACTCGCTTCACCCCGGCCCGGCCAGCCGCGCCGACGGGGCCACGACCATGAACCCGATTGAGGAGCGACCATGATCGACCGCGCAACGACTGCCACTAACCGTCCCCATCCGCTGGTCCAGGCGATCCACGCCGCGCTGGAATCACGCGCCATCACCCAGACCACCGCAGCCGCCGGGCTGGCGCTGCTGCTGGCGGTGCCCATGGCCGGGTCGGCCGCCGACTTCACCGTCGCCAACCGCAATGACGCCGGCCCCGGCAGCCTGCGTCAGGCGGTACTCAACGCCAATGCCTGTCCCGGACCCGACACCATCCTGTTCGACTCCAGCGTGACCGGCACCATCGTACCGACCTCCGGGGCGCTCACCGTTATCGCTCCGCTGACTATTGTCGGCGGAACCCTGTCGATCAAAGATAGTACCTTTCCGGCAACAGCGGCAATAGCATCATCCAGTGCCGACAACCTCGTACCGGGCGACACCAACGACAGCGTAGATATCTTCGTTCACGACCGCGAGACAGGGGTAACTGAGCGGGTGAGCCTCGACTCGAACGGGACTCAAGGCAACGGTTACAGCACGACGCCTGCGATCAGCGGCGATGGCCGTTTCGTGGCATTTTTTTCCGAAGCCAACAACCCGGAGCGCCCGACGTGACCAGGTCTAAGTCTCGCCTTACCCCAAGCGCTCGGCGGGTACGTCCTTGAGCGCCTCGTCGGGCAGCATGTAGGAGGCCGCAATGCGCTCGTCCGTGGGCTCTAGGATTTCGGGAAACCGAATGCCGGGCAGCACCTTGACGGCGAAGATCTCCTGCACCGCCGCCTCGAAACGCAGGAAGGCGGCGACCTGTGCGTTACGAATGTCGACCACCCAGACGCCGCAGGTGCGTTCTTTCAGCCGCTCGGTGAGCGGCAGGCCGCTGAACATGGCGCTTTCCCGAACCTGCGACAGTCCGATGAAGGCGAATGGCCCAAAGAAATCCAGGCCCCGCGTAAAGCCGGGCACTTGCGCGATGGTGTGCAGCCGGCCCGAGGCGGGATCGACGGTAGCCAGACTCCCGTTGCCCGATTCGAGTACCCAGAGCCGCTCCGCGTACCACCGCGGCGAGTGCGGCATGGAGAGCCCCCGGCAGACCCGTTGCCCGGTTTCCACGTTGAGCAACACCCCGCCCGCGGCCTTGTTGTCGCGCCAGCCCTGAGGCGCATCAGCCTCCCCGAGCGCGGTCACATAGCGGGGGCGCCCGTCGGCCATGCCCAGTCCGTTGAGATGGCAGCGGTCCTCCGGGCTCAGCGCCGACACGAAGGCCGGCCGCCAGCGCGGGACAAAGCTGTTGTCGCGGTCCAGGGTGCACAGACAGGAAAACCGGGTATTGACACACCAGAGTTGGCCGCCGGCGTCCCAGTCCATTTCGTGGACATCGATGTCGCCGGTGACATGGGTGTCGCGCGGGAGGTAGCAGGCATCGTGGCGGTCCGGGGGATCCAACTTGCGAGTCACCGCCGGCATGTTAACGTAGCTCTCCACCGCGCGGGCGGTGCCCAGCGCAAACCGCCGCGGGTTGGCGGCCAATCCCATGGGTTTGGCGAAGGCACGGAAGTGGGTGTTGAGCACCCCGCCGTCATTGCGCGCGACAATGAGCTTGCCGGCCTGATAGGTCGTGATCAGGAGCGAACAGCCCAGCGTGCGCAACAGCTCAGGGAAGCTCGCGGTATGCACGCTGCGCAGCGGCTCCGGCGGGGCAGCGGGCTGGGTGGCGGCGGCGGTTGTGTCCAAGTGGGTCAGGCTCAGTGTCAAGTTGCGGTTGGATAGGAAACACCAGGGTCGGTTGGGCATTGTTCAGGTGTCCAGTCGGCGGGTCAATCCCGCCGGCACGCCGGCGCACGCCAAAGTGCGGCCGATCACCGTCCTGCCGACACGCACCCCGTCCGCCGATCCGGCCCACCCATCCGGTGGCGATTGAACACAACGCGCCACCATGTTAGTGTCCGTCGGCACGTGCCAAACCATTCATCGCAGAAGAAAATACGCATGTTTCTCGAACTGTTCCGACGCTCTCCGGGGCCGCGCGGCCGACGCGCGGGACTGTTTCTCCTGTGCTTGGCGCTGGTTCTGAGTCTGACCTTGGGCCAGGCGGCCATCGCGGGCGGAGCCGCGGACCTGCAGCGGCTGTCCGCCGCTTACCACAGCCTGGCCATCGAGACCGACGGCAACCTCTGGGCCTGGGGCGCCAACTGGTCCGGCCAGCTCGGGGACGGCACCATCACCAATCGATCGACGCCGGTTCAGGTCCTGACCCGCGTCATGGCCGTGGCGGCGGGTTACGGCCACACCCTCGCCCTCAAGACCGACGGCCGCCTCTGGGCTTGGGGATGGAACGAGTACGGCCAGCTCGGCAACGGCAACACCCAGAGTAATGCAACGCCAGTACAAGTCCAAACTGGGGTCGCGTCCCTGTCAGCCGGCCTTCAGCACTCCCTGGCCCTCAAGACCGACGGCAGCCTCTGGGCCTGGGGATCGAACGAATACGGCCAGCTCGGTGACGGCACGACCGACCAGAGTCAGCGTCCGCTTCAAGTCCTGAGCGGGGTCGCGGCCACGACGGCCGGCGCCTATCACAGCCTGGCCATCAAGACCGACGGCAGCCTCTGGGCCTGGGGATCGAACGACTCCGGCGCGCTCGGCGACGGCACCATCACCAATCAGTTGACGCCGATTCAGGTCATGACCGGAGTCGCAACCGTAGCGGCGGGCTACAGCCATACCCTCGCCATCAAGACCGACGGCAGCCTCTGGGCCTGGGGATCGAACGACTCCGGCCAGCTCGGCGACGGCACCACCACCGGGCGCTCAATGCCGGTCCAGGTCCTGACCGGCGTCGCGGCCGTGGCGGCCGGCACGTACCACACCATCGCCATCAAGACCGACGGCAGCCTCTGGGCCTGGGGAGACAACCAGTACGGCCAACTCGGTGACGGCTCGACTGACTTGCGCCCGTGTCCGCTTCAGGTCTTGACCGGGGTCGCGGTCACAGCGGCCGGCTATTATCACACCCTGGCCCTCAAGACCGACGGTAGCCTCTGGACTTGGGGATGGAATTTCGCTGGCCAGCTCGGCGACGGCACCACCACGGACCGTCCGCGGCCGGTGCGGGTTGCCGGGTTTCTGGGGCCAAACGCATCCGATTTCGTGGTGACCGATGTGACCATGAACCCGCTTGACCCGCTCGCCAACAACGCCTTCAGCGCCGCCATTACAGTGCAGAACCAGGGCACGGTCGCCGGGACGCTCGGCACGCTGCAGGTCTGGGCCAACCAGGCCGACACCCAGGGCTGCGGCGCGGCCGGGGACCAGGCGGCCACCCTGGGACGTGTTGCAGTCGGCGCCAAGCGCACGGTGAAGGTCAGTGGCCTGCCGGCCGGGACCTCCGGGGCCAAGACCCTGCGCGTCTTCATCGACAGCCAGTGCCGGACCGCGGAAACCAATGAGACCAATAACCAAGTCATTAAGGCCTATACCGTTGTTGGCCGGCCAACGCCCGATTTCGTGGTGACCGGCATCGTTCTGCCTTCCTCCGGCCCAAGCGCCGGCGGGTCCTTCAGCGTTGCGGTGACGGTCAAGAACCAGGGCTCAGAGGCCGGCAATGCAGGCTATCTGGGTGTCTGGACCGATCAACCGACAGCCCCGACCTGTCGTACGGATGGCGACACCTTGGTCAGTGTCGGTACCCTGGCGGCGGGCGCCGGCACCACGCTGACCATCGACGGACTGCTCGGCGGGGCCGCCGGGACCAAGACCCTGCGCGCCTTCGTGGACAGTGACTGCGGCACCTGGGAGACCCGCGAGGGCAATAACCAGAAAACGGCGGTCTATACGGTCGGCCCCTAGGGCGAGTGGCGGGCTGGATTGTAGGATGCGGTGAGGAACGAACCGCATCATTCGCCACCCGTGCCGGGAACGAACCGCACCAACCGGCGGCGGTGCGGTTCGTTCCTCACCGCACCCTACAGCGTGGCCCATCCGGCGTGTCGGAACGATGATCAAGGCCCGCTTGGCGGCCTGGTACGCCCAGACGACGCAGCACATCGAAACCCGATCGACGGCGGACTGCTTATGCCTCAAATGAATCGCTGCTTCGATTACGATTACGACCGTGACCCAATGCGCAGCGAATGCAAAGTAGCGGCGGTCCAGATGGCGACCGGCTGCGATGTCGCAGCCAATCTCCTGGAAGCCGAGCGGCTGATCAAGGAGGCGGCGGCGGGCGGCGCGCGCCTGGTCGTGCTGCCCGAGTGCTTCGCCTTCATGGGCCTGCGCGCGGAGGACCAATGCGACTTGCGGGAACCCGACGGTCAGGGTCCGCTCCAGTCCTTTTTGTCACGGGTCGCCGCACAGCAGCGGGTGTGGCTGGTCGGCGGCACCATCCCGCTGGCGGGACCTGAGGCCGATCGGGTGCGCGCGGCCTGTCTCGTGTTCGACGCGCACGGTCGGCGGGTTGGCCGCTACGACAAGATTCACCTGTTCGACGTCTCCGTTCCCGGCGTCGCACAGTGCTACCAGGAATCAGCGACCTTCGCGCCCGGCAACCAATCGCTGGTGATCGACAGTCCCTGCGGCCGGCTGGGGTTGGCGGTATGCTATGACCTGCGCTTCCCGGAACTGTTCCGGCAGATGCTCGACGCGGGTCTGGAGGTCCTCGCCATTCCGGCGGCCTTTACCGCCGTCACGGGTCAAGCCCATTGGGAGACGCTGGTGCGGGCACGGGCCATCGAAAATCTGGTCTATGTCCTGGCCGCCGCTCAGGTCGGCATTCACGACAACGGCCGGGAAACCCACGGGCACAGCATGATCGTGGACCCCTGGGGCACTATTTCGGCACGGTTGCCCCAAGGCACCGGTGTCGTCCACGGCGTCGTGGATGCGCAACATCAAGCCGCCGTGCGCCGCACCTTTCCCAGTATCGAACACCGACGTTTGAAATGCGCGCTCCAGACCCGCACGATTGAAGGTTAAGTGAAGCTGCGTCGGCTGACCCCGCGAGCGGGGTGCAACGACGTCATGACCAGTCTACCGACAGCGAGTCCGACTCAATTCCTATGAACGATCCCATCACCATCGCCCGCGACAGCATCCTGGCACCGGCCGGACTCACCGAGCACGACCTGGACCGGCTGCTCGGCCTGCTCGCGGGCTCGGCGCTGGATGCCGCCGACATCTACTTCCAAAATAGCCGCCTGCAATCCTGGGTGCTGGAAGATGGGATCATCAAGGACGGCAATTTCAGTATCGAGCAAGGAGCGGGCATCCGCGCCATCTGCGGCGAAAAGACCGGTTTCGCCTACTCCGATGAAATCACCTTCCCGGCGCTGGCCCAGGCCGCCGAGGCCGCCCGGGCTATTGCCGGCGCCGGCCGGCACGCCCAGGTGCGCATCGCCAACCAGGCCGCGGCCCATCGGCTCTATGAGCCCATTAACCCGCTGGTGAGTCTGCCCGACGCGGATCAGGTGGCGCTGCTCAAGCGGGTGGATGCGGAGGCGCGGCGCATGGATCCGCGGATAACCAAGGTCAGCGCGAGCGTCGTGGCGGTTCAGGATATCGTGATGGTCCTGGCCGATGACGGTACCCTGGCGGCGGATGTGCGTCCGCTGGTGCGTTTGAACGTCAGCGTGATCGCCGAAGCAAACGGCCGCCGCGAGCAGGGCGGCAGCGGCGGCGGCGCGCGCGCCGATTTGGGTTGGCTGCTGCTGGAGGACCGCGCCCTGGGGTTCGCCCGCGAGGCGGTGCGTCTGGCCCTGACCAACCTGGAGGCGGAACCGGCCCCGGCCGGCACCATGACCGTGGTGCTGGGCGCCGGCTGGCCGGGCATCCTGCTGCACGAGGCGATCGGCCACGGTTTGGAGGGGGACTTCAACCGCAAGGAGACCTCGGCCTTCGCCGGCCGCGTGGGTGAGCGGGTGGCTGCACCGGGGGTGACGGTCGTCGACGACGGCACTCTGGCCGGACGGCGCGGGTCGCTCAACATGGACGACGAGGGCACCCCCAGTCAGAACACCGTGCTGATCGAGGACGGCATTCTGCGCGGGTACATGCAGGACAAGCTCAACGCCCGGCTCATGGGCGTACGCTCCACCGGCAACGGACGGCGCGAGTCCTACGCTCACCTGCCGATGCCCCGCATGACCAATACCTATATGCTGGCCGGCACCCGCGACCCCCAGGAGATCATCGCCTCGGTGGACAAGGGGCTCTATGCGGTAAACTTCGGGGGTGGACAGGTGGACATCACCTCCGGCAAATTCGTCTTTTCCACCAGCGAGGCCTATCTGATCGAGGGCGGGAAGATCGGCCGACCGGTGAAGGGGGCAACCCTGATCGGCAACGGGCCGGACGTCTTGACCCGAGTCAGCATGATCGGCAACGACCTCGCGCTCGACGCCGGCGTCGGCACCTGCGGCAAGGAGGGCCAGAGTGTCCCGGTGGGCGTGGGCCAGCCGACCATGCGCATCGACAGCCTCACGGTCGGCGGGACCACTGCCTGACGCCGGCCTGACACCAGTTACCGTTAAGGACTTGATATGACCATCACCGCCACCGAGGACACGGCCGAGCGCCTGGCGCGCTTGCAGCAACACATCGAAGATCTCTTGCGGGAGGCTAAAGACCGCGGCGCCAGTGCCGCCGAAGCCTCGGTCGGCAGCAGCGCCGGCCTGGAGGTTTCAGTGCGCCTAGGCGAAGTGGAGACGGTCGAGCACACGCGCGATAACGGGCTCGGCATCACCGTCTATTTCGGCCATCACAAGGGTTCCGCCAGCACCACGGATTTGAGCCCGGCCTCGCTGCGCGATACGGTCGCTGCCGCCTGCACCATCGCCGCCCAGACGCAAGAGGACCCCTGCGCCCATCTGGCCGACGCAGACTTGATGGCACGCGACATCCCCGACCTGGATCTCTATCACCCCTGGTCGCTTGGCGTCGATGAAGCCATCCGGATCGCCGCGGAGTGTGAGGACGCCGCCCGCGCCCACGACGCACGCATCGTCAACTCGGAGGGGGCGTCCTTGAGCACCCACCTGGGGCTCCAGGTCTATGGCAACAGCCACGGGTTCATCGGCGGCTATCCGAGTACCCGCCACGGCTTGAGTTGCGCCGTGGTCGGTGAGGACGGGGATACCATGCAGCGGGATTACTGGTGGACCAGCGCGCGCGCGGCGGCCGATCTCGACGCGGCCCGCAGTGTCGGCGAGCGGGCCGCGGAGCGCACCGTCGCCCGCCTGGGCGCCCGTCAGATCGACACCCGCAAGGCCCCGGTGCTGTTCCGCGCCGAGGTGGCTGCCGGACTGCTGCGCAGCCTGGTGTCCGCCATTTCCGGCGGCAGCCTCTATCGGCGCTCCAGCTTCCTGCTCGACCACTTGAATGAAACCATCTTCCCCGATTTCGTCCGCATCCACGAGCAGCCCCGGCTGCCGCGCGGGCTCGCCAGCGCACCCTTCGACGGCGACGGCGTGGCCACCTGGTCCAAGGATTTGGTGAGCGAGGGTGTGCTGCGCACCTATTTGCTGGATGCCTATTCCGGATGCCGATTGAAATTGCCGACCACGGGCAATGCCGGCGGCGTGCGCAACCTCAGCATCGACATGGGTGAACTGGATCGGGCGGGGCTACTCGCGCTCATGGGAACCGGACTCTTCGTGACCGAACTCATGGGTCATGGCGTCAATGCGGTCACCGGCGACTACTCACGCGGCGCTGCCGGATTCTGGGTGGAGCACGGTGAGATCCAGTTTCCGGTGGAGGAGATCACCATCGCCGGCAATCTCAAGGAGATGTTCGCGGGTCTGGTCGCCGTGGGTAACGATTGCGACTTCCCCGGCAGCACCCGCACCGGCTCCTGGCTGATCGGTGAGATGACAATCGCCGGCGAATGATCCGCAGCGCGGGCGCGCAGCCACGGCACCGCGGGATCGCCTGAGCATTGGGGAATCCTTTCCATGGCCCACACCCCAGTCTACCGCACCCTGCTGCGCGCACTGCACGCGGCCCGACCTGAACACGTGTCGGGAGCGCGCCCGGACGCCCCCGGCGCCGGCGCGGGGACGGGCTGGAGCCGCCGCCGCTTTCTCGGTGCCGCCGCACTCGCGGCACCGGCGCTTGCGCTGGGCGACCCGTCCGGACCGGGTGGTCCGCAGTCCGCACGGGGCTACAAGGTCCATCGCGTGGCGGTCGTCGGCGGCGGGCTCAGCGGCCTGAATGCCGCGCACCGGCTGCTGAAAGCCGGCGTCAACGTCCATCTCTACGAGGCCGCCGAGCGACTCGGCGGACGCATCCTGTCGCGCGCCGATGCGGTCGGCGCTGGCCTGGTGACCGAGTTCGGCGGTGAGTTCATCAATTCAGCCCACACCGACATGCTCGATCTGGCGCGGGAGTTCGGGCTTAAGCTCTACAATCGTGCCGAGTCCCCGGCAAGCAGCCGCTACCCCAATACCGCCTTTTTTTTCGGCGGGGCACGCCGCGACCCGGCCGAACTGGCCCGGCTGCTGCGGCCCCTGGCGGCACAGATCGCGACCGACGCCGCCTTGGTGGACGCGGACCCGCACCGCTATCTCGCTGTTTTCGATGAGTTATCGGTGACCGCCTACCTGGATCGCCACCGCGCCCTGATTCCCCAACCCTGGGTGCGCAGCTTGATCGAGACCTCCATCCGCACCGAGTTCGGCAGCGAACCGGAACATGCATCCGCGCTCCAGTTACTCGACACCCTGCCGACAGTGGACGGCGACAGCGTGGAAGTGCTGGGTGAAAGCAATGAGGCCTATTGCATCCAGGGCGGCAACAGCCGGATCATCGCGGCCCTGGGGAATCGCTTGGGCTCACGCGTTCATACGGGGCAACAGTTGGTCTCGGTGCGCTCGGTCCCCGGCGAGCCGGTCCGTCTGGGTTTCAGCAATGGCCGCTCGGTCAGCGTCGACCAGGCCATCATCACCATCCCCTTCACCATCCTGCGCGCGATCAAGATCGATGCGGCGCTCCCCGAACGATTCCGGCGCGCGCTGGCCGAAGTGGGTCTGGGCCGCAATGAAAAGATCCTGGCCGGCTTTTCCCGCCGCGTCTGGCAGGGACCCGAGGGTTTCGTCGGCGAGGCCTGGACCGACCTGGGCTTCTCGGAAGTCTGGGATGCGAGTCAGCACCAGCCGGAGCGGCAGGACGGCGCGCTGACCTTCTTTCTGGGCGCCCGTGAGGTCACAGTGCCCGTCTCGTCAGACGGGGGGACCACCCAAGGACGCGCCTTTGTGGAGCGACTGGAAACCCGCCTGCCGGGCTTGCGGTCAACCGCCACCGATCGGTATGCCTGTACCGCCTGGACTAAGAACCCACTGGCCTTGGGTGCTTACACCAATTACCGGCCGGGCCAGATCACCACCTTCGGGGACCTGCGCTGGAGCGAATCCGACGACCTGTCCGCCAGTCGGGAAGTGCGTTTCGACAACCTGGTGTTTGCCGGGGAACACCTGAGCGAGGCGTACTTCGGCTATATGAACGGCGCCGCCCAGACCGGACGACTGGCGGCGCAATCGGTGCTGCGTTATGCCGCGGTGACGGATGGTACCTACGACCCTTGATCCGCAGGACGTTCCCCTCCAAGACCCCAGTCGCCAACCCGTCGCGTACCCGCTCCAGCAGATCCGCCGCCGGGACCGGCTCCAGGGGTTGCTAAGGGTTATACTCGTATCCAATCAAGCAGACGGAAACCCGCCATGGCCCTGGCCGCGGAAGATATCGAATTTATCAAAGAACATCTGGGCGAATGGCTCGCCCAGCAGTCCCTGAGCAAACCGCCCGCGGTCGATGAGATCGAACTGCGCGAGCGGATGGTGCGGGTCGAGGAGGAGTTGAAACACCAGCGTGAGTTGATCAAGACCATTGCGGCCGTCAAGCTCTGGCCCTGACGGTTCCTAAGGCATCGGCACCAACCACTCGACCCAGGTCTCGCCCGGCCCGTCGACCCGCAGCCG
Source organism: uncultured Lamprocystis sp. (assembly GCA_964470155.1). GTDB lineage: Bacteria > Pseudomonadota > Gammaproteobacteria > Chromatiales > Chromatiaceae > Thiodictyon. The sequence goes on along the minus strand of CAYYAY010000065.1, from coordinate 4,216 downwards.
GTCGCGCAGCTCGGGCACAAGGCGCCGCAGGATGCCGTCAATCCCCCATGGCGGATTGACGATGACCATCCCCGATCCATGCAACCCGCGCGTGCCCCGGTAAGGCCACAGACCCAGTTCGGCAACCAGGATACCGGTGCTGCCCAGACGCTTCAGTTGGCGCAGAAACGCCAGACTGGGCTCGCGTTCGATGACCGGATACCAGATGGCGACCACGGCACCCGCCCAGCGACGCCGAATGGTCGTCACGGCCGCGATCACACGCGCAAATTCGCCCGCCAACTCGAACGACGGATCCATCAGCACCAGCCCGCGGCGCTGCGGCGGCGGCATCAGCGCCCGCGGCGCCTCATAGCCGTCGCGCAAATGCACCGCGACTTGGGGGTCACCAGCGAACTCCGCGTGCAGGATCTGATGGTCGGACGGGTGACGCTCGCACAGGATCAATCGATCGGCGGGCCGCAGCAGGGCGCGCGCCAACCGCGGCGAGCCCGGATACCAGCGCAATACCCCGTCCGGATTGCGCGTCCGGACCAGGTCCAGATAGACCGCCAGGTCGGGTGTCGACGCGGCGCCCCCATCCCCCCACAGCCGGCCGATCCCGCCGTCGAACTCGCGATTCTTGAGTGCGGTGTCCGATGTCAGGTCATAGGCGCCCGCCCCGGCATGGGTATCGATCACACAGAACGGTTTGTCCTTGGTGCGCAGGGCAAGCACGAGCTGCACCAGCAAGGCGTGCTTGAACACATCCGCGAAGTTGCCGGCATGGAAGGCATGGCGGTAGCCGAGCATCACTCGAATCCGCGGGGATTCTCCGACTGCCAACGCCAGGTGTCGCGCACCATCTCGGCGATGCCGTACTGCGCCTGCCAGCCGAGTTCGTCCCGCGCCTTGGCCGGGTCCGCGTAACAGGTGGCAATGTCGCCCGCACGACGCGGGGCGATCTCATAGGGGATGGGCCGGCCGCTCGCTGCGGCAAAGGCCGCGACCATTTCCAGCACGCTGTAACCGCGGCCGGTTCCGAGATTGTAGACGACCGCACCGGGCTGGTCCTGGAGCTTGTTCAGGGCGGCCAGATGGCCGCGGGCCAGGTCCACCACATGGATATAGTCACGCACGCCGGTGCCGTCCGGGGTGGGATAGTCGTCGCCGAAGACCCGCAGTTTCGGGAGTTTCCCCACCGCCACCTGAGCAACGAAGGGCATCAGATTATTGGGAATGCCGTTGGGGTCCTCACCGATGCGTCCGCTGGGGTGGGCGCCCACCGGGTTGAAATAACGCAGCAGCACGACATTCCAGGCCGGGTCCGCAACATGCAGGTCACGCAGGATCTCTTCGATGAAGAGCTTGGAGCGGCCGTAGGGATTGGTCGCGGACAGCGGGAAGGGCTCGCGAATCGGCACCGACGCCGGGTCGCCATACACCGTGGCCGATGAACTGAAGACGATGTTCTTGACCCCCGCCGCCGCCATCGCCCGGCACAGAGTGACAGTTCCGGAGACATTGTTGTCGTAATACTCCAGGGGGAACTGGACCGACTCACCCACCGCCTTGAGCCCGGCGAAGTGGATCACGGCATCGATGGATTGCGCAGCAAAGATGCCGTCCAGAGCGGCCCGGTCACGCAGATCCGCCTGCACGAAACCGAAATCCCGTCCGGTGATCGCACGCACCCGGCGTAGCGACTCCTCCTTGCTGTTGCAAAGGTTGTCGACCACGACCAGCTCATGACCGCTGCCGAGCATCTCCACACAGGTGTGGCTGCCGATATAACCTGCACCACCAGTCACCAGAACACGCATCGCCGCTCTCCTGTCGTTCGCCCGTTAGTTGCGCTATGTCGGTTCAGTCGCGGACCACTGCTCCGCTTGGGCCGCGCCGCCGGAAAGTTTAACGTGAAACCTATGCCCCCGTGCTGCGTCGCGCCTGACGCCCTCGCTGCGCAACCGTTGGCGCAGGCGCCGCAATTGGTCCGGGTCCAGGGCATCGGCGAACAGCGGCAGCGCCCAGCGGCGCCACCGACCGCTGCGCAGATTCAGCACGACCAAGGGGACGCTGACATAGGTCGCCGCGGCCAAGCGGCCATCGATCCGCGCTCCGGAGGCCAAATCGAGCTGCCAGGACCCGTCCGCCAGCCAGACGGCCGAGCGGATCGACCAGGGCGCCCGGCGCAGGCCATGGACATAGAGGTGATAAACGAGGCTGCCGATGACCACCACGGCAAGCAGGCGGTAGCGCCACCAGGGAAGGCTCAGCACCGCGGCCAGGGCGGCGGTGTGCATGAGCGCCACGAAAGTCACCAGCCGACGCGAGCAGCGCGGCTCAATGCGCAGCGGCGGACGTTCACGATGGGAGCCCATGCGGCGGACGGGCAAGCAGCGGCCGACCGGACCTGGGTCAGGTCGGCCGCGGGGTGACCACCGCGACGATGTGCCGCACCAGATCCCGCACCACCGGATCCTCCGGGATACTCCGGGACATGAACCAGTCGCTCAGTTCCTGGTCCTGGTTATCGAGCAGGGCCAGGAACTCGGTGCGACCCGACGCGTCCAGATCACGGTAACCGCGGTCCAGAAACCCCGACAGCAGATGATCCAGTTCCAGCATCCCGCGCCGACACTGCCAACGCAGGCGGCGCAGATCCTCGTCCGTGACCGGGTCTGGTTGGCGTATGGGGCCGCTCATGCGGTCAAAACCCCTTCTCCAACATCAGATCTTTGATGAGCCCGATCGCCCGGGTGGGGTTCAGACCCTTGGGGCAGACCTCCACACAGTTCATGATGGTATGGCAGCGGAAGAGCTTATAAGGGCCCTCCAGGGCATCAAGGCGCTCTTCAGTCGCCTGGTCTCTGGTGTCCGCCAGGAAGCGCCAGGCCTGGAGCAGGGCTGCCGGACCGTGGAACTTCTCCGGGTTCCACCAGAAAGACGGGCAGGCGGTCGAGCAGCAGCCGCACAGGATGCACTCGTAGAGTCCGTCGAGCTTGTCGCGGTCCTCCGGCGACTGGAGGATCTCCTGCTCGGGCAGTGGATCGTTGTGGATCAGATAAGGCTTGACCGCCCGATACTGCTCATAGAACTGGGTCATGTCGACCACGAGATCGCGGATCACCGGGCGCCCCGGGAAGGGCCGGATCACGATCGGCTCTTCGAGTTCGGTGATGGGCGTGATGCAGGCGAGGCGGTTCTTGCCGTTGACGTTCATCCCGTCCGAGCCGCAGACACCCTCGCCGCAGGAGTGGCGGAAGGCGAAGCTCTCGTCCTGCTTCTTGATCTCCAACAGGGCGTCGCGCAGCATCATGCCCTGGATGGGGCGGACCTCGAAGGTCTGCATGCGCGGCTTCCTGTCGACGTCGGGGTTATAGCGGTAGACGCTGATCTTCATATTCTGTACCTAATCTCTTGCTCCGGCGCTGCCGACCCGGTGCCGCTGCCGACGCGGACCCGGTGCGCACACCGCGCGCCCAGTCCGCCGCCGGCCGTTTGACACTGGCCACCGACCACTAATAGACCCGTTATTTGGGCGGGTAGGATTCGACCGTCAGCGGCTGGGTCCGGACCGGCTTGTAGTCCATGCGGTCCCCGTCGCGGAAGTACAGGCTGTGCTTCATCCAGTTGACATCGTCGCGGTTCGGATAGTCGGGGCGGGAATGGGCGCCGCGGCTCTCCTTGCGGTGCAGTGCCGAGACCGCGACCGACAGTCCCACGTCGATCAGGTTCTCAAGCTCCAGGGCCTCGATGCGCGCGGTATTGAAGACCTTGGTCTGATCCTTGATGGTGGCGTCCTTGAAGCGGTTGCGCAGTTCGCAGAGCTTCTGATAGCCCTCGGCCATCACCTCCTCGGTGCGGAACACCCCGGCGTGGTCCTCCATGCACTTGCGGAACTCGGCCCGCAACTCGTGCGCCGGCACCCCGCCGCCCTTGCGGTCCCAGCGGGTGAGGCGGGACATGGCGGCCTCCACGCTCACCGAGTCGGTCTCGCGCCGGTGCGGATTGTCGCGGACATAGTCGATGATGTCCTTGCCGGCCAGCCGGCCGAACACCAGGATGTCGAGGAGCGAATTGCCGCCCAACCGATTGGCCCCATGCACCGAGGCACAGGCGCATTCACCGGCGGCATAGAGCGCCGGAATCACCTGATCGCCGCCCTGCGCGGAGGGGACCACCACCCGCCCGAATCGGTCGGTCGGGATGCCGCCCATCGCATAGTGCGCGGTCG
>CAYYAY010000064.1:0-34417 GCA_964470155.1 uncultured Lamprocystis sp. | reverse complement strand
TGTCGTCTTCGCGGTCGCGGTAATCGTCGGTGACATAGCTGCCCTTGACCGTCTCCAGCGAAGCCAGGTCCAGGGACGCGACCCAGTCCTCCCGTACGAAGCCGGTGAGCAAATCGCGAACCATCTCGGCGTGGGAGAAGAGTTGCTGATAGCTGTGGTCATGGTGGCGTCCGGCGGCTGGGGCGCGCCGTTTGCGGGGACCGCGGCGGTGGCGGGGTCGGGTCATGGCTGGCGTCGGTGGGTTAGATTGGGTGGCTGGCGTGCGATCCGGGTCGGCACTGGTGCTGCGCATCATCAAGCCGCATTGTACCCGTCCGGCGCCTGGCCAAGTGCAAGAGCTCAGGGTGGAAAAGCGATCACGTAGTCCACCAGCGGCGGCCGGGATTCGCTGGACTGCGCTGGCGCTTGTCCGCCCTAAGTCACCGTATACAGCCCTCTCTAAATCAATGTTTTAAATTAGGAAGTTCCGTGGCGGCGACCATGGGCGCGGGATGTTCCGCGCAGGGACTTCTGGCCGCGCACCGACAAACCCTGTCATCGACACGTCACAGCGGCTGGTTACTCTTGGAGCTTCGCACTTTGCAACGCCGCCGCGCCGAGGTTCCCATGACCAGCCAAGCATCGATCGCCGCAGCCCTGCTGCTGACCGCGTCCGGCCTGCTCATCAATCCGGTGTGCGCCGAACCGACCCTGGTCGGCTTCGCGTCGCTGCCGGCCGACAGCTTCATCGCCGGCCCGACCTCGGGCCAATTCCTGAGCGCCGATCCCAACGGCCGTACCGCGCCCTTCGTCGATCGGCAACCGGTGCAGGGTTTCTCGGCGATCCTGGCGGCCGGTGACGGCGGCTTTCTCGGGCTATCGGACAATGGCTTTGGGGCGCAGACCGACTCCGCCGATGCGCTGCTCTTCGTACATGGGCTGCAGCTCGACTTTCGTACCGAGACCGGCGGCGACGGTGCGGTCAAGGTGACCAGCAGCACGCCGCTGTCCGACCCAAACCGGCGGATCGGCTTTCCGATCGTCGCCGAGCGCACGCACTATCCCAACGGCAACGGCGACATCCCGGTGGCCCCGGCCATCGCCGCCGGCCGGTTGCTGACCGGTGCCGATCTGGACCGGGAATCCTTCCGCCGCGATGCCGAGGGGAACTTCTGGTTCGGCGACGAATTCGGTCCATTCCTGGTTCACACCAATGCAGACTTCGAGATCATCGGCCCCGCGATCCCGACCCCTGGCGTGCAGGCCCCGCAAAATCCGTTCCTCGGCACCGGCGCGCCCAACCTGCCGACCAGCCGCGGCTTCGAGGGCATGGCGATCAGCCCGGACGGTTGGACCCTGTACCCGATGCTCGAAGGCACCGTCGACGGCGACCCGGCCGGTACGCTGCGAATCCTCAAGTTCGACATCCGCACCCGCGCCTACAGCGACGCGCGCTGGCTCTATCCACTCGCCCCACCCGGGGTTGCGATCGGCGACTTCACCCAGCTCAACGACACCCAGTTCCTCGTCATCGAGCGTGATAAAGACCAAGGCGCCGCGGCCCGACACAAGAAGGTCTATCTGATCGATCTGACCGACCTTGACGCGAATGGACGGCTACGCAAGACCGAACTGGTCGACCTGCTCGCGATCGCGGACCCCTTCGATCTGAATCGCGATGGTGATCCGACCTTTCGCTTCCCGTTCGTCACCATCGAGAGCGTGCTGCCGATCGATGCGCATACCCTGTTGATCGCCAATGACAACAACTATCCGTTCAGCATCGGCCGCGGGCCCGACATCGACAACAACGAGTTCATCCTGGTCCGCATCGACCAGCCACTCAAGCTCCCGGTGCCGCTGCCGCCGACCTAGGCCCGGCTCCTGCCGGGCCGGGATGCCGATGTAAGACAGCCAGGGGCGGACCGCGGTTTCCCAGTTGCTCTTGCGCGGAAACGGTGGTCCGTCTCGGATTGTTGCAGTGTTACGGGGCCAAGGGCGTCATGGCTCGCCTGTGGCCGGTGGCGGACGACTCCACCGCCTGGCTGTTGCGGCGCATCATGACGATGGCCGCGACGCCCCAGGGGCCGGCATCAACTGCCTGATCTTCGGCGGATGCCAACGCCGCTGCCGCAGCCGCCGTTGGATCCGTTGACGGTAATCGCCCGGCGCCAACACCCGTGGGGTGCGATGGCGGGTGTGATTACAGTAGGCGCACGCGGCGACGATGTTGTCAGCCGAGTCGGGACCGCCGTCCTGTCTGGGCAGCAGGTGCTCGGCCGTGCATCGCAGGCGCTCCGCGGCGCCGCGCGTGAGCCCGTGCCGAGCAGCGAAGTCGGCAGGGTTCTCGTTCCACATCGGTGCGCCGCAGTAGTAGCAGCGGCCGTGTTGACGTTCAAAGGCCGCGGAGCGGCGGGTCTTGAGGGTAGTCTTGGACACAGGCTTCAGTCCTTAGATATCCCGCTGGCCTCGTGTGTGAAGCCGGGATAAAAGCCCATCTGCCGTAACGGCTTATCTGGGAATGCCAGCAGCGGTATCTCATGACTGGCGGGCACAGCACCGCATGAGCGCGGACACTGCGGGAGGGGACGGGTTACCGGGCAGGGCTGGCCAGATCATCATCGGGACGATCCTGTTCGGTGCTCCGCTGCGTCGAAACTTTGCCGTTGGCGGCGCGCAAAGTCAAGCCCTTGGTTTCGGCTTTTCGGCTGGTGTCGGGTGTTTGTCTGATGATGCACTTGGCCCGTCACACCCCGCCGGAAGAGGTCGTTCAGGCCCAGCCGATGCGGGGGAGCGGATAGGGCAAGGAAGAAATGAGGCGCCGTTCGCCGCGCTCTTGGGCGTGTCGGTGCGCACGCGGCAAGAAAGGGAGCAAGGGTGGCGCCAGCCGAGCGGCGCGGCCGAGACGCTGCTCAAGGTAGCCGAGCGGCAGAGGTGGCACAGCACCCCCAACGAGGTCGAAAATGCGATCACCAACTCGCCCTTCGCCGAGTCGCGTCGGCACTGGCAGATTGCGGAGGCGAAGCAGCCGGTGAAGGCGTTCGGTCGCCGCTCGACGCACTACTTCTAACCTATCGAGTCCGCTCCCCTCTGGCACGAGCCAGACCAGTCGGACCGGTGAGACCGACGGCATGCAGACCCCGCCTCGTCGGCAAGAGCACGTCCCTGCAACGCCTGGCCCGCCGCCTGTTGCAGCGCGGGCAACGGGCCTTTGGTCGTCCCCGGTTGCTGCCGCTCTACGTCCATCTGGGTGGGTTCGGGCGGGACCTGCCGCCCGGCGCGGTCCCGACCGCGGCGGACATCCGCGCCTATGTGATCGAACAGGCCGCGAGCAGCGGGGATCAGCCGAGCGCGCAGATTGCCGCCGACCTCGACGCCTGGTTCAACTGGGGTCTCCGCGAGCGGCGCCGGCTGCTGTTGCTCGACGCCTTCGACGCGCTTCCAGCCCTGCTGGAGCGCGCCGCATCCGCCCGTACCGTCGCCGCCTATGCGAACGCGATCAACGCCTTCGCTCGGGACTGCCAGGGGTTGACCACGCTGGTCGGCACGCGCCCGCTGCCCGGTCTGGAGGAGGTCAACTGGATCCGTTGGCACCTGCAACCGTTGAACCTCCGGGAACAACGACGAGTACTCTCGGCCTGGTTGCCGGGGCGCGCGACCGGCTGCCGACTGCTGCCGGCCTGGTTACCGCGATGCAGCGCCAGCCGACAGGTACAGCGGGAACTTGACGCCCAGGACGCCCTGCCCGCGGTCGTGCTGACCAATCCGCTCTATCTCACCCTGGTCGCCGCCTTTCGCGCCGATCCCGCCAACGGCGGCACCTTGCCCCGTTCACTGCGCGCGGCCTTTGCGGGCTTCGTCCAACGCCGGCTGACCCGCGTCGCCGATCTGTACCCCGACGCCCCGGACGCCGACACCCTGGAACGGGCGGCGGCGCGCCTGGCGCTGCGGATGCTCGCCGATCAGGGCCGGGGTATCGCCCACGACCAGGGTAGCCTTACGGATGCGCTGCTCGACGCGGGGTGGGACCTGGACTTGGCGCCCACGGACGCCGAGCGTTGGCTCTACCAGGCCAAGCTCGGGCGCATCGCGGGCACCGGCACCGCGCGGCAGCGGCGCTTCGACTTTCTGCACCGGCGGGTTCTGGAGCATTTCGCGTTACGCGCCGTGCTTGAGGCCCTGCCTGACCTGCCGGCGCAACGCACCGGCGACCCAGCCGCGCCGGTTTCCCTGGCCGAGTTGATGGCTGCCGAGCTCTGGTGCGACGTGGCGGTGGGCGTGCTGACCAGTCCGAACGGCCCGAGCCGTGACCGCTTCATCGCCGCGGTTCGAGCGCAACTGCAAACCCTCGCCGCCGAGCTCCCCGTCGACCTGGACCTGGTCGGGCCAGACGGCTCAAGCCCCGCCGGTCTGCTGGACGCGGAGGAGCGTCGCCTCGCCTCGACCGACACGCCTGAGGTTCCGTTTGTTTGGCCCGCAGACGTTCGCCAGATCCTCCGGGTGCTACAGCGCGCCGGCGAGATCGCCAGTGTCTCGCATGTCCCCACCGCCCTGGTCGCGGACCGAGTCCTCTTCGCTGCCTGGCTCTATGGCGGGGACGCCGACCGCGCCGAGGTCCTGGCCTTGGCCCGTGCCGGCAGCGACGCCGGCATGGGCGAACTGCTCGCCGCGGGCTTTCGGACCGACAACTGGCTGTGCAGTTGTCGGTCCTTCGAGCAGGCCATGCGCCTGCCCGTATTGCCGGAGGCATTGATCGCGCCGGTGCGCGAGGGGTTGGTTGTGCGCCGGCTGGTCCAAACGCCGCACCCGAGCGCCCAGCGGGCTATTCAGCAATGCCATTAAGTTAAGCGCCAACGGCTCGGCTTCTCGTTCCCACGCTCCGCGTGGGAAAGCCGGGCGGGCGCTCCGCGTCCGGTCTTGGCGCCGGACGCGGAGCGCCCGCACCTGCTCCCACGCAGGAGCGTGGGAGCCAGAATGGCTTAACTAAATGCCATCAAGATGCAGGCGCGGCGCCGCTTCCGCGACGGCACCCTGGCTGACGAGGCGGCCACCGATGTTCTGGAGCAGCTCCAGGCCGACGACTGGACGCGCCCGATTCCATCCACTGTTGTCGGGGCGAATAAATTCGCCCCTACAGGGAGTCTGCCGCATCGACGATGGCTTGGACGGCAACCTTTGGTGGATGTCTCCGTCCGATCCGTGCTTACGATTACGGTGGCGGCAGCCAGTCGGCGGCGAGGACCCGCGCCCGGTCCCAGGGGCAGGTCCGCGGCAGATCGGCGATGCCCGTCTCCCGAGTCGCTGCCGCGAGCGCATCGTCCCAGGCGTCGGCCCACCAGTCGGGGTCGTTCAGGGAGTTCGCCAGGCTCGGTGTGTGACGCAGACGCCGCGCGATACCGTTGCGCTGGGTCCGAATAGTGACCTCCCAACTGACGCTGCGCCGCGCTGGTTGATACTGCCATTTGAGGAGATGCGCGAGCAGAACGGCCATGCGGCTGGCGAGTTCCCGTTGTTCGCTCTTACCCACATCCTCGATCTCCTCGGCGATGTGCTCGATGTCGAGTTGGTGCAGGCGTCCAGCCCGCAGCAGCCGGGCCTGTTCGTTGGCCCAGGCGATGATGTCCTGATCATAGCGCGCGGACTCTGACATGGCGTCCTCCGGGTTGGCAAGCGAGCGTTGAATGGTTCGCGGTTCCTCATAGCTTGCTGCCGAACGGGTCGCCGGTGCAAGACCGGCAGGGGCGGCATCGACGACCAGCATCGCATCGCCCGGACACGCTGTGGTTAAAGCGTCGTCCCCTGGTCGGATGTGGCAGTTGCCTCGTCCGTGAGGCTTTCTCCTGCGGCGACGTCGGAGTAAACGGTTGGGACGGTTACAAACCCCGTCCCGCGGGGGCGCCGCCGCGGGATAAGGACGTTGTGGCCTGTTATATTGCCCGTGCAGCACCGCGGATTCTTCAACCAGGCCCAATGGAGACCGGATCGATGTCCGACACCGCGCCGATCAATACCCCGATTGAACGTTACTGTCTCGACGATTACCGGCGCTGGGAGGGCGACTGGGAGCTGATTCGGGGCATGCCGCTGGCGATGGCGCCCTCGCCCGGTGTCGAACACCAGCGGGTCGCACGGCGTCTGCTGCGCCAGTTCGATGAATTTTTCGACGCTTGCCCAAGGTGCGAAGTCTTTTACGAGATCGACGTCGAGTTTTCCGAGGACACCGTCACGCGCCCGGATGTCATCGTCGTTTGCGGCGCGCTGGAAGGCGAGCGCATCGTGCGCGCGCCGGCGTTGATCGCCGAGGTGATCTCGCCGAAAACCGCCTTGCGCGACGAGCGGACCAAGTTCCAGCTGTACCGCGACGAAGGCGTCGGCTACTACCTGCTGCTCTATCCCCGCCAGACCAAGGCCAAGGTGTATCGGCTGGTCGATGGCGAGTATCGAAAAGTCGGCGATTTCCAGCGCGAAACCTGCCCGATTGTATTACCTGATTGCACTATCGCGCTCGATGTCGGCAAATTGTGGTCACACTGACCGCCTGGTCTGACGGTGGCGGCCTGGCACGGCCTCATTGCGCCGCCCCGGCAACTGGAAGACCAGCAGGCGGCCTTGGGCTTGCAGCGACTGGGGCGTGAGTCCGCCCGTTTTGTCGGGGCGAATAAATTCGCCCCTACGGGGAGCGCTTGAGCAGCGCTGGCGGTTGAGCTCGGCGGGTTGTTCGCTCAGGCGCTGATTCGACGCCAAATTGATCGCACCCCAAGCCCCCAAAAGGCGCATCCGCCGGATACCGGGGTATACTGCGGCATAGCCGCGACTCCCGCGGCACAGTCCGGGGCCTGTCGCCCCCTACCCGGTCCCCGCGTTTAGAGCACAGTGATGTCCAGTTCCGAGAGCTTCGAAGATCTCCTCAAACAACATGACCAGTCCCGGCCCGCCAAACAGGGCGAGGCGAAGGTGGGCGAGATGGTGCGCGGCATCATCGTCTCCATCGGCGATGACTTCGCGTTCATCGACCTGGGCGGTAAGACCGAGGGGCGGATGGAGGTGTCGGTGTTGCGCAACCCCGAGGGCGAGATGACCGCCGCGGTGGGTGATGCGGTCGAGGCGGCGGTCACCGGCAAGGACCCGGACAGCGGCTTTCTGTTGCTCGGCAGTCAACATGGGCACAAATATCACGGTCTGGAGGAGGTGCGGCAGGCCTATAGCCAGGGCCTGCCGGTCTCGGGTCAGGTGACCGGATCGATCAAGGGCGGGGTGGAGGTGCAGATCGCCGGGATGCGGGCCTTCTGTCCGGCCTCGCAGATCGACATCCGCTTCGTCGAGGATCTATCGGAGTTCATCGGCCAGAAGCTCGACTTTCGCGTCACCAAGATCGAGGGCGGCCGGCATCCGAATCTGGTGGTCTCGCGCCGCGCCATCCTGGAAGAAGAGCAGCGGATTCGCGCCGAGCAGACGCGCGCCAACCTAAAAGAAGGCGCGATACTGCCGGGTACGGTCACGACCCTCAAGGACTATGGAGCCTTCGTGGATATCGGCGGCATCGAGGGGATGATCCATATCAGCGAACTCGCCTTCGGTCACATCAAACACCCGAGCGAGGTGCTGCACCCCGGTCAGGCGGTCGAGGTTGCGGTGCTGCGCATCGAGCCCGCCACCGACGGCAAGGGCCGCCCGAAGATTGCCCTGTCGATCCGTGCCCTGTCGCGCGACCCTTGGGCGGATGCGGCAGAGAGCTTCCCGGCCGGCACCCGGGTGCGCGGCACGGTGAGCCGCCTGCAGCCCTTCGGTGCCTTCATCGAATTGGCCGCGGGGGTGGATGGCCTGGTGCATATCAGTGAATTGGGCGCCGGTCGGCGGGTCAATCACCCGAGCGAGGTGCTGACTGTCGGCGACAGCGTCGAGGCGACGGTGCTCGGGGTGGACCTGGAGCGCAAGCGCATCAGCCTGACCCTGGATGCCGACAAGCAGACCGAGGGGGTCCCGGACGCGCGTCAATACGCCCCGCCGAAAACCCAGACCAAGGGCGGCGCCAAGCCGGCCGAGCCGGCGCCGGAAAAGACCATGGGCAGCTTCGGCGCGCTCTTGCAGGAGAGCCTGAACAAGCGGCGGTGACACCGTGCGGCGATAGGAAACGGGAAATCGTCTCGATGCCTGCGTCTTTGTATGATCAAGACCTGTATTCCTGGGCGATGCAGACCGCCCGGCAGGTGCGCGAGCAGCGGTTCGCTGAGATCGACTGCGTTCACCTTGCCGAGGAGCTGGAGTCCATGGGCAAGACCGAACTGCGCGCGCTGGAGAGCCGCCTCGTCGTGTTGCTGGCGCATCTGCTGAAATGGGAACATCAGCCGGGCAACAGGACTAAGAGTTGGCGGCGGACCTTGATCGAGCAACGCAAACGCATCAGCCGATTGCTGGACGACAGCCCCAGTCTGAGGCCGAAGCTCCCCGAGCTGATCGCGGATGCCTACGACAGTGCGCTGCGCTGGGCGGCGGATGAGACCGGCATGGATGAGGGCGATTTCCCGTCGGCTTGTCGGTATTCGCTCGAGCAGGTGATGGATACGGGATTTTATCCGGACAACGTCATAAGCTAGGACCCGCCCATTAGAGAGCGCCTTTGGCGTCCCGGTCGTTGTCGTTGTCGTAATCGGGTTGATGCGTCGTCTCGCTGTCCGAGCGTCGCAAGCTCCGTTTCGGCTTCATTTCCGCGAAGCCGCGAGCGCCGCCAACAGCCCCCGCAGCAGATCCAAAGGCGACGGCGGACAGCCGGGGATCTTCACATCGACCGGAATGACGTTCTCGACCGCGCCGCAACTCGCGTAGGAGACGCCGAATTCGCCGCCGTCGCAGGCGCAGGTGCCGGCGGCGATGATGAGCTTCGGCACCGGGGTCGCCTGCCAGGTCCGGCGCAGCGCCGTTTCCATGTGGCGCGAGACCGGTCCGGTGATGAGCAGGGCATCGGCGTGGCGCGGGGAGGCGACGAAATGCAGGCCGAAGCGTTCGAGGTCGTAATAGGGATTATTCAGCGCATGGATTTCCAGCTCGCAGCCGTTGCATGAGCCGGCATCGACTTGGCGAATGGATAGGCTGCGCCCCAGCCGGGCATGGACATGCCGCAGCACCTCCACCCCGATCCGTTCGAGTTCTTCATCCTCAATGCCGGGCGCGGCCTCGGTGACGACGCCGATGCCCAGGGATTGCTTGAGTATGCGAATCATGGTCTACAAGTCCTGGCCCGAATAGGATCCATTGACCGATTTGTTGCAAACCGGGAAATCCGGGACGATGTTCCCCATGATCAGCCGTTCCAGTGCCGGCCAGGTGAACCAGCTCGGATCACGCGGAAAAAAGCGCGCGATGCGTCCGTCCACACCAAAACGCACGAAGGTCAGGATTTCGCCGCGCCAGCCGTCCACCAGCCCGAGACCGACGGCACCGGGCGCCGCCGTCGGCACCGGCGCGGTGACCGCGCCCTCCGGCAGGGTTGCCAGCAGCACATCCAGCAGATCCAGGCTGCCGAGCACCTCGGTCATGCGTACCCGCACCCGCGCGGCCACGTCGCCGTCGGTCTCCGTCGAGGGCTTGACCTCCAGGGTGTCGTAGGGCGGATAGGGACAGTCGCGCCGCACGTCGAAGGGCAGGCCGCTGGCTTTACCGACATAACCGGTGCAACCCAGCGACCGGGCATCCGTTGCCGACAGCCGCCCGGTGGTCAGCAGGCGGTCGTCCAGCGAGGGGTGGTCGTCAATGATGTCGAACAGCGGCAGGACCGCTTTGCGCAAGGCGGCCTGATCATCACCCAAGGTGCGCGGTGCGGCGGGCGCCAGATCGCAGCTCACACCGCCGGGGATGACGGCGTCCATCATCAGCCGATGCCCGAAGAGTTCGCGGCTGCGCCGCTGCCAGCGCTCGCGCAGGCGACCGCATTGGATCAGGGCGAAGGTGAAAGCGACGTCATTACAGATGGCGCCGAGGTCGCCCAAATGGTTGGCGATGCGCTCGCGCTCGGCCATGATCGCCCGCAGCCACAGCGCGCGCGGCGGCACTAGGCAGCCGGCGGCGTGCTCCATGGCCCGGCAGGCCGCCCAAGTGTGGGCGACCGTGGAGTCGCCGGAGACCCGTCCGGCGAGGCGCGCAAGTCCCGCCGGATCGCGGCCGACGGCAATCTTCTCTATCCCCTTGTGGATATAGCCCAGCCGCTCCTCCAATCGCAGCACCTCTTCGCCCATGGCGTGGAAGCGGAAGTGACCGGGTTCGATGATGCCGGCATGCACCGGACCGACCGGGATCTCGTAGACCCCACTGCCGTGGATGGTTGTGAACGGATAGTCCGCGTCGGCCGGGACCTGGCCGGTGACCTGCCCGGCCGCGGGAAAGTCCGCGCGCAACGGAAATACATCGGCTTTCCAAGCCTGATGACGGGTCCAGCGGCGGGCATCCGGATGGCCGGTGAACACCACGCCGGTCAGGTCATGGCAGTGCCGCTCCAGACGGTCGAGTCCAGGGAAGCGGGGCGTCTGGGAGGGCAGCTTGGGTCGTTCCAGCGGGACCCGTGCTTCCAACACCAGATAGTCGCCCTCCTTCTCGAAACAGGCATACACGGCGATGCTGCCGGGCGGCCGGCTGCCGGCCGGCTCGTGCTGGTGCCGACGGCCGACCGGTTGACCATCATCCTCGCTGTCGGCCGGCCGGTGCTCGGCACCGCAATCGGCCCAGACCCCCGCGTGCCGCATCTCCAGGCTGGCCGCGACCTTGGCCGCGTTGCCCCAATCCTCGGCATCCAGTACCAACCGGTGGGCCGGGGCCAGCAGCCGGGCGCTGCCGGAGCGCGCGAGCAAGTGCTCGTCCTCCAGCCGCGCCAGGAATTCGGAGAGCCAGTCGAAGCGACTCATAATGGACTCATGATGGACTCATAATGGACTCATGACGGACTCATAATGGACTCACAGCAGATGCGCGCCCGTGATCAGCAAAGTCGCCCGATCCAGCCAGCCGGCGAGGAATCCGGGGATCGCCAACCCCAGCCAGAGCACCAGACTCAGGTGTACCGCGACCGGGATCATGTTGGCCTCCACCGGCTGCTGACCCTCGGGCGGGACCCCATAGACCATCGGATGGAGGTGCCGGAACAGTCCGGCAAAGGCGACCGCGAGCCCGGACAGCAGGGCCAACGTGAACCAGGGGGCTGATTTCATGGTCGCCGTCAGTAACAGAAACTCGCTCATGAAAACGCCAAAAGGCGGGAAGCCGGCGATGGCCGCGACGCCGATCAACAGCGACCAGCCCACCGCGGGCTGGGTGCGGATCAGGCCGCGAATCTGGTCGATCGACTGAGTACCGGCGATATGCGCGGCGTGGCCGACGGTGATGAAGATCGCCGATTTGGTCAGCGAGTGCACCAGCATGTGCAGCAAGGCGCCGAAGGTCGCGAGCGGCCCACCCAGTCCAAAGGCGAAGGTCATCAGCCCCATATGCTCGATGGATGAGTAGCTGAACATCCGTTTGATGTCGCGTTGCCGATGCAGAAAGAGCCCGGCGACCAGGAATGAGACCAGCCCGAAGCCCATCAGCAGCTGGCCCGCCAACTGCGGCGAGTCCGTCTGCGCGAGCGAACCGTCGACCAGCATCTTGAGCCGCACCACCGCGTACAGGGCGACATTGAGCAAGAGCCCGGAGAGCACGGCCGACATCGGGGTCGGGCCTTCCGAGTGCGCATCGGGCAGCCATTGATGCATGGGTACCAGACCGACCTTGGTCCCGTAACCGACCAGCAGGAAGACGAAGGCGAGCCGCATCACCGCCGGTTCCAGGCCGCCGGCATTGGCATACAAGGTGCTCCAGGTCAGACCGGCGGCGGGGTCGGCGATCACCTGCTGGGCGGCGAAGTAGGTCAGCACGGTACCGAACAGGGCCAGCGCGATCCCCACCCCGCACAGGATGAAATACTTCCAGGCCGCTTCCACCGCCTCCGGGGTCCGGTAAAGTGACACCAGCAGCACGGTGGCGAGGGTCGCGCCCTCGACCGCCACCCACATCACCCCCAGATTATCGGTGGTGAGCGCCAGCAGCATGGTGAACATGAAGAGCTGGTACATGGAGTGGTAGGTGCGCATTCGGCGCGGACCGATCCGGCCGATCTCCAGCACATAGCGCATATAGGGTCGGGAGAAGATGCTCGTCGTCACCCCGACGAAGGCGGTCAGCACCACCAGATAGACATTGAAGGCGTCGACCCGGAAGCCCAGGCCGGCGCTCGGGCCGAACAGCCGCGCGCCGAGCGTGCCGGACACCTCGCCGGTCACCGCGACCGCGGCGCCGAGCCACAGGGCGCCGCCCAGCGAGACCACCGAGACGCCCAGATTGAACCACCCGGCCACCACCGGCCGATGCAGCAGCCCCAGTGCCAGGGCACCCAGCAGCGGGGTCAGCAGGACCAGCAGCAGCGGGGTCACTGGCTCTCTCCCCCGGTCTCGCGCAGTCGGTTCAGTCGATCGACGTCGAGCGAATCGATGCTGTCGCGCAGTTGCAGGAAGAAGACACCGAACAGCACCATGGCGACCAGGACGTCGAAGGCGACCCCCAGTTCGACCACCAGCGGCATCCCGCCGGTGGCCGAGACGGCGGCCAGAAAAAGCCCGTTTTCCATCGACATGAAGCCGAGCACCTGGGCCACCGCCTGCGTGCGGAACACCATCATCAGCAGCCCGATCAGCACCACCGCCAGGCTGATGGCGATGATGTTGCGGGTGAAGGTCAGTTCGGCCTGGATCATCGGCAGCACCAGCCAATAGCTGAAAATCACCAGCGCGACCGCGCCCATGGTCACCAGCGCCGGGCTCTGCAGCGACTCGGTGTGACGCTCCAACTCCAGTTGGCGGGTCAGACGGTGCAGCATCCAGGGGATCAGCAGCGCCTTCAGCGCCAGCGTCAACGCCGCCGAGAAATACAGATGGTGGACCTGCCCGGTCGCCGCCACCACCGCGGTCACCGCCGCCACCAGCGCACCCTGCCAGGCAAAGGCATGGATTGCCGAGATCAGCCGGACCTGCGCCAGCAGCACGAACGACAGAAAGAGCACGATCGCCGCCAGCACCAGCAACAACTGCTGGAGGAGCGGCAGCAGGGTCAGATTCATGCGCCCACCTCCAGAATCACGTGGCTGAGCAAGCCGAGCAGCGACAGGAGCAGGGCCAGATTGAGAAAGGCCGGGGCGCGAAACAGCCGCATCTTGGCCAGCACCGTTTCCCCGACCGCCAGCACCGCGGCGAGCGCGGCGAGCTTGCCCACCACCGCGGCCAACCCCAGACCCAGGGCGGCCGGGCTTAATCCCTGGCCGATCCCCCAGGGGAAAAACACATTGACGATCAGGGTTCCGTACAACAGCAGCTTGAGTTGCGCGGCCCATTCCATCAGCGCCAGATGCCGGCCCGAATACTCGAGCAGCATGGCCTCATGGACCATGGTCAACTCCAGATGGGTCGTCGGGTTGTCCACCGGAATCCGGCCGGTCTCGGCAATGGCCACCAGGACCAGGCCGCCCAGGGCGAACAGATAGGACGGACGCAGCACGAAGCCGTCGCTCAGATGGTGATCGATGACGCTGGAGAGGTTGGTGGAATGGGCGGTCATCGCGAGCGTGAAGACCGCCATCAGCATGGCCGGCTCGGCCAGGGCCCCGATCAGCATCTCGCGCGAGGCCCCCATGCCGCCGAAGGCCGTGCCCACGTCCATGCCCGCCAGGGCCAGAAAGACCCGCGCCAAGGCCAGCAGACCCACCAGCACGATGATGTCGGCGATGGCCGCGGTGGGCAGGTCCACCACCAACAGCGGCACCGTGGCCGCCGCCATCCAGGTCGCGGTGAAGACGATATAGGGGGCGGCGCGGAACAGCGGCGAGGCGGTATGGGCGACCCGCGCCTCCTTCGCCAGCAGCTTATACAGATCCCGATAGGGCTGGAACAGGGCAGGCCCGCGGCGGTTCTGCAGACGCGCCTTGACCTTACGCAGCCAGCCTACCAGCAGCGGTGCGAGTGCGACGTACAGCAGCGATTGGACGACCGCGATTCCCCATCCGGGCGCGGTCGGAAAATTACCCATGCCGCCACCCCCGACCGAGGCCCGGCACCAATCGCTCAGACCGCCGTGAAGACCCGGACGCTTGCAAGGCGAGCGGTTGCCGTCTTGCTCCGGGTCCGCGGGTCCGCGTCACCACGCGTCTTGCGTTCATGTGATGATCCACAGGAGCCCCACCAGGGTCGCCAGCGTCCAGCCGAGATAGACCCGGACATTGCCCGATTGCAGCCGCACCACCCGGCGCGCCGAGGATTCGACCGCGCGGGCGATCGGCAGGTAGAGCAGCCCCCAGAAACGGTCGCGGATGCGCAGCCGATGGCGCGTGCTGCCGTCCTCCTGGGTGGTGACCGACTCCTCGATCTGGAACAGTAGCCCGAACACGCGGCGTATCGGCTGGGCGAAGGAGGTCGCGGTGTACTGCATCCGCGGCGAGGGCGGCGCGAAACCGCAGTCCCAGGCATCGCCGCGGCGCACCCAGCGCACCGCCGCGCCCTTCGCCCACAGGTGGTTCAGTCCCCAGAACGCGGTCAAGCCGATGCCGGCCAGCATCAGCACCACCAGTGGGCCGCTGTAGCTCGCGGTCTGGGGCGAGACCGGGGTCAGCCACAGCCAGCCGTGGGCACCGGCCTGCGGCAGACCGTCGCCGAGCACCTGTCGCGGCACCGCATCGATCAGTCCGATCACCCAGGTCGGCAGCACGCCGAGCGCCAGGCACAGCACCGCCAGCAAGCCCTGGCCCGCGCGCATCCCCCAGGGACCCCGGCGGGCCCGGCGCACGTGACGCGACCGGGCCTGACCGAGAAAGGCGATGCCGTAGACCTTCACGAAGGTCACCGCCACCAGCGCACCGGTCAGGGCCAACACTGCCGAGGCGATCGGAATCAGGCTGCGCAGCACCCCGCTGTCGAGTTGCCAGGCCTGGAGTGCCGCCTGAAAGGTCAGCCATTCCGAGACGAAACCGTTGAAGGGCGGCAGGGCGGAAATCGACAGCACCCCGACCAGGAAAAAGAGTCCGGTCCAGGGCATCCGTCGCAGCAGTCCGCCCAGCTGATCCAGGTCGCGTTCGTGGGTTCCGTGCAGGATGGCCCCGGCCCCCAGGAACAGCAGACCCTTGAAGAGCGCGTGGTTCAGGCAGTGATACAGGGCGGCGACGAAGGCGAGCGCGCCCAGTTCGGTGAAGTCCGCGCTTAGGAACACCAGGCTCAGACCCAGCGCGATGAAAACGATGCCCAGATTCTCGACCGATGAGTAGGCGAGCAGCCGCTTCAGGTCGGTCTGCAGCAGCGCCGAGAGGACGCCGAACAAGGCCGACAGGCAGCCGATCGCCAGTACGACCACGCCCCATTGCCATTGGATTTGCCCGATCAGATCGAAGCACACGCGGATGAAGCCGTAGACCGCAACCTTGAGCATCACCCCGGACATCAGCGCCGAGATATGCGAGGGCGCGACCGGATGCGCCTCCGGCAGCCAGGCGTGCAGCGGCACCAGACCGGCCTTCATGCCGAAACCCGCGAAGGCCAGCGCGAAGGCCACCCCGGCCCAGATCGCGGGCACCGGCGCGGCGCGCAGATCGACGAAGGCAAAGCTGTCGCCGAAGGCGGCCAGCACGCCGTAGGCGAGCAGGATCATCAGCCCGCCCACATGGGCCATCAGCAGATAAAGAAAGGCGGCGCGGCGGTTTTCGGCGTGTTCATGATGGAAGGCAACCAGGAAATAGGAGGAGAGCGACATCAACTCCCAGGCGACCATGAACAGGAAGGCGTCATCGGCCAGGACCACCAGCAGCATCCCGGTGACAAAGAGGCCGCTGAATCCGCCCAAGGCCGTGAGCGAATCCTTGCCGTGCTCGAAACTGCGGACATAGGACGGACCATAGAGCCCGACGGCACAGGTCACGACCCCGATCACGGCCACGAAGAACCCGGACAGGGCATCGAGCCGGATGTGCCAGGGCAGCCAGGGCAGACCAAGCGGCAGGGTCACCGACACCACCTCGCCGACCAGGAGCGCCAGCACCCCGGCCGCCACGGCCGCGACTCCGACGCAACCGAGCAGCGGCGTGGCCACCCGGCGCAGCACCCAGGGCGCCCGCTTGGCGGCCAGCGACACGACTGCCGAGAGCAGCGCCAGGACCACCGCGAGTCCCGCCAGGTGCAGGGCCGTGTCCATCGACACCGTTGGTGTCAGCAGCGGCGTCAAGAGCGTCGTCAGACTCATGGCGTCGTTCCGGCGGTCGGCGTGCGCCCCGTCCCGTCCGGCACGGCTTTCAACCGCACCCCGCGCCCGCCGCCGCTGCTCAGCGCACCCTCGCCGATCAGTTCGACACCGCTGCGTTCCAGCGCTTCGACCAGTTTCATCAGCGAGTCCACATTGCCGCGCACCTGCCCATCGCTCGCCTCCATCCGCTGGATGGTCGGCAGCGACAACCCCGCCGCCTCGGCCAGGCGGCGCTGGTCGAGCCCGAGCAGGGCGCGTGCGGCACGAACTTGAGCGGCAGTGAGCATGTTCGGGACATCGGTAGTGATGTGTAGCGCCTTAGAGTAGCCAGTTATGGCTTGACCTGGCAAGGACCAAATTCCGGACCGCCGACGTTGGCCATGATCGTCGTTCCGGCCACAGCAAAACCGGAGGCCGAGGCTTTAGCCGGTCGGCACCGCATCCGCGCGGCCCTGATCCGGCGAAGGTGATTTCCGGGAAAGGAACTACCGCCACGCATGTAGGGGCGACTTCAGTCGCCCCTAAAATCTCCAATGCGCGATTCCCAGGCGGCTGCCGAACGAAAGTCAAGGCCCTACCGTGCCCCCGGCTTTGGTGCGCGACGTGTAGAATTCAGAACATCATGGTTTCACAGCTTCCGGAGGTTGCCAATGCGGCCTGCAGCGCCCCCAGCCGAGTACGAACAAGACCTCTATGCCTGGCTGACCGGCAACGCCCAGTTGCTGCGTCAAGGCCGCCTGAGCGAGATCGACGCGGAGCATATCGCGGAGGAGTTGGAAGACATGGGCAAGAGCGAGCGACGCGCCATCGAAAGCTATTTGCGCGTGCTGATCCTGCACTTGCTCAAATGGCAGTATCAGCCATCATTGCGTGGACCGAGTTGGCAGCAGTCGGTCGACAATGCCCGCGATGAAATCGAGCGTCGACTTCAGGACAGCCCAAGTCTGCGGCCGCGGCTATCCGAACTGATCGCCGTCCGCTACGGCAACGTCCGCAAGAACGCCATGCGTGAAACCGGCCTGCCGCTCCAGACCTTTCCGGAGACCTGCCCCTTCAGCATCGCACAACTGCTTGATGAGGAGTTCTGGCCGATATAAGAGCGTCGGCTGAACAGGAGTCCAGTCGGCGCGCACCGCATCACGGCAGCACCGTGTCTGTCCAATTCATCCCGCCGCCGGATTGACGCTCGGGGACCTGACGATAGCGGCCGGAGGCCGGCGGCGGGGTGACACCTGCGCCGACAGTCTGCTGTCGCTGCTTGCGCGCGGCGACTTGCCGCTCGATCAGCGCACGGGTCACGGCGGTCAGGTAGCCGGTTGCCGGGAGTTGATGATCACGTTGAAATGCTTTCAGGATGCGGCGAAAGTCCGCTTCAAACTTGCCTTGGTTCAAGCGGCAGAGATAACCGAGCTCGCCAAGCTGCTCCACGATCAACTGCCGATCGGCCGCGTTCAGCCTCAGGAGTTCCTCGGCCCGTTCCGGCGTCGGCTCCAGGGACATGCGGACCTCGACCGGTGCGTCCCCGGTCACCTGGACCCACTCCTCGGCATTCGGGTAGCCCCTGGCCCGCACTTCGATCAGATGAGGACCAAGCGACAGACCGCTCACCTCCACGGGCCGGCCGCCGGAGGTCAATCCTTTGATTTCGCCGTCGACGTGAATGAATGCAGAGGACTCCAGGTCCACATAGACCCGCAGTCGCCCAGTCGCGGCAACCGCTGCTGTCGGCGTCGCCGGATCCGTGGCTGTTGCACCGGGCGTATCCGACGCATCCGCCGCCCCGTCGACTGCCGCCGACACCGGCCGCTTCGCCATCGAAGTCACCACCGGTGCCGCCAGCACCACGCGAAAACCGGTATCCGCCGTCCGCACATCGCCCGCGGCATCATAGGGCTGCACCTCCACCTGCCGATCCGCCCGCAGATCCTCGTCGGTGCTGTGGATGCCCCCGCCGCGCAGGACATCGCCGCCGACCTGGCCGGGAAACTGCTCGGAACGATATGGGTCGTTCATGCATTCCCAGGCATTGCCGTAGAGATCGTGCAGCCCCAGCGGATTCGGCAAGCGCAGTCCGATGGGTGCGATCGTTCCATCCGCGTTGCGGTTATACCAGGCGTGACGGTCAAGTCCCTCCGGCATGGGATAGCGGGATCGCGCAAAGTCCTCAGCGGAGACCAGGGCACCGCCGCGTGCAGCGTACTCCCATTCCAGGTCCAGCGGCAGCCGGACGAAGGCCGGCTTGCCGTCCACCCGCGGCAGGCAGGGTGTCGGATCAGCGGCGCACGGCGGGATTCGCTCGGCATTGGCCGCCAGCCAGCGCGACAGTTGCGCGGCGAAATTGATCGCGTCGATCCGACTCACGCCGACCTGCGCGGTCGCCGCCGCCGCCCCGGTCAGTGCCGGTGTCGGCGGACAGGTCTCGCCCGCCGCCTGCGCCCTGACCGTCAGATATTGCAGTGTCGTGACCTCGTACTTGCCGACCAGCAGGTGCTGCCCCACGGTCCCGCCCGCGACCGTGAAGGCGCCGACCAACGCGGTGCGAGTGCCGGCGGCCGGTGTCGCCACCGGCCGGAAGGCGAGCGCTCCCCCGCACGGCAGCGGCACGATCAGGTCGTCAGGCAGCGGTTTGGGGTTGTAGAGCGTCGTTGGCCAAGCTGCCGACACCACCGCCGGTGCGCCGGGGTCCGCCCTGGCCGGAAGCATGACCTCGCCGGCCCCGGTGCCGATGAGCAGCGACAGCAGCACCGGGATGCTGCGTGTGGGACCAAGAAGCGGGATCCGGGACGGCATGGCGATCACGTTCGGAACCTTGCGTCAGGTCTCTTCCGAGACCCGCCGGCCGTCCGCGGAGAGGGGCTCGCCGGACGGCTGGGGTGCGCCCGCGGGCGCGCGGGCGGCCAGGGGGGATGGGGGCTGGTGCGCCGGTGCGTGCAGGGTCGCGGCGGTTGGGCACATAGCGATGGACCTTGTTTGGTGTTGCCGGGGACGATGCGGAACGGTTTTGAGTTTTCGGTTTTTCGTTAAGAATTATCGAACATCGGGTTACGAGAAACGAAAAACCAACCGCGACGGGTATCGGCCGATTGCCTAAGCCTAGCACGGGGACGCGGACGCCGGTCAGGTCGCCCCGCAGACCACCGGCAGGCGGCGCGGCCCCCAGGTGCCCGGCCGGGCCTCGAAGACGCCGGGCAGCGGCGCGCCGCAGGAACGGCAGCGGCCCTGGTCGTCGAGGCCCCAGGCGCCGAGCTGGTACCAATCCCGCTCGATCAGCAGGGCGCCGCAGTGGCGGCACCAGGTGCTGTCGCCGGCGCTGTCGTGGACGTTGCCGGTATAGGCGTAACGCACACCGTTACGCCGTGCGATCTCGCAGGCATGGCGCAAGGTCGCGGGCGGGGTCGGCGGGGCATCGCGCAGCTTCCAGTCGGGATGGTAGGCGGTGAAATGCAGCGGTACGTCCACCCCGAGGTTGTCCACCACCCAGCAGGTCATGGCGTCCAGTTCCTGGTCGCTGTCGTTGTAGCCCGGAATCAGCAGCGTGGTCAGTTCGAGCCAGACCCGGGTCTCGTGGCGCAGGTAGCGCAGTGTGTCCAGCACCGGCGCCAGATGCGCGCCGCAGACTCGGTGATAGAAGTCCTCGGTGAAGGCCTTGAGATCCACGTTGGCCGCATCCATCGCGGCAAAGAACAGCTCGCGGGCGCCCGGACTCACATAGCCCGCGGTGACCGCCAGGTTACGGATGCCGAGTGCCCGGCAGGCGGCCGCGGTATCCACCGCATATTCCAGAAAGATGACCGGGTCATTGTAGGTATAGGCGACGCTGCGGCAGCCGAGCTGCGCCGCGCGTCGGGCGATGGCCTGTGGGGTTGCCGTCGCGGCCAGGGTGGCCTGCTGCCGTGACTTGCTCATGTCCCAGTTTTGACAGAAGCGACAGGCCAGATTGCACCCGGCGGTGCCGAACGACAGTACCGGTGTACCGGGCAGGAAGTGGTTGAGCGGCTTCTTTTCGATGGGGTCGACGCAGAAGCCGCTGGAACGTCCGTAACCGTCCAGGACCAGGGCGCCGTCGCGGCAGCCGCGCATGAAGCAGAACCCTTGCTGGCCCTCGTGCAGTTGGCAGGCCCGCGGACAGACGTCGCACTGCACCCGGCCGTCCGGGAGTGCGTGCCAGAATTGGGTCGGGTGCTTGGACATGGGTTTGAACTCCTGACACTGTCGGCGATGACGATGCGCAAGCGCGCGCCGGTCGATCTGCAGGACGCGCCCTGCGGTTGGCTCGGGGCCGGCCTGGTCGGTCCGACTCGCCCCGCGGCGGCACTTTCACTACACTTAATAGTAGTCGGTCCACATCGAATGGCCTGTATACGGAACGGTTTCGGGCTTTCGGTTTTTCGTTCTCAGTTAAGAGCCATCAAACATTGGGTTACAAAAAAAGAGAAACGAAAAACCAACAACGACGGGTAGAAAAGGGGGTTGCATATGATGACCGATCGTCAACCAGCCGTGGCCGGGCGCTTCTACCCGGCCGATCCCATGACGCTGCGCCGTCAGGTCGACGCCTTGCTGGCGGCCGTCGCGCCGACCGCGCAGACCCATCCCAAAGCGCTGATCGCGCCCCACGCGGGTTATCCGTACTCCGGGCCGATCGCCGCCGCGGCCTATGCCCAGCTCGCCCCGATCGCCGCCCGCATCAGCCGGGTGGTGCTGCTCGGTCCGGCCCACCGGCTGCCGTTTCGCGGCATCGCCTATCCGACGGCGGAGCGGCTGATCACCCCGCTGGGTGCGGTCGCGGTGGATCACGCGGCGCTCGATGACCTGGCGGACCTGCCGCAGGTCGAACCGCTGGATGCGGCCTTCGACGGCGAACATTGCCTGGAGGTCCAGTTGCCTTTCCTCCAGACCCTGCTGGCCGATTTTAAGCTCGTTCCGCTGATCGTCGGCGCCGTGACGCCCGCGGTGGTGGCACAGCTGCTGGAGCGGATCTGGGGCGGGGGTGAGACCCTGATCGTCGTCAGCTCCGACTTGAGTCACTATCTGGACTATACCAGCGCACAACGCGCCGACCGGGCCACCAGCAGCGCCATCGAGCGGCTCGCACCCGAGGCGCTGCACCACGACGGCGCCTGCGGTGCCACCCCGGTGGCCGGGCTCCTGCTCGCGGCGCGCGGCCACGGGCTGTCGGTGCGCACCCTGGACCTGCGTAACTCCGGCGATACCGCCGGCCCTCGTGACCAGGTGGTCGGGTACGGTGCCTATGCCTTCTTCTGAAGCCCTTAGCCTGGATGCGGCCGCGCGCGGACTGCTGCTCGCCGTCGCCTGGGAGTCGATCCGCCACGGCCTCGCCGTCGGCGCGCCCTGGCAGCCGAATCCCGCGGATTATCCCGACATCCTGCGCGCACCCCGGGCCGCCTTCGTCACGCTGCATCGCCGCGGGGCCTTGCGCGGCTGCATCGGTCACCTGGAAGCCTGCCAGCCGCTGGTCCTGGACGTGGCCGACAACGCCTTCGCCGCGGCCTTCCGCGATCCCAGGTTCGGACGGCTGGAGCCCTGGGAGCTGGAGGATCTGGATCTGGACTGCTCGGTGCTGACGCCGCCGCGGCCGCTGCTCTTCCGGGACGAACCGGACCTCCTGCGCCAGTTGCGGCCCCAGGTCGACGGCCTGATCCTGGAAGACGGCTGGGCACGCGGCACCTTCCTGCCGGCGGTCTGGGAGTCACTGCCCGAGCCGCGGCAGTTCCTGAACGAACTCAAACGCAAGGCCGGGCTCCCGGCCAGCCATTGGAGTGCGACGCTGAAGGTCTCATGCTATCAAACCGAGTCCTTCGGCGGTCGATCGTGAACGATATTCCGCTGACCGGACTCTGCCTGCTGCTGTTGATCCTGATTCTCTGCTCCGCCTTCTTCTCGGGCTCCGAGACCGCCCTGCTGACCCTCAACCGCTACCGGCTGCGCCACCGGGCCGAACAGGGTCACCGCGGCGCCCGCCTCGCCCGCGCCCTGCTGGAACGACCGGACCGGCTGATCGGTCTGATTCTGCTCGGCAACAATTTCGTCAACATCCTGGCCTCATCAATCGGTACCGTTATCGCCCTGCGACTCGGCGGCGATGCGGCGATCGGCATCGCCGCCGGGCTCCTGACGTTCGTGATCCTGATCTTCGGCGAGGTCACCCCCAAGACCCTGGCCACCCTGGACCCGGAGCGTCTCGCCTATCCGGCCGCCTATGTCTACGGTCCCTTGCTCAAGCTGCTCTATCCCCTGGTCTGGCTGGTCAATCTGATCACTAACGGTCTGCTGCGGCTCATCGGCGTGCCCCCGGCATCCGGACCCGGTACGGCCTTGAGCCGGGAAGAACTGCGCACCGTCGTCACCGAGGCCGGCGCCATGATCCCGGAACGCAGCCGCTCCATGCTGCTCGCCATCCTCGACCTGGAGCACGCCACCGTGGAGGACATCATGATCCCCCGCAACGAGGTCGAAGGCATCGACATCCAGGACCCGGCGGATGAGCTCAGCCAGGCCATCCGCAACGCCGGCTACACCCGCCTGCCGCTGTTCGACGGCGGTATCGACAATGTGATCGGTGTCGTGCACGCGCGCCACGCGCTGCATGCCATGCTCGATCAGGGACTCGGCAAGGAGCATTTGCGCGCCATCGCCCAGCCGCCCTATTTCGTGCCCGAGGGAACGCCGCTCTACCAGCAGCTGCTGAACTTTCAGCGCGAGAAACAGCGGATCGCACTCGTCGTCGATGAGTACGGCGACTTCATGGGTCTGATCACACTGGTGGATTTGCTGGAGGAGATCGTCGGCGAATTCACCACCGATCCCTCGGACAGCATCCCTGAAATCCATCGGAGCGCGGACGGCAGTATCCTGGTGGACTGCGGTATCGGGGTGCGCGACCTCAACCGCGCCTTGCGCTGGGAGTTGCCGACCGATGGCCCCAAGACACTCAACGGCTTGGTTCTTGACTACCTGGAAACCATTCCGGAATCCGGCACCAGCCTCAGGCTGCATGGTCACCCGCTCGAAATCGTGCAGACCACGGACAACGCCGTCAAGACCGTCAAAGTCCCGCCCCGCGCGGCCCGCAAGGGATGGCGTCAAGAGCGGCAGGGGTCAGGCGATTGACGGAAACCGCCTAAACCCGCCTCGACACCAAAGGTTTGTCTGGAGATCAGGTGCGAAGGCTATACTTTCGGCCCCGCGGCCCCGGGTCCCTGGGTTGACCGCATCCGTCGGCAACGTCGTTCATCCACTCGTGCAGGAAACCGCATGGCCAAACTTACCCTGACGTTCAAGGGTCGTCTGCTTGCGGTTTACCGCCTGGACGCGGTGTCCTCGATCATCGGACGGGATCCCGACTGCGCGATCTGCATCGATAGTCTGGCCGTCGCCCCCCGGCACGCGCGGATCGAGCAGACCGCGGAGAGCCTCACCTTGACCGCGCTGGACCCGGCGCACCCCGTGTTTCGCAACGGCACCCGGGTCGATTACAGTCCGCTGGCGGACGGCGATTTGATTCTGGTCGGCAAGCACACCCTGACCGTCTCGCTGACCGCGGCGGACGCACCGCAATTGACGCTGCCGGCCCGGCCAATCACGCAGCGCGACGACTCGTCGGAAGTGCCGGACCTGCTGCCGGCCTATCTGCAGGTCCAAAGCGGATCGCACCTCGGGCAGGTGATTCCCATCTGGCGGGCGGTCACCCGCCTGCATCGCATCGGCGGCCACGAGGTCATCATCGCCCATCGCGACACGCACTACATCCTCAGCCGCATCGGGGAGGCCAACCGGGTTCAGGTGGGTCAGCGCGCCCTGCGGGGCGACGACATGGTGCAACTCACCCACGGAGATCAGCTCGAGATCGACGGCATCCGCTGCCGGTTCTTTTGTGTCGGCGACGGCGCGGAGGCGCGGGGCGACCAAAAACCCTAGCAGCCGTTCGGACTTAGCCCCCAAGATCAGGGTATGAGTCAACAGCAAGGCGTTTTGTTGCTCCACAATCTATACGGAACGGTTTTGAGTTTTCGGTTTTTCGTTTTCAGTGAAGGACTATCAAACATTGGGTTACGAAAATTGACCGTAGGGTCCGCTCTGCGGACCAGGCACTTGTCGGCGCTCTGCGGACCTGTCCGGTCTGCATGGCTGACAGAACACGTGCGCTTGTGCGCATCTCCCAGCCCCGATGTAGAATCCCGCATGTATACCCGTCGTTGTTGGTTTTTCGTTTCTCGTTTTTCGTAACCCGATGTTCGATAATCCTTAACGAAAAACCGAAAACTCAAAACCGTTCTGTATACGTTACTCCGGGAAGTCATGATGGACACGAACAAGATACCGCTGGCAGACCTGTTGATCGAGCTGCGTCGCGAGTTGGAGGAGGCGCGCCGCGCGGGCGAGCGTCAGGACTTGCGCTTTCGCGTCGCGTCCATCGAGGTCGAACTGAAAGTGACCGTCTCCAAGAGTGCCGAAGCCGGTGCAGGCTTCAAATTCTGGGTCATCAATGGCGACGCCAAGGGCAAAATCGCCGCCGAGTCGGTCCAGACGCTGCGGCTGAAGCTGGACCCGCTGGTCAGCGACGCCCACGGCAACTCCGGACCGCTCGATATCAACGACGAACGCAGTCTCGCTCCCCCAGTGGTTCCCCCAGTGGTCGACGAATGAGCGCGTTTTAGCGCCGATCGGGGCCGCGCCGCCGCATGGACAAGCCCGACAAGGCACTGATCGTGACCCTCCTGGTGCCGACCCTGGATCCAAAGCGATCCAGTAACGGACCCTGGGACGGGGCCGTCGGCACCGGCTGCGCTCTGGAGAACGACCTCATGCTCACGGCGCGTCATGTGGTCCAACCGCCCAATCGCAATCACAACCACCCCATCAAAGTCCGCTGGTACGCACTGCGCGACCAGATTGCCAACTCGGGCTGGGTCGACTTGGACCCGGACGACGCCAAAGCCATCCGCTGGACCGGCGAGGCTGACCTCGATGCCGCGCTCCTCAACTGTCCCCGTCCCGAGCCGCTACGCGACATCCCCGCTTACCGTCTCGCCGCCGACCCTCCGGCGGGCCTCCCGGCCTGGGAAAGTCGGGGCTTCCCCCGGGCCAGCGCGGTCGACGCCAAGGCCGAGCCAGGGGATTTCCACGGCAAGGTCATGAGCATGTCCGGCATCGGCGACCGGCTCCTGTCCTTGTCCAGCGAACTGAAGGCAGGCGACGCCCAACAGGATTGGAGTGGCGCCTCCGGGATGCCGGTGCTGGTCGGCGATACCCTCGTCGGGATCGTCAAGGAGGTATTGGCCAAGTACGATAACCGCCTGTTGCGCGCAGTGCCGACCTGCCTCCTGCGCGCGCAACCGGCCTTCTTCGAGGCGGTCGGCACCAATCCGGCGGAGTTGTTCGAGCAGGCACGGGCTCTGATGTTGCGGGCGCTCGCGCAGAGCGATACGGCCACGGACGAGCTGGCGCGCCGACTGGTGCCGGACTGCGGCAGTCGGGAGCCCTGCCGGCAGGCGCTCGCCTATCGCGCCCTGCGCACGCCGCTCGATCAACTCGTCAAGACCGCCTTGGACGTCAAGAGGGATCTTCAGGTGAAGGGCGATGAGCGCGGCGTGCGGGCGCTGATCGATTTCGTCCAGGCAATTCTGCCGACCGGCACCGATCCGGTCCAGGTCATGCCGCTGGGGGCACTCGACCCCGCGGCCGGCGGCGCCTTGATTGCGCTCAAAGCGCACTCCCCGACCCTGATCGAGCTACTGATGGCCGCTGCCGACCGCCGCGGTGCCTGCTTCCGGACCCTCGACGACGACCGCAAGCACCCGGTGGGCCATGGCTGCGTCGGGCATGTACTGGAGCATGGCCGCGACCCTACCGGCGCGCAGCGGCTGCGCGACCTCACCACCGAACTGGTCGCGCTCTTCGAAGCGGAGCTGACGGACAACCTGGATCAGGCCCTGTTCGGTCACCTCAAGTGCATCGTGCCCGACGATTGGCAGAACCCCGACCCGGACCTGACACCAGAAGAACGCGCCGCTTTTGACCAGGATCTGGTCGAGGAGATCAAGCAGCGGCTGTGCGACCGGGCGCGGCAGCATCAGGCCGACGGCGGCCGGTTCACCTATTATCTGCTCGTCGATACACCCAAGATGCTGAGCGATCAGGAGCGCACGCGTCGCGACGCGGTGCTGCTGCGGATTGCGCAACGCTTTCCCTACCTCGCCGTGTTGTGCGCTTCGCCCCCGCCCAAACTCCCCCTCCGCGAGCTGGGTCCCTTCGCCAGACTCCACAGCCTGCTCTACACGGAGCGATCAAAACCCTGATGGACAGTGAGTTTCTCCTGATCCGCGATGACCATGTCGAAACGCTGGAAGCCCCCGGCGGCCAGCGCCCGGCCTATCACTGTTTCGAGCCCGACCAACTGCGGGCCGTCAACGCCGCGCTCGCCTGCGCCCGGCCGCTGCTGGTGCGCGGCGAGCCCGGCATCGGCAAGAGTCAACTGGCGCGGGCCGCGGCCAAGGCGCTCGGGCGCGCCTTCATCACGCAGGTGGTGGATGCGCGCACCGAATCGCGCGACCTGCTGTGGCACTTCGACGCCATCGGCCGGCTGGCGGAGGCGCAGGCGATCGGCGCACTGCAGCCGCGGCTTGAGGAAACCGCCGGCTGCGACGAGAAGGACCGCCAGGCGCAGATCGAGACGGCGCTCACGGCCCTGCGCGACCGTCTGCGGGTCGACCGCTTCCTGCACCCGCGTGCCCTGTGGTGGGCCTTGAACTGGGAGAGTGCCGCGGCCCAGGCCGCGGTGGTCAGTTCGCTCGCGGCCGAGCAGCCGCCGCAGCCCGACGGCGGCGACCGGCGGCGGGGCTGCGTGGTCCTCATCGACGAGATCGACAAGGCCGAATCGGACGTCCCTAACGGCCTGCTCGAAGCCCTGGGCGCGGGTTGCTTCACCCCCCAGGGGCACGCCGAGCCGGTAACGGCCGTGGGGCCGCCGCCGCTGGTGGTGGTGACCACCAACGAGGAGCGCGCCCTGCCGGACGCCTTCATCCGCCGTTGTTTGGTGCTGCATCTCGCCTTGCCGCGTGAGCCTGAGGCGCTGGTGGCCAGGCTCATCGAGCGGGGCCGCACCCACTTCGGCGACATCGATGGCCGGCCTCAGGTCCTGCCCGCGGTGCTGGCGACCGCCGCCAACCTGCTCGCTGAGGATCGGGCCGAGGCCCTGCGCCGCCAGTGGCGGCCCCTGCCCGGTCAGGCCGAGTATCTCGACCTGGTCCGGGCGGTGGTCGTGCAAGCCCGCGGCGATCTGGAGCGGCAGGCGGCGCTCATCGGCCAGGTGGCGGACTTCGTGCTCAAGAAACACCCGGATGCGGTGCGCGCCGCTCCCGCAACCGCGTCATGAGCCAGGGGCGGGCGGCGCTGGGCCGGGCCGACCTGGTGGCGGCCCTGGCCGCCGCGGACGATCCGACCGCCGACTTCATCGGCGCCCGGCTGAGGTTGCACCGTGAACCAAGGCCGCCGACCCACACCACGGTCGAGCCACGGCCGCGGCCCGGCGACGCTGCCCTGCCGACCCCGGCACCGACACTCGCCATCGCACCCCTGCCCCCGGCGCACTTCTGGCAGCCCGTCTCGGTGGTCTTCCTGGACGCCGATGCACCCCCGACCGCGGCCCCCCCGACCGCGCCTTATCTGGGCTGGCGCAACCCCCCGCGCGGCCTGCCGCGGTATCAGCCGCTCGCCACCTGGTCCGAACTGAACCCGCGGCTGCGCCGGGTGCTCAGCGACTACCGCGAGGGCCGCGCCATCGACCTGGAGCGCACCCTGGCCGGCGTCAGCCGCGGGCACAGCCTCACCCGTTTTCCGCGCGAGCGCCGCCGCCGCTGGGGACCCACCCTCATGCTGGTGGAAGATGACAGCCGGCGCCTGATCCCCTTCCGGCTCGACCGCCGCCTGGTGCGGCAGGCGTTACGCCGGCTGTTGCCTGCCCACGCGCTCGGCCGCGCCCTGGTGGACGAGGGCACGCCCGTGCCGCGCCCGACCCCCGAATCCGCCCTGCCGTGGCCGCCGCCGCCCGGCACCCTGGTGCTGGTCTTGGGGGATGTCGGCAGCCTGGCCGCCGCGGGTGCCGGGTTGCGGGCCGACTGGTTGGCCCTGGGCCAAGGATTGCTGGATGCCGGCTGTCACCCCCTGGTGCTGTTTCCCGGCGCGCTGGAGCGTTGCCCCGCGGACCTGGCCGCCCGCTGGCGGCCCCTGGCCTGGGAGCGCCCCCGCGGGCACGACGGCGCCGCCGACCACGAGCGGGCCGAGCGCCTGCTGCGTCTGGTGTCCCCGGCCGTGCGCATCGAGCCCGGCCTGCTGCGCGCCGCGCGCCTGCTGCTCGCGCCCGAAGCGGCCGATGCCGCCACCGAAGCGGATGTCTGGCAACACCCGGCGCTGGTCGGCGACTCCGCGGCCGGTGCGACCATCGCGCCCGAGCAGGCCCGCGCCTGGCGCGAAGCCGCGGTCCCGCCGGAATGGGTGCCCCTGCGGCGGCGTCTGCTGCGGCTGATGCGGGCCTGGCGCCGCGACCTGCCCCCGGAGATCTGGTTCGACGAATTGCTCAATGCCGATCCCGCCGCCCGCGCCACCGGCCCGGACACCCCGGATCTGGACCCGCTGGACGCCGACCTGGCGGACGCCCGCGGGTATTTCCAGGCCTTCTGCAGCGAGGTCGCCCTGGACCGGATGGACGCTCTGCCCGGTAACGATCGCGACTGGCTGGAGCGCATCCGGGTGCGCTCCACCAAACACCTGTGGTCCGATCCAGCGGTGGGGGCGGCGCTGGCCACGCGTGCCGACGCGCTGGTCCGGGGGCGGCCGGACGCCCCCGCCGACAGCATCCGCGTGAGTCAGCTGGCGAGCGACCGGCCCGCGGAATCTTGGCACCTGCTGCAGCGCGGGGGCGAGCTGGTCGCCGCCGCGGCGCAAGCGGTCGGGACCATCGGCGCCAGTCCAGTGAGCCTGATCGACACCAGCGTGGAGCGGCTGGAGGTGCGGGCGCTTGATCAACGCCGTTCGGCCGCGTTTTGGCAGGACGCTGCGCCGCCGCCCTGGGCCGACGACTGGGGTTGGGACGACCAGGGTGCCTGGATCGAATTTTCGGTACCGGACCCGACCGGCAGCCGCGTCGTGCAGCGTCTGCGCTGGATCGTGCCGGGCACCTTCCTGATGGGCTCGCCGGAGGACGAGCCGGGGCGCTGGGACGCCGAGGGGCCGCGGCACCAGGTCACGATCGAGGAGGGTTACTGGCTCTTCGACACTCCCTGCACCCAAGCGCTGTGGACGGCTGTGATGGGCGCTAACCCGAGCCGGTTTCAAAGCCCCGGTCGGCCGGTCGAGCAGGTGAGTTGGGAGGATGTCCGGGGATTCCTTGACCGCCTCAATGGGCTGGTCCCCGGACTCGACTTGACCCTGCCGACCGAGGCCCAGTGGGAACACGCCTGCCGGGCCGGGACCGACAGCGCACTCTACACCGGCCCTATCGACATCGAGGGTGAGAACAACGCCCCGGCCCTGGACCCGATCGCCTGGTATGGCGGCAACAGCGGGGTTGGCTTTGAACTGGCTAACGGATACGACTCGTCCGATTGGAAGGAGCAGCAGTATCCTAATCCCCGCTCCGGCACCCATCCGGTCGGCGAGAAGCAGCCGAACCCCTGGGGACTCTACGACATGTTGGGCAATGTCTACGAGTGGGTCGCGGACCATTGGCATGACGACTATTCCGGTGCGCCGACCGATGGTTCCGCGTGGCTTGATGCCGCTGGCGCGGGTCGGGTGGTCCGCGGCGGTTCCTGGTTCAACGTCGCGCGCTACTGCCGTTGCGCCTTCCGCAGCAGGCGCGCGCCCGCTGACCGTTTCGACGACCTCGGCTTCCGTTGCGCCCGAGTTCAGGTTCGTGAGCCAGGCGGGCAGGAAGGAGCCGGAGGGAGCGGAGCGCCCGGAGCGGGTGCTGCCCGGCCCGCGGAGCGGAGCAGGCCGGGCGGCACCCGATCCGGGCGCGGAGCGGACTGCGGCGGGTCGGAGCCTTTGCGCCTGGACAGCGCCGCGCCCGCGGCGGTGACGCTGCCCGACGCCCCCGCGGTCGAGGTGCGGACCGAGCGCGCCATCCTCACCCTGCGCCGCATCCCGCGCCCCGCCTGGGCCAGTGCCATGGGCCGTGACCGTTTCGGCCTCTGGGCCGAGATCGCCATCGCGCCCGACACGGGCGGCCAGCCGGTCATCCAGCGCCTGCGCTGGTGCCCGCCGGGGCGCTTTCGCATGGGGTCGCCGGACGACGAGCCGGGCCGTTGGGGCGCGGAAGGTCCGCGCCGTCCGGTGACGCTTGGCGCCGGCTATTGGCTCTTCGATACCCCCTGCACCCAGGCCCTGTGGGAGGCCCTGATGGGCGGCAACCCAAGCAACTTCAAGAGTCCGGATCGGCCCGTGGAAACGGTGAGTTGGGATGAGGCACAGGGCTTCGTCACCGCCCTGAATCGGCGTCTTGCGCACCTCGGGGACGCCGACGAGCACTTCGTGCTGCCGAGCGAGTCGCAATGGGAATATGCCTGCCGCGCCGGCAGCGAGACCGCGCTCTATACCGGCCCGATCGAGATCTTGGGCGATGCCAATGCCCCGGCCCTGGACCCGATCGCCTGGTACGGCGGCAACAGCAATGTGGGGTTTGAACTCGCCAACGGGCAAGACAGATCTTGGCTGAAGGAGTTGCAATACCCTGGGGGCAAGGCCGGAACCCATCCGGTCAAGGGCAAACTGCCCAATGACTGGGGTTTTTACGACATGCTCGGTAATGTTTGGGAATGGCTGGAAGATGCCTGGCATGAAGGGTACGATGGCGCACCGTCCGATGGTTCTGCTTGGCCCTCCGATGCTGCTGGCGCGGATCGGGTGGTCCGCGGCGGTTCCGGGGACAGCGACGCGCGCTACTGCCGTTGCGCCTACCGCTACAGGTACGCGCCCGCTGACCGTCGCGCCTACCTCGGCTTCCGTTGCGCCCGAGTTCAGGTCAGTGAGCCGGTCGGGCCGGCCGCGGAGCGCGCCGGACCTGCCGCTGCCCGGCCCGCGGTAGCGGATCAGGCCGGGCGGCGGCAGGTCCGGCGTGCGGAGCCGGAGCGGGTGGGGTTGTGGGGCAGACTGAAAGGTTGGTTCGGCGGATCGGAAACCCCGTAGGGTCCGCTGCGCGGACCAACACCCCGTAGGGTCCTCTACGGACACTGGTGGCGAATTCGGCGCACGGGTGGGTCCGCTTCGCTTGACCCACCCTCTCATAAACTAGTCGCGGCGGCGCAAGATGCGCTATTCGCAGTGCCGTCGGCAGTGGGAGGGCGCCTATGCGGGGGGCTTGATCGATGCGCGGACCCTCCAGGCCGGCTATGCCGGGGCGCTCGCGATCACGCTGCACACCGATGCCGCGGCGTGGCGGCGCGAGCAACTGCGGCGGGTACCGCTTGCCGGGGCGCTGAGCGAGTTGTAAGCTCGTCGTGCGGGTGGGGGGTCGCCACTGGCGCGGATCGGGTGGTCCGCGGCGGTTCCTGGAACAACAACGCGCGCAACTGCCGTTGCGCCTACCGCAACAGGAACGCGCCCGCTGACCGTAACGACAACCTCGGCTTCCGTTGCGCCCGAGCTCACGACCGGACCGGACGGTCCGGACCTGAACAGACCGCCCTCCCGGGCGCCGCATGTTCGGCGTCCAAACGCAAGGCCCCCGGCGTGCCAGTAGTGCGCACCAGCGGTGCGGCGAACCCTCGCCGGGCGGCCGTCTCCTGTCCGGCCTCATCGGTGCATTGATGCTGCCCACCGCCTCGCCGCGCTCCATCGACCCCTCCCGACACCCTTTGATCAAGGCCGCCGCGCCCGCCTGGGCCAGCGCCTGGGGGGAGGACCGCTTCGGCGTCTTTGCCGCCTTCAGCCTCGGCGACCTGGTGCAGCGCCTGCGCTGGATCCCGGCCGGTGTGTTCCGCATGGGCTCGCCGGAGGACGAACCGGGCCGCTTCGACGACGAGGGTCCGCAGCATGTGGTGCAGATCGGGCGCGGCTTCTGGCTGTTCGATACGCCGTGCACCCAGGCGCTCTGGACCCGTGTGATGGGCGAGAACCCCAGCCGTTTCCAAAGCCCGGAGCGGCCGGTGGAGCGGGTGAGTTGGGACGAGGTGCAGCGCTTTCTCGAACGGATCGAGGCCGAGGTCCCGGGGCTGGGCCTGAGCCTGCCGACCGAGGCGCAATGGGAACATGCCTGCCGGGCGGGGACCGGGACGGCACTCTACCAGGGACCGATCGCGATTCTGGGTGAAAACAATGCGCCGGCGCTGGACCCCATCGCCTGGTATGGCGGCAACAGCGGGGTGGGGTTTGAACTGGCGGACGGGTCCGACTCTTCGACCTGGCGCGAGATGCAGTATCCCAATCCCAAGTCCGGCACCCATCCGGTGGCCGGCAAGGAACCGAATCCCTGGGGCCTTTACGACATGCTCGGCAATGTCTGGGAATGGTGTGCCGATGGCGCACGCACCTATGACGCGCGGTGGGAGCAGGACCCGGTTGGTCCGCTCGACGCTGGCGCGGATCGGGTGGTCCGCGGCGGTTCCTGGGGCGACGTCGCGCGCCGCTGCCGTTGCGCCTGCCGCCTCAGGCTCGCGCCCGCTGTCCGTGTCGGCGGCCTCGGCTTCCGTTGCGCCCGAGTTCAGGAATCGTGAGGCCAGGCCGGCGGGGTACGGAGCGCAACGCGTGCGTGGCGGCGCGCCCCCGCGGAGCGGAGGGGGGCGCGCGGCCACGCAGGCGTTGCGCGGAGTAGAGTTGTGCCATTCGTTCTGGCTCCCACGCTCCTGCGTGGGAGCAGGTGCGGGCGCTCCGCGTCCGGCGCCAAGACCGGACGCGGAGCGCCCGCCCGGCATTCCCACGCGGAGCGTGGGAACGAGAAGCGGGTCCGCTGTGTGGACCGACGCGCCGGTGTCGAACTGGGTTCACAAGGTATCGCCCGCGCGGGGCGGCTCGCCCGTCTTACGCGTCATCAACCGGTCAAACGCATCCGGATCAGCGCGCGCCTGGCGTTCGGCGAATCGCTACATCGCCAAATCCAAATCCTCCTGCACCTTGGCGACGCCGGCCAGCGCGCATTCCTCATCGGTTTCGCCGGCCGGTGCGCCGCTGACGCCCACGCCGCCGGCCAGGGCCGATCCGCCGACCAGGATCGGCACCCCGCCGGGGGACATCAGCAAGCCGTCGATGCGGCCGATGGGGCTGTTGGCCCGGTCCTTCATGGCGGAGGTGGCGGCGTTGAAGTTGACCGCGGTGCGCGCCTTCTGCTCACTGATCGGCACCGTGATGGGCGCGGCGATGGTGTCGCGCAGCGCGACCTGCACCGTGCCGTCGCGATCCACCACGGTGACGCCGATCTGTATGCCTTTCTCGCGGCAGGCGGCGATGCTGCTCTGGGCGATCTTGAGCGCGGTCTCCAGCGACAGGCGTTTGACCTGGATCACCATGGGCTCCGCGGCCGGGGCGGGGGTGCAGACGGCGATCAGGGCAAGCGGAATCAGCTTCTTGAACATGGGGTGCTCCTCGGGTGACAGGATACAAAAACGATTGTATTCGTTGTTTAACTTAGGTGAATTACTCTGGCTACTCTGGCTCCCACGCTGGAGCGTGGGAGCGAGCGACAGATGTTCACAGATGTTTTTCTTCATCTGTGAACATCTGTGACATCTGTGACATCTGTGGATAAATCCGAGTGGCCGCTTTGGCCGGAACGGCGATCATGGTCCGAACAGGCTCACTCAGCCGTAACGCCGCTCGACGTAGTCGTCCACCATGCGCTTGAATTGCGCGGTGATATCGTCGCCCTTGAGGGTCGCGACTTTCTCGCCGTCGACGAAGACGGGCGCCGACGGGCGCTCGCCGTTGCCCGGCAGGCTGATGCCGATGTTGGCGTGTTTGCTCTCGCCGGGGCCGTTCACGACGCAGCCCATCACCGCGACCTGCAGGGTTTCCACGCCCGGATAGCGGGAGCGCCAGTGCGGCATTTGCTCGCGCAG
This sequence comes from uncultured Lamprocystis sp., assembly GCA_964470155.1. Classification (GTDB taxonomy): domain Bacteria; phylum Pseudomonadota; class Gammaproteobacteria; order Chromatiales; family Chromatiaceae; genus Thiodictyon. The sequence goes on along the minus strand of CAYYAY010000064.1, from coordinate 77 downwards.
ATAGCCCTGGATGTCCTGGGCCAGGTGCTGGAAGGTGTCGCTGGTGGTGCGTCCGCAGCCGGGGCAGGCGGTGACCA
>CAYYAY010000063.1:0-35137 GCA_964470155.1 uncultured Lamprocystis sp. | reverse complement strand
CCCGCGACGCTTGAGGATGGGCATCGCTCTCGCTCTGCCCATCCTACCGAAAGGGTCGCGCGCGGCCCTCAAATTTGGGACCGCTGATGCCGACATTGATCACTCGCGCAAAGTCTCCCGCCGCGCGACAATGCACGGCTTTGTGATCCCCTTCACGGCCGCCTGAGACCTGCCCCATGAACCTGAGCCCGCGCCTCCTGACCACACTCTCCGCGCCTCTGCGCCTGCTGCCGACCCTGGCCCACAGCCAGGCGCTCGCGTTGACGCTCAATCAGGTCATGAAGGACGCGATCACCGCTGGCGAGCTCGATTTCCTCAAGGGCCGCACCGTCGGTATCGAGATCAGTGACCTGGGTATCCGCTATCGCCTCGGGTTCGGCGCCGGGCGCATCCGCGGCTTCGGCGAAGGCGCGCCCGCGGATGCCAGCATCTCCGGCGGGCTCCACGAGTTCCTGTTGCTGGCCGCGCGGCGGGAGGACGCGGACACCCTGTTCTTCCAGCGGCGGCTGCGGATGTCGGGCGACACCGAGTTAGGGCTCTATCTCAAGAACTTCCTCGACGCGTTCGAACCCCCGCCGCGGGTCGCGCCACTGATTCGCGGGCTGGATCGGCTGCTGGGGCGCTGAGCTGGTGGACCTGGGTCATCGACCGCCATGAGCGAATATCAGTACTACGAATTCCTGGCACTCGACCAACCCCTGACCAACGAGCAGATGGCCGAACTGCGGCGCTGCTCCACCCGCGCCGAGATCAGTTCCATCCATGATGCGTAGGACCTGAGCCCGGAGCCTCCAGTCCCGCCCGGTCTCGCGGAACTCGATGCGGCGCACCGCGCGCTGGCGGACTTCCTGCGCATCGGGCCGGACCTGCTCGCCGTCGCGGCCGAGCGCAGTGCCCCGCTTACGGACGCCAGGCCGGACCAGGCCGCCTTCGCCGGTTGGGTCCAGGCCCTATCGCCGACTCACAAGGACGCCTTGCTCACCGAGCTGTTGGTTACCGCTGGTCCCTACCCCCTCGCCGCCCTGAGACAGCGGGCCGAGCGGGAACTAGGCGCGGCCAACCCTTCTTCGTGTGCCTGCAATAATCGCTCAGGGACATCCGGGCCGTTCTTAACGATTTGCATCGGCACCCCCTCCTTGCATGGCGTATTGCGTTAGTGGCATGGCAGTGCGTTCTTTGCCGCCGAAGCGCTACTCAACCCAATTCTCGACGATTAACCCGTTGATGCGCTGGAATTCCCGAGTGTTATGCGTGACGACAGCCGCGCCTTCCGCCAACGCGTGGCATGCAATCCAGAGGTCGTTGGCTCCGATGGGTGTGCCGGCGGCCCTTAAACGGGTGAACTGCTCGGCATAGTGTCGGCAAATATGTATCTCACAGAGCGTCCCTGTCCTGCATCGGCGGCTGCTCGGCGCGGTCGTCTTCCAGCGCTGCGACGAAGTCGTCGGAGAAGCCCTCGATCGCCCGCAGCAGGGCATCGCCCCGACCCTCGATCAGCGGGTGTATAACGAGATCGCCATCCGCTGTGCGGAAGATCTCCACCCGGTCGGCATCGAGCCGGAGTTCCGCGGGAATGCGCACCGCTTGGCTGTTGCCGCTCATGAAGATACGTGTGATCAGGGTGCTCACTGGCTTCTCGGGATGTACCTACACAAATGTATTTACGTTAGTTGACAAGCGACGCACACGCAACCGCGGGAGAAGTCACGACGTTGCATGGTCTGTGTCCGAGTCAGTCAGCCATCAGGGTGAGGTCCGTCGGCGCCGCGACCGTGCCGGGGCGCGGTGCGCCGACCAGCGCGGGCTCAAACGCCTGTCAGTGCCGCAGTCGCGGCGATCCCCGCCGCGCCGGTCCAGTAGCCGTCCACCAGTCCGCCCGGTGCCAGGTCGCGCAACCGGGCCAGGCCGTCTGCGGTTGCGAGGTCGCCGCTGAGACAGGCGGCGTAGGTCCTGACGATCTCCGCGGTGTTGAGGGATTGCGGGCTGATGCGCAGCAGATCGATGCCCAGCGCGGTCACGTCATCGAGTGACGCGAGCAGGCTGTGGGTGGCGGCCGATTGGGTCTGGATGCCGTTGAGTGCCAGAAAGGGCGTGCCCTCCTGGGTGGTGATCAGCAAGCCGTCCGGGTGTTCGCCGCAGCGGAACTCGCACTGGTCCTTGCCCTGGCCGTTGTTGTAGGCGGTGAAGCAGCGTGCCGAGTAGGCGAGGGGCAGCCGACCGAAGGCGAAGACCTCGCACTCGACACCGGCCGGCCGGACGCTCATCAGGTCGATCGCCGTGGCGCGGCCCAGCTCGACCGGCAGCACCCAGCGCTTGAGCCCGCGCGCGGCCAGGAAGCTCAGCGTGCGCTGGTTATAGAGATTGATGGACGGACCGGTGACGAACGGCCGGCCCTCCAGGAAGTCCAGGGCGGCCAGGTCGTTGGCTTCGATGAGGAAGCGGCGGTCGGCACACTGCCGTTCCAGGGTCTTGAGTTCCCCCTCGGATTCGATCAGGGCCAGGGTGGAGATCACCGGTTCGCGCCCGCTGGCGACCACCCGCTCCGCCAGGTCCCACCAGTCTTCCGGGCGCAGGAGGCGGCGCTTGGAACAGATGGTCTCCCCCAGGTAGATGACGTCCACCGGGGTCTCGATCATCTCCGCGTAAAAATCCAGCACCTGCTCGCGCGGCCAGTAGTAGAGCAGCGGCCCGAGCGACAGGCGCGGACGCGGTGGGGTGGATGAATGGATGTCCGTCGGCATGGCGTTCGCTCGATGTTGACTTTACTTTGAATCCGGGGGAAAACGGAACCGGCCGCGCGTGGTGGCGGCCGGCTTGCGGATGGTCTCGCCGGCAGTTGGAAGCGGGCGAATCGGCCTCAGTGCCAGGTCCGCTCGTAAGGTCCGATGGTCGTCTGGGTGCCTTCGGAGACCCGCGCCAGGGTGTCCATCCAGTCGGCCTTGGGCTTGAAGGCCGCGGGGTTGCGCCGGCAGGAATCGATGGCGTCGCGCCACACGCGAGTGACGTCCGAGACGTAGCGCGTGCTGCGCTGACGGCCTTCCAGCTTGATGGCGGCGACCCCGGCGCTCATGATCTGCGGCAACAGATCCAGGGTATTGAGGCTGGTGGGCTCCTCGATGGCATAGCGGGTCTCGCCCTCGACCGCATAGCGGCCTTTGCAGATGGTCGGGTAGCCGGCCGGTTCGTCCCGGTCGCGCCGCTCGATCAGGATGCCGCCCAGGCGGGTCTCCTGGCCCGCCGGGGTGTCGCTCCACTGCACATGCGCGGCGGGCGAGCAGGCGCCGAAGGTGTTGGGCGACTGGCCGGTGGCGTAGGAGGACAGCAGGCAGCGCCCCTCGACCATCACGCACAGGCTGCCGAAGCCGAAGATTTCGATCGGCACCGGGCTCTCTTTGATCAGATGGGCGACCTGGGCGATGGACAGGACGCGCGGCACCACCACGCGGCGGATGCCGAAGTGCCGGTGCATGAAGCGGATCGCCGCCGGACTGGTGGCCGACGCCTGCACCGACAGATGCAGCCGCAACTCCGGGTGGCGCTCCGCCGCGTAGTCGAGCACCCCCATATCGGCCAGGATGAGCGCATCCACTCCCAGCTCGGCCGCCCGATCGACGGCCTTGGTCCAGCGCTCCCAGCCCTGGGGTTGGGCGTAGGTATTGACGGCGACGAAAACCTTGACCTTGCGATCACGCGCATAGCGCAGACCCTCCTGGATCTGCTTGTCGCCGAAGTTCAGTCCGGCGAAGTGACGGGCGTTGGTGTCGTCGCGAAAGCCGATATAGACGGCGTCGGCGCCGTTGTCCACGGCAGCCTTGAGTGAGGGCAGATTGCCGGCGGGGCAGACGAGTTCCATGATGATGCGGTTCTCTGAATGAATGGAGAGAGTCAGGCGGTGCGGGCCAGCAGGGGCTGCGACGGTGGTGCGCAGCGTTCTCCCTGGCGCGTGCCGCGGCGGTGCAGTTCGGCCTCGATACGGTTCAACACCGCCCATTTGAGGGCGCACCAGTCCGGCGCCAGCAGAATCGACCGGGCGGCGGTGCCGGTCAGGCGGTGGAAGATCACGTTCGGCGGCGTCTGTTCGATCAGGTCGGCGCAGATGGCGACGTAGTCGGCCAGTTCCAGCGGGCGGTAGTTCCCGTGCTGCCACTCCAGGGCCAGGCGGGTGTGCCGGACCACATGCAACGGATGCACTTTGAGCCCTTCCACTCCCAGTTCCAGCACCCGTTCCAGGCTGACCATGGCGGCGTCACGGCCCTCGCCGGGCAGCCCGATGATCAGGTGGGCACACACCGGCAAGCCGCGCCGATGGGCCGCGCGGGTGGCGGCGCGGAACTCGGCGAAGCCGTGGCCGCGATTGACCCGCGCCAGGGTGCGGTCGTCGGCCGATTGGAGGCCGAGTTCCAGCCACACTTCCTTGCCCTGGCGGCGGTAGCCGGCGAGCAGGTCCAGCACCGGTTCCGGAACACAATCCGGGCGGGTGCCGACCGAGATCCCGATCACGTCCGGCAGCGCCAGCGCCTGGTCGTAGCGTGCACGCAGCCGCTCGAGGTCGTCGTAGGTGTTGGTATAGGCCTGGAAGTAGGCGATGAAGCGGCGCGCGCCGGTGCGGCGGGCGAGCACGGCGCGTCCGGCGGCAATCTGGTCGGCGACCGACGGCGCTTCCTGCGCATGGGGGCTGAACGATTGGTTGTTGCAGAAGGTGCAGCCGCCGCGCCCCTTGGCGCCGTCGCGGTTCGGGCAGGTGAAGCCGGCATTGATCGCGAGCTTGTGTACCCGCTGACCATAACGCCGCAGCAGGTCCTGCCCGAGGGTGGTGACACGCGCGCTCAGGATGCGCGCAACGGGGAGCGCATTCGGATGGACATCCGAGTGTGCGTCGGGAAGAGCGACGGTAGGGGCGGGATACATCAGCGGAAAGCTACCCCGTCGAAATGACTCGTGTCAATCGGCGGATCGCGGCGCCGCGCCGACGGGCGGCCAGCGGCACCGCGCGGGTCGGTTGGGTGTTGTTGCGCGTGACTTGCGTCCGGTGGTTCGTGTAAGCTTTCAAGTCATTGTTTTAGCTGTTTCGTCGAATGGCGTCTCGGCATCTTGAACATCACCCGCCGCGGGTCTGTCGGCGCGGCCGAGGGCGACTGAATTGGGCTATTTTTACGTTTTTCTCGGACTCGGAGTGCTGGTGCTCCTGGCCTTCATACTCAGCTTACGCAAGCGTCTGGGGCGTCGCTATCGGTTGCCATACGTGGTGGATGAATCCCTATTCTCCCCGGCACAACGCGCCTTCCTGGCGGTGCTCGAACGCGCGGTGGGCCGTGACTACCGGGTCTACGGCCGGGTGCGGGCGGTCGATGTGATCGGTCTGCGTCGTCGCCCGCGTCTGGATCGGCGCAGCCGACGGCGCGCCCTGGAGCGGCTGTGGAACTGGCACTTCGATTTCCTGATCTGTTCGGCGCAGACCGGTGCCATCCTCTGTGCCGTCAATCTGGCGCCGCGCTCGCGACTGCGCCGCGGGCCGCCCCGCACTGCCTTGGATCAGATCTGTGCCGCTGCCGAGTTGCCCTTGGTGCGTTTCTCCGAGGCCGCTACCTACCGGGTGGCCGAGATCGCGCCGCCGGTCCTCGCGGCGATTGCGTCCCGGCCGCTGCCGGTGGCCAAGGTCGAGGTGCCGTTGCCCGCGGAGGTTCCGGGCGAGTTGCGGGAGGTCCTGCATGGTCTGTCCCAGGTGATGGTGGACGACGCCCGGCAGGCGCGCGGCAAACCGCCGCCCAGGCCGGCCGAACCCACGCAGCGGATCACGCAACCGCCGGGTGCGCCGCTTGAGGTCCTGGTGTCGCGTCGCGAACCGACCCTGGTCGGCGACGGGGAGGTCGACCTGGGGCCGGAATTCAGGATTGACGACGACCTGCACGAGGACGAGCGGCCAGTGCGGGCGCGACGGTTCTGAGTGCTTCAGATGGCGGTCAGGCTGACCCGATTGCGGCCCGACCGTTTGGCCGCAAACAACTGGCGATCGGCCGCATCAATGAGATCGGTCGGCGGCTGGTGCCGCGCCGGGTGGCAGACCGCGGCGCCGATACTGACCGTGATCCAGGGGGAAACGGCTGATGCCCCGTGCGGTAGCCGGAGCGCTTCGATACCGGTACGCAGTTGCTCGGCTACCACCGACAGCCCCTGGGCATGCGGCCCGATGAGCAGGCAGATGAATTCCTCTCCGCCGTAGCGGGCGATGAAGTCCCCGGCCCGCTTGATCTCCTGGGTCAGGGCGTCGGCGACCCGGCGCAGGCAGTCGTCGCCGGCCAAATGACCGTGGCCGTCGTTGTACTCCTTGAAAAAGTCGATGTCGACCATGGCTGCCGCCAACGTTTGACCGGAACGCAGCATCCGCCGCCATTCCAGATCGAGCCGCAGGTCGAAGGCCCGTCGGTTGGGGATGCCGGTCAGACCATCCAGGCGGGATAGTTGGTCGAGGATGTCCCGCTGGCGTTTGAGTTCCAGATGGGTGCGCACCCGCAGTCTGACGATGGCCTCCTTGAACGGCTTGGTCACATAGTCCACCGCCCCGAGCGCCAAACCGCGCGTCTCGTCCTCGGTATCGGTCAGGGCGGTAATGAAAATGACCGGGATCGTGCTCAGCAAGGGGTCGGCCTTGAGCGCCGCGCAGGCCTCATAGCCGTCCATCTCCGGCATCATCACATCCAGCAGAATCAGGTCCGGCGCACAGGACTCGGCGAGTTTCAGCGCCGCTCGGCCGTTGGTGGCGGCGGAGATCTGGTGCCCCTCGTCGGCCAGCATGCGGCTCAGCACCCGGATATTGTCCGGAACATCGTCTACGATCAGTATGCGCACGCGCGGCTCCAAAGGTTGCGTTACAGCGGGGTGCATGACAACGCTTCGATCGCCCTATCATATCGCTCAATAATGCAACCATGGCGCTGGATTTCGCATCAATGTTCCACCGGTTCGGGTCAGCGATCCGCCGGTGCCGCCCGCACCAGGGAGCTGGCCTATGCCGTCCAAAGTGACTGATCCGTGGTCCGCGCGGCGGATCTTTCAGGTCTTGCCCTGGCTGATCCTGGCCGGCGGTTTGGCGTTCACCTGGCTGTTGGGATCGCAGTTGCGCCAGCGGGAGATCGCGATCGAGCGGGCCGAGTTCGCGCTGCGCGTCAACGAGGTGGTGAGCGGTTTACAGCACCGGATGACGGCCAACGCCCAGATCCTGCGGGGGGTCGCCGGTCTGTTCGAGAGTACCGGCGAGGTCAGCCGCGAGGGCTTCCGCCGCTATGTGGAAGGGCTGCGGCTGGATCAATATTATCCCGGCATCCAGGGGATCGGCTATGCCGCGGTCGTGCCGGCGGCCGACCAGGCGCGTCATGTCGCGCTGATGCGCGCCCAAGGCCTTCCCGACTACGCGATCCGGCCGCCCGGCAACCGCGATCCTTACTCGGCGGTCATCTATGTCGAGCCCTTTGATTGGCGCAACCAGCGCGCCATTGGCTTCGACCTGTTGACGGAGCCGGTGCGGGCCGCGGCCGCGGCCCGCGCCCGCGACCAAGACGAGGCCGCCATGTCCGACCGGGTGACGTTGAAACAGGAAGCGGACGGGGAGGTGCAGGCGGGGGTCCTCCTCTTCGTGCCGGTCTATCATGCCGGTCTCCCACTGGATACCGTCGCGCAGCGGCGGTCGGCCCTGCGGGGTTGGGCCTACGCGGCGCTCCGGATCCAAGATGCGGTTGATGCGTTCTTGCGCAACGACTATCGCGAGTTATCAATGCGCCTCTCGCTACAGATCTTTGCGACCGAACCCCAGACCCCTGAGAGCTTGCTCTATAACCTGAATCCGGAGCCGGATGCCGCACCCGGTCACCTCGAAATCGTGCGTCCGATCACCATCGCGGGGAGCGACTGGATCTTCCGGGTCGCGCCGCGCGTGGCCCACCCGGCCGGTTGGCGAGCACATGCAGTCAGCCTCATCGTCATCGTGACTGGGGCACTGTTGACCCTCGCGCTCGCCCTGTCCATGTACCTGCTGACACGCAACCACCTCCGGGTTGCCGCCGCGCTCGACGCAGCCGGCCGCGCCAATCGCGCCCTGGCGGAACGGACCGGCGAGCTGGCCGATAGCGAGGGGCGGGTGCGGGCGAAGCTGGCCGCGCTGCTGGACCCGGCCGGGGATCTGGAGACGCTGGATTTGGCTGATATCGTGGATTGCCACGCGATTCAACAGATCATGGATGAGTTTTACCGGCTTACCCAAATCGGCGTGGGTATGATCGATCTGCAGGGTCGGGTGCTGGTCGGTACCGGCTGGCAGACGATCTGCACGCGCTTTCACCGGATTCATCCGGTCACCGCCGGTCACTGCGTGGAGAGTGACACGCTGTTGTCGCGGGGCGTGGCGCCGGGCGCCTATCGTACCTACCGGTGCAAGAACGGCATGTGGGAGATGGTGACCCCGATCATGGTCGGCACCAAGCACATCGGGAATCTGTTTCTCGGTCAGTTTCTCTTTGACGACGAATCATTGGATGTGGAGGGATTCCGGGCCCAGGCGCGCCGCTACGGATTCGACGAAGCGGCGTACCTCGCCGCCTATACCCAGGTGCCGCGCTGGAGCCGCGATAAGGTGGATACGGTGATGCGGTTTTACGGGCGCTTCGCGGAGCTGATTTCCCGCTTGAGTCATGCCAATATCCAGTTGGCACGGACCTTAACTGAACAGCAGCGCGGCGAGCAGGCGTTGCTTGTCGCCAAGGAACAGGCGGAAGCGGCCAACCGGGCCAAATCGATGTTCCTGGCCAATATGAGCCATGAAATCCGCACGCCGCTGAACGCCATCCTGGGTTTCGCCCAGGTCCTGGTGCGCGATCCCGGCTTGAACGCCATCCAACGGGACGGTCTGGTCACGATCCAGCGCAGCGGCGAGCACCTCCTGACCCTCATCAACGATATCCTGGACCTGGCCAAGATCGAGGCCGGGCGCATGACCCAGCAGGCGGCGCCCTTCGAACTGCCGCAGCTGCTTGTCGATATCGAGGCTTTTTTCAGGCAGCGCGTCCGCGACCGGGGACTTGAACTGACGTGCGAGACCCGGGGGCTGCACCGGATGGTGGTCGGAGACAAGCTGCGCCTGCGCCAGGTCCTCATCAACCTGGTTGGCAATGCAGTCAAATTTACGCCGACCGGACAGGTGACCGTGCGCGGGGAATGCGCCAGCGGCGACGGGGTCCGGTTCAGCGTTCTGGACACGGGCACGGGGATTGCCGCGGAGGATCTCACGCGGGTCTTCACACCCTTCAGCCAAACGGCCGCGGGTCGAACATTGCAGGAGGGCACCGGACTTGGTTTGGCCCTGAGTTCCCAGTTTGTTCGGCTGATGGGGGGGGAACTGGCCGTCGACAGCAGACCGGGCCGGGGGAGTTGCTTCACCTTCACGATCGCGCTGCCCCCGGCCACCCCGGTTGAACCGGACGAGGCTCGCGGCGAACTCCCGGTGGTCGGTCTGGCACCGGGCCAGCCGGTCTGCCGGGTGCTGATTGTCGATGATCAACAGGACAACCGGGCGCCGCTGCGGGCGCTCCTGGAGACCTTGAATCCGCAACCCCCGGTGCTGGAGTTCCGGGAAGCGGCTGACGGTCAGGCCGCACTCGCGGTGTGGGAGACCTGGCAACCCCAGGTCATTTTCATGGACATGCGGATGCCGATCCTCTCCGGCGAAGGTGCGACCCGGCAAATCAAAGCGCGGATGCGCGCCCGGCCGGATGCGATCCGATCCGTCATCGTGGCGCTCAGTGCCAGTGCGTTCGACGAGAACCGCCATCAATTCCTGGCCTGCGGTTGTGATGAATTCGCCGGCAAACCCTTCCGGGCCGAAGACCTGTTCGCCATCCTGGAACGTTGCGCCGGGCTGCGCTTCATCCGTGCGGCGACGCCCTCGCTAGCTGAGCGCGGGTGGTCCCCTCAGGCCTTGGCGGTCCACCTGGCAGCCTGTCCGGCGGGATGGCGCGCCGACTTGGGCGCGGCGGTGGTCATGGGGGATTTTGACCGGATCACCACGCTGCTGGAGGCGCTGAAAGACAAGCAGAGCGGGCTCTACGCGGCGCTGACGGCGTGGGCCTACAACTACGATCTGGAGGCCTTCGTCACGCTCTTGAATGCGCATGACGCGGTGCGCGTCGACGCGGAGCAACCGGTCCCTTAGGGGCTCCGTCAAAGCCGAGTGAAATCAGGATGAAAAAACACGTTCAGTCCTTACCGCTCACGGCGCCAGGACCCAGCGCTCGACAACTATTTCCGGCGCTTTCATGCGCGCTTCGGCTATGAAGCTCGCCAGTTATCTCAAGTCGGTCGGGGACGCCACAGACGCGTCGGAAATCATGCGGGGATAGGAAGACGATGCGCCGAGCGTCTATAGTGGCATCCACCGCGGCGACGCGCTCTGCATGGGGCGCCTGAACCTGGACTATGTTCGCAAGTTCCCGTTCCAGTTCTCGCAGTTCTCGGGGGCACCGCTGATGCTCACCGCCAGCGATGGCTTCGTGATGCTCTCCGGCGACCCTGGGTTGGCACTTCCGGCACTCGATCTCAAGCGCTGGACCGGGGCGCCCGATGCAAGCCGGACGCTGACCGTCGGCAACCGCAGTTGGATCCCTCTGTGATCATGGCGTTGACCGCCGGCGCCTTCGACGAGCATCGCGAGCAGGTCCTGGCCAGCGGGTGCGATGCGTTTACCCGCAAACCCTTCCAGGCAGGGGAACTGTTCGGTCTCTTGGAGCGACTGGCCAGGCTGCGGTTCCTGCGCGCCGGGGACGCGCCGCCGCGACCCGGTGTGTCGCAGGACGATTTGGTCCGGCGCCTGTCCGCCACGTCCGCCACGTCCGCCAGTTGGCAGGTCGAATTCAAGGATGCGGTGGCGTTGGGCGATTTCGGGCAAATGGAGGCATTGTTGGACCGGCTGCGCGGTCACGATGCAATACTGCACCAGACCTTGGCGCGGTGGGCCTACGATTACGATCTGGAAGCCCTTGCGACCCTGTTCCGGCCGGGGTGATCGGGTCAGGCAAGGAATCCACACCGGGACGGCTGGTGAGGCGCGGCGCGGCGCGGCTGAAAGGGGACGGACATGATTGCGGTTGAATTGCTGATCGGCCTGGGGTGCACGGTGCTGCTCCTGTACTTGAATCGGGCCTGCCTGGCGCAGCGCGCCCTTAGGGTCCGTCTGGAACAGCAGGTTCAAGCCCTCCGGGCCGAACTCGGTCAGTCCTGGACGATTGACATCACCGAGCGCCGGGAGGTGCTAGAAGCGTTGCGCCGGAGTGAGGAACGCTTTCGCACCATCTTCACGTCGGCGGCGATCGGCATTGTCCTGCTGGATCGGGACAAGCGGCCGCTGCTGATCAATCCGGCATTGGAACGGTTTATCGGGGTCTCGGCAGCGCAACTTCAACAGACCGCTGTCCAGACCGTGACGCACCCGGATGACTGGGAGGAGGACGCCCGGTTGTTCGATGAGCTGTGCGCCGGGCAGCGCGACAGTTACGCCATCGAAAAACGCTATGTCCGCGCGGATGGTCAATTGCGTTGGGGGCATCTGACCGTGTCGGCCATTCGCGATGCGGACGGTGCTGTCACCGGTGCCATCGGGATGGTGGAGAACATCACCGAGCGCAAAGAGACGGAACGGCGGCTTCGCGAAGAAGAGGAGCGGTTCAAAGCCCTGGCGGACACCTCGCCGCTCGCCATTTACATGTCGACCGGCATCGAGCAGCGAGCGCAATACATCAATTCGACCTTCGTCAGTCTATTCGGCTATACCCTCGACGAGGTGCCGACCGTGGAGGACTGGTGGCCGCGCGCCTACCCGGATCCGGTCTATCGTCGGCAGATCGCCGAAACGTGGCAGTGCCAAGTGCAGCGTGCCATCGCCGCCCAGTCCGAAATCGAACCGATGGAGACCGTCGTGGCCTGCAAGGACGGTTCCTTGAAGACCATTGAGTGGGGTTTCAAGACCATCGGCGCACAGAGTTGGGCATTCGGTCTGGACCTGACCGCGCGCAAGCAGGTCGAGGACGCGTTGGCGCGGGCTAAGGAAACCGCGGAGGCCGCCAATCGGGCCAAGGGCGAGTTTCTGGCCAACATGAGCCATGAAATCCGCACCCCGCTGAATGCCATCCTGGGCTTTGCCCAGGTGTTGGAGCGCGATTCCACGCTCAATTCCGACCAGCAGGAAAGTCTGGCCACCATTCGGCGCAGCGGCGAGCACCTGCTGACTCTGATCAACGACATCCTGGATATGGCCAAGATCGAAGCGGGTCGGATGGTCTGTCAGGCGGTCGCCTTCGACCTGGATGGGCTGATCACCGAGACCGAGGCGTTCTTCCGCAAGCGTGCGCACGACAGTGGGTTGACGCTGAGCGTCGAGACCCCGGCACCGCTCGGGATGGTGATGGGCGACGCCATGCGGCTGCGCCAGGTCCTGATCAATCTCGTGAGTAACGCGATCAAATTCACGCCGGCCGGACGGGTGACGCTGCGGGTCGAGGCGGAACCGGGTGACCGACTGCGTTTCAGCGTCGCCGATACGGGAGTCGGGATTGCCCCGCGGGATCTGGAGCAGCTCTTCGAACCCTTCAGCCAAACCGCGAGCGGCCGGCAGGTGCAGGGCGGGACCGGTCTTGGTCTGGCCCTGAGTCGGCAGTTTGTGCGGCTCATGGGGGGGGAGTTGAGCGCGTCCAGCGCTCCGGGTCAGGGCAGTTGCTTCGCCTTTCTCCTGACGCTGCCGCCCGCCGACTGTCGTGAACCAGGCGCCGGACCGGCGGCGCCGCTGGTCGTCGGTCTGGCAACGGGTCAGCCGGAGTGCCGGGTGCTGATCGTCGATGACCTGCCGGACAACCGGACCCCGCTGCGGGTGCTGCTGGAGTCGCTGAATCCGCTGCCGCCGGTCATCGTGTGCCGCGAGGCGGCCGACGGCCGGGAGGCGGTGGCGCTCTGGGAGGAATGGCAGCCGCATGTCGTCTTTATGGACATGCGGATGCCGGTGCTCTCCGGGGAAGCGGCGACCCGCCGGATCAAGGGGCGGATGGCGGCTCGGCCCGCGGCGGTGCGGTCGGTGGTCATCGCGCTTACCGCCAGCGCCTTCAATGATCACCGCGACCAGTTCCTGGCCTGCGGCTGTGACGACTTCGCCGCCAAGCCGTTTCGTGCCGAGGAGCTTTTCGCGATTCTGGAGCGACTGGCCGGGTTACGGTTCATTCGGGCCGGGGAAGCAGGGAGCGCCGATGACGTGTTGTCTGCCGACACCCTGGAGGTCTGCTTATCCGCCTGCTCCGCGCAATGGCGCGCCGAGCTGCGCGGCGCGGTGGCGCTGGGTGATTTCGGTCGAATCACCACGCTCATTGAACAACTCGACGCGCACGACGCCGCGTTGCGCACGGAACTGTCGCGGTGGGCTTACCGTTATGACCTGGATGCGTTTTCGCAACTATTGAGCACCTGCGGGTAGAAACAGACGATGCGGTATGGCATGGACCGGTCTTGCCTGTTTCTGCTCTTGCTGGGCAATCTGATGGACGCGGGGATGGACGCGCGCCTGACCAAGCCGGTCGATGGGGCCACCTGTGTCTGATCTGTTGTTCAATGTTGCCGCGCTGAGCGGAAAGAGCGTGGCGATTTTCGCGGCGTACAGTTTTATCGATGGCTACGCCTCCAGTATGGTTGAGTATGGCGTCTTGCTGGCGCTGATCAGCCCGCCTCTGGTCCGCCTCCTGCCGTGCCAGTCGTATCGGGCGCTGCTGATCGCGAGCCTGGCAGTGACTGTGCTGGAGCCGTGGTCACTGCTGCTGATTCCTCCCCCCGCGCTGGGCTTGCAACTCTTTCAGGAGGCCGGTCCCGCGCTCGGCCTGTTGCAGCTTTTTTCCACTCTGTTGCTTGGCTCATTACTCAAGATTCAGAATGACCGCACCCGGTTGTTGCGCGATCTTCGCGCACGTAATGTCGTGTTTGAAAACGCCCAGGAAGGCGTCATCATCACCGATCTGCTCTTGTGCGCCCGGCTGGAACATACCCTGCAGCGTGCGGGCCGGGAGCATGCGATCGTGGCGGTGTTGTTCATCGACTTGGATCGTTTCAAGCGGATCAACGACAGTCTTGGCCATGCCGTAGGCGATGCCTTGCTGCAGTCGATCGCGCAACGTTTTCAGATGGCGGTCGGCGTCCAGGATACCATCGCCCGTCTGGGCGGTGACGAGTTCGTGGTGTTGGCCGAGCGGCTGGAGTCCTGGGAGGACGCCGCCTTGCTCGCCGAACGCCTCATCGCGACGCTGGCGACGCCAATTGTGCTGGATGGCCATGAGTTGGTGTTGTCGGCCAGTCTTGGCGTCAGCGTCTATCCGCGCGACGGCCAGTCGGTCGAAACGCTGTTGCAGAACGCCGATGCGGCCATGTACCGGGCCAAGGAACAGGGCCGCAACAACTATCAATTCGCCGGAGCACTGGGGTCGATCCAGACCCACCCATCGGCCTCCCGGCAGCGGTAGGTGTGGATCGGCGTATCGGCCGGTTCATCCAGCGGCGCGCCGGTCAGCAGGCTGAAGCGGCTGCCGTGCAGCGAGCACTTGATCCGGTCCCCATGCAGGCAGCCGTAGGAGAGCGGATAGTCCTCGTGGCTGCAATTGTCCTCGCAGGCATAGTAGCGGCCGTCCAGGTTGGCGACCAGGTAGGCGCGATCCGCCACGACGACCTTGAGGAATTTGCCGGGGGCGATGGCGTCGGTGCGGGCGACGGCGACGTAAGGCTGGTCCATCCGGTTCACTCCTCAGCGGACGCGCAGCGCGGCGCGACCCGAGTCCAGGGCCTCGCGCGCCCGGCCGGCGGCGGCGGCCAGAGAGGATTCCCGGCCCAGGTGCCACAGGACCAAGGCGGCGGCGAAGACCAGGCTGTCGTAGGTCGCCCCACGGGTGCCCGCCAGGGCCGCCATCCCGGCCGCGGCCGCGGCGCGTGCGGTGGCGGGTACATCGACCGCGACCGCGATGTCATCCCCCGGCCGGGTGGTCTGGGGCAGGTCGGCGGGCAGCGCCACGGCACGCACGGACTGCTCGATTCCCAGGATGCTGGGGTCGATTTCGAAGGGCTGTTCCTCGCCGCGGCCCTGGTAGTTGAAACAGGTGCCGACCTGACGCAGGGACGGGATCACGCCGCCCTCCACCCCGCGCACCAGCAGCGCCGAGTCATAGCCGGCGTGGCGGGCGAGCAGCGCATAGATACGGGGGTAGGGCTTGTGCACATAGCCGGTGACCAGATGGGTGCGGCGGCGGCCCTGGATCGGCCGCGCCAACACCTCCACCGTGGTGAGGGCCTGGCGTTTGACGACGGTGGAGCGCAGGTCGACCAGCTCATGCAGGGCCGGACAGAAGGCGCGCTGATCGAGGTAAGTCCAGCCGATCCGCGGGTCTGCCAGACGGGCGGCGGCGGTTGCCGTGTCCAGGCCGACCGGGACCCCGGCGGCCTCCAGGCAATGGCGGTGGGTGACACCGAACTTGGGTCCGACCGCGTCCGCCCCGTGAGTGAGGGCGGGCACGCCGCACTCGGCCAGCAGCGCCGGCAGGAAGGGCGCGGCCGGCAGACAGCGGTTGTAGCCGTCGTAGGGGTCGGCGATGTCGACTACATCGTCGACCGCCGCGACCACCGGGGTGGTCGCGTCGCGCACGGCGTCGAGGATGCCGCGCAGTTCATCGTCCGACTCGCGTTTCATGCGCAGTGCAATCAGAAAGATACCGGCCTGAACCGGGTCCACCTGGTGAGCGAGGATGGCGTTCATCCCGGCGCGTGCTTCCGCCGCGGAGATATCCTTGGAGAGTTCCGGGCCGGTCGCGATGCGCTGGATGATCGAGCGCATCGTAAGCCTGGGGTCCGTGGCGATTTGGGTACTGCTCATGGCGTCCTCTTTATGATTGGTTCGGGTCGGTTGACTGCTGATTGCGCGTGATCGGGCGCATCCGCCGCCCCGCCGCGGCGACTTTGGGGTCGACAGCGCGCTGGTTCAATCGCGGCGGGCGGCCTGGGTTGCGGGAGAACCGCAGGTCGCGGCGGTTGGCCGACGGCATCGACCGTCGCGGCCCTCTCGCTCGCGGGCCTATGATCGGGGAATGCGCAACCCGCCGCAATTGATGATCCGCGCCCGCGGCATCTTGTACGTGGGATCGCGACTTGACAAGGTGCGTCGTCGCGTCTATAGCACCCGGCGCGGTTGTGCACAGCCGTTGCCGCTCGGGCCTGGACCTTGCCGCGCCGACTGTCGTTCGGGTCAGACCCCTGAGTGACTTCTATAACTTACTGTATTATAAATCTAAGCGTTTGTCTTTCCGTGGTGAGTCAAGGACAATGCCGGCTGCAACGGGCGACCTGAGGATCATCTGTCGACAGTGATCCACAGAGTTATCCACAGGTTTATCCAGAGGGGTTCATGCCCCGCAGTACTGCGCTCGCTCTCGGCCCGTGAGGGTGCTCGAATAGTTAATGTGGTTTGTTCTGGCCGGGCCTTTCGGTAGGATGGGCAAAGCGGAGCGATGCCCAGCAACAAGCGTCGTGGTGGCCGGATGGGCATCGCTCTCGCGCTGCCCATCCCACGCGTGTCTGCGACCACATCACGACCGCACCCCGGGCGGGGCTGCCCGTGGCGGCAAGGCCCACCCCGTGCTTTAATGTGATGAGTAACCGACCGCTAACCGGAGTCTGACGATGCCGCAGACGGTGCTGGACACGCCCATGGGTCCGATCGGATTGCACTGGACCGGGCCGACCTTGACCGCCGTGGACCTGGCGCCTGATGCCGCCTGCTGCGCCGCGGGCGGCGCGGCGGAGCTGCCGGCCGCGCTCGGTTGCCAACTGGCAGCCTATCTCGCGGATGGCTCCGCGTCCTTCGATCTCGCGCTCGACCTCGGCGGCACGCCCTTCCAGCAGCGGGTGTGGGCCGCCATCCGCGCGATCCCCGCGGGTGCGACGCGAACCTATAAAGACCTTGCCGGGCAGGTCGGCAGTGCCCCGCGTGCTGTCGGTCAGGCGTGTCGGGCCAATCCCTGTCCGATCGTCGTCCCCTGTCATCGGGTCGTCGCGGTCAAGGGTCTGGGTGGTTTCGCGGGTGATCGCTCCGGCCGTCTGCTGGCGATCAAGCGCTGGCTGCTGCGGCACGAGGGGGTTGCGGTTGATTGATGGAGCGGCGCCGGCCGACGACCGGGCGGTGATCGAGGGGTTCGCCGATCTCCTGTGGATGGAGCGCGGCCTGAGTCCGAATACACTCTCGGCTTATCAGTCCGACCTGCGCGCGTTCGCCCTCTGGATCGACCGCGAGCGGGGACGTTGCCTGCTGGCGGCCGAGCGTCTGGACCTGCTCGATTACCTTGCGGTCTTATCCGTGCAGGGCCGCAAGCCGCGCTCCGCGGCGCG
Source organism: uncultured Lamprocystis sp. (assembly GCA_964470155.1). Taxonomy (GTDB): domain Bacteria; phylum Pseudomonadota; class Gammaproteobacteria; order Chromatiales; family Chromatiaceae; genus Thiodictyon. The sequence continues at coordinate 17,701 of CAYYAY010000063.1, read as the reverse complement.
GCTGCTGTCGTGCCTGCGCCAGTTCTACCAGCATCTGGTGCGCCAGGGGCTGATCGAGGAGGACCCGAGTGCCCGGGTGGATGCCCCGAAGCTTGGCCGCCCCCTGCCGCAGAGCCTGACCGAGGCGGAGGTGGAGTCGCTGTTGACGGCCCCGGATACGACGGACGCACGGGGGTATCGCGACCGCACCATGCTGGAAGTGCTGTACGCCAGCGGGCTGCGGGTGACCGAGTTGGTAACGCTCACCCCCGGTCAGGTCAGCCTGACGCAGGGCGTGGTGCGGGTGCTGGGGAAGGGCAGCAAGGAGCGGCTGGTGCCGCTGGGGGAAGATGCGGTCACCTGGCTAGCGGACTACCTGCGCGGTGCGCGCTGCGACCTGCTTGGCGGGCGGCTGAGTGACTTCCTGTTCCCGACGAGTCGCAGCGATTGCATGACCCGTCAGGCGTTCTGGCAGCTCATCAAACGTTATGCGATCCTAGCCGGCGTTGTGAAGCCGCTCTCGCCCCATACGTTACGCCATGCCTTTGCGACCCACCTGCTGAACCATGGGGCCGATCTGCGGGTGGTGCAGTTGCTGTTGGGTCATAGCGATTTGTCGACCACCCAGATCTATACCCACGTTGCGCGTGAGCGGTTGAAACAGTTGCACCGGCGACACCACCCCCGCGGCTGATGGGGACGCCCGACCGGTTCGCACCGGCGACGCTCGGGACCAGCGGCTGCCGGTATACGGAACGGTTTTGAGTTTTCGGTTTTTCGTTTTTAGTTAAGGACTATCAAACATAGGGTTACGAAAAACGAGAAACGAAAAACCAACAACGACGGGTATAACTCGGGCGCTGCGGCGGGTTTTTCTGGAAGCGCGTCGCGGCTTGATTTATCGTCACACGACCGGGCGCCGACCGACGGCGCTGAGGCCGCATTCGCAGCCCCGCCGAACGGGTGAATGCCCTCTGATTTATTATGGTAATTGCATGCCTTCCTTCGATATTGTCTCAGAGACCGACCGGCAAGAGGTGCGTAACGCGGTCGATCAGTCCAATCGGGAGACGTCCACGCGGTTCGATTTCAAGGGCGTCAAGGCGACCTTCGAGCTGGCCGACGACAAGATTCTGATGGCGGCTGAATCGGAGTTCCAACTCCAGCAGATGATGGATATCCTGCGCCAGAAGTTGGTCAAGCGCGCGGTCGATCTGACGGCCATCGATCCTCAAGATCCGGTCACCACACTCAGTTCCGCCCGTCAGGAGGTCCTGCTGAAACAGGGTGTCGATGCCGACACGGCCAGGGACATGGTCAAATACATCAAGGCTGCCAAGCTCAAGGTGCAGGCGCAGATCCAGGGCGATCAGGTGCGGGTCACCGGCAAGAAGCGTGACGATCTGCAAGAAGCGATTGCGTTGCTGCGGGGTAAGGACTGGGGCCTGCCGTTGCAGTTCAATAATTTCAGGGATTGATGTGAATCCCAGGCGTCGGCGGACGCGCGATTGGCCGCGTCCGCCGGCCGCCCCCCATTTGTTGGAATCTATTGCCGAGGAATCACAGGTTATGCCTATGTATCGTTCGATCGCCGCCGTTGTACTGATGCTCACCGCGGGCAGTCTGTTGGCCGGTCCGGAGGACAATATCGGTGCCGCGCTGAAAAAGGTCGTGCCCGACATCAAGATCGAAAGTATCACTCCGGCACCGATCAAGGGACTCTATGAGGTCCTGGTCGGCACGCAGATCATGTATGTGACCGGTGACGGCCGCTACTTCGTCGACGGGCGCATCGTCGACCTCAACACGCGCGAGGACGTGACCGAACCGCGACTGTCCGGCGTCCGTAAACGTATAGTTGATGATGTCGGCGAGGCGGAGATGGTGATCTTCGAGCCGTCGATCGCGGCGAAGCACACGGTGACCGTTTTTACTGATATCGAATGTGGTTATTGCCGCAAACTCCATAGCCAGATTGCGGATTACGGCAAGGAGGGCATCCGCGTGCGTTATCTCTTCTACCCGCGCGCCGGCAAGGGAAGTCCGGCCTACAAGGAGGCCGTCTCGGTGTGGTGCGCCGGCGATGCATCCGCCCGTCGCGAGGCGATGACCGCCGCCAAGTCCGGCCGGACGATCGAGGAGAAGACCTGTGACAACCCGGTGGATGCGCATATGACGGTCGGCGAGGACCTCGGTCTGCGTGGTACTCCGGCAATCGTCACCGACGCCGGTGAATTGATCCCGGGCTATGTCGAGCCGAAGAAACTGGCGGCCCAGCTCGCGGGTTCATCCGCGGACGAGGCCGTGCGCTGAGCGGATCCAAGGCGCTTTCTTCATCGTTGTGAGTTGACTGTTGACCAGGAGTTGTCATGTGGGCATACAAATTGGACTATGCCTGGCGCACTGACCGGGGGCGTGTGCGATCTCACAACGAGGACGCGGTCACGGTCCATGCCGATCTGGGTCTGTTGGTTGTCGCCGACGGGGTCGGCGGGGCCAGCGCCGGGGAGGTGGCCAGTACGCTGGCGGCCGATACCATTCGGGAGTGTTTCAAGCGACAAGCGCTGTCCCGCATCGATGGCGAGCGGGCGAAACAGCTCGCGACGGCGGCCGTCGAAGAGGCCAATCGGGCGGTCTGGCAGTTGGCGCAGAGCAAGACCGACTGCGTCGGCATGGGAACCACGGTGGTGTTGGGTTTTGTCGGTGAGGATTGGCTCGCCTATGCCAATGTCGGCGACTCCCGGCTCTATCGCTTGCGCGACGAGGCACTGGAGCAGTTGTCACACGATCACTCCTTCATTCAGGAAGTCGTGGATCAAGGGTTTTTCCGGAGTGTGGACGACGCTCGCCGCTACGGCATTGGCGAAAATATTCTGACCCGCGCGCTGGGTTCAAGCGCCGAGGTGCGAGTTTCCTGCGGTCTGACCGAGATCAAGGCCGGCGATACCTATCTGTTTTGCACGGACGGCCTGACCGGCATGGTGCCCGCTGATTGGTTGCGGCAAATCCTGATCGCCGCCCGGGCAAGCGATCTGGGGTTGGCCGCCGAGGCGCTGGTGCGCCTCGCCAACGAGCGCGGCGGGGTGGACAACATTACCCTGGCATTGCTGCGGGTCGGCGCACGGTTGGATGGGGAGGGGCCGGTCGCCCCGTCGTTGCCTGTTTAGTAATGAGTCGGAAATACGGAAACAACGAAAACCACCGCGACGCCAACGGCGTTTCCTGATGGACTCGTTTCACTGATCACCGAATCGTTTCTTATCGCGTTCGACGCCTCCATCAGGCTGAACCATGCTCAAGCCCACCATGATCCATCATCAGGTTGCGCCTTTCTTCGAACGGCGGGCCACCGGGCACTATGGGGTGCAACTGCGGATGGACGCCGCGGACGCGCCGACCGCGGTCTTTTTGCGCAGTGAGCCGGACAACGAGGAGCGTCTGGTTCCCATGGACCTGATCGCCGCATACGACCGCTATCGGGTCTACAGGGCCGAACTCATCCCCAACCCGGCCGCGGCGGTCACCGTCTATGCCTTCAAGGCCCTGTGGGCAGACCGCCAGTGCTGGCTGGACGCGGCCGGCATCAGCCCGCGCATGCCGCTGCGCGAGCGCTTCTTCCGCGTCAACACCGAAGAGTCGCCGCCGGACTGGGTGCCCGATCAGGTGTTCTACCAGATCTTTCCGGAGCGTTTCCGCAATGGCGATCCGGCCGTGAGTCCCAGGTCAGGCGCCTATGTGCTGCGTGAAGACGGCCCGATTCGGGCTAAGACCTGGGGCGAGCCGATCGACCCACAGCACCCCAACAGCGAGTTCTATGGCGGTGACCTGATCGGGGTGCGCCAGTCGTTGGACTATTTGCAGGATCTCGGCGTCACCGCCATCTATCTGAACCCGATCTTCACCTCGCCGAGCGTGCACAAGTACGACACCGAGGACTTCGCGCACGTCGATTCCTATCTGGGCGGCGATGCGGCCCTGGCGGATTTGCGTGCCGCCGCCACGGGTCGCGGCATCCGCATCCTGCTGGATGCGGTTTTCAATCACACCTCGGATACCCACCCCTGGTTCAATCGCTGGGGAACCCATCCGGACAAGGGGGCCTATCAGGATGTGGCGGCACCCTACCGCGCCGCCTACACCTTCCATGATGCGGCCGACCCCGACAGCTATCACTGCTGGCAGGGGTCCAAGGTTCTGCCGGTACTCGACCTCGGCGATCCGCAGGTGCGTGCCTATCTGATCGACGGCGAGCACGCCATTGCCCGTCACTGGCTGCGCCCGCCCTATTGTGTGGATGGCTGGCGGATCGATGTCGCCCACATGATGGGGGAGGGTACCGGGGCGCGACATAACGACCGGATTCTGCGCGCGCTCCGGCGGGCGATCAAAGAGGAGAGTCCGCGGGCCTATATGCTCGGTGAACACTTCGGCGAGGCGACCCGCTGGCTCCAGGGCGACCAGGAGGACGCGGCCATGAACTATTACGGCTTCTCCCACCCGGTACGCGCTTTTCTGGCCGGTCAGGATGTGAACTATCACCCGATCACCCTGGACGCCGCCGATTTCGATCAATGGCTCACCGACGCCCGCTCGCGCATTGCCTATGCCAATCAACTGTGCCAGTTCAACCTGCTCGGCTCGCACGACACCGCGCGCTTTCTGACCCTGATCGGTGAAGACCGCGGTCTGATGCGTCTCGCGCTGCTGCTCCTCTTCACCTATCCCGGTGTGCCCTGCATCTATTACGGTGACGAGATCGGCATGACCGGCGGCAACGACCCCTTTAACCGGGCCTGTTTCGATTGGGATCCGCAACACTGGGATCAGGGCCTGCGCACCTGGGTGCGGACGCTGGCCGGCATCCGCCGTGCCCATCCGGCGTTGCGTCGCGGCGCCTATCAGACCTTGCTGGCGGATGGCGACCTGTTCGCCTGCGCCCGGATATTGGGCGACGAGGTGGTCATGCTGATCATCAACCGGGCGGCCGATCCGCGGTCCGGGGTGCGCATCCCGTTGGCGGGATTGCCGGGCTGTGCCGCGCGGCTTAAGGTCTTGGTTGGTGAGTGCCCCTGGGGTTTGGGCGGGGACATCTTGAGTGTTGATCTGGGGGGCAAGGAGGCGCTGTTGTTGCGGGGGCAATTGAGTGATGTGCCGGGTTGAGCCGCGACCGGTCGTGCGTTTTCGGTGCAATCACTGCTTGCCGACACGGCCGGGAAAGGCCACGGAGCCCGGATTTCGTGGCAAGATCTGCCCGCGCGGCCGCCGCCGGGGAGCACCCCAGGCCCCAGGGTCCGGACCCGGCGCCCCCGATCGACCCGATCCACAATCCAGAGGTATCCCATGAAAGTCCCGTTCCGCCGCGTCATCCTCGTGTCCCTGCTGTTGCCGCTCGGCAGTGTGGCCGGGCCGCTCGATGGCGCCGCCATCTACACCGGTAAGACCTGCGCCACTTGTCACGGCATCGATGGCGATACCCCGAGCCAGACGGACTATCCGCGCCTCGCCGGCCAGAGCGCCGACTATGCGTATGCCCAGATGGTCGACATCAAGAGCGGGGTGCGCAACAACCGTCAGAGCGCGGCCATGCGCCCGGTGATGAACGTGGTGAGTGAAGCGGAGATGCGGGCCATCGCCGACTGGCTCGCGGCGCTCAAATAACGACCATCGGGTATGGGGTGATCGCCGGTCTGATCGCCCTGCTGAAGCATCTGAACCGGGCGGGGTGTCACCGGGCGGTCGCTGCGAATCACGATGGTACGCCGCCGACCCAAGGCCCGCGCCGGGTCATCGCGGCCCCGCGGGGGTCATTGCAGACCAGCGATGACCTTGCGGATTAATCTAAGGAAGACCACGCGCTCGTCCGCCGCGAGCCCCGCCAGCGCCTGGGCGTTCACCGCTTCGGCCGCCGCCGTCGCCACGCCTTCGAGTGCGCGTGCCGGTTCCGTCAGCCAGATGCGCTGCGCGCGCCCGTCGGCGGGGTCCTGGCGGCGCTGGATCAGCCCGTCGCGCTCCATGCGCGTCAGGGTGTTGGCCATGGTCGGCTGCTCGATGTCCAGGCGCTCGATCAGCTCGCGCTGGGTCAGGCCGTCGCCCTCCCACAGCACCAACAGCGCTGGAAAGGTTCCGGTGCTCAGGCCGAGCGGCTTGATGCGCGCCTGCAGTGCGTGCGCGAACAGCCGTGCCAGATGGTTGGCGAGATAGCCCGCCGAGTCGTCTTTGCTGAAGCTCATCCCTCTAAATAGCACTTGCATAGCTTGGGATGCAATGTTGTATAGTATGCTATCTTTGTTACCCGGAGACCCTGAGGCCCATGCGCAACCGCATTCATCCCGTCGCCGGCGCCCTTGCGCTGCTGACCATCCTGACCTTCTGGATCGCGACCATCCTCGCCGAAGCGTTCGGCGAAACGGCCACCGTCGTCGCCGTCAAGACCGCCATCCCGTGGGGATTTCTGCTCCTGATTCCGGCCCTCGCGGCGACCGGCGGGTCCGGCCTTGCGCTGGCGCGCCATCGCGCCGGGCCGCTGATCGAGCGCAAACGGCGACGCATGCCCATCATTGCCGCAAACGGATTGCTGATTCTGGTCCCGAGCGCGCTCTTTCTGTCCGTCAAGTCCCAGTCGGGCGAGTTCGACGGAGTCTTCTATGGCGTTCAGGCGCTTGAACTGATCGCCGGTGCCGTCAATAGCGCGTTGCTCGGTCTGAATCTGCGCGATGGTCTGCGCGCGCGCTCGCGCGCTCACCAGCTCACCTGAGCCCGCAGAACGCGCCGCTCGAGGCGGGAGACCAGGATCATCCCCACAGCTCCCGCCTCTTTGCTCTGCCGCTTCAACCGTCGAGACCTTGTCCAGGGTCCGCGGCGGGCCTAGGTCACGGCTGCGACCACGCGCCAATCCTCGTTTGCGAACTGGCCGCCAGGCGTCATCAGGCTCTGTGACAGCGAGGCGTTGGCGACTACTATGACGTCGGCCTTGCGGGGGCGCGCCAGATCGACAGCGCTTCCACTCACCCCCCGAGATCGTCGTAAGATCGTTTTCTTGATCGCAATCGGGTGAAATGACAGCGCGTCGGTGTATCGCCATGCTGATCTCAAGCGTCGTTGATGGTTGGGCCGCCGGGCGGTCGTGCTCCAGGGTCCGTTGTCATGGAGCCGGCGGCGCGGTTTGGTGCCGGCTGTTCGCCCTGGTCCTGATCCTGGGTGCGGGACCGAGCGCGTGGTCGACCGGGGACCCGGTGGTGATCTGCCACGGTAGTCAGGCCGCGGCCCTGGTGCCGCTGGCCAAGCTGGAGGACCGCTTTCAGGCTGAAGGTCTGAACGTGACGCTGCGACATTACCCGAGCGGTTTTCAAGCCCTGCAGGCGATGCTGGACGGCGACTGCGCACTCGCGACTGCCGCCGTTCCCCCGGTGGTGTACCAGGCCCTGCGTCGCAGTGACTTTCGCATCCTCGCGGCGATTTCGACCTCGGGTGACTATGAGCGCATCGTCGTGCGTCGTGACCGCGATATTCTGTCGCCCCAGGACCTGCGCGGACGGCGTATCGCCGTGGCGTCGGCCACGTCCGCCCATTATTTCCTCGACATGTTCCTCGCAGCGAACGGGCTGACACCAGGCGAGGTGACCGAGGTCTATCTGCCTGCCGACGAGGTCGGCGCGGCCTTTCTGGCGGGCACGGTCGATGCGGCGGCCCATTGGGAGCCCAACATCCGCAACCTGGTCCAGGCGTCAGGCGACCGTGCGCAGGTCTTCGGTTTTTCCGGGCTGGTGGTCAGTCCGTTCCTCTTGCTGGCGCGGCAGGAGTTTGCGGCGCAGGCGTCAGGTTCGGTCCAAGGCATTTTGCACGCCTTGGTGCGGGCCGCGCGGTCATTGGACGAGGCCCCGGCGTCGGCCATGCGGCTCCTGGCACCGGTCTACCAGACGTCGGTCCAGGAGGTCGCGTTCATTGGTTCGCTTCACGACTACAGTGTGACACTCGACCAACCGCTGCCGTTCATTCTGGAGAACGCGGCGCGCTGGCAACTGGGTTTGCTGCCGCCTGCCGAGCGGCCTCCCATGCCCAACTTCCTGGACCTGATCGACGCGTCCGGTCTGCGGGCGGTGAAGCCGCAGGCCGTCTCACTGATCGACTGAGGCGAGCCGGGGCGTCGTGTCAATCAAGACTCAACTGCGGATTGCCGCGTCGCTGCCCGCGCTGTTCGGGCTGATGGTCGCTGTCGCCCTCTGGGTGTCTTGGGGGCAGGTGGAGCGGACCCGGGCGCGGGCCGTGCAGGCCGAGTCCATCGTCCGCGACCTCTCGGAGCTGAACGCCTTGACGCAGGAATACCTGCTGTTCGGCGGTGCTCGGGTATCGGACCAACTGGCTAAGTATCAGGTGTCCCTGGCCGCGGTACTGGCCGCGGCTGACTTTGCTCAACCCGCGGAGCAGTCGTTGGTGCAGTCGCTGCGGCGCGGCCAGAGGGATCTGGAGCGGTTGCAGGCCGTCTTGCTGAGTGGCTCGGCCGTCAGTCGCGAGCAGGTGGCGGGGGCCTTGCTGGTCAAGGTGCAGGATCTGCGCTTCAAGGCGCGCCGGCTCGCCGCGCTCCAGAACCGGGAGGTCATCGCGATTCAGCGGCAGGTCGACGCCCTGGTGCTGATCGCCTTGGGCGCGCTGACGGTGCTGAGCATTGCCTTGTTGACCTGGGTCAGCCGGCGTCTGATCCGGGGTCTGGATCGCCTGGCCCTGGGGATGCGGCGGGTCGAAGACGGCGAACTCACCCACGAGATCCCGGTGGGGCGCGGCGCTGAGCTTGACCGCCTGGCGGTCGCCTTCAACGGCATGACGCGCCGCTTGCGCGAGTCCTATACTTCAATTGAGCGGTTGGGCCAGGAGATCGAGGAGCGTCGCCTGGCCGAGCAGGAGGTGCGGCGCTACCGCGACCATCTGGAGGACCTGGTGGCGGAGCGCACGGCCGCCCTGAACCACCGTACCGCCGAGTTGGAGGCCGTCAACGCAGACTTGGAGGGTTTCAGCTATTCCGTATCGCACGATCTGCGCGCCCCGTTGCGCGCGATCGACGGTTTCGCCGCGATCTTGCGCGAGGATTACGCCCCGCACCTTGACGCTGAAGGGGTCCGGCTGCTCGGTGTGGTCAGCGAGAATGCCCAGCGGATGGGGCAACTGATCGACGATATTCTGGCGTTCTCCCGCGCCGGCCGGCAGACTTTGCACCTGACCGCGCTGGATATGAACGCCCTGGTGCGGGAGGTTTGGCAGGGTTTGGAGCCCCACCGGCAGGGTCGCGTGGTCAGGTTGTACCTGGGTGACCTGCCGAGCGTCATCGGCGACCCTGGAGCGATTCGCCAGGTCTGGGCCAACCTGCTGAATAACGCCCTGAAGTTCAGTCGTCACCGGGAGCCGGCAGTGATCGAGGTGGCGGGCCGCCGGGAGGCCGGTGCGGTGGTCTACACCGTCGGCGATAACGGTGTGGGTTTCCAACCGGCCTATGCCGCGAAGCTGTTTGGACTCTTCCAGCGGCTGCACGGCATGGACGAATTCGAGGGGACCGGCGTGGGGCTGGCGATCGTCAAACGCTATGTCGAGAAGCACGGCGGATGGGTCGCCGGGGAGGGGAGCCCGGATGCTGGAGCCACCTTCCGTTTCAGTATGCCGGTCGGGGGGCACGACGGTGCCGGCGATGCGCCGGCTGATGAGGCTTGACAGGTTGTTGCTTTGTCGCACGATCCGGGGCGACCGGCGGCTGCAATGGAGGTCCATACGATGAATGATGTCGCGGTCGACATTTTATTGGTGGAGGATAATCCCAACGATGCGGAGCTCGCACTGCGCGCTTTGCGCAAGCACAATCTGGCCAACCGGGTAGAGTGGGTCAAAGACGGCGCGGACGCCTTGGATTTTCTGTTTCACCGCGGCGCCTGGGCCGGATGTGGCAATACGATTCCCCGGGTTGTGCTGCTGGATCTGCGCCTGCCCAAGGTGGACGGGATCGAGGTGCTGCAACAAATCCGCGCCCACGCGGCGACGCGCGCCCTGCCGGTGGTGGTGCTGACCTCCTCCAAGGAGGAGCGCGATCTGGTTGCCACCTACCAGTTGGGCGTCAACAGCTTCGTTGCCAAGCCGGTGGCCTTTGAGGAATTTGCCCGCACCGTGGCGGACCTGGGGCTGTATTGGATGCTGATCAATCGGGTCCCGCCAGGGGTCGGGCCGGCCTCATGAGTGAGCCATTGCGACTCTTGCTGGTGGAGGACTGCCTGGCCGATGCGGAACTGAACCAACGAATGCTGCGGCAGGCGGGGATCGCCGTCATTGCCTTGCGGGTGGAGACCGCGGAGGCCTTGACCGCGGCTCTGGTCGACTTCCAGCCGGACTTGATTCTGGCGGACTATCACCTGCCTAAGTTCGACGGATTGCGCGCCCTGGCCTTGTGTCGCGAGCGGGCGCCGACCGTTCCCTTTATCTTCGTCACCGGTGCAATGGGCGAGGAGCTGGCGGTGGAGAGCATCAAACAGGGTGCGACTGATTACATCCTCAAGGATCGCTTGGCCCGTCTTCCCGCCGCGGTGCAGCGTGCTCTGGAGGAGCAACGGGTCATCGCCCAGCGCGCGCTCGCGCAGGCGGCCCTCGGCGCGAGCGAAGAGCACATCCGCCATTTGAACCGGACGCTGCGCACGATCTCGGCCTGCAATCAGGATCTGGTTCGGGCCCGCGCTGAGGACGATCTCCTGCAAGCGGTTTGCCGTGACCTGGTCGAGGTGGGCCAACATCTGCTGGTGCGGATCTTCTATCCCGATGGGGATCGCCCCGAGGTGCTGCGGACCGTCGCCGCGCGTGGTGACGAGGCGGCCTTGTCCGCGGCGGATCGCGACCCGGACCAGGACAGCCTGGCGCGGGCCGCGATGGCTCACGGCCGCACCCTGACCCGCCGTGTCCCCGTGTCGACAGCGCCGCGGGCGGCGTTGGCCGATCACGGCTCGCGCGCCGCGGGGACCGCGACCAGCGTGGCCTTGCCCTTGATCTACGATCAGCAGGCGCTGGGCGTGCTTTCGGTGCGGTCCAGGGCCGCTGACGCCTTCGACCGCGAAGATCTTCAGCTCCTTGAGGAATTGGCCGCGGACCTGGCTTATGGCATCGTCGCGGTGCGCACCGTGGTCGAGCGTAACCGCTATCTGCAGCAACTGGATCAGGCCATGCGGGGTACGGTTGCCGCCCTCAGCCGCACCGTGGAGATGCGTGATCCTTACACCGCCGGTCACCAGCAGCGGGTGGCCGCACTGGCAGTGGCCGTGGCGCGCGCGATGGGCGCGCCCGATCGGGTCATCGAAGGGATCTACTTCGGCGGGATGATCCACGACATCGGCAAGATCGCGGTGCCGGCCGAAATCCTCAATAAACCGACCAAGTTGACCTCCATCGAATACCAGTTGATTCAACAGCACGCGCAAGCCGGTTATCGAATCGTTGCCGGGATCGAGTTCCCCTGGCCGCTGGCGGAGATGATCGTGCAACATCATGAGCGCGTTGACGGGTCAGGCTATCCGCAGGGTCTGCGGGGCGCGGCGATGCTGCTGGAGTCGCGGATTCTCGCGGTGGCCGATGTGGTGGAGGCCATGTCCTCCCATCGGCCCTATCGGGCGGCCCTGGGGATGGAAACGGCCATCGCCGAGATCGAGGCGGGCCAGGGCAGCCGTTATGATCCACTGGTGGTGGATGCCTGTGTCCGGGTGATTCGCGCTGGCGGGATGCGTCTGCCCGAGCCGGAGTCCGTGCCGGTTTGAGGGTGCGTGCGCGGCGGTTTCGATCAGCGAGCGAAGGCTATACTTGCCACATCGATTGACGGCAATGTCTGCCTGATCCCTGGAGAAACACAAGTGTCAATGAAGCATCCGATCGTCCCCTTCGCCGCCGCCGTGACGCTCTGCCTGTCCAGCGCGCTCTGCGCCCAGACCGCCACCGACGAGGCGGCCGCCGCTCAAGCATACAAACGCATGAAGATGGACGAGGCCACTGCCGCGGACGATAAATTCCATGCGAATCGTACCCAAGCCAACATGCTGGCCCGCGACCAGGCGGAGGCGGAGGCCGCGGAAGCCATCAAGCAGGCGCACGCGGCCGAGGACCGGGCGCGGGCTGACAGGGACAGCGCAGTGAAGGCCGCCAGTCCACAGTAGATGTCTTCGTTTGCGGCATGAACCGGAGGGCGACGCGATGAAAACGGTGCACGATGCGCAATGGGCCAGGTTCGACGGACGGTTGCTGATGCTGGGCTTCGGTTGTATCGGCCAGGGTGTGCTGCCGCTGCTGCTGCGTCATCTCGGTCTGCGGCCGGATCAGTTGACCATCATCGCGGCCGGGGTGAGCGGTGCCGGGATCGCGACCGGTCAGGGGGTCGCGGTCGTGGATCAGGCCATCACGCGCGAGAATTATCGGCGGATCCTGGCGGACGCGCTGGGTGCCGGCGATTTCCTGCTCAACCTGTCGGTCAACGTCGGCAGCATTGACCTGATCGCCTGGTGCAAGGAGCACGACTGCGGCTATCTCGACGCCTGCATCGGTCCTTGGGCCGGTGGTCATTTCGACGCTTCGCTGGACCCGGAGGAGCGTTCGAACTATGCACTGCGGGTCGCCGCCCGCTCCTTGCGCGGCGCCGGCAACATCGGCCCCACCGCGGTCCTGGCCCACGGGGTCAACCCCGGACTGGTCTCCCACTTTGTCAAACAGGCGCTGCTCGATCTGGCGCGCGACCTGCTGCCCGCCGTCGAGGCGCCGCGTGAGCGCGCGCACTGGGCCGCACTGGCGCAGCGTCTGGGGGTGCGTGCCATCCATATCGCGGAGCGCGACACCCAGTGCGCCCTGCGGCGCAAGCTGCGGGGGGAGTTCGTCAACACCTGGTCGGTCGCGGGCTTTGTCGGCGAGAGCTGTCAGCCGGCCGAACTGGGCTGGGGCAGTCATGAGCGGCACTGGCCCGCCATGGCCCGGCGCCACGCCGGACACCGGGGCGCCGCGATCTGGATGGAGCAGCCCGGCGCCGCCACCCGGGTGCGCAGTTGGACGCCCCTGGAAGGGCCCTACCACGGCTTCCTGATCACGCACGAGGAGTCGCTCTCGATCGCCGAATATCTCACGGTCAGCGACGGCGGTCGGCTGCTGTATCGGCCCACCGTGCATTACGCCTATCACCCTTGTGATGATGCCCTCATGTCCCTGCACGAACTGGCGGGGCGCAACTGGCGGATGCAGGCGCAGCAGCGCGTGCTGGGCGCCGCTGATATCAGTTCCGGCATGGACGAACTCGGGGTGCTGCTGCTGGGTCACGCCCGCGGCGCCTATTGGTACGGCTCCCGGCTGACCATTGAGCAAGCCCGCGCGCTCTGTCCGCACAATACTGCCACCAGTCTGCAAACGACCGCCGGTGTGCTGGGCGGTGTCGTCTGGGCGTTGAACCATCCGCGGGCCGGGATCGTCGACCCCGATGAAATGGACTTTCGCGAAGTGCTGGATGTTGCCAGGCCCTATCTCGGCGAACTGGTCGGCGTCTACAGTGACTGGACACCCTTGCAGGACCGCTGCGTCCTGTTCCATGAGGATGTCGATCTCGATGACCCCTGGCAATTCAAGAATGTTCTGGTTGCTTGATGGAGCGCACCAGGCGCGACTGGCGGGTGCCGCCCGTTGTCGTTGTCGTTGTCGTTGTCGTACCCGCGACCACCGCGCGCCCGGCACGGCCGTAGGGGTCGCGGCCTGACCCTGGGGGTCCGCTGTGCCCGGCCGCGGCCGGCCGCAGCGATGATCAAGACCCACCGCAGCCCATGCGGCTTGCCGCGCCGCCCGGCCCAGCGCATCCTGTCGACCCAATCCGCTGTCGCTTGCAGGTCAGCCATGTCTCCCACTCTCACCGCCCGCATCGATCGGCTGTTGCGCTCGCCGTGCGCGACCGCGCTCCAATCCAGGCTCCAGACCCTGGCACAGCGCCTGGATGCGACGCCCGACTGGTTCGGCTACGGGTCGGGTGCCCTGCTCGGGCTCGCTCTGGCCTGGGGCGCCCTCGGGCTCGGGAGCGGAGCGGCCTTGGTACTGACCGCTGCGCTGGCGTTCCTGGCGCTCGGACTGGCCGCTCGGCCGCGGCTTGCCGCCGACGGGCTGCCGGTGCGGCGCACGATCACGCCGCCGCTGTTGCCGCCGCTGCCCGCGATGACCGCACCGCCGGACGCGGATGCCGCCGCGGCGCCGCCACCGTCCGATCCGGACCCTTTCATCGCGCTGGTGCTCCTGCCGGGCGGGACCTTCCGGATGGGCTCGGACCCGCGTCTCGACTCTAGCGCCTATGACGATGAACAGCCGCCGCGGCTGGTCCGCGTCAGCCCCTTCGCCATTGCCCGCACCCCGGTCACCCGCGGGCTCTGGCGTCAGGTGATGGCCCAGGCCGCCGAACCCTGGCGGCGCCCGGTACCGGACACTTGGGGCGCGGGCGACGAGACCCTGCCGGCCACCGGGGTCGACTGGTTCGCGGCCGCCGCGTTCTGCAACGCCCTGTCGATCCGTTCCGGCCGTTCGCCCTGTTATCGGGTCGCCGGTGACGCCTGGATCTGCGATTGGCAGGCCGACGGCTATCGCCTGCCCACCGAGGCCGAGTGGGAATACGCCTGTCGCGGCGGCACCAAGACCCGCTGGTTCTGGGGCGACACCGAATCCGGTGCCGATGCGCATGCCTGGTACAGCGGCAACGCGGGCGGCCGACTGCACCCGGTCGGCGAGAAGACCGCGAACCCCTTTGGTCTGCACGACCTCGCCGGCAACTGCTGGGAATGGTGCTGGGACTGGTCTGCCGACCGCTACGATGCTGCCGCGACGGATGACCCGCGGGGGCCGGAGGAGGGCCGTCTGCGGGCGGTCCGCGGCGGCTCCTTCCTCTACTTGCCCAGGCGTCTGCGCTCGGCGTTCCGTCTCAGGCTCGCGCCCACTTACCGGCTCGTGGACCTCGGGTTTCGTTGCGTGCGTTCGCCCCCGCGCAGCTTGGTTCCTTGATCCCTTGTCTTCTTGTTTTTCTTGTTCGATTCCCCGTCTCCGTGCCGGGTGATGCGGTGAGGAGCGCACCGGATGGCCTGCGACATCAAGAACAAAAATGTTTAACAAATTTGTTAGTTGTTTAACAATGTGCGGGGAGCGCGGGACTGCACCGTCGCTGAAAGGCGTCCGGGATCTCGCCCAAGCACAGGCTTACCGAATCCACATCAGCCCACGATAGCTTTCCAAGGTGCGTCGCAGCGCCTCCGGTCCGGCCACTGCTGCCGCGGCCAGCCGGGTCGGCAACCGGCGCCGCAAGCGCCGACTGGGGGCAATGCCCGACCGGCTGATGCGATGGCCAAGGAATACGGTTGGATGCTGTCCCGGCTCGATCCGGCCGAGCTTCGGGTTCAGGCCCAGCCGCCGCTCTGCCGCCAGCCAGACCGTCACCGCCGCGCGCGCCTCCTCCAGCGCTTGGCGGTCGTCGCTGAACAGGACAAAGTCGTCCATGTAACGCAGATAGCCGGGGACTTTGAGCACGCGCTTGACCAGCTGATCGAGCCCATCCAGATAATAGGCCCCCGCCCACTGGCTGAGCCAACTGCCGAGCGGCAGACCACGGGGCGGCTCACCGGCGCCCGGCGCGCTCAGGCCGAGTTGTCGCGCCTCGGGCGAACGGTAGACGGCGAGACCCGCTTGCAACAGGATCTCGATCAGCCCGCAGACGCGGGGGTCGCGGATCTCGCGGCACAACAGCGAGAGCAAGATCCCGTGGTCAATGCTCGGGAAGTAGCGCGCGATGTCCAGATGCAGGCGCCAGTGATAGCGGCGGTTCATCGCCAAGAAGGCCAACACCGCCTGGTGGACCCCGCCGCCGCGACCGCGGGTAAAGTGGGTGTCGACCGACCGGCGCATGAAATGCTCGCCGATGACCCCGAGCAGTGCGCCATGCACCACCCGGTCGCGGACCGCCGGAGCCGCGATCAACCGTGCTTTTGGATCGCGCACGATGCGTAGTCGCCAGGGGCGCGGCCGATAGCGCTCCGCCAGCAGTTCGCGCTGCAGGGCGAACAGATCGCGCTCGACTGTCATGCCGTAGCGCGCGACCGCGGGGCCGCGGCGCTTGCCGCGCGCGGTTGCGCACCAGGCGTGCCACAGGTTCTCAATCGCGACGATGCGCTCGAAAGTGCCCTTGGGTAATGATCGCATCCGGCGCACGCCTGCTGATCACGCGGTTGAAACCAGGTCGAGGTGGCCCGTCCGGACGTTCGGCGCGGGCCTACCGGAACGGACGGGCCGAGGTTGGGGCCAGTGGCCCCGGCGGGGCTGCATGGCGCCGCGCGGGCGATGCGGGCGGCATGTTGCGCGGGGGCGAACGCACGCAACGAAACCCGAGGTTCTCGTTCCGGTTCGTGGGCGCGTTCCTGTTCCGGTTCGCCGAGCGCAGATTCCTGGGCTCGTTGTTGAAGGAGCCGCCGCGGACCGCCCGCAGACGGCTCGATCCCCGCCGTCTGCATTGTCGGTGGCGGCGCGGCGCGGCGCAATGGGCAGCGCGCGCCAACGGCCGAATCAGCGGCGTCAGCGGCTGCGATGACGCAGCAAGGCGCCGAGCTGGCGGCCGATGCCGTCGGCCCGGCCCAGCGCATGCAGCAGTTGGCGCTCGTCCAGGAGCTCGATGCCGGCAGCCAACCGCAGCCGCAGCCGCAGGCGTCGCAACCGGTCATCGGCCTCATGCAACGCGGCCGGATCCGCGCGTTCGGCCAGGCCGTCGGTCACGGCATCCAGCAGGTCCAGGGCCAACCGGCACAGTTCCCCGGCCAGGCGCGATGGGGACAGGTGCAGGCGCCCGAGCAGCCAGACCGTCAGATCATAGGTGTCGGTAAAGAGCGGGGCCGGGTCGGTCATCAGGGCTAGCGCTCCGCCGCGCGGCGCTTGCGATCCGTGCGGCGCAGCAATCCCGCGACGGCGGGGATGGCGTCGCCTTCGATCCGTTCGGCCAGCGCGATCAGGGCTTCATCGGTGTCCAGCAGCAGCGCGCAGGCGGCCAGGGAGAGGGCATCCCGCGCATCGTGATAGGCGGCGCCTTTGTCCGGTTGTTCAAAGCGGTGGCAGCCGCGGGCCAGATGATCGAGTGCCGCGCGCAGGTAGGTGCGCGCCGGATGATCCGCGGGCAGGACTCCGGCGCTGTCGTGCCAGAGGGTGCGCGCGGCGGCAAAGGCGTGCAGGTCGCGCATCGAGTAGCGCGGGCGCGGGGCGCCGGCTTCCAGCACCGCGGCGGCGGCGTCGCGCAGTCCATCGGCGCGGCGGCGGCCGGCCTGCCGTTGGCCGGGGCTCAAGGGCAGATCGGTATCCTCGATCTGCCAACGCTCGCCGACTTTGCGGGCCGGCAGGCGGCCCTGGAGGATCAGATATTCCACTTGGCGGCGGGTCTTGCCGAGCAGTTGCGCGGCTTGGGTGAGCGTCAGTTGCATTCGTCGGTCCCGGAACGCGCGGTCAATCGGGTCTGGGTCATCACGCGGGTACGACCAAGCCAGACGGGGTATGTCCCATCAGCCGCGGCGGGACGGGGCATTCGCCCCGTCCCGAACGTTTGATTCGCGGCCGAGCGTTGATTGGAACCGGCAGGTTCGGGGAAAACGTTTCGGACGGTGCGGGCGCTCCGCGTCAAGTGCCCCCACCCGTCGCGGAGCCCCCGCCCCCCACGCCCCCGCGGGGGCGTGGGCGC
>CAYYAY010000062.1:0-35559 GCA_964470155.1 uncultured Lamprocystis sp. | reverse complement strand
ACCGCCAGGGCCTATCCCAAAACCCCCGCTCCCACGAGCGGGGGTTTTTTTTGCCCGGTGCCGGCGTGATCGCCTTAGCCGGTATCGCGAGCACGCAGCAGTTTCACTTGAAACAGCGTGTTACGCTCCTCTTCCTCGAGTGCCGACGCAATGCAGTGAATGGTCCGGCGATAGAGTGGGATGATATTATATTTCAGTGCGTTGACCCTTTTCTGCGCCTTGCGTTGTTCTTCCATCAGGCGGTGTAGCGCGATTTCGACCTCGCCTAATTGGGCGAGTATCACGGCCGCGTCCGCGAGGTGATCGCGGGTCGTGTCGAAGCTGGCGTCGGTGCCGAGCAGACCGACCGGCTTGAGCGGCAGGCGTTCGGCACTGACCGACGGGTACTCGACACCGAGTGCGCGACGGGGAAGGATGTCGACCTTGAGTGCGGGTTCGGCGCCGAGTGATGCCTGATGGATGCCGCGGCTGCCCATGCGCAGGTGGGTAAGGCTAAGGCATCGAAAAGCCTCGCTCAGTGCGCGTTCAGCATCGGCGCGCAAGCGCCGGTAGTCGCCGATGCGTTCGTAGACCAGTCGCGTCAAGAGTTCACGTTTGCGCTCCAGCAGGTCGTGCCCTTCTTCAAGGAACTTTGCCTGTTTTTTGAGTTTGAGCAGGGTGTTCTTGGTCGGCGGAACCTTAATCAGTCGTTGGGCCATAGGGGGAGGTGGCGAACTGTAGGTGACAAGTGATTAGCGTGTAAGGTGCGCGGAGCCCAGGCTCTAGCCTTGGTGATCGTCCCAGCCTGCCCGTTCGGCGAGGCAGTCAGGTCCGCCCTCTTCGAATTCACGACAGATCAGGGGGCGCTGCTCATAGATGCGGCAGCGCAGGGTATCGCGGTCCAAGGCGGCGCACCAGCCGTCCGGCAGGCGGTCCATGGAGGGGACACCGCTTGGGTTGAATCTGGTGTAGCGGCGGGGGACACCGGTGTCGGTGATGCATAGGACCTCAAGCCGACAGCACACCGCGGCGCAGTGATTGCATGTGACGGGAGCGATTGGCTTGGGCATGGATCGGAATCGATGGCCTATCTCGATCACTCGACGCCCGGCCAGAAGTCAGGGTCCAAGGCTTCATCGACACTGAAAGGGCACTCCGGGGGGAAGATGCGTTCAGGCAATCCGGTCTCGTTGGACGCGTTGAAGCGGGCATCGGGATAGGCCTCCCTGACTGCCTCTGCAAGTCGAACCCGCAGGCTCGGGCTTTCTTTCAATCGCTTGATGATCGCGCGCCGGCTATTGAAAATGGATCCCCGCCAACTGTTGCTGCGTTGCTGTGGCTGAAACTCCCATTTGAGGAGATGCATCAGCAAGATGCCCATGTAACTCTCGATCGCCCGATACTCGCTGCGCCCCATGTCTTCCAATTCCTCGACGATGTTGGCGATATCGGCCTCAGCGAACCGTCCTTCGCGCAACAGTCGGGCGTTGTCGAACAACCACCGGCTGTAGTCGCTCTCATAGAGCCCGATCATCGGCTCAGGCGCTGGTGTCTTGAACGCGAAGGCCATGATTTAATCTGTCCCCGTGTAGTACTTGGCCAGATCCGTCTCTTTCACGCGCGTGAGCATGTCCCGCGGGAAGCTGCTCATGAGTTCCCAGGCGAGGTTGAGCGTTGCCTCGATGGAGCGGTCCTCGGATTCACCCTGACCGACGAAACGGGCGTCGAAGGCGTCGGCGAAGGTAAGATAGCGCCGATCCCGTTCGGACAGTTCGTCCGCGCCGATGATCGATGCGAGGTTGCGAGTCTCTTGGGCACGCGCATAGAGGGCGTAAATCTGGGCCGAGACGCGCGGATGATCCTCGCGGGTATCGTCCTTGCCGATGCCGTCCTTCATCAGGCGCGACAGGCTCGGTGAAATGTGCACCGGTGGATAGATGCCCTGGTTGTGTAACTCACGCGACAGGACGATCTGACCCTCGGTGATGTAACCCGTGAGGTCTGGAATGGGGTGGGTGATGTCGTCCGAGGGCATCGATACCACGGGCATCATGGTAATCGAGCCATGGCGCTGGTGGATGCGCCCGCAGCGCTCGTAAATCTCGGCCAGGTCCGAATAAAGATAGCCCGGATAGCCCTTGCGGGCCGGCACATCGCCCTTGGCCGTGGCGACCTCACGCAGCGCCTCTGCATAGTAGGTCATGTCCGTCATCACCACGAGCACATGGCGGTCCAGGTCATAGGCCAGGTATTCGGCGGCGGTGAGCGCGGTGCGCGGCAGGGTGAGACGTTCGACCGGCGGATCATCCGCCAGATTGATGAACATCACCACGTTGCGCAAAACGCCCGAGGAGGCGAACTCGTCGCGAAAGAACTTGGCGTCGGCGTAAGAGACGCCCATGGCCGCAAAGACCACGGAGAAGCTGGTGTCCTCGTCCTTGAGCTTGGCCTGGCGCACGATTTGCGCGGCCAATCGGTTATGCGGCAGACCGGAGCCGGAGAAGATCGGCAGCTTCTGGCCGCGCACCAGGCTGTTGAGCCCATCGATGGTGGAGATGCCGGTCTGGATGAACTCGCGTGGATAGGTGCGTGCGGCCGGATTGATCGCGGACCCGGCGACCGGTCGGCGCAGGTTGCTGAGGATCGGCGGGCGGCCGTCGCGGGGTTCCCCCAGTCCGTTGAATTCACGCCCCAGCAGTTCCGGTGACAGGGCGATCTCCACCGGCTCGTCCAGAAAGCGGACCCAGGTCCGTTCCAGGTCCAGATCGTCCGTCCCCTCGAAGACGAGGATCAAGACCGCGTCGTCGGCGGCGCGGATCACCTGGCCGTTGCGGATACCGCCTGAATAGTCTTCGATCCGCACCCGGTCGCCGAAAGCGACCCCGGGCGCATCCTTCACTACCAGCAGTCCGCCGCGGGCTTGTGTTACTGTCCTGTATTCTTTGATGCTCATGCGTGCTACAACCCCTGGGAAGATGAGCGTGGGCGCGGCTTGCCGATGCGGCCTGCGTGGTGCATGGCGACGCAGGTAAGCGCGGCGGCAGGCCGCTCTCACGGGGAATGTCTAGGACACCGCGGGTTCACCTTGCTTGGCATACTCGATGCGGATCTCCTCCATGGCCGAGTTGACCTCCGTCCGGAAGGCCTGGATCTGGTCCATCTGGTCGCTCGTATACATCGACTTGATGCGGCGCATCTTGGCCAGGATCGGCAGGTTCTGCAATTCGGAAACGGGGACACCGATCGCGATCAACTCCGCACCGCTGGTATAGATCCTGATGGCGATGTCGAGCAGCGCGAACTGCTTCTGGGGCGAGCAGAAGGTGTCGACGTCGTCCAGGGCGCTCTGCTGCAGGACGCCTTCCTTGATCAGTGATGCGCCTTCCAGCTCCCAGCGCTGGGCGTCGGACAGGGCCTCGGGTCCAACCAGATTGACGATGCGTGAGAGCTCGGCATCACGGGCAAGCAGCGCGAGTGCCGCGGTCCGGCGCCGTTCCCAGTTGGCCTCCACTTCCTTGTGCCACCACTGGGCCGCGGTGTGGACGTGGCCGGAGAAGCTGGTCACCCAGTCGATCGACGGGTAGTGGCGGGCGTCCGCGAGCTCTTTGGACAGCGCCCAGAAGGTCTCGATGATGTCCTTGGTGTGGCTGGTGACAGGCTCGGAGAAGTCCCCGCCGGGGGGCGAGACGGCGCCGATCAGCGTCACCGATCCGGAGCCGGCCCCATAGGTCTCGACCCGGCCGGCACGCTCATAGACGGCGGCCAGACGCGACGCCAGATAGGCTGGATAGCCTTCCTCCACCGGCATCTGACCCAGCCGCCCCGACACTTCGCGCAGGGCCTCGGCCCAACGCGAGGTCGAGTCCGCGAGCATCACGACATCGTAGCCCATATCCCGGTAATACTCCGCCATGGTGACGCCGACATAGATCGACGCCTCGCGGGCGACCACCGGCATGTTGGAGGTGTTGGCCACCAGTAGCGTCCGCTCCATCAGCTTGCGCCCGGAGTAGGGATCATCCAACTGCGGAAAGCTTTCCAGCACGTCGACCAACTCGTTGCCGCGCTCACCACAGCCGACATAAATGACGATATCCGCATTCGACCAGCGGGCGATCTGCTGCTGGACCACCGTCTTGCCCGCGCCGAATGGGCCGGGAACCGCTCCCTTGCCGCCCTTGAGCTGGGGGAAAAAGGTATCGATGACCCGCTGCCCGGTGATCAGGGGTGAGATGCCGTCGTCCCGCCGCAGATAGGGGCGGGGCCGCCGCACCGGCCAGCGGTGGTACATACTGAGTTTGAGGATATGGCCTTTGGCGGTGCGCACGCGGGCGATGGACGCCTCGATGTCATAGTCCCCGGCGGGTGCGAGTTCTTCCAACTCACCGACGACCCCGGGCGGCACCAGGATGCGATGCTTGACCGTCAGGGTCTCCTGGACCGTGCCGAGCACCAGGCCGCCGCTCACCTTGGCGCCCGGCTCCAGTGTCTCAGTGGGTTCGAACTCCCACTGCCTGGCGCGGTCCAGCGCCGGAACGCTGATGCCGCGGCGGATGTAATCACCCGACTGGAGCGCGATCTTCTCGAGCGGGCGCTGTACCCCGTCGAAGATGCCGCCCATCAGACCGGGGCCCAACTCAACGGAGAGCGGAAACCCCAGTCCGATGGCGATCTCGCCAGGTCGCACCCCATCGGTGGACTCATAGGTCTGCACCACCGCGGTCGTGCCGGCCAGCGAGATGACTTCGCCAAACAGGCCCAATTCGCCAATCTTGACCTGTTCGCCGCTGCGGGCGCCGGGTAGGTCAACGGTGACGATGGGGCCGTTGATATCACGGATGGCACCGGTTCTGCTGAATTCTGTCATGGTCTCATCCGGAGAAAAGGTTGCCGGTCTCGACACCGCCGGGCAGCAGACGTTCCAGAATGACCTGTTGAATACGCGGGCGCAGCCGTGCGAGTCGGCCGTCGAACGTTTGGTCGACGCGGATACGGCCATCGCCGCTGGTCAGCAGGACGCCGCCGAGGGTGTCGATCGGATCGTCGGTCAGACTCAGGTTGCGGGTCGGCGCAACCGCCTGGGTGATTCTGTCCCAGTGCAGCCGAAGGCGCTTCTGGTCGGCACTGTTGGCACTGACGTTGATCTCGGGATGTTCGATCAGCGTGGCGGCACCCGCTACCAACTGCAGCAGCCAGGCACTGTAGGCGTCGGTGTCCGCCATGAAGTGGCGCATCCGTTCTTGCAGTTGGCGCTCCACATCCTGCACCAGATTCCAGCGCATCAGATCGAGTTGGCTCTGCATTTTGAGTTCACTCGCCTGCACGCGCTGGCGGAAGGTCCGTTCGGCCAGGCTCTTGGCGATGGCTTCCTCGCGTGCCTCGCGCAGGCGCAGGCGTTCCGCGGCCTCACGCAGGATACTGTCGCGGCTGCGCGCGCCGCGCTCGCGGAACTCCGCGGCCAGGCGCTCGGCGCGGGTCAGGATGGCTTGTTCCAGTTCTTGGACCTGATTCATTTGGGATTCACCGGGGCTTCGCCCGACTGGCCGGCTGGACCGGAGGGAACAGCAGCGGCGCCGAACAGCGTGTTCAAGCGGTCCGCGACTTGGCTGGACAGGATCGGCGGGGCAGTCAGCAGCGGGACCGCGATGACGACGATACGCCCGCCCTCGCGGCGGACCCGCTGGAGGTTGGGAATGTCCGCCCGCATCACTTGATCGTCCACCACGACGAAGGCTTTCTCGCGATTGCGGCTGAGGTCGCGCAAGATGCGGTCAGCCTCTTCCGGCGTCGGATTGGGATGGGTTTCAAAGCCGATCAAGCGAAATCCGTCGGCCAGGCTCGCCTCGCCCAGGAACAGCATGCGGGTTGAATGACCTGGTTCGTGCTCGGTGGTCATCGCGGCGGCGCTTAAATTTTGTTGAGCAACAGGATCGAGATGACCAAACCGTAGATGGCGATACCCTCCGCCAGACCCAGATAAATCAGGGTGCGCCCCAGGATTTCCGGCTTCTCCGTGATGGCCGCCAGCGACGCGGCGCCGATGGGGCCCACGGCGATGCCGGCACCGATCGTGGAGAGGCCGGTGGGGATGCCCGCGCCGATGATGGCCAACCCCATGCCGGTCGACATCTCGGTCGCCGCGCCGGTTGCTGCCGCGGTCTCGGTCACGGCGAAGGCCTCCTGCATGCCGAGCAGGAGCAGGCCGAGTTGTGCGCCGACGAAGGCGACGAGCTGGGTTCCCAGCGCCGGTCGGTACCAGGGCCGGATCCGCACGGCGAGACTGGGACGCAGTTCCAGCATAATGCCGGAGACGATCAGGCCGAGGATGGCGAGTGAGAGCAAGGCGACGAGCCAGTACATGAAACACTCCGTGGGTTGTGGTCGGTTCTAAACCGCGCCCAGCGCGGTATGCGGTGCTTTTGGATGCGATCGGCCCCGGCAGACGCGACGATTGCTGGAGCTGGCGCGGTTTAGAGTCTTAAAAGGTCATGACGGCGCCGATCCCCGCCGCAGCTTGAGCGGCGCGAACGCGTGACCCTCCCCCCCAAAGTAGCGGGAGAAGCCTTCATAATATTGCAGCCGCATCACCTGGATGATCACAATCCCACCCTCCAGGACCAGGATGAAGACGTTCCCCAGGATCACCGTGATCACGTGGCCGAAGGCCCCCATCATGCCGGCCAGGGTGAATACCGCGATCGACAGGGCGACATGGTTCAGGCTGAATGCGGCAATACGCAGAAACGAGAGCGTATTCGAAATATAGCCGATGACCGTCTCCAGCGTTTCGATGAAGACGACCAGGATCTTTTCGCCGAGCGGCGCCTCCAGGCGCCGCCAGGCATACCAGGCGAGTGCGGCCAGTGCGGCCAGTGCGGTGCCGGCCAGAAGCCTGGGCACCGTGCCGAAGGACTCGCCGCGGCCGAGGTGCAGCCCGCCCCACACCAGCGCGAGATAGAAGATCAGATTGACGACCCCGTGATGGCCGAATAGGGCACCCCACCAGTTCTTGATGACCAGCCGATTATAGATGGCGATCAGACAGGCGCTGGTCAGAAAGACGACACCGTAACCCAAGGCGATCTTGAGCATCAGAATCGGGTCATGGATGGGACTCATCCAGAGGGCCGGCAGAATCTCCTCGTAGCCGAAGATGCTGCCGTAGACGAAACCAAACATCATCGACGCCAGGCCCGCCATCAGCCCGAACAGCCAGAAACGCCCGAGCCTGGCGCGGAACCACCAGGCGAGCCCGGCGATCACCGCACCCTGTCCGACATCGCCGAACATGGAGCCGAACATCAGCAGAAAAGTGATGGCGAACAGCGGGGTAGGGTCGACCTCCCCGTATTCGGGGATGCCGTACTGCTGCACCAGCATGGCAAAGGGTTCAAGCAGACGGTTCTTGGTCGCGACGGTCGGGACCAGTTTGCGCTCAGCCGGCAAGGGGTCGCGCACCCGCAGATCGAACGGCAGTGCGAGTGATTGGCCGAGTCTGGCGGTGAGGTCGTCGACCGCGCGGGCCGGCACCCAGCCGGCGAGGTGGACCAGCTGTCCCGAACTGCGCACGGACGGGTCCAGGGCGACCAGTGGTTCGGCCAGCATCAGGGTGCGGCGGGCGGCCACCAGACGCTCCAGGAAGGGCCTCGACCACTCGGCGATGCGCTCGTACTCGGATTGGCGGCGGATGCGGTTCGTCAGGTGCTGCGCCTCCAGATCCTGGCGGAGCTGTTGCGGATCGTCATCCAGTCCTTCCGGGATGGGCAGGGGCTGGAAGCCGGCAGCATTGAGGACCGCCGAGAGTTGGGCCTCGGTGGTCCCGGTGGGGCCGATGATGACCACATGGGATTGGTCGCCGCGCTGCATATAGACATGGAGCAGATGGTCGGCGAGCCCCACCGCGCCTTCGAGTTGACGCAGATTTTCACGCGGCACGATGCCGACATAGAAATCCAGGAAGCGCGTCTTGTTGCGGAGCATCCGCAGGTCGATCTGCAAGTGCTGGAAGTTGGCGAGCGCCGCCTCCTGTTCGCGAATCAGGCGTTCCTGATCGTCCAGACGCCGCAAGTCTTCTTCATAACCGGAGGCTTTTTGCCAGATTTGACCCAGCCAGTCGTTGAGCTGCGCGAGTTCCGCGGGCTCGACCACGCGGACTTGATCAGACTTGGGATCAAACTTGGGATCAGGCTTGGGATCGACTATGGGATCTTCGGGTACGGCGATCAGCTTGGCGATCTTATCGAGTCGCGACCGTGCCTGATGGTAGGTGTCCCGATAGGTGCGCCCAGGCAACCCGGTCAGCGCGGGCTCCAGGGGCAGCCGGGTATCCGGGTGGAAACACTCGGTTTGCGCCAGCGTCAGGGACGCCTGCGGCAGGTCCTCGGTGAGGACCAGCAGGCGCACATGCTTCATGATTCGTGGCCGCGGCATCTGGTGTCTGTCCCGTATAACTGTGTGGTCGGGGTCCGCTGGGCAGGTCCTGGATCAAGCCGTCGCGGCGCGGTGTCGGGCGGCCGGGCCCCCGGTGGGCGCCGGGTTCCAGGAACAGGTGGGCTCGATGATCTCCAGCGCGATGTCCACGACCTCGGTCGAGAGGTTCAGCAGGCGCCCCTGAATCACGGCGAACAGCAGATAGAGGTCCATCTCGCGCAGCATCAGGTAGGCAAGCGCGCGGGCGACCGCGGATGGGCTCTGAAGCAGCAGTCGCTGCGCCGCGTGAGCGACATGGCGACCCATGTGCCGTTGGACGTCGATGATCGTTCGACACTCGGTCAGCAGCGCATCCAGCGGCGGCGGCAGGGCCGCCAGGACGCCCGTCAGGTCCTCGACATTGACCAGTGCCAGCAGCCGTTCACGGTGGAGCAGCCGCATGGACGGAACCAGTTGATAGAAGGTCTCCGAGGGTGAGAACCGGTAGGAGAAACGAAAGCGCAACAGCCAGAGCAGGGCGGTACGGTCCAGTTCGGCACCGATCAGTTGCTGCAGCGGGTGCAGGTTGGCGTCATAGAACTGCATGACCTGGCGGGCCAGACCGGCGTAGTAGCGCTGGTCGATGGCGGCTTCCAGGGCGAAGGGTTCGCGCCGCTGTTCGTAGGCCTCGCGCGCCTGATGGGCAATCAGCCGGTGCGGCCCGGCCTCCAGTTGGCGCAGCAGTTCCGGCACGTTCTCGGCGCGGAGCAGTTCTTGATCGGGTGGATCAATGATGGTCGGCAGGTCGAACAGGCTGTCGCGGATTTCCTGTTGATCCAGCGCGTAGAGTTTCCCACGGATCAGCGTCTTCAGATTGAAGAGTGCGTACTTGCGGCCCCAGGCCAGCACGACGCCCCGTTCGGTCGCGGGCATTGGTCGCACCAGCACCTGTAATTCGGCAAGCAGGACCTGGATCAGGGTCTGCTCGATGGCGCGGCCGCGGGTCCGGGCGCTCAGTTGCTCGTCGAGCAGCGCGGTGAGTCCGAAGCGTTCGGCCAGCTCAGGCAGTTGCAGTTGGGACAACTCAGCGATGGTGTCCGGATCGAACAAGCGCGTCGCCATCACGGCGACGCGGGTGTTCAAGTAGGCATGTGCGGCGGCGTTGCTCATCGTGGGTGCCGGATGATGGACGATGCGGTGGTGCTGGCGGGTCGGCTGGTCAGCGGCTCGGGTCGATCAGCACCTGGAATGCGGCCTCCAGGGCCGCGTCTTCCCGCTGTTCGGCCTGGTCGCGCAAATGCACGTGGCGCTCGTCGTAACGGCGGCGCAACTCGGCGATAGTCTGTTCCGCCCGCTCCTCGGCCTTGGCGATGAATGACCGGTGCAGATCGGGAATGCGGCTGGTGAACCGCTCATTCTCGGACTTGGCGTCCGCCAGCGCCTGTTGGATCAGTCGGTCCTGTTCAAGTTCGGCCTGGCTCGCAAGCGTCTCGGCCCGCAATTCGGCGGCGAGCAGGCGTTGCAGGGTGTCTTCCATCGTGGGTTCCTCGACCAATGGGCTACCACCCCATACCTTACGACAAGACCCAGGAAAATGCGCGTGTGATCGCCGTGGCGGCGGATCAGGTCCCGCTGGCCGGGTGGCGACCGGTCCGCGGCCGGCGCGGTGTCAACCGCGGTCCGGCGGCGGCTCCGGCGCGACCCCGGTCCCCAACGATTGTTCGAGGCAGGACAGGAAATCGACAGTTATACGCGCCGTGACGCCCCAGAGTGTTTCGCCGTCGTAGTCGTCGAAAAAGACCAGCGCGCGCGCCTGCGGGTGGTCCGGGTGCGGATAGGAACGGACGCGGCGGTGGGCGTGCTCGCCGAGCCAGGCGAGCGGGATGCTGAAGATCCGGGCGACCTCCCGCGGGTCGGGTACCAGGGGTTGGGGCCAGGGAATGCAGCCGACCACGGGCGTGACCAGAAACCGGCTGACGGTGAGCATGGGTCGCAACTGTCCAAGGACGAGCACGCGTTCCGGTGCCAATCCAATCTCCTCCTGTGCCTCGCGCAGCGCGGTGGCGATGCAGTCCGGGTCTCCGGCTTGTCGGCGTCCGCCGGGAAATCCGACCTGACCGCTGTGCAGGTCATGCGCGCGCTCAGCGCGGCGGATGAACACCAGATGCCAGGCACCCTGCAACCGGTGCAGCGGCAGCAGGACGGCCGCTCGCTCCGCCGGTTCGCCCGCGGCACCGGCCAGTTCGGCGACGGGTCCGCGGCGGCACGCCGCCGGGAGCAGCCGAGCGTGGATCTGGTCGCAGGTGAGGCGGTCGAGAGGGAAAGGGCTGTCCATCCTGCCGGTCCGATTCGGGCCGGCGGTTCAGGTCATATCCGCGGTGGGCACGGGAAGGCGGTCACCCGCCATCCATTGACGCCCGCGCTGCCGATTGCCGGACCGCACCGGGAATTCGTACACGAAATTCTGAGGCGCCGTGAGGCGCGAGCGGGTGTCGGGAACCGGCAGCATGGCGAGAACCTTGGTGTTTACGAAGACTTGATTTCATTACTTAACCTGATGCTGGAGACGCTGTCAACCCGACTTGAACTCGTACACTGTTCAATAAAAAGTGGGTGGCAGCGCCAGGCTCCCCGTGCTTGGTGTCCGTCTCGAGTGCGGACGAAGGTGAAGTCGATCACGGCAGGGCCGTGTCATTCAAACTAAGGTATCCAGTGTGGGGTCGGTGAGGTCCCGCGTGCGGGTGGTCGTCAAGCAATTGCGATCGGAACCCGTTGGTGGCGCTTGACCCATCGGTTCGCTTGGCGTGATACAACCGCCGCGCGAGTGATGGCGCGACGGGTGCCGACCTGTACCAAAAAGAGGACTGGATCATGATGATACGTCACTTGCTGAGTCGTTTGGTTTATTCGTTGTCGTTCATACCCATCGCAACGTCGGTCATGGTGCATGCCCAACAAACCGATACCGTGGTACAGGACACCCTACAAACGCTGGAGTCCGTCGCCGGAGCGGCGCTGGACATCAGAATATCACCCGTCACGCAATTGGTGACTTCGCTCGCTGCCGCGCCCGGTCATTCCATTTCGACCTTTGCCTCTGCGCAGGCGTCCGCGGAAGAACGCGGGCGCCTGTTCCTGGGGAGTTATGGTGCTGCTTTTGGTATCACCGCCCCCGACCAGATCCAGGTTGAGCAAGTGCTTGGCAGCAATGACGCGGGACTCGAATATGTCCTTTTCCGCCAGATTCACCAAGGCGTTGCGGTGAGCGGCGGCGAGATTCTGATCTATTTGCGCAACGCTGATGTGAGCGCGGTCACTGCTACTACTTTGCCTGACCTCGATGCACTGGAAACGACCCCGACGGTGACCTCGCAGGAAGCCTTAGCGGCAGCGCGCGAGGTGCTCGGCAACTATCCTGATGCACTATTGAGTCCTCCGCAATTGGAAGTTTTCAATCGCGGCCTGTTTGTGGGCAAACCAGCGCCGACCCGCCTCGCCTGGTTTATCGCAGCCACCGCCAATGACGCGCGGGAGCTGCTGTGGGTAGACGCACAACTCGGGACGGTGCTGCTGCAACTCAAGCAGCCGACCGCCGCGTCGGCGAGGGTCGTTGAAGATAGCTCCGACCGCATTGCCCCATTGCCGAGTCCGGTGGCGGGGGAGACCATGGAAGACAGCGATGTCAACGCTGCCGAGGACAGCCCCGGCACTATCTACCAATACTATTCCGAGCGGACCATCCCACTTCGCAATGGTACCAGTCTCACCGCATCGAAGATTGGTGGACCGCCGGTCCCGCCTCCCGGCTATGCACTGCAGCGCTTAACCGTTGCGACTCCCGAACCGAACCAGGCGGCCGGCGTCAACACGCTGGCAGTGCCGGGTTTTGACTGGTCGTTCGGCTGTTCCGCCACCTCCGGTGCGATGATCGCGGCCTATTATGACCGCAACGGCTTCGCGAATATGTATACCGGCCCGACCAACGGCGGTGTGATGCCGATGGACAGCAGTTCCTGGCCTGACTGGCGGGATGGGTATGGTGACTGGTACGGCCAATGCCCCTTGACCGCATCGCATCAGGGGCTGGACGGCAGGACGACCCGCGGCTCCATCGATGATTATTGGGTGACCTACGGCAGCGGAGCCAATGATCCCTATGTTACCAACGGTTGGACTCCGCACGCCTGGGGCGACGCGATCGGTGATTACATGAAGACCAGTCAGGCGGCCTATGGGAATACCGACGGGTCTACCACCTTCTATAGCTGGAGCAACCCGGCCACCCCGTTGACCTGCGCCGAAATGCTTGCCAACTCAATCAGCCAGCGTGACGGAACCTACGGCCGGAAGCTGTTCTATGAACAGAAGGGTTATCAGGTCACCGACTGCTATAATCAGAATACGGACAACAACGGCGGTGGTTTCACCTTTGCCAACTACAAGGCGGAGATCGACGCCGGTCGTCCGGTATTTCTCAACCTGGCTGGACATTCGATTGTTGGTATTGGTTATGACTCGGCGACGAACACTGTCTATCTGCGTGACACCTGGGACTACGCGACCCACACGATGCCCTGGGGCGGCGCCTACTCGGGTATGTCGCTCATGTCGGTCAGTATGGTCAAAATAGCCGCACCCGCGGCTCCGGATTTCGTGGTGACCAACGTTGTCTTATCGCCCGCCAGCCCGAGCGCCGGGGGGACAATCAGCGCTGCGATCACGGTGAAAAACCAGGGCGGGGCGGCGGGGGTGCCGCAGGCGCTACAGGTCTGGGCCAACCACCAATCCAGCGAACCGGGCTGCGGGGCCTTGGGGGACAAATCCACGACGTTGACGACCAGCCTGGCGGCTGGTGCCAGCCAGACCATCACGGTCAACGGCTTGTTGGCGGGAGCGGCGGGAACCAAGACCCTGCGCGTCTTCGTGGACAGTGGGTGTCTGACCACGGAAGCCAACGAGGCCAACAATCAGTTCACCAAGTCTTACACCGTGGTGGCGGCACCGACTCCCGATTTCGTGGTGACCGGCGTCGTCTTGACACCGGGCAGCCCCAACGCCAACGCGACGGTCAGCGCTGCGATCACGGTGAAGAACCAAGGCGCGGCGGCCGGCATACCACGGACGCTGCAGGTTTGGGCCAATCAAACGGACAACCAGCTCTGCGCGGCCGTGGGCGATAAAGCCACGACCCTGACGACGAGCCTTGCGGCGGGCGCCAGCACGACAGTCACGGTCAGCGGTCTGGCGACGGGTGCGGCTGGGGCCAAGACTCTGCGCGCCTTCGTGGACAGTGG
Source organism: uncultured Lamprocystis sp. (assembly GCA_964470155.1). GTDB lineage: Bacteria > Pseudomonadota > Gammaproteobacteria > Chromatiales > Chromatiaceae > Thiodictyon. The sequence continues at coordinate 21,877 of CAYYAY010000062.1, read as the reverse complement.
GTGTCTGACCACGGAAACCGACGATACCAACAACCAATTCACCAAGGCTTACACTGTCCTGCCGGTGCCGCTCCCCGACTTCGTGGTGACCAGCGTCGTCCTGACGCCGACAAGCCCGAAGGTCAACGGGACTTTCACCGCCAAGGTGACAGTGAAGAACCAGGGTCCGGGGAGCGGCAATGCGGGCTATCTCGATGTCTGGACGAATCAAGCCGCTAGCCTAACCTGTCCGGCGGACGGCAATGCCTATGCCGTGATTGGTACCCTGGCGGCTGGTGCCAGCAAGACCGTGACCGTCGTCGGACTGCGCGCCGGTGCGGCGGGTACGAAAAACCTGCGAAGCTTTGTGGATAGCTATTGTCAAGCCGCGGAGGCCAATGACGGCAACAACCAGGCCGTGATGACCTATTCGGTCGTGCCGTAACTGACTTTATAGCCTTCGTAACTGATATCCAGACAGACCCTGGGTGTAGGGGCGGGTTTGAAACCCGCCCCGACGTCCGGTTATCACATCCCAGTGCTATACCCATCCGCTATACAGGGCTGGCGGCGCCGGCGTCTGCAGTTGCCGGCGCTGATGGTTCTCCCGGATGCGCGCGTGCCGTCCGCGGTGCCGTCTCGCGACGGGGGACCAGCCGACAAACTGGCCCGTCAGCCGGCCGTCTGCACGCGCAGTGTCTCTTCTTCCAAGTTCGCAAACGCCCGTGCAATCAGGACCGGGTCTGCGATCCGGGCGGCACGTTCCAAGGCTTCGGTGGCTTCGTCCAGGGCGGGCACGCCGCAATAGCGGGTGGCCCCGCGCATCTGATGGGCATGCTCGGCCAGTCCGACCCAATCGCATGCGGCGAGATCGGCACGCAGTTCGTTCAGTTCCTCCGGCAGTCCCGCGGCCAGGGCGGCGAACAGTTCGGCGGCGAGGTCCGCGTCGCCGCCGGCCGCGGTCAGGGCGGCGACAGGATCACGGGCAGGCAGTTGGGCGAGGCGGGCCCTGACAGGATCGTGGTACAAAATAGCGCTCCTTCCGGTTCGAATCGAACGGCACTGTATCGGTACGACCGGGTCCAGTCCACCGGCGTCGGCGCTGCCCGACTTGGTTGCTCGACAGGCCTGGTGCACAATCGCAGATTACCGATCACCGGCGACCTGCCTGTTCCGAGTCCATCATGACCCAACCCAGCACAACTCATCCAGCCGGCGCGCCCGTGCGTGATCGCACGATCGACCAGTTCATCGGCAACACCCCCCTGGTGCGTCTGCAACGCCTGCCCGGCAACAGCGATAACCGTTTCCTGGTCAAGCTCGAAGGCAGTAATCCCGCGGGCTCGGTGAAGGACCGTCCGGCCCTGAACATGATCCGGCGCGCGCAGGAACGCGGCACCATCCGTCCGGGGGATACGCTGATCGAGGCGACCAGCGGCAACACCGGGATTGCGCTCGCCATGGCGGCGGCCATCATGGGCTATCGTCTCGTGCTGATCATGCCCGAGCACATGAGTGTGGAGCGGCGGGCGGTGATGAAAAGCTTCGGGGCGGAAATCGTGCTCACGGCGCAGGCGGGCGGCATGGAGGCCGCCATCGACCTGGCCCAGACGATGGAGACGCGGGGGCAGGGGTTGCGGCTTGATCAATTCTCCAACCCGGACAATCCCGCCGCCCATTACGCGTCTACCGGCCCCGAGATCTGGCGCGATACCGCAGGGGACATCACGCATTTCGTCAGTTCCATGGGGACCACCGGGACCATCATGGGCACCGGGCGCTATCTCAAGGAGCAGAACCCGGCAGTGCAGATCGTTGGCGTTCAGCCGGAAGAGGGTTCGAACATTCCGGGTATCCGCCGGTGGCCGCAGGCTTACCTGCCGCGGATTTATGACCCGGCCGGGGTGGATCGGATCATTGATGTCTCGCAAGCCCTGGCCGAGCAGACCACCCGCGATCTGGCAGCGCGGGAGGGGATCTTCGCGGGGGTGTCCTCGGGTGGCGCGGTGGCCGCGGCACTGCGGCTGGCGCAGGAACTCAGCGGGGCGGTGATTGTCGCCATCGTGTGTGATCGGGGTGACCGCTATCTTTCCACCGGGGTTTTCCCGGCGTGATACGGTGTTCCCCGCTGCGACGGGTTTCTCATCAGCAGTGCCAACCGCTGCGTCACTAGATCGCTAAGACTATTTTGTCAAAGAAACGCAAACCACTGCCCCAAGGCTTAGTCGAGGTCGAGATCGAGGGCCTGACCCACGAGGGTCGGGGCCTGGCACACTTCGACGGCAAGGCGCTGTTCATCGACAACGCTTTGGCCGGAGAGCGGGTACGCTTCCGCTACACCCGCCTCCAGCGTCGCTTCGATGAGGGCGTCGCCGTCGAGATTCTGCGGGCATCGCCCGAACGGGTCGCGCCGCGTTGCCCCCATTTCGGCCTCTGCGGCGGTTGCAGTCTGCAACACCAGGATCCGGCCGCGCAGATTCGCATGAAACAGGAGACCCTCGCCGATGTCTTCACGCGGATCGGCAAGGTCAGCCCCGCGACCTGGCTCGCCCCCCTGGTCGCAGGACATTGGGGGTATCGGCGCAAGGCGCGCCTCGGGGTGAAGCATGTGATCAAGAAGGGCCGCACTCTGGTCGGCTTTCGCGAGCGTGGGACCCCCTATCTGGCCGACCTGGACGGGTGCGCGGTGCTGTACCCGGCGGTGGGCGAGCGGCTTGCGGTCCTGGCCGAAACGGTCGGACAACTGAGTATCCGCGATCAGGTCCCGCAGATCGAGATGGCGGTCGGTGAGGCGCCCTGCGTCCTGGTGTTTCGCGTCATGGCGCCGCCGAGCGCCGCTGACCTGGCGGTGTTGCAGCGCCTGGGCGAGGATCATGGCTACCACATCTACCTCCAGGAGGGCGGGGTGGATAGCATCCGGCCCATGCCCGGTCACCAGTTGGACTTGCACTACGACCTCCCGCATCATGGCGTCCGCCTGGAGTTCCTGCCCACGGATTTCACCCAGGTGAACCTGGAGTTGAACCGCCTGATGGTCGATCAGGCGCTCGACCTCCTGGATCCCCAACCCGACGAGCGGGTGCTGGACCTGTTCTGCGGGCTCGGTAACTTCAGTCTGCCGTTGGCGCGGCGCTGCGCCGATGTCGTGGGGGTCGAGGCGGATGCCGGGCTGGTGTCACGGGCCGCGGCCAATGCCCGGCGCAACGGGATCGCTAACGTGCGCTTCGAAACCGCCGATCTTTACGGTGACCTCGCCGCGGAGCCCTGGTTGCGGGGGTACTACCACAAGGCCCTGCTGGACCCGCCGCGCAGCGGCGCGCTTGAGATTCTCGACTGGCTGCCACGCTTGGGAGTCCGGCGGATCTGCTATGTTTCTTGTTATCCCAGTACCCTGGCACGCGATGCGGATCGACTGGTCAACGGCTTGGGGTACCGGATGGTTCAGGCGGGGGTCATGGACATGTTCCCGCACACCGCCCATGTCGAATCCATGGCGATTTTTGCACGGTCGGAGGATTGAGAAATGGCACTCGAAATCGAGCGTAAGTTTCTGGTAAAAAATGACGCATGGCGTGAGGCGGTCGAGCAGGAGTGGCAGATTGTCCAAGGCTATCTGGCGACGACCGGCACCCTGACCTTGCGGGTGCGGATGAAGGAGGATGATGCCTACCTCACCATCAAGGGACCGCCGCACGGCATCACCCGGTCCGAGTTCGAGTACCCCATTCCGCCCGCGGATGCGCAGGCCATGCTGCGTGAACTGGCGATCCTGCCGGTGATTTCGAAAGTGCGTTACCGGGTCCGTTACGGCGACCGCACGTGGGATCTGGACGTCTTCAGCGGGTCCAACGCAGGACTGGAACTGGCTGAGATCGAACTGAAGCGCGCTGACGAGCATGTGTCCCTGCCGCCTTGGGCGGGTGCCGAGGTCACGGCCGATCCGCGCTACTCCAATGCCAACCTGGCCCGGCATCCTTACAAAGACTGGTGCGGCGACCAGTGAGCGGCGACCAGTGAGCGGCGACCATGGGGGCCTTGATCGTCGTTCCGGCCGCGCGGTCGCAACCGTGATCTGTGCCATGGCGGGTTATGACCGCACGGTGTCTTGTCCTGCACCGGTGGAGCCCTTGATCGTTTCAAACCCGGCCAGTGCTTCCAGCCGCGAGCGCGCCAGATCGACGCCGGGAGTCGGATAGTCGGCTCCCAGGGTCAGGCCGGCCGCGCGTAGCGTCGCGGCGGGGGCGGCCCATGGCTGATGGATGAACGTGTCGGGCAAACCGGCCAATTCCGGGCACCAGCGTCGCACATAGGTGCCTTGGGGGTCGAACCGCTCGCCTTGACGAACCGGATTGAAGACGCGGAAGTAGGGGGCGGCATCGGCCCCGCAGCCGGCAGTCCATTGCCAGCCCAGGGTATTGGCCGCCAGGTCCGCGTCCACCAGCGTGTCCCAGAACCAGGCGGCGCCGACCTGCCAGGGCAGGCGCAGGTTCTTGGTCAGGAAGGAAGCAACCACCATCCGCACCCGATTGTGCATCCAGCCGGTGTGCCACAGTTCACGCATCCCGGCGTCGACCAGGGGGATGCCGGTGCGACCCTGTTGCCACGCGGCGAGCAGTTCCGCAGCGCCCGCGGTGCGCCATGGATAACGGGCGAAGCGCGGGTCCAGGGGATCGGTCGCGGTGTGCGGGAAGTGGTAGAGCAGGTGATGCGCGAACTCCCGCCAGCCGAGTTCGCGCACATAGGCCTCAGCGGCCGGTGCCTCCACGGTCCCGTAGCGCGCGGCGATCAGGGCCAGCACCTGGCGCGGGCCGATCTCGCCGAAGTGCAGATAGGGTGAGAGGTTGGAGGTACCCGTGGTGCCGGGAAGGTCCCGACCCTGGGCGTAAGCGTCCAGCGCGCTGTCGAGAAACCCGCTGGCACGGTTCATCGCGGCGTCGGCACCGGGTTGCCAGCGCTCGCGCAGGCCCTGATCCCAGGGAATTTGCGGTAACAACCCCAGGTCCTCGCCGCGCAGGCTGTCCGCCGCCGGTGCCGGCCGGAAACCGGGCGGTGTCGGCACCGGGGTGCAGCCAGCCAATCCGGGGGACGACTTGCGCCAGAAAGCGCTGTACACTCTGTACGGTTCGCCCGTCGCGTTCAGGATGGTCCAGGGCTCGCGCAACAGCAGCGCATTGTGGCTTTCGGCTACAAGCCCCTGAGCGCGCAGGGCGAGCTTGATCCGGGTGTCGCGCGCACGGGTGGCCGGATCGTAGAGGCGGTTCCAATAGACGCGGGTCGCGCCGGTCCGGGCTACCATCCGTTGGATCACCGCGAGTGACTCGCCGGCGTCGATGACCAGGCGGCTGCCGCGTTCGCGCAGTGAACGATCAAGGTCCTGTAAGCTCCAATGCAGCCACCAGCGACTCGCTGCTCCCGGAGCCCAGGGAATCTCGTCGGCCGGGGCGTGAATATAGAGTGGCAACACCTGATCATTGTCCGCCATGGCCTGGAACAGGGCCGGATTGTCAGTGAGGCGCAGATCGCGCCGGAACCAAAGGATTGCGATGTTAGGCATGCTTGAATCTGACAGGTGGAGGCAGCGTGCGCGCGACGGCGCGACGCACCGCGTTGCCGCGCCCGGGCGGCGCCGTCACGTTGCCGGTCATTGGCGGGAAATTCCGCAAGGGATCATCCAGGTCTGTCATGGGGGGCGACCGTGACCAAGGATAACAGTTCGGAAGCGTCACGATTGCGTGCGCAGCTGGTCGCGTTGGAAGAGCAGCGCCGTGACCTGAATGCACGTTTGTCGGCCCAGGTTGCCGGCCAAGCGGCGATCGTTCGACCGCCGGCTGCCGCAGATTCGCTCATCCTTAAGGGGATCTTCGTCGGCGAGCGTCCCAGTTCCCCCGATGGGCAACTCGACTGCCTGCGGCGGGTGCTGGCGTGGCGTACCCGTTCGCTGCCGCTGCGCGGCATCACCAGCCAAACGGATGAAAGCCGCGGCATCGTCAACCTTTACGTGCCGTTGATGACTGATCTCGCGCTGCCCGAGGAGACGGCGAAACGGGCACTCGTGGAGGCCGGGCGCGGCCTCCCGGCGACCTATCCGGCGTTGGACCCGAATGCCGAGCGCATCCTGGATCGGGATCGGGCGCGCGGCCTCAGCGCGCTGGAAGCGATTTGTTTACGCCGTTCGCTGGTGATCCTGGGCGAGGCCGGCTCGGGCAAATCCACGCTGCTGGCCTTTCTCGCCCACGTCCTGGCGACCGGGGATCGGACCGCGTTGCCCGGTTGGCCGGAAACCGAGTGGTCGTGTCTCCCGGTGCTCTTGCGGTTGCGCGATTTCAGTGCCTGGTTGGCCGCGCAGGACAGGTCGGAGCAGTCCGACAAGCGGTTGGTGTGGGGGTTTCTGCGTCACGAGCTGACCGATCGTAACCTGGGCTTTTGTCTGCCGGCACTTGAAGCGGCGATCCGCGAAGGGCGTGCCCTGGTGCTGTGGGACGGGCTGGATGAGGTTCATCCCAGCGGGCTATCCCAGGTGCGTGCGAGTCTGATCGAGTTTCGTCGGGAGGCACCCAAGTGCCGCTTCGTCCTCACCAGCCGGGTATTCGCCTACCAGCATCCCGATTGGCGATTGCCGGAAGCGGAGTTTCCGATCGCCGTCCTGCAACCCTTCGGCCGCGATCAGGTGGATCGTTTCGTGAACGACTGGTTCCAGGAGTTGAGTGTCCAGGGCGCGCTCTTGCTGACCGAGTCGGAGGCTCTGGCGGATGCCTTTCGCCAGGACGTCAGGCGTTCCCATTGCTCGCGCCTGGCATCCAATCCCCTGTTGCTCACGCTCATGGCGCTGGTCTTCACTGATCGTCGTGAACTGCGGGAGGAGCGGGCGCGGTTGTTTGAGGGTGCCGTCGATGTGCTCTTTTCGCGGATGGATCGCGGGTTGGATGCCGAGGATACGCGCATGACCGAGCTGCTGCGGGAGGCCCGGCGGGATCGTTGCGATGCCATTAGCCTGTGCGAGCGTCTGTCGACGGTGATGCAGCACCAAGGGGGCACCGACCGGTCATCGACCGATCCCGGCCAAGGCGTGGCCGCCGGAATTGGTGAGACCGAGTTGGTCACCGCGCTGCGGCTGCTGCATCCGCGCCAGGATGTGGACTGGGCGCAATCGCTCACGGAGTTGATCAAACAGCGCGTTGGCCTGCTGTGCGAGGAGCGGCCGGCGGTCTACGACTTCCCGCACCGGGCGATACGCGAGTACCTGGCCGGGTGCGCGGTGGCTCATGCACTGGACTTTGCGCAGCAAGTGGCGGATCTTGTTCGTGACCGGACCTATTGGCGCGAGACCATTCTGCATGCGGTCGGCTTCCTGGTTCATAATCAGCGTGAGGTTGCGCGGCCCTTGGAACTGATCGAGTGCCTGTGTCCACCCGACGCCGACCTGGGGGATGCCTTATGGCGCCGTGTCTGGCTGGCGGGCGAGGTGGCTATCGCCATCGGCTATGGGCGGGCCGCCGATACGCCCCCCGGCGCCCGGAGTGTGCAGCGCGTTCGTCACCGCCTGGCGGCCCTGGTGGAGTCCGGCGCGCTGCATTTGAGGGAGCGGGCGGCCGCCGCGGCCGTGTTGGCCCGACTCGGGGACCCGCGTTTCGAACGTCGGGGTTTCGAACTCCCGGCGCGCTATCACGGCGATCATGAGCGAGCCCTGGGCATGGTGGCGATCAAACCGGGCCAGGTCGTGTTGGGCTGTGCTCCCGATGTTGCCGGGGTGCTGCCCAACGAGCTTGGCGGGGACTTACCGGTCGCACTGGACTATGCCTTCTGGATCGGACGCTACCCGGTTACCGTCGGCCAATTCCGCGTCTTCGTCGCGGCGCACGGCTATGAGCGGCGCGAGTGGTGGTCCGAGTTGGGATGGGGCTGGTGTCATGGTCAGCGGCGTAAGGAGCCGGCGGGTTGGCCGCGTCAGCGCGCCGAGACCAATCGTCCGGTGGTCGGTATCACCTGGTTTGAGGCGGTCGCCTATGCCGCCTGGCTCGACACCATGTTACGCAAGCGCCGCACCAGTCTGCCGGCCGGCTATGGCCTGCGCCTGCCCACCGAGGCCGAGTGGGCGCTGGCCGCGCGTGGCACTGAGGGACGCGTCTATCCCTGGGGCGACCGCTTTGGGGAGGGTTGTGCCAACTGCCTTGGGACCCTCGGTGAGCCGTCCGCCGTTGGCCTGTTCCCCCTGGGTGCGACGCCCGAGGGCGTAGCGGACATGGGTGGTAACGTCTGGGAATGGACCCTGAGTCGGGACCGGCCCTACCCATACCAGGTCGGTGACGGCCGTAATGACGCCGATGCCGAGGGCGCGCGCATCGTGCGCGGAGGATCCTTCGACGCCGGTCCATTGCGGACCAGAACCACCGCTCGGGCGCGCGCGGCGATCCGTGAAACCGCGCGGGACCTTGGTTTCCGCCTCGTCTTGTCGCTGTCTGATGAGGCGGTGTGACGCCCTTCCCACGCGATAAGGCCTGACCGGAGGGCGGGTTGCAAACCCGCCCCCCGATCACGCGCCATGCACAGGCCAGCGGCTTCAGCGGCCACCCACCTCCTTCAGAAACCCCTGCATCAGTTCCCAGGAGCGGGCACCCGCCCGCGGGTCTTATCTGAGCCCCGGTCGCGTGGACCAAGGCAATGCGTTGCATCCGTTCCCGAACCCGCCTATCCTTGCTTGCTGCGGTGCAGCAAACGCGCATCGGCGGCGTTCGGCGGTCAGTGATCAGGCGTGCCCGATCAACTCGTCCACATGCGTGCTGACGCAGCGTCCCAGGGCCGAGAGGGTATAACCCCCTTCCAGACAGGAGACGATGCGCTCCTGGGCATGGCGCCCGGCAAGCTTGTGCAGTTCCCGCGTGATCCAGGCGTAATCCGGTTCACGCAGGTTGAAATGCGCCATGTCGTCCTCGGCGTGGCCGTCGAACCCGGCCGAGACCAGGATCATCTCCGGGGCGAAGGCGTCGAGGCGGGGCAGCCAGGCGCGCTCCACGGCGGCGCGGAAGTCGGCGCCGCTGGTGAGTCGCGGCAGCGGCAGGTTGATGATGTTCGGCGCGACCGTATCGGCGCCGGTGCCCGGATAGAAGGGGTGCTGGAAACTGGAGCAGAACAGCACCCGCGGGTCGTCGATAAAGATATCCTCGGTGCCGTTGCCGTGATGCACATCGAAGTCGACGATGGCGACGCGTTGGAGCTGATGCTGTTCCAATGCGTGGGCCGCGCCGACCGCCACGTTGTTGAAGAAGCAGAAGCCAGCCGCGGAATCACGCCCGGCATGATGACCCGGCGGGCGGACGCAGCAGAAGGCGGCGTGGTGTTTGCCGCTCATCACCAGATCGACCCCAAGGATGGCGGCGCCGGCGGAGCGCAGCGCCGCGGGCAGGGTGCGGCTGTTCATGGCGGTGTCCCCGTCCACCCAGGCCAGATCGGGGCCGGACGCGGGGGCAGTGTCGAAGATTTTGCGAATGTAATCCGGGTCGTGGACCCGTGCCAGTTGCTCGATGCTGGCTTCGGGCGCGTCATAGTGGGTGACCAGCATCTCCATGCCGGAAGCGATCATGCGGTCCTGGATCGCGTGCAGTCGCTCCGGGCACTCCGGATGATGGGCTCCCATCGCGTGCTCTTTGCAGGTGTCGTGGGAAATGAAAGCTAGGTTCATGGGCGATCCCCAGCGCGCGGGCGCCGCGGCAGCCGATCCGGGTTGCGGTCGGATGCGTCAGGCGTTGCGGGCGATTCTCGTTACCGATACTTTGGTTGTCCGCCGAGCCTCGTCTGCGCGGCGTCGCTGAAGCTTAACCCTAATTCAGCCCGGGAGGGCAGTCCAGATGCACTTGTCCGATGTCGACCAGTTGTTCACCCCGGGTGCCGTGGCCGTGTTCGGCGCCAGTGACAGCGAGGGTTCTGTCGGTGGTCAGGTCTACCGTAACCTGCTCAGCGGAACCTTCAAGGGGCACAGCTACGCCATCAACCCCAAGTACGACGCGGTCGCGGGGCGGCCCTGCTACAAGGATTTAGTCAGCCTCGACAAGCATGTGGACCTGGCCCTGATCGCGACGCCGGCGGCCCAGGCAGCGGCCATTCTGGAGCAGTGCGGCGCCGCCGGCGTGCGGGTCGCGGTGGTCTACTGCACCGGCTTCGGTGAGCACGGGGAGTCGGGTGCGGCCCTCCAGGACCGGTTGGTGGAGGCGGCGCGGCGTAACCGGATTCGGATGCTCGGTCCGAACTGTCTCGGGGTCATGCGCCCCCAGCATGGGCTCAATGCCAGCGTCGGACCCGACATGCCGCGGCGCGGCAATGTCGCCCTGGTGTCCCAGTCGGGGGCCATCTGCACGGCCATGATCGACTGGTCCGAGCGGCGTGAACTCGGCCTCTCCGCCGTGGTGTCCCTGGGGGCCGCGGCCGATCTGGACTTCGGGGATATCCTCGACTACCTCGCCATGGACGGCCAGACCCAGTGTATCCTGCTGTATGTGGAAGGCATCCGCAATGCCCGCCGCTTCATGAGCGGACTGCGGGCGGCGGCGCGCCTCAAGCCGGTGGTGGTGGTCAAGGCCGGCCGCCATCCGGCCGGCAGCCGCGCCGTCAAGTCACATACCGGGGCCTTCGTCGGCTCGGACGATGTCTTCCGGGCGGTCACCGAGCGGGCCGGCGTGGTGCAGGTGGATCATCTGGAGGAACTGTTCGCCGCCGCCCAGGTGTTCGGTACCGGCCGGCGGCTGACCGGTGAGCGCATCGCCATCATCACCAACGGCGGCGGACCCGGGGTGCTCGCCGCGGACCGTGCCCAGGATTTGGGGCTGTCGCTGGCGACCCTGTCGGAAACGACCAACCAGACGCTGGAACAGGCCCTGCCGGCGCACTGGTCGCACGGCAACCCGGTCGACATCATGGGCACCGCCACCCCGGAACGCTACCGCATCGCCATTGACGCCTGTCTGGCCGATCCGGGCGTCGACGGGATCCTGGTCATCCTGGCCCCGCTGACGTCCGGCGACCCGCAGGGCACCGTGGAACAGGTGATCGAGGCGGTGAAAAAGACCAAAAAGCCCGTCCTCACCTGCTGGATGGGCGGCAAGCGCGTGGCCGCCGCCAAGGCGCTGCTTGCCGAATATCATATCCCCCAGTTCGAGACCCCGGAGTTGGCCATTGAGGCCATGTCCTTTCTCGCCCGCCACCTGCGTAACCAGCGTCTCCTGATGCAGTCGCCGGAGCCCATCTCCCAGGAAGATACCCCGGACGTGGAAGGGGCACGCCTGATCATCGAGGGGGTGATGGCCGAGGGGCGCAAACAGCTCGGCATCATCGAGGCCAAGGCGATCCTCGCCGCCTTCCGCATTCCGACCATGCAGGCCGTCCTGGCGCGCACCGCCAACGAGGCGCTGATGGCGGCGGAGGCGGTCGGCTTCCCGGTCGTGGTCAAGATTCACTCGCCGGATTTGAAGTACAAGTCCGACGTGGACGGCGTAGCCCTCAACATTGCCGATGCCCAATCGGTGCGGCGGATCTTTACCGAGATCGTGGAGCGCGCCGCGCGCTTGCGTCCGGATGCCCACATCGAAGGCGTGACGGTGGAGCACATGGTGTCCAAACGCGCCGCCCGCGAACTGATGATCGGGGTCACCCGCGATCCGATTTTCGGGCCGGTGATCAGCTTCGGGGCCGGCGGTACCGAGGTGGAAATGCTGGAGGATCAGGCATTGGGGCTCCCCCCGCTCAATGCTTTCATCATCCAGACCATGATCGACCACACCCGGGTCTCGCGGCTCATGGCGGCCCGCAACCAGATTCCGCCGATGAACCGGGCGGCCCTGACGCGCACCCTGCAGCGCGTCTCGGAGATGGTCTGTGAACTGCCCGAAATCATCGGCATGGAGATCAATCCATTGATTGGAAATGACAAAGAAGTCATCGCGGTGGACGCGCGCATCGTCGTCAACTACCGCCCGCCGCAGCAGACCACCTACGGGCACATGGCCATCCACCCCTACCCGGTGACCCTCATCGAGCACGTCCAACTGCCGGACGGCAAGGAACTGGTGATCCGCCCGATCCGCCCGGAGGACGCCAACATGACGCAGGAGTTCGTCCGCGGGCTGTCCGAGCAGACCAAGTACTTCCGCTTCATGCAGGCCGTCAAAGAGTTGACACCCGAGATGCTGGTGCGCTTCACCCAGATCGACTATGACCGTGAACTGGCGCTGATCGGGGTGGTCGAGCAGGACGGTGCGGAGGTCCAGGTCGGGGTGTCGCGCTACATCTCGCGCCCCGGCGGGGAGGTGTGCGAGTTCGCCATCGTGGTGGCCGACAACTGCCGCAACCTCGGTATCGGCGCGCGCCTGATGCGTTCCCTGATGGCGAACGCCCGGCTGCGCGGGTTCCGCATCATGGACGGCGAGGTCCTGACCGCCAACAGCCGCATGCTGGCCCTGATGAAGTCACTCGGGTTCCGCATCGAGAACGATCCGCAGGACCCGGCGATCAAACTGGTGACCAAGGTGTTGTGACGGGAACGGCCGCTGACGATGGCTGCGGACCGAAGCACTCGCAGGCGATGCTTCAAGTCGGTCCATCCGGCGCTTTCGCCTCAGTCACGCCCGTGAAGCGGCTTGATCGCTTCGGCGAACGTCGGCGCTGTGCCTGGTTGGACGGCAGCGGCGGCTTGGTTCCGGCGGCGAGGCCGCGATAGATGCGCTCCGCCGTGCGGCGCACTTCCGGGTTGACGTTGCGCAGGATCTCCTCGCCTTCAAGCAGGGCGAGGAAGGCCCAGTACAAGGGGGCGTAGCGGGCAGGGTAGTCGGCGGCCTCCATCCATTCGCGGAATTGGGGGCCATAGCCTTTGGCATGGGCGTAGCGCAGGGTGCGCTGCACGAGCCAGTCGTACTCTTCCCAGAGTTTGGCAAGGGCATCGTCGAAGGCGCGGAAAGCTGCCCGTGGTTCGTCCTCCGCCAGGTGTTGGGCGGCATCCAGCAGGCACACGCTATAGGCTTCCGGCACCTGCCGCCCAAGCTCGGCGTGGCGTCGGGCGTCTTCGGGTCGCTCCAAGTGAAACCAGTACAGATGAGCCAGGTGCCCGTGAATGTCGTTCTGATCCTTGGTCTCCGCTAATTCCAGTGCGCGGAGATAAGCCTGTTCGGCCTCTTCGTCGCGGTGATGGTTGTATTGCAGCAACCAGCCGAGGAAAACCCACGGGCCTGCCGCCTTGGGTTCGAGCGCGATGGCCTGTCGGTAGGCGGCCTCAGCCTCCTTGTAGCGGCCAAGGTCGCTCTCCAGCAACCAGCCGAGCAGGTGCCACCGATTTCCCGATTGCGGATCGAGCGCGATGGCCTCGCGGTAAGCGGCCTCGGCTTCCTCGTAACGGCTCAGTCGTTCTTGCAGTAGCGACCCGAGCCAGAGCCATGAATTACCCGACTTGGGATCCAGCGTAATGGCTTGTCGGTAGGCGGCTTCGGCCTCCTCGTAGCGGTCCAGGTGCTCTTGCAGCAGAATGCCGAGCCGGAGCCACAAATTACCCGACTTGGGATCTAACGTAATGGCCTGGCGATAGGCGGCTTCAGCCTCCGTGTAACGACCCAAATCTCTCCGCAGCAGGTTGCCCAGGCTATTCCATCCAGATGCACTCGTGGGGTCTAGCGCGATGGCTTGGCGGTAGGCTGACTCCGCTTCTTCCGTGAATCCGAGTCGTTTGAGGGTCAAACCGCGCGACTGTGCGTAGTCTGCGCTGTCTGTTCTTTTCAGGCCGGGATGGGAATCCACTCGTGTCCATACTGGGCTGGTTTTTCCATCAAAGCGTTGCCGGGTTTCGCGCACCGCATCGGGGTCGCCGGACCCATCGTTCAGGGCGATCAGGCAGCCCAAGGCAGCAATGTCGAGGTTGCTTTCGTGCAGCGCGGCCGCGCTGGCGCCCTGCAAATCATAGCGGTGGCGTATACTGCCATCCCGCACGGCTGCACGGTAAGGCATCAACTCATCCTCTGAAATCGCCAAATTCCGGCTTAGACGAACGACCTCTTTGCGCAAGGTCGCAGTCAATTCAGTTAGCTTCGCCATTTCCATATCAGGCAATTGCTGCACAATCGTTCGCTTCTCCGCCCGACCGATCGCCAGCGACCCGCCCAACAAATCCCAAAACCGCGGGGCATCCATCCCCTCTGGCCATTCCCTGTTTACCGCCAGCGCCCGGTGTTCCAGTTCGACCATATCCGCCTGTTGCGGATCGATATCGCGCAAATCCACCAGACACTCGATACGCTCGCGAATCTCCGATTGCCGCAACAGGTCCCGCCCGGCGGCGTGGCTTAGTGCCCTGCGGTAGACCGCGTCATCCTGGCTTTCCGCCACCGCCAGCATCCAATCGGCCCGGCCCCGGAAATTGCCCGACATCAGGATCTCGCGGCCTAAACCCTCGCGCTCAGTGGAAGAATAAAACCCGCGCAAAAAACACGTTAGCCAGCGTACGCGCTGTTTCAATCGGCGGCTGCCATGCCGCATGAGATACCAGATATTGAAAAAGCGCTCGACCAGTTGATAGCCGGAGCGCCCGCTGCCGCTGACCTCCACTTTTTCCACATAACCGTCGTTCTCCAGCCGTGCCAATTGGGCATTGACCGCGGTCACGTCCAGTCCTGATTCGCGCGCCGCGGCGTTGGCGGTGATCGGGTCCCAATGCAGTGCCACGGCGTCCAGTACGGCGCGGGCCTGGGGTGCGGCCTCCTCGGCGCGGGCCTTGTACAGGGGCGTCATCCGGTCCAGCAGTCCCTCCAGATCGGCAAAGGTATCCTCGCCCGCCCGGCTTTCCAATAGGAGGTACAAGACCGCCAGGGTGCGCGGACTGCCGCCGGTCATCTCGGTGAGCGCGTCGATCCGTCCGGGGTCGCGGGTAAGGACGTCCCTGACCTTGGCCCCAGACGCGCCGCGCCGGGCGGCCAGGCGCTGCAGACAGGCACGCACCTCGGCCGTCTCCAGCCGCTCTAGCGTGGTGATACGGAAGAAGTCGAAGAACGCCGCACTGCGGTCCGATAGACCCTTGGGATAAGCCGCCGCCGCGCCGATGACCAAAGGTCCGTCCGGTTGCTGGAGCAGGTCGCGCAGGCCCCAGTCGTGCTTCTTCAGTGCGTCCAGGATCAGATTCACATTATCAAGAAAGAGTACCGGCCGCCGGCCCAATCGCTCACACGCCAGCCGTAACACGCGCCAGGCGGCGGCACCGCCGGCCTGGGCCTTGCGGTCCTGTTCATAGGCGGTCTCGGCTGCGGTCAATTCAACCTCCAGTGCTGCGGTCTCGGCAGTGCGGCCTTGCTGCTCCAGCCAGTCCAGGAGCGATTCGATGGCGTTGCGCCAGAGCACATGCAGGTTGATGACATTGTATTGTTCTTCGCGGAAGGTCAGCGGTACCAAGTGTTCAGCCAGCGCCGGTTCTTCACCGATGGCGATGGCAAGCCGCAACAGCAGGGTGGTCTTGCCCATGCCGCGTTGGCCGATGATGAGCAGATGGCGCGGGCTGGCCCCTGGTGTCGCCTGATGGCGCAGTTCATTGATGAAGTAGGCGAGGGTGCGTTCCCGCGCCACGAAACCGGCGACCAGGTCGGCCGGTTTCAGATTGCCCGGACCATAGACGGCGATGGTGTCGATTTCGGTCATGACCTCACTCCGGTAGGAACCGCTGCCACCATAGGCGCAGCAGTTCCATGCGGAAGCGATGCCGGTCGGCGTCTAGGTCGCGGACGATGAAGCCGTCTTCTTCCAGCGTATTGAGCAGGCGCAGTAGGTCCCTTCGCGGCAACGCGGCTTCGTTGAGGGCGGGCAACAGGCCATCGGTGGACAGGCCGTTCTCGAAATCGGCCAGATAGGCAAGGAGCGCGAACAGGCGACCCCGTATGGGTTCGGCGAAGTTCTTGCGGATGTGCTCCGGCCAGGTCTCGAAGTAATTGCGGTTCGTTGGTTGCAACAGGCGTTTGCGGGCTTCCGCAACCCGCTCAAGTGCCGTGCCAGCGTCCGCGGCCGGGTTGCCGTGCAACTGCTTGCCGAAGGCCTCAAGATAGTAGGCGGACAACCATCCGGAGGCGGCGACGATGGCCTCGGCCTCATGGTCACTGATTTGTTGGCGATGCTCGAACAGGCCAGTTTGCGCCCAATCCTTGAGCAAGGCACAAGCGGCTTGACTGCTCAGCGGGAGCAACTCGAATGGCTCCAGGTTATTGAAGGCGCCAAGATACTCGCCGCGCCGCGCCAGGGGTTCAAGACCGATGGAGCCGGTCATCAACCAGCGCAGGCGGGGCAGGCGCTCCCGGAACTCACGCAGTCGGTAGGCGATGCCCTTGACCTGGGCCAGGCCGTTGGGCGTGTCCTCCAGATGCAGCAGAAAGACCGGCAGTTCGTCGATGAGAATGGCCCAGCGGTGGTCCGGGTCCTCGGCCAGCGTGGTGATCAGGTGCTCGGCGAAGGTCTCCCAATCCAGGTTCAGGGCGGCCTGCCACCAGGAGTCCGGGCTGGTCGAGGCGCCGTGGAAGACCTGCTTGAGGCGTAACTGCAACGATTTCAACAGTGAATCGCCCTGTCCGCGCTTGTGTTCGATCGCCTGGCAGAGCTTGGCGAAGAAGGCCCGCTCGTCGCGGCAATGCGAGACATCGACACTGACGGCGACATAGCCGTGCTTGCCCGCCCGTTCCTCCAGGCGTTGCAGTACAAAGGTCTTGCCCAGGCGGCGCGGGCCGGGCATGAGCAGGTTCTTGCCCGCGTCGAAGCGGCGAAAGATGGCGTCGGTCTCGGTACGGCGGCCGTAAGGAGCGGTGGCGAAGTCGAGGGACATGACAGACTCCTTGATGGGGTAGCCCATAATTTAGGCAAGGAATAAATAAAACGCAAACGTTTTAAAACGATTTCGCTATATTTTCTGCCGGGTGAACGCGCTCGTGCTGGTCGCGGCGATTTAGAGCGTTGCAACAGCAAGTCCGGGGCGAAAACGGTTCCGTCCGGGCGCAAACCGCGTTCGGCCTTGTTTGTCGTCGTCGCAGTCGCTACCATCTTCTATGCGAACGGTGTAGGCCGCTCGCGTACTGTATCCGTCATCCGCCGTTCCACGCAGGTTTTTGCTGGAAAACCGGATTGAGTCGGGGTTATTCATGTGGTCGATCGCCAGCTTCAGGTATCGATCGTGTACGTCATAATCATGAAACATGCCCCGTTGGTCGAGGATCGGTTGCCGATTCCATTGGGGCGGGATGGCAAGCATGTCGGATCTCTCAGAGTCGGGTGTTTACCCCGCGGCGGCGACGCTGCCGCTCACTTTCGATGACCGGTTGTCCAAAGAGGTCGAGGAATTAAGCGAAGAAACCGGCGTCAAGAAAGCCAATAATCCGCCGCTGACCACTTTTGTGCTCGGGATGCTGGCCGGCGCATTCATTGCGTTCGGTGCCTATTTTGCCGTCATCGTATCGACCGGTGCAGCGGATGTCTGGTACGGCGGCATCCAGTTGCTCAAAGGGATCGCCTTCTCGATGGGGTTGGTGTTGGTCATTGCCGGCGGGGCCGAGCTCTTTACCGGGAATATCCTCATCGTCATGGCCTACGCGAGCCGCAAGGTCACGCTCCGGCGCATGTTGCGCAACTGGGGTCTGGTCTTTGTCGGCAATTTCGTGGGCGCGGTGGGGACCGCGGTGTTGTTGATCCTGACCGGCGTTTATACCTCGGCCGGCGGCGACCTGGGGCTTGCCTCATTGAAGATCGCGTCAGCGAAAGCCGCGCTGGACCCGGGTGAAGCCTTTTTCCGCGGCATCATGTGCAACGTATTGGTGTGTATTGCCATTTGGGTGGCGCTCACCGCCCGGACGATCGGCGGCAAGATCGCCGCGCTGACCATGCCGATTGCGCTGTTCGTCGCGGCCGGATTCGAACACTGCGTCGCCAATATGTTCTTTCTGCCGTATGGGCTCTTATTGTCCTGGTGGGACCCCGGATTCGTCGCAAGCGTCGCCGAGCATGTGCCCCACCTAGACGCGCTGACCTGGTGGAATTTCCTCTACAGCAATCTGACTTACGTGTCGTTGGGCAATATCGTCGGCGGAGGGGTGTTCGTGGGGATGGCGTACTGGGTGATCTATAAGTATCTGCCGCGGTAAGTCACTCGTGTCATCCTTGCCCGACCGGGATTCCTCGAGTAGCATTCCGGCAACGCACCCTCAGTCGCTCCCCACGACATGGACGACGACCCCAGCACGCCGCCCCCGGACCTGGACGACGCCCCCGACGACACCCCGGCGGCGGCGATCGAGGCCTTCATCAGCCGCTGGCAACACGCCACCGGCACTGAGCGCGCCAATTACCAACTCTTTCTCACTGAACTGTGCACTCTCCTGGACCTGCCGCGGCCGGAGCCGGCGCGTGAGGACCATCAGGACAACGCCTACTGCTTCGAACGCCGGGTCATCTTTCACCACGGTGACGGCAGTCAGAGCCAGGGGTTCATCGATCTCTACCGCCGCACCTGCTACGTCATGGAGTGCAAGCAGACCGGGCTCGGGCTCGACACCACCGGCTGGGACAAGGCTATGCTGCGCGCCCATGGTCAGGCCGTGCAGTATGCCCGCGGCCTGCCCGCCGCCGAGGGCCGGCCGCCGTTCGTGGTGGTGGTCGATGTCGGGCGCAGCATCGAACTCTACAGCGAATTCAGCCGCAGCGGCGGCGCCTACATCCCCTATCCCGACCCGCGCTCACACCGCATCCGGCTGGAAGACCTGCGCCGCCCCGCCATCCGCGCCCGCCTGCGCGCCGTCTGGCTCGACCCCCTGTCACTCGACCCCAGCCGCCGCGCCGCCCGCGTCACCCGCGACATTGCCACCCGCCTGGCGCGCCTGGCCTGCTCGTTGGAAGCCGCCGGGCACCCGCCGCAACTGGCCGCCGCCTTCCTGATCCGCTGTCTGTTCACCCTGTTCGCCGAGGACATCGGCCTGCTGCCCAAGGCCGCTTTTACCGACCTGCTGCGTTCGGTGCGCGACACGCCCGCGCAGTTCGTTCCGCTCACCGAACACCTGTGGCGCGACATGAACACCGGCACCCCCTTCTCGGTCATCCTGCGCGAACGCTGCCTGCGCTTCAACGGCGGGCTTTTCGCCCAGGCCCCGGCCCTGCCGCTGGCGCGCGACCAGCTCGACCTGCTGATCGACGCCGGCCGCGCCGACTGGCGCCACGTCGAACCCGCCATCTTCGGCACCTTGCTGGAGCGCGCCCTCGACCCCCAGGAGCGCCATCAACTCGGCGCTCATTACACGCCGCGCTCCTATGTCGAACGCCTGGTGCTGCCCACCGTCATCGCGCCCCTGCGCGACGAATGGACCGCCGTGCACAGCGCCGCCTTCAGCCTGCATGAGCAGGGCAAGCCCGACGAGGCCGTCAAACTCGTCGCCGCCTTCCAGGTCCGGCTGGCCAATGTGCGGGTCCTGGACCCCGCCTGCGGCTCGGGCAACTTCCTTTATGTCACGCTCGAGCACCTCAAACGCCTGGAGGGCGAGGTGCTCGACACCCTGGAATCGCTCGGTCAGCGGCAACTGCTGATGGCGATGGAAGGGGTTAGCGTCGACCCGCACCAGTTGCTTGGCCTGGAGCTCAACCCGCGCGCCGCCGCCATTGCCGAAATGGTTCTGTGGATCGGCTACTTGCAATGGCACTTTCGTACCCACGGCGCGGTCAACCCGCCGGAGCCGGTGATCCGCGACTTCCGCAACATCCAGTGTCGCGACGCCGTGCTCGACGCCGACCGCGTGGAGTTCGTCACCGACGCCGCCGGCCAACCCATCACCCGCTGGGACGGGCGCACCACCAAGCCCCACCCGGTCACCGGCGAGCCGGTCCCGGATGAAACCGCCCGCGTCGCGCTGGAACGCTATGTCACTCCGCGCCAGGCAGAGTGGCCCGCGGCGGATTTCGTGGTCGGCAATCCGCCGTTCATCGGTGCGTCCGCGATGCGCCGCGCACTCGGCGACGGCTACGTGGAAGCCCTGCGCGCCGCCTGGCCCGAGGTTCCCGAGTCCGCCGACTATGTCATGTATTGGTGGGAGCGCGCCGCCGCGCTGACGCGCGCCGGACACCTGCGCCGCTTCGGATTCATCACCACCAACAGCCTGCGTCAGACCTTCAACCGGCGCGTGCTGGAGCGCCATCTCAGCGCCGCCGAACCGCTGTCGCTGTGCTATGCGGTGCCGGATCACCCCTGGGTGGATGCCGCCGACGGCGCCGCGGTGCGCATCGGCATGACCGTCGGCCAGGCGGGGATGTTTCCCGGGGTGCTGGAGCGGGTGACGGCGGAGCGCCCCGGCCAGGGCGAGGGGCTGGAGGTCGAGTTGGAGCGCACCGAGGGAGCCATCCATACCGACCTGCGGATCGGGGCGGATGTGGCTTCGGCGGTCCCGCTGCTGGCGAACCTGGGCCTCTCCTCGCCCGGCGTCAAGCTGCACGGGGCCGGCTTCATCGTCACTCCAGACCAGGCGGCGACCCTGGGGCTTGGCCGACTGCCGGATCTCGAGCGGCACCTGCGCTGCTACCGCAACGGCCGCGACCTGACCCAGACCCCGCGCGGAGTCCTGGTCATCGACCTGTTCGGACTCACCGCGGCTGAGGTCAGGGGGCGCTACCCGGAGATCTATCAGTGGGTGCTGGAGCGGGTGAAGCCGGAGCGGGATCAGAACAACCGCGCCACGTATCGCGACAACTGGTGGGTCTTCGGCGAGCCCCGACGGGACTTTCGACCGGCCTTGGCGGGATTGCCACGCTACATCGCCACCGTCGAGACCGCCAAGCACCGGACCTTCGTCTTTTTGGATCAGTCCGTGCTGCCCGACAACATGCTGATCGCCATCGCCCTGGATGACGCCTGGGCGCTGGGCGTCGTCTCCAGTCGCGTCCACGTCGATTGGGCTTTGGCAACCGGTGCCCGCCTCGGTGTCGGCAACGACCCGCGGTACACCAAGACCCGCTGCTTCGAAACCTTCCCGTTCCCGGCTCCGGGCGCGCCGCACCAGGCCCGCATCCGCCAACTGGCGGAGGATCTGGACGCGCACCGCAAACAGCGCCAGGCGCTGCATCCGGGCCTGACCATGACCGGGATGTACAACGTCCTGGAGCAACTGCGCACTGGTGCGCCACTGCGCCCCAAGGACCGGGTGATCCATGAACAAGGTCTGGTCGCGGTCCTGCGTGAGCTCCACGACGAACTGGACGCCGCCGTGCTGGCCGCCTATGGGTGGGACGACCTCACCGCCGCCCTGTTGGCTTCGCGTCCTGTAGGATGCGGTGACGCAGGAACCGCATCAGCGGATACGGAGTCCGCCACCCCGGCCGCCGACGTTGAGGAGATCATCCTGCAACGCCTGGTCGCGCTCAACGCCGAGCGGGCCGCCGAGGAACGCCGCGGCCTGATCCGCTGGCTGCGCCCGGAATTGCAGCACCCCGCGGGCACCGGCGCGATCACCGCCGCATCGGCGTCGGACGCCGCCGCGGTCGACACCGGACCCAAACCGGACTGGCCCAAGACCCTGCCCGATCAGTTCCAAGCGCTGCGCACGGCCCTCGCCGCCCGCGCCGCACCGGTCACCGCCGCCGACCTGGCCCAGGGTTTCACCCGCGCGCCCCGCGCCAAAGTCGCCGAACTCCTGGACACCCTGGCCAGTCTCGGCCACGCCCGCCGACTGGACGACGGGCGCTACCTGGCTGGTTAGGCAGGGTCGGAGTCAGTAGGTGGGGTGACGAAGGAACCCCAACAATTTGCGGTCGGAGATGTTGGGGTTCGTTCCTGACACTGGTGGCGAGTTCTCCCGATCACGGAGTCTGGAAAGAACATATCTCACGCCAAGGCGCCAAGCACGCCAAGAAGAGCGCAATCCGGTGGTGACCC